>DCFU01000024.1 GCA_002319795.1 Megamonas sp. UBA1796
TAAATTTTCTTTCTGGAATATGGCAGGGGAGTGTAAGTAAATATGTTACAGCGAATGCAAAGTGTTCGGTTTTAATTATAAAATAGAAGGGGTTTTACAAGAGATGAGGTTTCGATTTTTAAAAAAACAATCATTTTTTCTGTTGATTACATTGTTTTTTTGTCAACATGCGTCGGCAGAACTTAATTTGTCTTTAGATGATAGTGTTGCATTTGCGCTGAAAAATGATCCGTTTTTACAGGCCGTAGAGGCACAAAAAGAACAGGCTGTCTGGGGTGTAAAAGAGGCAAAGAGCAGTAAGGGAATCGTTCTTGATTATCAGCATACGGATATGCGCTCGACAGCACCGCACACATGGCAGGCTACACTGGAAGCTGATTCACCGTATAACTACTATAGTAATGAATTATCCGCCAGTATTCCTCTGTATACTGGTGGACGGCTGGAAAACACAATCGATCAGGCGAAACTATCACTAAATGCATCTGAACTTGAAATTGATGCAACAAAACAAAAGCTGAAACTTGAAACTGAGTTGAAATATTACGATGCATTAAAAGCGAAAACTGTTTTGGATATAGCTAATCAAATGGTAGATAATTTTAATCAGCATCTAAATAATGTACAGCAGATGTATAATGCCGGAGTAGTGCCATGGCATGATGTAGTACAGACGAAGGTACGTATGGCGAATGCGGAAAACAATTTGGTCAAGGCACAGAGTGACTATGATTTATCCATTCGCAGCCTGAATAAAACAATGGGATTGGCGCTGGATACGGATATCAGCCTGCTTGATGTGCTTGGATATCAAAAATATGATTTAAATTTAGATGAAATGACAGCAGAAGGATTGGAAAATCGCCCTGAAATGGCACAGCAGGCGATTGCAGTCAAAATTCAGGAAAAACAGATGGATATTGCTAAAAGTGCACAGCGTCCGGATGTGCGCATAAAGGGAACTATGGATTGGGATGATGATGATTTTGCCGGAACAGATAACCGCAATTGGACTGCCATGCTGATGGTAAAACAGAACATTTTTGATTCGGGCAATACAAATGCAAAAATTAAATCAGCAAAATCCGGTATTCTTTCTGCCCAAAATATACAGCAACAGACAAGAGATAATATTGCTTTAGAAATTAGTGATGCCTGTTTAAATATGAGGAAAGCTGAAAAACGAATTACAACGAATCAGGTTGCAATCGAAGAGGCAAATGTCAATTTAGATATGTCTCAGAAAAGCTATAGTGCAGGAGTTGATACGAATTTAGATGTCATGGATGCCGAGCTCGCGCTTGATCAGGCGAAGACAAATTATATAGATTCACTTTATGATTACAATGCAAATAAAGCCAAGCTTGATAGAGCTGTTGGTACAAAGGTGGAAATAAAAGAGTAAAAAAATATGATGGCGCGATGAAGAGCAACTTGTTTTGTACGTTCTAAAGTGTGTCCTGAAGTGCAAAAATAAATAGAATATGCTTTATGTTTTTTTGCTGTGTGATTGATTTTTCATAACAGATATGATACTCTTTTTACGTGGCAAAAGGTAATATCACAGTGATGTGAATTATACTTTTCAGTGAGCACCTAAAAATTTTTATATCTGCTTAGATCGTTTACGACTGAGACAGGAAGGAACATCATTAATAGGATATCTATGCCTTTCGGATCAGCATCCGGAAGGCATTTTCTTTTGCCTGCAAAAATAAACCTTAGAAGGTGGAAATGGGGCATGGAGTATGTTCGAAAAACAGAAGCATAAAGCATATGCATGAAAATGAGGCCGTCAAAAAACGGCCTGCGTCCGCATTGTCGGACAGGGATACTGGCAAGCTGCATAAAAATCGATCTTGTAAGGGAGAGTATGCTTTATGACAAAGAACTCAAAGACGTTATATCTGACGCAGATGGGAATGCTCATCGCCATCATCATAGTTTTGACTGTGACCAATATAGGGAATATCCCTATTGGACCGATTGTAGCGACTATATACCATATACCGGTTATTATAGGAGCGGTTTTATTAGGCCCGAAGGCTGGTGCCCTGCTGGGCGGCTTGTGGGGGTTTTTAGGTTTTTATCTTGTCCTGACGGGACAGACAACCAGCATTGTTGCCATGACAGTTATACAGTATAGCGTGGTGGTATATTTTGTCATTTCGGTAATTCCCCGGATTTTGACAGGTTTTTTGTCCGGATATGTGTTCATTTTCAGCCAAAGATTTTTGGGAAAGAACAATGTGTTCTGCTTTGGCCTTGCAGGAGCGGCAGGCGCTTTATGCAATACGACTCTCTATCTTGGATTTTTATATATTCTGGCAAAACCGCTGGTGGCGGAGGCTATGAGAATCAATCTGGACGCCGTGGCGTCGTTTATTATGGGAATCGTATGTATTAACGGGGTGGCAGAGGCTATACTGGCAGCAGTGATTGTAATGGCAGTATGCAAAAGTGTCCGGTATCTCCACTGACATTTCCTGTTGCCTTTATTTGTGGTACAATCTGAGAGATTGCTTTTTGCAGTGTATTATAAAATATTAAGAACCCGCGAATGCACTGCACTCGCGGGTTTATAAGACAGGATAGTGATTCTTTTGGATGATACTTACACAATAGGCTTCCTTATGTTTATGGGATTTGTTGCCTCTTTTGTCGATGCAGTGGCTGGCGGCGGGGGGCTTATTATGATACCAACGCTGCTTGGTGTAGGCATACCGCCGATTACGGCTTTGGGGACGAATAAGCTGGCATTTGCCACGGGTGGTATTTCGAGCTTTATTGCATTTATGCGTTCCGGTAAAGTGGATATAGCACTTATTCGTATTTTGTTTCCCATCGCGTTCGTAGGAGCGCTGTGTGGTGTCATGATTGTTCAGCAAATACCGTCGGACTTTTTGCAGCCCCTGGTGATCGGGATGCTGGTTATTGTGGCAATCTATAGTGTCTGCAAAAAGGACTGGGGCAGTATTTCCACCTATCATGGCATGACAAAAAATATGCGCTATATGAGTTTTGCACTGACATTTATTATAGGTGTTTATAATGGATTTTTTGGTCCAGGGACGGGATCTTTTCTTATTTTTGCGTTTCTTTTTGCCGGATTTGACTATTTAGGAGCGGCTGCCAATGCACGTCTGGTGAATTTTTCCAGTGATATTGCTTCGGCTTCGTTGTATGTTTATTTTGGAAATGTGGATTTCCATTATGCGATTCCCATAGCCGTTGCTATCGTCGCAGGGGCTTTTTGCGGTGCGCGCATGGCGATTTCCAGGGGAACCGGCTATGTGAGGCCGCTGTTTATAGTCATGACGACCGTCCTCATAGGTAAACAGCTTTGGAATTTAATATCATTGTAAGGACACTGAGCCTTGAGAAGTAATGGATTATTTTGATCTTATAGGGTTTATTCTCCCAGAAGTTCCAGTCCTTTTGTGGTTATCCGGGTGCCGGCTCTGCCACGGGAAAGATGGACGAGCCCCAGGGCTGCCAGCTTATAGAGCATAGTCCGAACGCCTTGTTCGCTCATAAAAATTTGATGCCTGCTCATTTTCTGTGCAAGTTCCCGGCGTCCAATATAGGTGTGCGCTTTATAGGCATCGCGCAGGAATCGGAGCAGCAAAGTCGCTTCCTCCGGGTCATCCAGAATTTTTATTTGGCTTTTTTCCCTGCTGTCGATTTGTTGAAGCTGGAACTGCATATGCTGCGGCAGATTTTCTTTGGTGAAGCCTTCATCGAGGTTTACCATATATTCAAGGCAGTTTTTTAGTTCGCGGATATTTCCCGGCCAGTCATAGTTTTGGAAAAACTCCATGAGTGCATAAGGGAAGTCGGCTTTAATATCTTTTTCCTTAAGAAAATAGTGTACAAGATAGGGAATATCATCCCGGCGCTCGCGAAGTGCCGGGATTTTTATATTGAAAACGTTGAGACGGAAGTAGAGGTCCATACGGAATTTTTTTATTTGTACAAGTTCGTAGAGATTTTGATTGGTTGCGGCAATGATACGGACATCGATAGGAATTGTGCGGGTGCCGCCAACGCGGATGAGCTCTCTTTCCTGTAGTACTCGCAGCAGCTTTACCTGTATGTCGAAGGGAATTTCCGAAATTTCGTCCAGAAATATGGTTCCGTGGTCGGCAATCTCGAACAGCCCGTGTTTGCCATGGCGTTTAGCACCGGTAAAAGAGCCTTCCTCATAGCCGAAAAGTTCGCTTTCGAGCAGAGAACCTGTGAGGGCGGCACAATTGAAGGCGACAAAAGGGCCGTTACATCTTTTTGAGGCATTGTGGATGGATTGGACAAAAAGCTCTTTTCCTGTGCCACTTTCACCTTCAATCAGGATATCACTGTTGGTTGTGGCTGCTTTTTTGGCGAGGGCGATGGTTTTCAACAGATGCATATTTTTCCCCTGGACAGAGTCAAAATTGTATTTTGCCAGATAACCTTTGTTTGTCATAGCCCGGGATATTTGGAGATTCTGGTTTTCGATGCTTTCACACTCGCGGATTGTGATGAAACCACCGGTACATGTTTCGCTATCATAAATGTTTTGTTTATTGAGCAGATAATATTTGTGATTAAACATAAACATTTCATCGCGAATACATTCGTCGCGGGCAAGGATGCTGCAGATATGGCTGTCGAAAATTTCATTAAAGGGACAATTTGTGAGAACTGGAAGTTTGGATGAAAAAAATTTGATAATACGTTTATTGTATATTTTGATCCGTTGATTGGCATCGAAGGTCAATACACCGTCATCCAGCATGTCCAACAGCATATCAAAGTTCTTGTTGTTCTGCTGAAAATGGTTGAACATGCTTACGAATCCGGAACTTAGGGGCACCATGTCGTTTTCATGTTCATGCAGGACAGCTCTTGTTTCTGCGTTTAGAAGATTCAGCTTATTTAAAATATCAAACAGGCTGGAAACATCGACTAATCTGGGACCAATCTCGATGATGTGCTGGACATGCCTGGGGACATACTGGGATTCATTGGCTGTGATAGCATAGTCGATATCATCATAGGTGCTGGTTCCGTCATTGGAATATGGAATAAGGTCGAGATGTGTGACACCCAGTTCGTACAGGGATGAGATGGTTTGAATAGACATCTGCCAATAGGTATTTACGACAAGCACGCGTGTATGCGCGGGAATCGAGAGGACTCTCTTAAATGCCTCCTGCGATAGTGTGCGCCGTACAACGAGCAGGGAGGTTTGCGGCAGCAAATATTTCTGTACGATTTCAGCAACTTCGTGTGAGGGAACAAGAGCAAGGTCGCAATTTATATACGGGGTGATGCCCTCTTCGACCGAGTAGCTTTTGAGATCCATATATTTGCCAAACATATTTTCCAGTTGATAAATGAAATGAAGGCGCTTACGCAGCAATATAATAGCCACACGATATTTTTTCATATGTATCACTCCAAATGGTTGATATGGTTGATAATATAATGAATTATAAACCATTGAATTGCCGGCTGCAAGATAAAATCGCTCTGAAAGCTCTTTTTTATAGCCTTTTGGCCGAAAATCCCGTGTAAATTCCTATAAAAAGTTGGCATGTGAAATGCGAGAGTATAAGTTGTATCAGAAAACCAATATAAAGGAGTGTAGAAAAATGGGAAAAATTACAAAGGAAACTTCCACGGTGCAGAAAGCGGAAACCCCTTTGGAACAAGACAGAGCTAAATCGGTACCCTGGTATGGCTATGTGTCGCTTATTTTGGCGATTATCTTCTTTTCAGGAATCTTCGCCAATGCTGAGGGCTGGCTGAAGGTATTCGACTTTACGGCACTGTTGGGACAGTTTGGCGCTTTACAGGGACCGAACAGTGCAGCAGCGACATTTACCGGCAGCTCTGGTATTGGAGCACGCGATGGCTTTCTTTTTGCGTTGAGTTTAGCGCCCAGCGTTATGCTGGCACTTGGCATTGTTGAAATTGTTACATATCTGCAGGGACTCCGGGCAGCAGAGAAATTGTTGACGCCATTGCTTCGGCCACTGCTCGGGATACCGGGAATCACAGGCTTGGCACTTATTTCCAGCTTGCAGAGCACAGATGCCGGAGCCAGCATGACGCGTGAGCTTCGTGACAACGATATGATTACGGATCGTGAGCGTTTATTGTTTTGTGCGTTCCAACTCAGTGCCGATGGAATTATTACGAATTATTTGGCCACAGGTGCGGCGCTGTTTTCTCTGATGACGGTACCAATTATCACACCCCTCATAGTGATGTGCGTGTTCAAGGTGTTTGGGACGAACTTGATGAGATTGTACCTGAAACGCATACCGGAGGAGGCGATTAATAAATGAAAAAATCACTTATAGATGTATTTGTTGAGGGGGCCAGAAAAGGCCTGCAAATTAATTTCAACAGCATTATTCCAAACCTCATTATGGCGTTCGTACTGATTCAGGCGTTGAAGATTACGGGTATTCTGGCATTTTTAGGCAATGCGTTTGCACCAATCATGGCTGTTTTTGGCTTGCCGGGCGAGGGTATAACTGTTCTTCTGAGCGCATGGCTGTCTATGGGTGGTGGTGTAGGTGCCTGTGCCAGCCTCTATGCAGAAGGTATTTTGACGGGGACGCATGTATCCATCCTTATACCAGCTATTTTTCTCATGGGTGCACAGGCGCAATACATGGGCCGGTGCCTTGGCACAGCAGGCGTTCAGGGCAAATATTATGCGCCGTTGCTTGGCATTGCTATTGTCAATGCGCTTCTGGCGATGCTGGTGATGCGCTTTCTTGTTTGAACTTTGTAAAATCAGGTATTTTATAGAAAGGTGGCTATTATGCCATGGAACAATTTCGTATGGATACGTATTTGGAAAGTCTGGAGTATCTCGTTAATTTTGATAATGGGAGCTATACACCGGAAGGAACAGCTAAAGTGGCAGAGTTTTTTCAACAAAAATTTGCGGCGAATGGCTGGAAAACTTGTTTACATAAATTGCCGACAGAGAAAGTTGGCCCCTGTTTGCAGATAACAAACTGTGAAGACAATGATTATGATGTATTGCTGCTGGGGCATATGGACAGTGTGTTTCCGGTTGGCGAAGCGGTGAAAAGACCATATAAAATCAATGAGCAGGGCATCGTGACAGGTGTTGGCGTAAGTGATATGAAAGGCTGCCTGCTGGCAGCATATTATGCGCTTGTGGAATTAAAAAACGAGGATAAGCTGGGTAAAGGGAAAATCTGTTTTTTGCTGAATAGCGATGAAGAAACAGGCTCGATGTATTCGAGAGAGCTTATCGAAAGGGTGGCAGCAAATGCAAAGCACGTGCTGGTTATAGAAGCGGCACGCAAAAATGGTGATATGGTAAAGGCACGCAGCGGTGTGGCAGATTTTGATTTACAAGCTGAGGGTGTAGCGGCGCATGCGGGTGTTGCCCCGCAGGATGGGAGTTCGGCCATCCATGAACTGGCCAACTGGGTTATTGCGCTCCACCAACTGAATGATTATGCAGCTGGTACATCTGTCAACGTTGGCACTATTCGAGGTGGAGCAGCACGCAATGTTGTTGCAGATGCAGCTTTCGCCGAAGTCGATGTGCGTTTTAGACAGGAAAGTGAACTGCAGCGTATACAATCGGCTTTTGCGGGGTTGTCCAATAAAAGCTTTACTCCGGGCGGCGCGCAGGTCAAGTATAGTTTTCGTTTAAACCGTCCGCCCATGAACGCTTCGCAGCAAACGGAGGAACTATGTGAGGCCGTATCCGGGTTTGGCAGAGAGATGGGGATTCACTTTGACTGGGTCGCTACAGGTGGCGGTTCTGATGGCAATTATACCGCAGCCATGGGGATACCAACCATCGATGGAGTCGGACCTGTGGGCGGCGGCGGCCACAGCGTAAAAGAGTGGCTGGATACAAAAACCGTAGAGCCGAGGTTGCGGCTGCTGCAAAAGATGATTCTTTATTGTATTGACCGATGAGTATGGGGGATAAAATAGGGAGCTGAGATTTTTATTGCAGCCTGCAGGAAGGGTTATTTCAGGTTTTGCAGAATAAAAGCAAATATAAGGACAGGGGATAGTCGAATTTCGCAGGGACTTTTTGTGACATTGCGGCGATTGTCTTATATTGCAATTGAGGGCGGAATACTGCCCTCAATATTTTATGGGAGGAAAAATGATAAAAGAGATTTATGACAGAAGAAGTATTCGGAAATTCCGGCAGGAACCTGTGCCCCGGGATTTGCTCGAAGGGGTTTTGCAGGCTGGAATCGCAGCTCCGTCCTCCAAGAATCGGCAGCCGTGGAAATTCGTTGTCGTATCGGGAACAGCGAAAAAGGGTATGCTCCAGCAAATGCAAAAGGGCTTGCTGCGGGAAGTATCGGAGAAGGCAGTGCTGCCCCGCAGCCGCGAACATATCCATGGTGCGGAGTATACGCTGAAAATAATGGAAGAGGCGCCCGTGATTGTTTTTATTGTGGATACTCTGGCTGGGGATTTGTCCGCGACTTTGGATACAGAGGAACGCATAGCAGAAATCTGCAATGTGCAGTCCATCGGCGCGGCTATTGAAAATATGTCATTGGCAGCAGTTGACATGGGGCTGGGGAGCCTTTGGATCGGTGATATTTTCTTCGCTTATGAGGAACTCAATACCTGGCTGGCAGCAGATGGCGTTATGGTTGCAGCGTTGGCTATAGGATATCCGGCAGAGCAGCCACCAGCCCGGCCGCGGAAAGACTTTTCTGCGCTTGTGGATTGGCGAAATTAGCGGGATGAGCTGGCAGGTACACGGACCCAAAGCTGCGGAAGTCTGTGCAAAGCATCTATATATGCAGCAATAGCCTGAAACCAAAAGGTTTCAGGCTATTGTCATTTATGTGTATCATACTTTCTTTATGCTGTTAGCTCCGGGTAGGTAAGATGTAACCGAGAAAAATAAAACCATCTTTGTCAGGGGCACTTAGTTCGTTTAAGACAAAGGACTGAGATATCGGATATAGGCTGGTTTTTCTTGAATCAATGGTAATGGTGTTATTCTTGATAGCTCGGACAATACCAACCTTCGCATTTTTGGTGGTTGGATTTATCCGGATCATTAAGGCACCTAACTGCGGAGACATAGGATCCGTTGTAGTGGCCCATCCGTTCTTTTGTGCGGAGGTAATCCAGGTTTCGGTAGCTCCATGCCAGTTTACACCGGGGGCGGGTGCAATCTTGTCGAACTCCTTCAAGACGTAAGTAATGAACCAGTATTCCTTAAATCCCTTATAACGCGGCTCCTGAATTTCTGCCTGGCTCGTAAGGGAGATGGCATATTGGGATGGATTTTTGTCATAGTCAGCTTGACGGACCGGCCAGATGTACCCCATGAATTTTTTTGTGTCCATGTTTATCAGGGCCGAGTAAGGGATAGCCCGTTGGGTCGTTTTTCCCCATCCTTCAGTGACAGTCGATTTATGTTGACGTCCTCCAAATGTATAAGACTTTATGCCGACAGGATTGCCAGAGTTTTGTTCTTCCACAATAATTCTGTCAGCCAGGATCTTGCGCACGATTGCCACGTGACCCTCATCCTGATTCAGGCCTTCCCATTCGACAATAGCACCCTCCATCGCATCATGTACATCTGCTTTTGTCACCCAGCCGGCCTCGTGGGCCTGTTCAACCCAGAAAGAGTTTTTGTTGAGCCAGTTCACACCGGGAGAGGGTGCAATCTGTTCGAATTCCTGAGCGGCGTATTTCGCACAGATTCCATCGGGGAGTTCATGCCAATCACCAGCGAATGCCAGAGAATTGAAAGAAAAAATCAGCAAAAGGGTCAATAAAAGTTTTTTTAACATTAAGAAGCCTCCTCGCAGCATAAAGTTTAAATGGTTTTTAAGATGTTTTGCGCAAATTGTCACGTATGGTTTGATTTTTTTCGACTGTCAGACAATAGAAATTTCTTGTCCTGCTATGAACAGAGTACGATGCGTTGCTGCTGGTTTTAGACATAGACCTCCTTCTTTTTTTATAATATGTTGTATAGAATTTTTATATAGTATAGGCGAAAAAAGTAAAAATGACAAGCGTTTATAAAAAAGACAGGTTCCTGCAGATTTATGGATTCTCTGTTGACCAGAGAGTATAATAGATAAAACGGATGTGGCAGCATACGGATAATGATAGAAGAAAGAATACAGATGAGGATGGTGCAGATGGTCGATGCTATAAATGTGAATAAGAAAATTTCTTTTTACCGCTTGTTTTATCATTGGGCTTATATAGGGGCGGTTTCCTTTGGTGGCGGGGCTGTTGTACAGTTTATGATCCAGGATAAATTCATATATAAGCTGCACTTGCTTACGGAGGAAGAATATACGGAAATCATTGGCGTGGGCCAAATAACGCCGGGAATCAATATTTTGGCATATACAATTTTGATTGGACAGCGCCTGGCTGGATGGCGCGGCAGCATTGTATCAGTTTTGGGACTGATTTTGCCGAGTGCGGCGATTACGGTTGCCTTGTCATCCGTATATATTTTGTTCAGTGACCTTCCAGCAGTACAGCATGCTTTGCGCACCGCTTTTGCGGCTATTTTGGGGATTTCGCTTGTAACGAATTGGCGCAATATGAAACCAATTCTACGAAAAGGACAGCAGGCCGGAATCATTCCGATTGGTTTGCTGCTGTCCATTGTTCTGGTGACAGCCATCCTTTATCAGTTTTTGCATGTCGGGGTGGTATGGCTTTATGCTGTAGGGGCTTTTATTGGAGCGCTTACTTATATATTTATGGAAAAAAATAAGAAATGAGGGCAGTGTTGTGAACTGGTTGTTATTTTTTGTCATTCTATTTAAAGCCGTTATTTTATCAACGGGAGGCTTTGGCCCGCTGCCCATGCTCCATGCGGATTTTATCGAACAGGCGTGGGCCACGGAAAAGCAATTTGCAGAGGCTTTGGCGATTGGACAAATTGCACCGGGACCGAATGGGCTTTGGGTCGTCAGCCTGGGCAAACTTACGGGTGGATTTTATGGGGCAGTTTTAGCGGGAATTGCGTTGGTGCTGCCGCCGTTCCTGGTACTGATAACCAAGCATTTTTATCAGAAATTAAGTAAATACCCGGCCACAAACGGTTTTTTAGCAGGGGTGGTCCTGGTTGTGTCCAGCTTCAGTATTTTGGTTCTGGGAGATATTTTTTTACAGGATTCGCCAGATGTATTTTTGGTGCTGGTTTGTTTGTTTAGTGCTGCCTTGGCAGCCTCACGCAAATGTTCGGCGAATAGAATCCTTGTTTTTTCGATTGTGGCGGGTATACTATTTTATGGAGCCTGAAGAGGCACTATGGAATATTGACCGGTTAAAAGCTTGCACCGGGTACAGACCAATAATAAAAAAAATTTATGCCGCCTGCTTTATTTGGGTGGTATATTTTTGTTATTTAAAGAGGACTCCGGCAGCTTCATATCATCTAGAACCAGGGGATACAGATACTCGATGCAGGCTTCTGGCAAATCTGTAAGAAAAATCTGCATATCCGTTGGAGTTAAATGCAGGATGTGAGGCAGATGCGACACTATGAGGCGTTTCTTTTTCTCCAGGCAGATATCCTCACCTGCGACAGAGAAACCGGGTGCATCATGTACATAGAGTCCATTTTGTACAGAGGGGATGGATTCATAAATGCAGTTTTTTGGCTCTGCCTGCCTGGTGAGAGACGGAGAACAGGATCTGATTTTTTCCGCTATGTGTAGTTTCCAGTCGGAAAATATATGAATTAAATACATACGCTTGTCGATGGGAATAGCTATGTTTTTCCTACCGGCTGTTTTGGCATAGTTGAATAGCAGCAGCAGGACAGGCGGAGCGCCTACAAGCAGAGCAGACTCGGCCTGTTTGTAGTAATAATCGTGCTGTGGTTCATTTGTACGTCCTAACAGATAATCTGTAGACACGAAGAAGAGATTTGCAATCTGTATAAGCATGTCCAGATTTGGTTCCCTTGTACCAAGCTCCCAGCGGCTGATGGTTTGTTTTGAGACCTGAAGCAAATCTCCCAGATTTTCTATGGTTAGTTGATTGCTTTGACGTAATTGGCGCAATGTTTGGCCAAAAAATTTTTGACTGGGCATGAGATTACCTCTTGACTGTCACCAATATGGTGACTATAATAGTAGATATAGAAAGTCTCCAAAGTGGTGACGAAAACGACGACACATTTTTAACAATTGGCAGATTTGCCCTATGCTTCTTTAGATGATAGAGTTTTAACCGTACAGGCAGATCAGGAAGGAGAAATTGTATAACAATCAGGTTGCTGTATATAAGGGCAAAGGAATAAGAATTTTGAGATGGCCGGGTAACAATATGTCCATGCTCGAGATACTTTGTATGATGGGTAATTCCAGGGGAGAAACAGCAGAAAATCGTGATGCAGATGGAGTCGTATAAAAGGATGAACCATGGATTTTAGAAATATAATTTATGCAAAATTCAAATTTAGTGAGAGCCGGATCAATGCAATCCGAAACAGGTCGTCCGCCCATAGTACGGTTGAGGATGGACTAATTTCACATGACGTATAAATTATAGCATGGAACATATAAAAAGTCATTTTGGATGGAATCGCATGCCATTGACGCATCTGCATTTACCAATACAGGGAGGGTATGGGAAAATGAGCAGCGCCAATATATTGTTGACTCGTGTGGACAATCGCTTGATCCATCGCCAGATTGGTGTAACATGGATGACCTTATTAGGAGCGAACCTATTGATTGTTGTGGATGATGATGTAGCAGAAAGTTCTATGCAGGAAAAGCTCATGGAGGTCGTAGCTACTGCGTTCGGTGTTCGGGTATGCTTTTTTTCGGTACGCCAAACCATCCATATCCTTGAGACCGGTAGACCATCACAGAAAATATTCCTTATTTGCCGGACACCGGAAACCGTTCGGCGGCTCATAGATGGCAAGGTGCCAATCCTGCAGCTCGACTTGGGCAGCATGCATTTTTCGCGGGGCAAGTGGTCCTTGAGTAAAAAGGTTCATGTCAATGAGCAGGATATGGAGAATCTAAACTATATAAAACGGCAGGGAGTCAAGATATTCATTCAGGATGCGCCTGGCGATTTAAAAGTAGAACTCTAAACGGTAAGAGTTTTATTGTGCTATCCGTTAGCAATGCGCATGTAAGCTGGATGCAGAAGCCATTTTTTATTTGACAGGGCTTTTCATCGGCTTTAAATATACATAGGTAGTTCTAGGGACAAGTACACAAAAAGAGGAACCCGGACAAGCTGCGGATTCCTCTTTTTGTGTACGTCTTTTATTTCTGGTTCTTTATATGCAATACAGTTGTAGAAACCTGGTAATATTTTCGTCCAGTATTTTTATATACGTGTGGCGATCGTGACTATTTCATGCAAGTTCGTATTTCTTTTGTTATAATATAGGCTAAAATGGTATGGCTGTTACCCGGTTTTATGTCCTTGTCCGTCGGGAAAAATTCTCGTTCATCCAGTTCGTTCCTTTCCTTCGTTTTTTCGTAGAGATATAGCAGAAAACAGAGAGGTGGCGGGAAAATAAAAGATGGTTTTTGAAAAATCTTTTTCAATACAACATGTATGATATATGTGAAGGAGGGCTTCTTATGGAAATAAAACAGAAAATTGCGGTATTGGTGGATGGTATGAGGAATAAAATTGTAGAAAGAAGGCGTGACTTCCATCAGCATCCGGAAACCGGCTGGACGGAGTTCAGGACAGCAGCTTTTGTGGCAGAAACACTCAGTGTTCTTGGGTATGATGTCAAAACAGGAACGGATGCTGTGAAAGAATCAGCGATGATGGGAGTTCCTACCGCAGAGATCCTGAAAGCGGCGCAGGAAAGAGCGCTCACGGAGGGGGCAGTACGTGGCTGGGTCGAAAAGATGACGGGTGGCCGTACGGGCATTGTCGCTGTTATGCGATTCAGCGATACGGGACCGATGGTAGGGCTGCGTTTTGATATGGATGCCAACGATGTGTCGGAATGCCATGAAGCAACACATCGTCCCTATAAGGACGGATTTTCTTCAGAGCATGCAAATGCCATGCATGCCTGCGGGCATGACGGGCATACGGCTGTAGGCCTGGCAGTAGCGGAAATATTGGCAGAACTCAAGGATGAACTGCATGGCAGTGTGAAGCTTATATTTCAGCCAGCCGAGGAGGGCGTCCGGGGTGCAAGGGCTATGGTAGAAAACGGCGATGTCGACGATGTGGATTACATGCTGGGAGCACATTTAGGCTTCAAGATGCAAAAAACAGGCAGGATAGCCTGTAATGTCACGGGATTTTTGGCTACCAGCAAATATGACGCGTATTTCACCGGTGTTCCGGCGCATGCTGGTGCCGCACCGGAAAAAGGACGGAATGCTCTTTTGGCGGCTGCCTGTGCAGCACTTAATCTGCATGCTATTTCACGCCATTCGGCAGGAGCCTCCAGAATCAATGTTGGCAGGCTGGATGCCGGGAGTGGCCGGAACGTTATAGGGGACAAGGCTCTTTTGCGGTTGGAGACACGTGGTGCCACCAGTAAAATCAACGTGTATATGGAAGAGGAAGCCCTGCGGATACTGAAAGCTGCCGCCCTTATGTATGATGTAGAGGTCGATATCAAAAAGACAGGGGGAGCGGCAGGCGGCAGCAATTCACCGGAGCTGGCGCAATATCTGCAGGACGAGGCAGAATCTTTGGGCATTTTCGATGAAGTAATCGGAACCTGCGATTTTGGCGCCAGCGAGGACTTCTCATATTTCATGGAGCGTGTGCAGCAAAATGGGGGTGAAGCGGCCTATATGATGATAGGGGCAGGCCTTGCCGCGGGACATCATGACTCGCATTTCGATTTTGATGAGGAGGCGCTTCTTTATGCAGCCCGTATACTGACTGTGTCGGCGGTGGGCTTGCTGGTAGGAAAACGGTAGGTGTCCGCATCTCTGCCTGGCAGCTGCAGCGTTTGTCAGGCAGAGAATTTTTTTACCTGGAGCAGGCATCCTCTATGGGAGGTTTGACGGATTCTGGTAGTTTCCCTGGTTTTTTTTATTCCTCTTCGTGTATACTGAGGAAAGAAGGCTGCAGGATGCAGCCGGAGGATTCTCAAAGAAAAGGAATGATTTTCTTTGTCGATACAAGAATACCGTCCAATTGCCAATATCGGATTTTATCTGCTCGTGGCAGGCGCCTTGATGGCCATGGCAGCATATACCTGGCAATTTCGCAGGATGCCGGGCAGTAAGCCACAGGCCTGTATCCAGGGATGCAAGGGAATCTGGCTGGTATCAATGGTTTTGATCGGGCTCAGCGAAGGCTTGGGGGACAAGGTGTTTTGGATGCAGCTCATGCAGGCTGCTTGTATTCTTTCCCCGTATTTTTGGTTCGTATTCGTGATAGAAATCAGCCATCAGCAGGAAAAGATACCCGCGATGTTGCGGCATATCATGACCGGCGTTGTGCTCTGTCTTGCGGTCGGGTTGCTCTCCAATCTTTGGTCTGGATTCTTCTGGCAGGGTGCCTGTCTGGCTGGACAGACTTTGCAGGTTTTCCAGCAGACGGGACTATGGCTGATGTTTCTGGCCAGCTATATACTCTGCCTTTTGGCGATGGGATTCAGTGTGCGCTGGGTCTGGCTTACGGCTGGTCTGCGGCGTCGGCAGGCGATATGGTTTACCATGACGGGAGTCATATCGACGCTGGGTACGTTGCTGGACAACATTCCGGGTCTGGATAATGTAGCGCCGCTCCCGCTGAGTTTTTTAATAGCGGGGTTGTGTGTAACCTGGGGTTTTTACCGCTGGCGTGTATATGATGTGCTGACTCTGAGCCAGGAGGTCGTGGTGCGGGATATGATCGATGGTCTTATCGTCGTAGACAGCTATGGATATATAGCTGATATGAATCCGGCGGCCCGGACACTGCTGCGTCGTGTGCCGGACAGCCTTATAGGCAGTCGGTTCGAGCGGCTGGCATCGGCCTGGCCGGAGCTATCGGCCATATGTGAGAGTGATGCAGTGCAGAATACCGAGGCACAATGGGAAGGCCCGGAGGGACGGCGCTGTTACCAGCTGCATATGTCGCCGCTGATCGTACGGGCGCAATGGCTGGGCAGGGCGGTCGTGTTCAAGGACATCACGGAACAGAAACAGCAGCAGGCGAAGCTGCTGGAACAGCAGAAGGCGCTGTCTATCTTGAAAGAAAGGGAGAGACTGGGGCGTGAACTCCATGACGGGCAGGCGCAGATCTGTAACTTCCTCGGGCTCGGACTGGGGACGGCCTCTTCCCTGCTGCGTGACGGGCAGGCCGGTAAAGCCGAGGAGCAGATCGACAGGTTACGGGAGGCTGTAAAGGATATGAATACCAATATCCGGGAATCTATCCTGAGCCTGAAGAAAGCAAATACGTTAAGTGGTGATTTCGAATCGAGGCTCCGTGAGTACCTTGCCTGGTATGAAAAGAACCGGGGAATCACCACGCAGCTCCAGATTCCCCCAGGTCTCATTGACCGCGCTTTTGGGGATACCGCCAGGCTGCAGCTGCTGCGCATCATTCAGGAGGCCCTGGCGAATATACGCAAGCATGCACAGGCACGGCAGGCCAAGGTGTCTATTGAGGAAACGGAAGTACAGATCACGGTCCGTATTGAGGATGACGGCTGTGGCTTTGCTATGGCTGCTGCGGCGGCCAAGGATAAAAGCTTCGGTCTGCAGATTATGGCTGAACGAGCGAAAGAAGCCGGCGGACAGCTGGAAATCGATACCCAACCCGGCAGGGGTACGAGGGTTTTGGTACGTTTCCCGCAGAACCATAGGAAAGGCAGGGTGGAAAAATCATGAAAACGTTGTTGGTAGATGATCATGCCCTGGTACTGGAGGGGTTGAAGCATTTTCTGGATTCCCAGGGCATAGAGGTCGTGGGGACGGCGCGCAGCGGAGTAGAGGCTCTCATGCAGTATGAAATGCATGAGGCGGAGATCGATGTGGTGCTCATGGACATCCAGATGGAAGGCTGTGATGGCATAGAAGCTACCCGGATGATAAAGAAAGAGTATCCGGAGGCGATGGTCGTCATGCTCACAGCATCTGCAGATGAGGAAACCTTGCTGGCTGCAATGCAGGCTGGGGCCGAAGGCTATCTGTTAAAGGACATGGAGCCTGAAAGTTTTATCCGGCAGCTTACCGGTATGACGGCGGGAGAAATGCCCCTTGCGCCGCAGCTGGCTGAACGGCTGTTGTATGAATTCGGTCATCGCGGGGAGCAGAACATGCCGGAGGTTCATCCGTCGGAGGAGCCTGCAGAGGGGAATCTACCAGTAAAAGAGCTGTCGGAGCGGCAGAGGGAAGTGCTGCAGTTTCTGATACGGGGCCTGACCTATCGGGAAATCGCTGATCGGCTGGAATTGAAAGAAGTCACTGTCAAATATCATGTCAAAGAAATCCTCTCCAAGATGGGCCTGCCGAACCGGACAAAGCTTATTGCATATACACTGCGCGAGGGGATGCCAGGGGAAGGAAAAGAACCGTCCTGATTCTTTTCTATGCAGACTATCCAAAAGTATAGCCGGCACTATTCAAAAGTATAGTGCCGGCTATACTTTTATTTTTTTTCGACTATACGAAAGGTAGGGGTCAGGAGAAAAAAAATTTGCTAACATAAAAGAGAAAGAACCCTTATCGTCATTAGAATAAGTGAGGCGAGAATATTGGAACGATGTTTTGAGGTGGGAATCTATGGCCGCAGCCTGTTTTTGGCTGGGATAGAATCCTCTCTTAAAAAACAGGAAGGTATCCGGGTACGTTGGCTGGGGGATTCTCTTGACGAGGCACTCTGGGAGATCCGGATGCTTTCTCCGCAGGTGATTCTGTATGAAGTAAGCGATGCCAGCCAGCTTGCCGCTGCTGCCATCATGCGGCAGTACCCGGAGCTCTGGCTGCTGGGCCTGGACCCGGAGCGCGATACGGTGACAATTTTTTCATCCAGCAAGCAGACCGTATCCTCCGGCGAAGAACTGGTACGAATTGTCCTGCAAGCCGCAGGGAGGGCGGGAGACAATGCCTCGGATATATAGCAGGGAATAGATAGCAAAGGTGCCGCGCTGTTTATGCAGCACGGCACCTTTGAAGATTTGGCAGAGCTTTGTATAAGATAAAAGATTTTTCCTGGCAGAAAATACAGGCAGCCCTGCTGTCGGCCTAGCTGTCGGCAACCTCCGGCTGCTGCTGGGCATTGCCGCTTTGGTGGTTTTCAATGCTGCAGCTTCCGTCAGGGCAGGAAGAACCGCTGCCGTCCGCGGCGGCCATGGGTACAGACATCCAAAGCAAGAGAAACAGCAGACCAATTCCCAGGATAGGTTTCTTCGTCATAGCGATCACTGCCTTTTCTGTGCCAGGGTTGTCTGGGCTTTGTGCAGCGCATTTTCCAGCGCACTGCTGGTTACCTCGCCTACATAACGATATTGGATTATGCCGTTTTTGTCTATGAATATCGTGGTGGGATAATAATCAACCTGAAAAACACGGCAGGCTTGAGGTGCAAACGGGGCTCCGTCCTTTAAGTCATAAAAATTGATTTCGGAGGAATGCTTTTGCAGGAAAGCCGTAATCGCGGGTGCTTCTGCTGTGCAATGCGAGCACCAGGTGGCCCAGAAATTGATCATAGTCACCTTGTCGGGGGATACCAGAGCGTCATTCTTGATTTTTCGCAGGACATCAAAGGCAAAAGGCGGAACCTTCTCACCGACATCTATAGTGGTTTTGGTGCGTTGTTTTTTGGCAGCATTTATCGCGCCAACGAATCTGTAATCAAACTGGTTTTCGGCTTCCGCGAGGGACTTGAAGAGCTGTGTCTGCGGCTGGCCGTTCGCGTACCATTTCAGCAGGAAACCATCCGTGCTCAGGTTTGCGGTTGCTAAAATACTATTGTCATTTTTCAGATTGCCAAAGATTAGCAGTGCACCGTCTTTGATTTCTGATTCGTCGAAGGTCACATCCCAGCCGGCTTTCATGGCTGGTTCCAGTATCCACCATGAAGGGAAAATTCCTTTTGCGTTCACCTTTACAAATTCCTTGGAACCAGGGCTGGAAGCCCCTGCATCGAAATCCTGCAAAGCCAGAGCGTATTCTGAAAAAGCAATACCGTGGTAGTTGCCCGCTGGCGCAGCGGCAGCCGGAGCAATCGTCAGTGCTGTAGACAGGAAGAATGCCAGTAGGAGGATTTTTCTCATAGGATACATCTCCTTGCAATATGTTTTGCTTGCGTACACGATGGGCTTTAGTGGGTGCAAATATGTCTTGTGGTACAACATCCATGGAACCACAGCCCTTTTCTAAATAATAACCTATTATTATGTTGGATTTCAATAGAAACCGGAAATTTAGTTTTTTTATGTACAGACCAAATTTCAAAATCACCGAAAATATTTGCGTTAGAGGAATATTTTGATTTTTGGTTCACTAAAAGCCGGGTGGGAGAAGAGAATATACCCGGGCTTCATAAGAACGTAAGATAGATACAAATTCAGCCAGATACAAATAAGGAACAGGTGATTTGCATGAAGAAATGCCGTTTTTATAGCAAGGGATGTATTTCACTGCTTGTGCTGCCGTTTTTCCTGGTCAGTGCACAAGCCAGCGCTGCGATCTTACCGGACAGCGGTACGGCGCTGGAGGGAGTGAAGCCGCCCCCCGCGCAGCAGCAGGCGCCCCAAGGCCCGGATATCACGGTACAGGAGGCCCAGCCGGAGAATCCCGATACCGGGCAGGAAAAGATATGGGTGAAGGACTTTCGTTTCTGCGGCGAGCTTCCGGTAGCGCAGCAGGAGCTGGAAAAATGCCTCGCCGGATCCGCCGGACAGGAGATGTCCCTGCATCGGCTGAACCAGCTTGCCGATAAGCTCACGCGGTATCTCCGGCAGCGTGGATATCTCGTCGCATTTGCCTACATACCGGCGCAGACACTCCGGGACGGCAGCGTGGAAATCGCGATTGTATCCGGCAAATATGAGAAAATTGATATTTCCGGCACAGTCGGCATAGCCCCGGAACGGTTAAAATCCATGCTGCCTGCGGCCCGGTCAGGCAAAATCATCCGGCGGCAGGAACTGGAGCACGATCTGCTGCTCATCAACGATCTGAACGGCATTGCCGTACAGGCGTCGCTGGGTCCCGGCCAGAAGCCCGGCACAGCGGATCTTACCCTGCACGCAGCATCAACGGCCGGGGCCAGCGGGGTAGTGTATATGGATAACTGGGGTAACCGTTATAGCGGCCAGATACGCAGCGGCGTGCAATACAGCCTCAACAATCCGGGCCGTCTGGGTGACCGGCTGGACATCGGCGGACTGCTCACGGAAGACAAGCGTATGGGCGATTACAACCTTAGCTATAGCCTGCCGCTGGGCTATCGCGGACTCAGGCTGACGCTGGGACATTCACGGGTACATTATACACTGGGTGACGAATTTGCGGCGCTGGATGCCAACGGAGAGGCGGTTACGGACAACCTTACGCTTGCGTATCCGCTGGTGCGCAGCCGAAACGTCAATCTCATGGGCGCCATAAGCTATGACCATAAGAAACTCAGCGATGATACGAACAGCTCAGCTGCGTCCCCAAGGACGAGTCGTCTGGGCAATGCCGCGTTGAACGGCAGCTTCGTCGACAGCTGGCTGGGCGGCGGCAATAACAGCTTTTCCCTCACGCGATACTGGGGGAACCTGTCCGGCGGTGACAGCAGTATGGCTGCTGCGAGCCACTTCAACAAGACCGTATTTAACTTTGAACGTCAACAGTATGTGGCGCGGAACCTGACATTTGCTTTCAGCTTTATCGGACAGCTGGCCGATGGTAATCTTGATTCTTCGGAAAAACTTTATTTGGGCGGGGCCGACGGTGTCCGGGCCTATCCGCAGGGAGAAGCGGCTGGCGACCAGGGCTACCGGCTTTCTGGTGAATTCCGCTGGAGACTGCCCGGCTTGTCCAAGCAGAGCAGCAGTGTATGCCTGACCAGCTTCTACGATTATGGCAGTGTTATTCTGGATAAGCACCCGTCGGCTGCAGGCGATAACCGGCGCAGCCTGGCAGGTGCTGGTCTCGGCATGCTGTGGACGCGGGACAATGATTTTATGCTGCGGCTTGCTTACGCCTGGAAAACCGGCCGGGAAAAAGCGCAATCGGATCACGATAAAAATGGACGCTTCTGGATACAGGGTGTGAAATATTTTTGAGGAAACAGGGATGAAGCAGCGTTTCTTTACGCTGCGTGCAGAAGAAAGAGGGAATAAGGATGCAGAGAAAATGGCGAAGGAAATGGCAGCGCAAGGGCAGCAGGCAGCTTTTGGTGCCGTTTGCAGCGGTGCTGCTGCTCTATAGTATCGCAGGTACTGCCGGCGCGAACCCGTCCGGCGGCACTGTGACGAGCGGCGCCGCCGCGATTACGGCGCAGGGGCCAGCCATGACCGTGGCGCAGAGTACGGACAAGGTTTCTATCGACTGGCAGAGCTTCGCTATCGCCAAAGGAGAAACCGTACGGTTCGTACAACCTGGCAGCCATGCGGTGGCGTTGAACCGGGTCACGGGAAATAACGCCTCAGCCATCTATGGAACCCTGAACGCGAATGGCCGGGTCTATCTCATCAATCAGCACGGCGTGCTGTTCGCACCGGGGGCCCAGGTCAATGTAGGCGGGCTGGTGGCCTCCACGCTGGATATCGCGGACCGCGACTTCCAAAAAGGCAATGATAGTTTTAGCGGCACAGGCACCGGAAGTGTCGTCAATCAAGGAAACATAACCGCCGCGCATGATGTTGTGCTGCTGGGAACTGTCGTAAAGAATGAAGGCATTATAACGGCGGCCGCAGCCGGACTGGGAGCCGGCAATAAGGTTCGCCTGGACTTTAACGGCGATAAGCTCCTGCGTCTCACCGTAGACGTCGGCGCGGCAGGCGGCAGTGCTGCGAACAGCGGCCGGATTACCGCCGACGGTGGGCTCGTGGTCATGAGCGCGGGCACGAAAGATGCCCTGCTCGATACGGTGGTCAACAACAGCGGTATCCTGCGGGCGCAGAGCATCCATAAGGGAAACGGCGTCATCCGGCTCGAAGCGGATACGACGCAAAACAGCGGCATACTCGATGCTTCCGGGAAAGCTTCCGGGGAAAACGGCGGCACCGTAAAGGTGCTTGGCGATACTGTCACTTTGGCGCAGGGCACGCGTATCGACGTCTCCGGCGACGCGGGCGGCGGCACGGCGCTCGTCGGTGGCAACTTCCACGGGCAGGGTACGGAGCAGCGGGCGACGCATACTGCGGTTGCAGCGGGTGCCGTTATCTCCGCTGATGCGGTGACTAGCGGCAGCGGCGGACAGGCCGTCGTCTGGAGTGATGGCAGAACAACCTTCGCCGGCACAATCACCGCGCAGGGCGGCACCTCGTCCGGTAACGGCGGCAACGTCGAAACCTCGGGGCATACGGTGGAGATAGGCGCTAGGGCTCGTATAGATACCAGGGCGGCGAAAGGCAGCACGGGCAGCTGGCTCCTTGATCCAGTAACGCTTACCGTCGATGGCTCGAACGTCGGCACTTATACAGGCCAATTAAATACAACCAATGCCACGATGACGACCTCCGGTGGGGATCTGAGCATAACCGTACCCGTATCCTGGCAGACGGCGAATACGCTGGCACTCGATTCGGCGGGTGCTATCGCTATAAGTGCGCCTATCACAGCAAACAACGGTGGACTCACAGTCCAAGCAGCCGGGACGATTACGGATACCACTTCGTTGGCCGTCCATACCTTCAGCCTGCAAAGCGGTACCTGGCAGCAAAACACCAGCAGTCTGCCAGCTTTCTCTGCTGACAATTTCCAGATAACAGGCGGCACCTTCCTGCGGGTGCGGGGCGGTGATGGGAGTACGCATCCCTATCAGATCGGCGATGTCTACGGCTTGCAGGGCATAGGATCTACGGGCCTGCTGGGAAAGAGCTACGCCCTTGCCGGCGATATCGACGCGAGCGGCACTGCAGCTTGGAACGGTGGGGCAGGTTTCGTGCCGCTTGGCGATTATTCGAATAAATTTACCGGTAATTTCGATGGACAGAATCATGTCATTGCAGGTCTGACCATCCTTCGGCCGGCAAAAAATTATGTGGGGCTGTTTGGCGTTGCATCCGGAGGAAATATCCAGAATGTGGGGCTGACAGCTGTCAACGTAACGGGTTTAAATCATGTAGGCATTCTGGTGGGAGAAAATTATGATCCAGTTAGCAACAGCTACAGCACGGGCAGCGTATCTGGTTTAAGTAATGTAGGGGGGCTGGTGGGTTGGAACGTTGGTGGTGTAGCTGTTAGTAACTGCTACAGCACGAGCAGCGTATCTGGCGCGTATGGCAACGGCAACGGTGATGTAGGCGGTCTGGTGGGATGGAATAATGGCATCGTTAGCAATAGCTATAGCATGGGCAGCGTATCTGGCGACAGTAATGTAGGCGGTCTGGTAGGATGGAATGTTAGTACTGTTAGGAACAGCTACAGCACGGGCAGCGTATCTGGCAACAGTTTTGTAGGTGGTTTGGTGGGGAATATGAATGGTGGTGGCACTGTTAGCGACAGCTACTGGGATATGGATACATCGGGGCAGCCAACCAGCGCAGGTGGCACGAGGCTGCCTACGGTTGATATGCAAACCTATCAGACTTTTCACGATGCGACTTGGAACATCAGCGATATCGGTGGTACTAACAAGGTATGGCGTATCTACGATGGACATAGCTATCCACTGCTCCGGTCCTTCCTGACGCCGGTGACGGTATCAGCTGACAGTGTAAGCAAGTCCTATGACGGCGGCAGCAATCCTGCACCAGCGAATATACGTTATACGACTTCTGCCGGGACAACATCAACGCTTTCTGGAATCTTGGGGGGGTTGACCTATGGCAGCGACACGAGTGCCGGTACCCATTCGTTGTCCGGCTATTACAGTACCGACCAACAGGGCTATGACATCCGCTATGCTCCGCAGAGTGTACTGACCATCACGCCAGCAAATGTACCGACGAATCCCACGAATCCTAAGGGCCCGACGACGCCCGTTACACCTGTAGAGAAGCGCTCACTTACGATCACGCCGGTGGCGCAGGAGAAGACCTACGGGCAGAGCAATCCGATGCTGCGAGCAGCGGTTACGGGAGGCCAGGGTCTCGCGAGTGGTGACAGTCTGTCGGATGTGACTGGCAAGGTAACGCGTACAGCCGGCGAGAATGTCGGCAGCTACGATATCCTGCTGGGCAGCGGCGCGAAAGCAGGCAGTTATAACATCAGCTATCCGCAGGGGAACAAAGCCTTTGTGATAAAGCCGGCGACGCTCCTCGTGCGCGTGGGTGATGTGACATGGCGTTGGACCGGGCAGGCCTACAGCGGCGGCAGCGTGACCTATAGCGGTTTCGTGAACGGTGATAAAGCCGCAGTGCTCACCGGCAGCCTCGTCTACAGCGGCAGCGCCCAGGGCACAAGCCGCGCAGGCAGCTACACCATCGACGCGGGCGGCCTCTCGGCGGGGAACTATAGCATCGTCTATGTTCCTGGTACATTGCACATCGTGTGGTCGCCAGATGCGGCCTATCTTGGCGCTGTGGGCAGTAAACGGCAGTCACCATGGAATCTTGCGGGCAGCAACCGCTTTACTGGCGTGCAGGCGGCACTTCCGCTGACCATCGTTTCGCCGGGCATCAATCGCACGGGCTATATCCCTTGGACAGCGGTCGTCCCTGCGGGTAAGAAGGAGCAGGAAAAAGTTGTTGAGAACACAGGGCCCGCAAAGCCGGATGCAGCCGCGGGCCAAGACTGAAAATGGCTGGCACAGCGGACCTGCCGGGGCAGAAATATTAACATGGGTGGAGACTTTTAGTCTAAAGGCTAAGTAAAAGAAGATTTTATGGGAGAAAAACACCCCGAGGCGCAGCCAGCAGGATTGCTGAGGCGAAGCGGGGTGTTTTTGTTTTGTCTTGACATCGCAGACTCTGCTCGCTAGTGTAATATCCTGCAAGAAAACTCCTGCCTGACATGCTATAATAGGCAAATGAGGAGGGGAGCCTATGGATGCACAGGAGCGGCGATGTGTCTGCTATGACCGTGATTTACAGCTTGAAGCCTATAGCTTGCAGGGAGTCGTGCAAAAATTCCCCAGACATTTTCACGCATATTATGTAATCGGCTTTATTGAGGACGGGCAGCGCCATCTTTGGTGTAATAATTGTGCGTTTGATTTAGGCGCGGGCACTTTGCTGTTGTTCAATCCGGAGGACAGCCACTGGTGTGCGCCCATCGAAGGTTCCGCTTTAGATTATCGGGCGATCAATATACGTCCGGAAATCATGGAGCAGGCGGCTCTGGAAATCACGGGCAGGGAATACCGGCCGTGTTTCACGCAGAATGTGGTAGAAAAAAGCGGAATTATGCAGTCGCTGCGGGATTTATATACAGCTGTCGTGCACCAGCGACCGCGGTTCGAGAAGCAGGAGCTGTTCTTTTTCTTATTGGAGCAGCTTTTGCAGGAATACAGCCTGCCGTTTGGGGAAACAGATCCGGTGGAGGCCGATAGTGAGCTCCGGAACCTTTGCGTTTATATGCAGGAGAATTTCGCCGGGGATATTTCTCTCGACGACCTGGCAGCTATGACAAGCTTCGGGAAGTCCTATCTGCTGCGGTCTTTTACGAAGCAAATGGGGATATCGCCATACCGTTATTTGCAGACGGTGCGTATCGGCAAGGCCAAAGAGCTGCTGGAACAGGGTTGTGCGCCCATTGAGACTGCGATGCGCACGGGCTTTTCCGATCAGAGCCATTTTTCCAACACATTTAAGACGTTCATCGGACTGACACCGAAGCAGTATCAAAAAATATTTATACCTGCTTCTTCTGTGGATGCTGCGAGAGGAGGCAGAAAATAGAAATGGAACAAGAATCTTTATGGCGTGGGCATTTCTGCGCCATATTCACGATGCTGGTCTGGGGAACAACCTATATTTCAACCAAAATCTTATTAGCGGATTTTCAGCCGGTTGAGATTTTGTTTTTTCGCTTTTTTATGGGCTTGCTGGTTTTATTTATCGTTTATCCGCGCCGCCTGCATGTAAAGGATAAGAGACAGGAACTGTTTTTTGCTCTGGCGGGATTATGCGGTATCTGTTTTTACTATTTACTGGAGAATATCGCGCTGACCTATACGATGGCTTCCAATGTCGGCGTACTTGTCTCTGTTACGCCGTTCTTTACGGCACTCTTGGCGCATTTCATTACGCGGGAGGACAGGCTGCGGCTGCGCTTTTTGCTGGGTTTTTTGGTGGCTATGGGGGGGATACTTCTTATCAGCTTCAATAGTGTACAGCTGGAAATCAATCCCTTGGGAGATTTTCTGGCATTGGCGGCGGCTTTTGTCTGGGCCTGTTATTCGCTGCTTACCAGAGAGCTTGCGGGCTATGGGTATAATACCATCCAGACGACACGCAGGGTTTTCAGCTATGGTTTGCTGTTTATGCTGCCATTTCTTTTCCTGTTTGATTTTCAGCTGGATTTGGAGCGTTTTGCCAGCCCGGTCAATCTATTCAATATTCTTTTCCTGGGGCTGGGAGCCTCGGCACTCTGTTTTGTTACCTGGGGCTACGCGGTCAGGCTGTTGGGCGCCGTGCAGACGAGCGCATATATCTACGCAGTGCCGGTGATTACAGTAGTGACTTCTGCCGTGGTACTGGGAGAAAACATTACGGGGCTTGCTGTAGCCGGTACTCTTTTGACATTGGCAGGACTCCTGTTGTCGGAGGGCAGGTTGCCGGTGAGGGGCTGCAAAACGGTGTATAAAAGTCAAAAGCATAGGCAGTCCCTGCGGGGATAAAACGGACGATATGACGGATGGGGTGCTCTCCGGGCAGCAGATTCTTGCAGCCTGGGGAGCTTTATTTTGCCTCGTATACAGATCGGTGCTGCAAGCCGACGCGGTTTTAGGCAAGTTTGGGCTGCGATAGGGGAACTGAACGCTCAACCTGCTGTGATACGACAGGGACTTTTTTGTTAGAAATAGCCTCTTGCACATATAGGAAAAGTATCATATAGTAAGTGGGTATCTTAGTTTATTGAAGAAGGAGTGTCTCTCTATGGTATCTTTTTTGTCTGTTCGTAGTCTGTGCATGACAGCCGTTATGACGGCGTTCATCTGCATTATGACGGTGGTTCCCCGTATTCCCATACCGCTGGGCTATGCGCATCTGGGGGATGCGGCGATTTTTCTGGCGGTGCTTTATACGGGGCGGCGCGAAGGCGCGCTGGCGGCAAGTATTGGGTCGGCTTTGGCAGATTTCCTGGGAGGGTTCCCCATATGGATCGTGCCGACGCTCATCATTAAATATATCATGGCAGAGATTGTCTGGAATGCCTCCGGGAGGCAAGGGCAGGGAACGCTGCTGTCCGCACGGACCTTCATTGGCTTTTGCCTGTCGGCACTCTGGATGGTCTTTAGCTATACGGCTGCCGGTGCTGTGCTCTATGGCGGCATCGAGGCGGGGCTGACTTCGACACCGGGTTTGCTGCTGGAAGGAGTCGTGAACATACTGGCGGCTTTCGCCGCTGTGGGCCTTCTCTCGAAGACTGGACTGCGCCGCCTTTGAAGGAGATGCAGTCCAGTCTCCATCGTGTTGTATTTTTTACAGCAAGTCGCCGGGAAGTACTTCGTATGATGGGCTGCCGGTGTTTCGACGCAGGTGGTTCTTTTAGGACTCCTTGGCGGGCAGATTTTTTCTTATAACTATTCCATGAAGCATCGTGAATGAACATGGTGTCAGTCCTGCGGCAAAAGCCCGGCCTTCTGTTGAAGATACCGGGCTTTTCTGTATGGCTGTTTTTTTGCGTTGTATGGCATTGCTGCGATTGTCATAGAATGATTCTGCATATTGGGATGGGTTTGCGGTTACCGGAGATTGTAACGGAAACGTTCCTCGTCCTCCGGCAGGAAGAGGCCCTTCTTGGTATCCTTTTCGGTAATCGGCCGCAGCGGACGGCAGGGGACACCGGCTGCGAGCCAGCCAGCGGGTATATCCTTCGTTACGACGCTGCCGGCGCCGATTACCGTGCCTGTGCCGATATGTGTGCCGCCAAGTACGCTGACATTGGCGGCCAGCCAGACATTGTCCTCAATATGGATTTCTTCGGCATACTCTGCGAACATTGTACGATTCCCCTCGTCATCAAGCCCCAGACGTTCCTGTGCAAGCAGCGGGTGCGTAGTTGCGAGCAGTGAGACATTTGGGCCGCAGGCGATGTTGTTCCCCAGGAAGATACGCGCATCATCCATAACCGTCAGATTGAAGTTCGCAAAAAAGTTATCACCGATAAAGGTATGACAGCCATAGTTGAACTGGACAGGTCCCTGGAAGCGGCAATATCTGCCTAAGGAACCGAGGATTTCAGCGAGAATTTCTGCCCGCCCCGGGTCGTATTCGTCCATGGCATTGAAGCGTTGGCAGGCAGTATGGGCTTTGTGCTTGATTGCTAAAAGTTCCGGGTTGCCAGCGAAAAAAATACGGCCGGCAAAGATTTTTTCTTCTTCCGTCATAAACAACACTTCCTTTTTATGGTTCTTCCTGCAAGGCAGCCTGTACGGCTGCAGCGGCATGGATTGCTGTACTCAGCAGGCCAATCGTTTTCATTTGCAGCAGCTCTTTTCCTGATTTTTTGTGCTATATTCGTAGTGTAGCATAGGAAAGTACGCCATACAATACTTATATTGTATGGCGTACAATTATTCTGTGCAGTATTCATCGAGTAGTTTTTTCAGGATAAGGAGTCCCTGTACAAGCTCCGCGTGTGTCCTTGGCGCCGTTATAGCGATGCGCACGGCATGGGCAGGCGAGGTGGTGCCGAGAGCAAAGCGTTCGGCACCGTAGACTTGTACGCCGCGGGAGAGAGCTTCACGTTCAAATAGGCTGCTTCTGGGACCTTTTTTTGGTAGATGCAGCCAGCGGAATATAGCGGTATCTTCCCCGTCACATGAGAAGGAAGCAAGATATTTTTTGACGAGCTGGCTTCTCAGTCGCGTCTCTTTTTGGTGGTCGGCGACGATTTCCCAGGCTGTGCCTGATACAATCAAACGTGCGGCCAGTTCGCTCATGAGCGGCGATACAGTTACCGAGGTATTGTACAGAGCGCTGGTGACTGTATCGTGATAGGGCGGTGGAACGTGCATATATGCCAGCCGGAGCCCCGGCGCGATGGCCTTGGAGAGGCCTGCGATGAAAAAGGTCTGCGCAGGCAGAAGACTGGCGAGCGGCGGTTCTATTTGCTGG
The DNA here is from genome assembly GCA_002319795.1 of Megamonas sp. UBA1796. GTDB lineage: Bacteria > Bacillota > Negativicutes > Selenomonadales > Selenomonadaceae > UBA1796. The sequence continues at coordinate 29,339 of DCFU01000024.1, forward strand.
CATAGGAGATTGTAGGAGGCGTCTTCGATGATTTTCAGCTTGTATTTCCGCGCCAGCCGTGCGATGCGCTCTTTGGCGGCGCAGCACATGGTATGTGTGGTCGGATTCTGGCTTTGGGGCATGAGATACAGACCTTTCAGATGCGATGTCCGGCAGGCATAGTCCAGAGCGTCCTCGTCCATTTCATTTTTGCAGTGCGGGATAGGAACGAGCCGGATACCAAGCATAGCGGCCGCTGTTTTAAGCCCCGGATAGGTTTCGGGATCTGCGCCGAGAGCGTCTCCACGTGCACAGCTGGCGAGCAGGGCAGCTGTGAGCGCATTTTGTCCGCCGCTGGTCAGGAACACATCCCTTGGCGAGACGGAGAATCCTTCCCGTTCGATGAACATGGCACCCGCCTTACGGTGCCAGAGCATGTCTGCTTCGGTGCCATAGTCGAGCCATTTGGCGTATCCGGGCTCGGACAACATAGCAGTGAGCTGTTCGCGCACTGGCTCATAGGACACATTGTCGGGGCGGGTGGCCCCGAGGGAAATGATATGGGGATTTTTCCATTCATCGGGCCAGAGATACATATTACTGAGCGCGTCGTAGGATACACAGGTGCCGCTGCCAACTGTCGCGTGCAGGAGCCCCTTGAGCGTGCAGAGCTTGAACGCCTTGGTGATGGTGCTCAGGTTGACATCGAGATAGTCTGCGAGCTCACGTTGTGGCGGCAGTTTTGTACCCGGGCGGAGTATACCCCGGCGGATGTCGTTTTCCAGTTGTAAGGCCAGGCTCTTATAAAGAGACGCGGCGTGTTTTTCTATTTGGGGATGCCAGCTCATAGGATAATTTTCAAAGGAATTTACCGGCATGCTGCGCCTCCTTGCTGCGAAATCATTTTATTTATCATCCAAATGGAGCTCTGTATGGAAGACGATGACAGCGTTTCCGGAAATGCAGACTTTTTGGGGGATGCGGTCTTTGACGGATACTTCGACTTTGACTGTTCCGGCCCGGCCGATGGCCTCGCCCTGTCTGGCGGTAAAACGGAATCGAGCATCTTCGGCGGGGGCATATTCGTAACGCACCAGATAGGCACCTAAAGGACCATTGGCGTTGCCTGTTACGGGGTCCTCGGCGATGCCGATAGCGGGTGCGAACATGCGCCCATGAACCAGAATATCCGAATCGGGGTGCAGGGTAAAGACATAAAAACCATTGCAGCCGATTTGCCGGCTGATCTGTGCCAAGGCTTCCAGCCCGGGCTGCAATGTGTCTAAGAGTTTCCTGCTCCGGATGCCGACCATGACCTTTGAGTGACCAGTGGAGACAATCTGGATTGGCAACGCAGATGGAGAAATCAGATCCTCCGGTTGTATGCCCAAAGCGCATAGCAATTGTGCCATGGTTTGTCCCGATAGTATGCTGCCGAATTCGATAGCGCCCTGGGTCATTTGGATATGGTAATCGTCACCTTCAGGCAGAATATCCACGGGCAGGATTCCTGCTTTGGTTTTTTGCCGGATGCACTGTCTGCCCAGCCCTAGTTCACGGGCACGGACATAATGGGCAGCAATCGTAGCATGTCCGCAGATCGGAACTTCCTGCAGCGGTGTAAAGAAACGTATGGCAACATCATGTGTTTGTTCCTGCGTGGGAAACAGGAAGGCGGTCTCAGAATTGTTGAATTCCCGAGCGATTTTTTGCATTTCGGTGTCCTGCAGACCGGTGGCGTCGAGCACCACACCGGCAGGATTGCCGGAAAATTTTTCCCTTGTAAAGGAGTCTACCTGATAACATTGGTATGTACGCATGGTTTTTCCTCCTGTTGCTTATTGTTATATTCCCTGACAAGAATTATAATACGAGTGTGAAAATAAGAGAAGACGGCACTTTTCGGTTAGATACTTACCGTTTTGTGTGTATAGGCCAGAGAGGATATATTTATGAGCACAGATGATTTTTCATTGGAATTTTATCGTTTAGAGGAACGCCGCAGGGATTTTCATTGCTCGCTGGGATTTGCTATGACGGTTATTGGCAGTAAATGGCGCGCAATCATTCTTTGGAATATCCTGCAGGAAGCACGGATACGTTATGGAAAGCTGAAAAGGGAAATTCCCCATATCAGTCATAAGATTTTATCGCACGAATTGAAATGTCTGGAACTGGATCATATGATCGTGAGAATTCCTTATCCGACGGTTCCGCCAAAAGTTGAATATGAAGCGACGGCTAAGGGAGAATCCCTCAGAGATATTTTGACAGCCTTATGTCTTTGGGGAAAAAGATACATGGACTAATATTGGTGAGGTTTATGGTAACGGATGTGTTAGTCTTTTTTCACTGCGATGAGGAACATGGGAGCCTGACGTGTTTGGGAGGCTGCTATGGTCGCGCGGTGATAGCTGCACTGCAGACGGTCATCGAGTGAGGTATCTACTGCTGTGATAGCAAAACCAAGTTCGCTCAGACAATCGATATCCCATTGCGGGCGTTCTTTGCTGGAGATATAGAGCTGCCGGGTCATGGCGTTGCGTTCACGCAGCAGTTCCGGGGCTTGGGTGGGATGCGTGGGAACCTCACCTGCCAGATCTGCCTCGAAAAAAGCCTTGCCATAGTTCGCGTCAATGTTTACCAATACGCCGCCTTTTTTGAGTACGCGGGCGGTTTCCTGGTACATGGCAGCGGGATCTTCCAGGGTCCAGGTGACATTACGTGTGAAAATAAAATCGAAGGTGTCGGCAGGGAAGGCCAGCTTTTGCGCGTCCATTTGTGTAAAATTGATAGCAAGAGAACGTTTGGCGGCGTTTGCCTTTGCTTCGCAGAGCATGGCCTCCGAATAATCGATGGCATCGACGCGGAGTCCGCGTTCGGCAAAAAGCATGGCAAAAAATCCCGCGCCCGTGCCGATATCAAGGGCTGTGACGGCCTGTGCAGGTATACAGGGCGATATGATTTCGTCGTACATCGTCTTTAACAAAGAATCGTATTCGAGCATGCGCTGCCTGCTGAATTCCTGTGCGCGGGCAGACCAATACTGTTGTATGCGTTCGTTCATGATAGGGCTCCTTCCGGCAGACATATTTTTTGGTCATATTCGGGCAGGGATATGACCTGTATGGGGACGTTGTACAATGCTGTCAGATTTTCACTGGTTACGACATCGGCGGAAGGGCCGATATGGGCAAAAGTGCCGTCCTTCAGGATGGCCGTCGTATCTGCGGCTCTTAAGGCATGGTCAGGAAAATGCGAAGTCATGAGAATGCCAATGCCTTGTTTCTTTAGCAGGTGCAGGATGTCGAGAAAGCGATACTGGCGGCCAAAATCGAGATGGGCTGTAGGTTCATCCAGCAACAACATCTGTGGTTCCTGCGCGAGTGCAGAGGCCAGCATGACGAGCTGGCGTTCACCGCCGGATATATCTGTGTAGCTCTTGCCCGCCAGTTGTTCAATACCCAGCAACGCGAGTTTTTCTTCTGCGAGTTTTTTCTCTCTGTTACCTGGAGAGGAAAAGCTTCCCAGGTAAGCGGCTCGTCCCATCATGACAATATCCAGCACGGAAAAAGGGAAGGCCGGGGCATGCGTTTGTGGGATATAAGCAATTTTTTTGGCAAGCTCCCGCATGGAAAAGCTGTGGAGAAGCTGCTCGTCATAGAAAATCTGGCCGGATGAGGCAGCATGCTGGTTTGCCAGGCATTTGAGCAAAGTGCTTTTCCCGGCGCCGTTCGCTCCCAGAATGCAGAAGATCTCAGGAGTCGATACGTTGAAGGAAATGTCCGTAAACACAGGATGATTTTTTTGATAGGCAAAACAGAGATTTTTGACGGTGAGTTCCATATTACCATTTCACCTTTTCTTTCAGCATGAAATAAGCAAATACCGGGGTACCGAGCAGTGCGGTGACAACGCCGAGCGGGATTTCTGCACTGCCTATGAGCCGGCAGAAATCGTCAATGATGAGCAAATACATGCCGCCGAGCATGAGGGATACTGGCAGCAGACGGCGAAAATCCGGTCCGGTGAAAACACGGCTGAGATGCGGAATCACCAGCCCAATCCAGCCGATGACACCAGCCAGAGCGACCGATACCGCAGCGAGCATACTGCAGCAGATAATCACAACGGTACGGCTGCGCTTCACATCGACACCATAGGAACGGGCTTCTGCGTCCCCGATGCTCAGGATGTTGAGGCGCCAGCTGTAAAGGATGAGCAGCAGGAAAACGCTTAAAAGCAACGGCAGTGCGAACAGCAGCGAGGAAAGATTCACGGCGGCCAGGCTTCCCATAAGCCAGAAGACGATTGCCGGAAGCTTGTCGAAGGGGTCTGCCATGAATTTGATGAGCGACACGAGCGCTGCAAAGAGACTCCCGACGATAACGCCGGCCAAAATCAGCGTGACCGTGGAGTTTTTGGCATGCTTTCCGAGCCTGAGAACCAGCAGAACCGCTAAAAAAGCGAAGAGCATGGCGGAAAGCTGTATGGCGGTAGAAGAATTGCTCAGCAGAATCGCCAGTGCGGCGCCAAAACCTGCGCCATTTGAAACGCCCAGCGTGTAGGGCGAGGCCAGCGGGTTGCGGAAAATACCTTGAAAGACGGCGCCGGCACAGGCCAGGCTCGCACCGACGAATACAGCGGCAACCGCGCGCGGCAACCGTACCTGCAGAATGATGTTCTCATCGAGCTTAGTCCAGCTGCTATCCATAGGAACGACAGGCGAGAGCAGGATGGAAAATACCTTCGGCAGGGAAGCGGAATATTTGCCCACGGACAAAGATACGAGGAAAATGAGACAGAGAAGCAGAAAGAGCAAAAGTTCAAAAAGACGGAAATGACGGTTTATTGTGTCCAGCATTGTTGGTACCACCTTTACCTTTCATGGGCCTCAGCTTGTATAGCTTATGCCATAAAAGGTATGGTAGAAGTCCTCCACCAGCGCCTCCATATCAATGTCCTGGAAGGCTTCGGGGTAGAGCGTCTTTGCCAGCCATACCTCACCAAGCGCAATAGATTCCGGAGTCGGGTTGCCCCAAGGCTTTGTGTAGTCCGGAGCCATGTACAGGCGCCCACTTTTTACGGCGTTGATTTCCGACCAGGCAGGGCTTGTCTTGATCTGCTCCAGGATAGAGGCATAACGGCTTTGTACAAAAATAACATCCGGGTTCCAGGCAGCAACCTGCTCCGGAGTCACCTGCTTGTAGCCATGCAGAGCCTCGGCTACGTTCTTAGCGCCGGCGCGGGCCATGGCAGAGCCTACGTACTTACCGGTTCCATAGGTATACATGTTTTCATTGGCCATGTAGACACGAATGCGTTTTTCTTCCGGGACAGCGGCGAGATGGTCGGATACGATCTGCCGATTTTTCATGACATATTGCCAGAGGGCATCCGCTTTTTGTTCTTTGCCGGCAATTTTTCCGAGAATCTGGATGGCTTGCCGGAGCCCTTCCGTATAAGCTTCATCTGGACCCGTGAGCTCGGGATGTATTGTAGAGGCCTGTTCTTTGTCAGCCACATACATTGTGATGGCAACGACCGGAATGCCCATGGCTTCAAGCTTGTCGACGGTTTCTTTTGGCATCTGATTGGAGACAATCACGACATCCGGCTTCAGGGCAGCGATTTCTTCAATGCTGGCATCTTTCAACGAGCCTGGCTGCGGCATATTTTCAATACCCGGCAGGATTTTCGCAAAGGAAGAATCCAGCAGATTATCCCAGTCGTTCATGACGCCGACTACCTTATCCTGTGCCTGAAGTTCTGCGAGTATGTCAAGTGAATGGTGCTGCAGGCAGACAATGCGGTTGATTTTTTCCGGCAGCGTGACGGTACGCCCCATCTGGTCTGTGATGGTATAGGTCTGCGTTTTTGCGGAACTCGTTTTTTCCGCAGTATTACTGCTGCAGCCGCTCATAAGCAGTACGATAGAGAAAAAAACAGATAATAACATGAAGGTTCTGGTTGTATGCATCGAAAATATCCTCCGTATTCTTACAGGTGAGCAGAAAAAGCATAGCAGCACACCACGTTTTATGAGGTTATCTTAACATGTGGGAAAAATAGAGTCAATTTAAAAAATTGCAGATAAAATAAAATATTTGCAGTACATAAAAATTTTGTCATGTTGTGTAGTTTTCTTAAATTTCTTTATTATTGACAACAAACCATAACGTAATATATCATATAGTATATAAAATCTATAGGATTAATTGATTGGAAAAACCGAAGATTAGTTTTTGGTGTTACCTTATTGAAAAATGTATTTAGAACAGCTGATCATAAAAATGAAGGCTGAGCTATAAAAACGGGTTTGAAAAATGTTTTCCACACGGTCTGCTCGTGTGGGAGAGATTTTTTTATTGAAACCGTTTTTATGGTTCAGCCTTTTTGTTTTAAATATATTTGCAAATGACAGGAAAAAGCTTGTACAGAGCAAAGAGGAGGAATTTATTTGAAAGTGAAGTCTGTTTTAAAAGTGTGGAAAAAGGTAATTGGTTTTATGGTGTTAGGTATTTTTATGGCAGGAATTGTTGCCGGTTGTGGTTTATCTAAAACAGCTGATTCAGGAAGCGCTGATGGCAGCAGTAATAAAGAGAAAATTAAAATCAAAGTTGCCTACGACCAGTCGTCAAAACCGATTACTTATAAGGATGAAAATGGCAATGCTACTGGCTATGATGTCGAAGTCATGAAACTTGTAAATCAGTTATTGCCACAGTATGAATTTGAATTTATCGGCACTACCAGTGATGATCTGCTTTTAGGTTTAGCACAAGGGAAATATCAGGTTGGCGTAAAAAATGTTTTTTGGACAGAAGAACGTACGAAGAAATTCCTTTATCCAAAAGAATTTCAGGGATTGAGCAGCACGGGATTAGTTTTGAAAAAAGAACATGCCAATATAAAATCTTTGGCTGATTTTGCTGCTGCCGGACTTACGCTGGCACCGATTGCTGCCAATAATGCGCAATATACGATTATTGACGAATATAACAAGGCCAATCCGAATAATCCAGTTAAATTGCAAGCGGGTGATTCCTTTACGGTCGATGTAGAACAATGGGTCAATGAAGGCCGGGTTGACGGTGGTGTTGAATTGGAAGGCCGATTCAAAAATTTGGTTTTGTCGGAAAGCGGGCCGTACCATAATTTAGCAAATGATCTGGTTTACAATGAATTTACGGTAATCAAAACCTGGGCATTATTCAATAAAAATGAACAAAAATTTGCAGATGATTATGATACAGCGATTAAACAGCTGAAAGCAGATAAGAAACTGAACGAGCTCAGCAAAAAATTCTATGGAAGAGATTTGTTTGAAGTTTTGGATACTGCAAATCGCTAAAAGGTGGTTTTGTATATGGAAAAATATTTTGATGTGGCATATATTGTCACATCAATTCCTCTTTTATTACCTTATATTGAAATAACTTTCTGGATTACGGTGATTGCTGCTTTTTGGGGCACAATCTTAGGACTGCTTTTTGCTGTTGCCAAGTTGAGCCCTTACCAAGTGCTGCAGAAAATAGCTGCGGCCTATACAACGGCTCTGCGCTGTACGCCGTCCATCGTATTATTGTTTATGTCATATTATGGAATCCCACTGGTGCTTTCAATCTTTAATATTTCTTTGGATGCTGTGGATAAAAGTGTTTTTGTTTTGATTGCTTTTTCCCTGCAGTTTTCCAACAATATGTGTGAAGCTTTTCGTACAGCTTATGAAGCGGTTGACCCTGGGCAAATGGAAGCAGCTTATACGATTGGCCTGACACAGCTTCAGGCGTATTGGCATATTGTTTTTCCGCAAGCTTTGGTAGTTGCCTTGCCGAATATTGAAAATGCGTTAATCAGTCTGATCAAAGAAGGCGCCTTGGCGTATACCATTGGCTTGATTGATCTTACCGGTAAAGCCAATCTGATTATTGCCGGCAATTATAATTCACATGCATTGGAAGTTTATTTGTCTTTGGCGTTCATTTATTGGATGATTTCTTTGGGTGTACAGAAGGTGTTTTACCGTATTGCGCACATTTTTAGTAAAGGAAAACGCTTGCTGTTAAGTTGAGCATGGAGTGAGGCAAAAATATGCTGGATTATGAATTCTTATTGGATGATTTTTTTATTGCGTTATCCGGAGTACCAATTACACTTTTAGTTACGTTGATTTCTTTGGGAGTTTCCATACCGGTTGGTTTTATCTTTGCGATTTTTCGACTTGATAAAAGTCGTTTTTGGAATAAAATTATCGGAGTCTACGTTTCTTTTGTTCGTGGAACGCCGATGATTGTACAAATCTTTATTGTTTATAGCAGTATACCGGTATTATTAAAATCGTTTTTTGTGCTGCTGCAATGGGATACGGACATTTATAAATTAAATCCCATCTGGTATGCCTTTATCGTATTTTCATTAAATAGTATTGCAATTTTATCGGAAATTTTTCGTTCGGCCTTGATTGCCGTGCATCGTGAACAATTAGAAGCTGCTTATAGTGTTGGTTTGAGTACTTTTCAGGCTTACCGGGAAATCATTATCCCGCAGCTGTTGGTTGTGGCCATGCCGAATTTGTGCAATGCAACAACCAACCTGATTAAAGCGACTTCTTTAGGGTATGCGATGTCCTTACAGGAAATCACCCTGCGGGCGAAGGTGGCAGCCAATGCAAATTACAATTATGTGGAAGCTTATATTGCCATTTTTTTGGTCTATTTGCTGCTTTGCAGCCTGGTAGAGTACGGTTTTAAGCATTACGAAAAAAAATTGCGGTTTTATAAGTTTGGAACTGCGTAAATAAGGTGATCGAATGTTAAGGATAAAGAATGTACATAAATCTTTTGGTAAAAACGAAGTGTTGAAAGGGATTGATTTAAGCATTGATAAAGGCGATGTGGTTGTTATTCTCGGAGCGAGCGGTTCGGGGAAAACCACGCTTTTACGTTGTATCAATTTTTTGGAAAAAGCCGATCAAGGGAAAGCTTCTTTCGGCGAGGTGGACCTTGATCTGCATCAGGCCGGTAAGAAAGAAATCCAATCGGTTAGAAAAAAATTGGGCTTTGTTTTCCAAAATTATAATCTGTTTCATAATAAAACGGCACTGGAAAATGTGACGCTGGGTTTAACGGTGGGGCGGAAAATGCCACGTGAAATGGCTGAAGAAATTGGCCGTAAGGCTTTGAACAAAGTGGGGCTTTCGGATCGGTATGATTATTATCCCCAACAGTTATCCGGTGGGCAGCAGCAGCGGGTGGGAATCGCGCGCGCGGTTGCGCTGAATCCGGATATTATTCTTTTTGATGAACCTACGTCCGCGCTGGACCCGGAGCTTATTGGTGAAGTACTTGGGGTCATGAAGAAGATTGCGCGTGAAGGAACAACGATGCTGGTAGTAACCCATGAGATGTCCTTTGCACAGGACGTAGCAAACCGTGTGATTTTTATGGATCAGGGCGTCATTGTTGAGGAAGGTTCACCGAGGGAAATATTTTCGAATCCTAAAGAGGAACGAACCAAGCAGTTTTTACGAAGGATTTTGCCGGAATATACTTATACGATTTAGGAGGAGAACCATGACACCAAAGGAACTTGTTTTTAAAGCTATGCGGGGAGAGAGCGTAGACAGGATTCCGGTTGGTTTTTGTTGGCATTTTCTGCGACAGGAAGAGTATAAAAGAGGCTTGTCTAATCCGCGCTTAATGCACAAAAGCCTGATCCGGCATCAGAAGTTTATTCAACAAGCAGAGCCAGATCTCGTAAAAATTATGACAGATGGTTATTTTTTATATCCGCATGAAGATTTGCTCCGCGGGAATGTGTTTGATCTTAAATATTTACAACCTTTGGGGGCGTATCATCCCTGGATGGATGAACAAGTTGCTTTTGCGAAAGAAATTGTTGGGTTTTCGACCGATCGAAGTGTCTTTTATAATATTTTTTCACCGGCCATGCTGCTGCTTCATTGCATTGGCAGAGAGAAGTTTTTTGCCCTTTTTGCTCAGTCGAAGGAAAGCTTTACCGCGATTATGCATACATTGGCGGAAGATACAATCGTGCTGGCCAAACGCATACGAAAAGAAAGCGGCTGTGATGGCATCTATTTTTGTGTAAAAAATCCGCAGGGAAAATTTTGTACAACGGATTATAAAAATTATATTATGCCTGCGGAACGGCAGGTTTTAGAAACATTAAATACTTTGTCTGACTATAACATTCTGCATTGCTGCGGCAATGACGGTGTAAAAAACCCGTTGCATTTATGGGCGGATTACCCGGCTGCGGTATTTAACTGGGCAACGAAAATCGAGCAAATTGATTTGGCAGAAGGCCGTAAACTTTTTCGTACATCAGCCGTCATGGGCGGTTTTGACTGCCGTCCGGAGGGAATTCTTCACCAGGGAACCAGGCAGGAAATTGAATGTTTTACGCAACACCTGGTTCGGAAAAACGGTGCCCGGGGGCTTATCCTGGGTGCGGATTGTACCCTGCCGGAAGATACTGGTGTTGAACGCTTACAATGGGTGAAAAATGCGGCTTTGGTATAGGAATTTTAAATTTTTGAGGTGACAACATGAATTTTGATCCATTAAGTTATCCATATACTTCGCAGCGGCGTTTGGTTTATGGACGCAAAGGAATGGTAGCTTCATCACAGCCTTTGGCCGCGCAGGCTGGTTTGGAAATGCTGCGTCGTGGAGGAAATGCAATTGATGCGGCCATTGCGACAGCCGCTTGTTTAACTGTAGTAGAACCAACAGGTAATGGCATTGGAAGCGATGCTTTTGCGATTGTCTATAAGGACAAAAAAATATATGGGCTCAATTCCAGCGGCCCTGCACCATTCGGAATTTCCCGGGAGGCTTTGCAGGAGCGCGGCTGCCATAAGGTCCCGAAATTTGGTGTTTTGCCTGTTACGGTACCAGGTGCACCAGCCGCATGGGCGGCCTTGTCCAAGCGATTTGGACGCTTGTCTTTTGCGGAACTTTTAGCTCCGGCTATTTTTTATGCACAAGATGGCTATCCGGTTTCGCCAGTAATCAGTCATTTATGGAAACAAGCCATGGCTGTATACCAAAAAGAAAACTTACCGGAAATGGCAGAGTGGTTCCATATTTTTGCACCTGGGGGCAAGACTCCGGCAGCTGGAGAATTATGGAGATCGCCGGATCATGCCAAAACCTTGCAGCTTATTGCAGAAACGGAAGCACGTGCATTTTATGAAGGTGAGCTGGCTGAAAAAATAGAGGCTTTTGTTACCGCGCATGGCGGCTATTTGACCAAAAAGGATTTATGCAGCTTTGCTCCTGCGTGGGTTGATCCGGTACGGACCGAATATCGGGGATTTGATATATGGGAATTGCCGCCGAATGGGCAGGGTCTTGTTGTATTGATGGCATTGAATATCCTTCGGCCATTTTCTTTGGCAGACAAGCCGGCACCCGAGCGATTGCATTTGCAAATAGAGGCGATAAAACTGGCTTTGACGGACGGCTTAGCACACATTACCGATCCCCGCTCGATGAAAGTCCCTGTCGATTGGCTCTTATCTGAATCCTATGCCAGGAAACGACGTCAGGAAATTGGGGCGAAGGCTGCCTTACCCGCACCAGGAAATCTGCCGGCTGGCGGTACGGTCTATCTGGCGGCCGCGGATGGCGAGGGTAATATGGTATCGTTTATTCAGAGTAATTTTGCTGGTTTTGGTTCAGGAGTCGTCATTCCTGGAACCGGAATCAGCTTGCAAAATCGTGGAAATTCCTTTTCCTTGGATGAAGGCGCAAGCAATGTCTTACGGCCAGGAAAACGTACCTATCATACGATTATCCCGGGTTTTATTACGCAAAACAACGAAGCGGTTGGTCCATTTGGCATTATGGGTGGTTATGTGCAGCCGCAGGCACATGTCCAGTTTCTGACAAACTTGCTTGACATGCATGATAATCCGCAGGCTGCACTGGATGCGCCAAGATGGCAATGGATTATGGAGAAAAAAATAAAAGTAGAGCACCATTTTCCAACAGCCTTGCTTGCAGCTTTGCAAAAAAAGGGGCATGAAATAGAAATTTGCTCGCCGGATGATACGACTTTTGGCAGAGGACAGGCAATTTTCAGGGATGCACATGGCGTTCTGCTCGGTGCCACAGAACCCCGTACAGATGGAGGTATAGGAGTTTTATAAAAGAAAGGTGAAAATGATATGCGAATTTTGGAACATCCAATTTTAGGAACATTAGCTGTCCAAAAAGAAATACCCTTTTTTTTTGATGGACAGATACTTAAAGCTTTACCAGGAGAAACCATTGCCAGCGCATTATGGGCTAATGAATACTTCGCTTTTCGCCGTACGCCCCGCTATGGGGCACCTCGAGGTGTGTTTTGTGCGATTGGTAAGTGCAGTGACTGTATGGTCAATGTGGATGGTGAACCCAATGTAAAGGCATGCAATACTCTTGTCCGGGAAGGGATGCATATACAGTCAAATTTAATGGTTGAGGAGCGAGAAAATGAGTGAATTGTATGATGCTGCCATTATCGGAGCTGGCCCGGCAGGACTGCGTGCGGCAATCGAGCTTGGTAAAAGGGGCGCTCGGGTTATCATCGTTGATGAAAACCCTTATCCGGGAGGACAGCTGTTTAAACAAATACATAAGTTTTTTGGTTCTTCTGTTCATCTGGCAGGACAACGCGGCTTTCTTATTGGCCAGGAACTGATGGATAGTGCGAAATGTCTGGGCGTTGAATTCTGGCTCAGCAGCGCAGTCTGGGGGATTACTGACCATACTTTGGCCGTATTGCATGAAAAAAACACACATGAGATACATGCAAAGAAAATCATTTTGGCAACAGGTGCAACAGAAAATGCCATTTCTTTTTCAGGCAGTACTTTGCCGGGGGTTTTAGGGGCTGGCGCTTTACAGACTATGGTTAATTTACATCGTGTATCTCCTGGCAGGAGAATCCTTATTGTTGGCAGCGGCAATGTAGGTCTCATTGTAGCCTACCAGATGCTGCAGGCCGGAATCCAGGTAGCTGCTGTTGTTGAAGCCAGTGATAGCATTCGCGGCTATGGCGTGCATGCGGCCAAATTACGACGTGCCGGTGTACCTGTTTTACTGCGTACCACCATTCTTGCTGCTGCGGGCAGGAATCGTGTAGAAACGGCTACTCTGGCACACCTGGATGAAAGGCAAAAGCTTCTTCCGGAAACAGCCTGGCAGGAAAATGTTGCGGCTGTTGCCGTTGCAGCAGGTCTTACGCCGTTGGCAGAACTTGCCTGGATTCGGGGCTGTGCGTTTGGGAATTCTGCTGCGTTAGGCGGATTTATTCCTTTGCATGATGCGGATATGAAAACTTCTGTGGAAGATTTTTTTATTGCGGGAGATATTGCGGGTATTGAAGAAGCCAGTACGGCGATGGAAGAAGGAAGTATGGCCGGTATAGCGGCTGCACAAGAGCTGGGATTTTGCAGCACGGAAGAAAAAGATCGTGAAAAAAAATTAATTTATCAACGTTTAGAAACTTTGCGCTCGGGAAGTTTTGGACATATTCGTCAAACAGAAAAAATAAAAATTTTTACCAAAATGAAGGGAGAATTCGATGAAGTGCGGATTGATCTATGACGGCTGTTTAAGTCAAGCTGAAACCGCTTCCGTTTTGCCTGCGGCAGAGCGCTTTGCCAAAGGGCCGGTTGCCGTTATTGAATGCATACAGGATATTCCCTGCAACCCTTGCGAAAAATCTTGTCCGCATCAGGCAATCATCATTGGTGATAACATTACAGCAGTGCCGAGGCTCCAGGCAGATCGTTGTGTGGGCTGCGGGCTGTGTGCAGCACAATGCCCAGGGTTGGCTATTTTTATTGTAGATGCATCTTATTCAGCAACAGAAGCTGTCATTACCTTGCCTTACGAATATTATCCTTTGCCTAAGGAAGGCGATATAGTCATGGGTGTAAGCCGCAGTGGGGCAGCGGTAGCCAAGGCTCGTGTACTAAAAGTGCGCCGGGAGACGGCTGCGTATGGAACGATATTGGTCAGTATAACTGTACCAAAAAAATTCATGCATACGATACGTTCTTTCCGGGCTTTACGGGAAGCTGATAAGAGAATTGTCTGCCGTTGCGAGGAGATCACGGAAACGGAAATCCGCCTGGCCGTACGTCAGGGAGCGAACACGGTAAAAGATGTGAAGCTGGCTACCAGGGCAGGGATGGGAGCTTGTCAGGGGACGAGCTGCCGCAGAGAAATATCCAGAATTATTGCGGAGGAAACAGGTGCGTCTCCTGAAGAAATTTTGCCGCCGCGTTTTAGAATGCCAGTCAGGCCAATACCTTTAGCACAATTGGCCGCTGAGGAGGGTAAAAATGACTAAAAAAGAGGTTATTGTGATTGGCGGCGGTATTATTGGCAGTTCGGTAGCCTATTTTTTAAAGGAAAAAGGCTATTGGCCAATTTTGGTTGACAAAGATAATTTTGGTAAGGAAACATCCAGTGCTTGTGAAGGTACGGTGATTATGCAGTCCAAGCAGCCAGGGCCTAAGCTGGAATTAGCACTGAAGAGCCGAACTTTATATCAGGAATTAAGCCGAAAACTGGTTTATGATATTGAGTACCGTGAAAAAGGCGGTCTGGTGCTTTTAGAGAACGAACAGCAGGCTGCGATTATGAAAAAAACAATGTTGGAACAAGAAACTTTTGGTTTGCAGGTTAAACTTTTAACCATACATGAGGCACGAAAGCTAGAGCCAGTACTGAGCAAAAATTTGTGGGGGGCAATTTACAGTGATGCCGATGCACAGGTGAATCCTATTGCGGTTACGCGGGCGCTGCTGCAAGATGTTGTAAAAGACGGCGGAACGATTCTCCCACATACCAAAGTTGAAGACTTGCTGGTAGAGCAAGGCAATGTTTGCGGCATAAAAACGAATCGTGGAGAGATGCGGGCAGCAGCAGTGGTAAATGCGGCTGGCATCTGGTCATCTTCGTTGACTGCACGTTATGGATATGAACCGAAGATCATACCACGGCGAGGTCAAATTCTGGTTACGGAAGCTTTTCCGCCGACGGTTCGTCACATCATGATTTGTGCTTGTTATTTAGCAGCGAAACATCATCCGGAACTTCTTGATCCGACAAAATTGCAGCATAAGTTAGGGGTCGGGACGGTAATTGAACAAACGGTGCACGGACAATTATTGATTGGCAGCACACGCGAATTTGTCGGTATAAATAAGGAGACAACTCTGGCAGGGATACAGGAAATTGCTCGTCATGTCATGAAACTCATGCCGGGTCTTAAAAATATCAATGTCATTCGTTCATTTTCGGGATTACGTCCAAAAACCGAAAATGGTTTGCCGATTTTGGGGCCGGTAAAAGAACTGCCAGGTTTATTTATGGCAACGGGTCATGAAGGAGATGGCATTGCCCTGGCACCAATTACCGGTAAAATTTTAGCCGATCAGATTGCGGAGACAGGAATTCTTTCATGATTCTCTGAGGGAGGAAATAGCGATGGCACAAGAAGTATTTACAAAGGAAGAAGTTTCGGAAATTATCGATGGTATGGCACGCACGATTGCGCTGCTCTATTACCATATGAGTAAAGAAGTGGTGGCTGCTTTTGGTAAAGAAGGAGAAGAAGCCATTCGTCTGGCCATAGAAAAATATGGAAAAGAGCGAGGCGAGACCGTAAAAAAAATTGTCTTAGAGCATCATGAGCCCTTAACGGTCAGGAACCTTTCCCGCTTTTATGATTTGCCGCTGGGAAAGGCCTGGAAGTCAACAAAACTTTGTGATGAAGAAAATAAGTTAGAAAAAAAGGTAACCTATTGTCCGTTTGCTGAAGTTTGGAAAGAAAAAAAAGGTGAAAAGCTTGGTTTAATTTACTGTGAGCAGGACCTTCACATGCGCAAGAGTTATAACGAAAATATTGCGTTTAAGCAGCTGACCAATGTTTTGCATGGGGATGGTGATTGTCATACGATTGTAGAAATAAAATGATTTATGGGGATGCTCTTCTTTGCCGCAGCTTCCTTCACAGCCAAGTCACATCTAAGGGGTTACGGTCTACGAGCCTTTTAAAGCGATATTTCGGATAACCAACCATAACCGCTCCCGTTATTACTTTGCCCTGCGGGATGTTAAATAATTCCAGCAATGGTTCATATTTGGCAAATATGCACATTTCAATCAGCCCGGCCCAGCAGGAACCTAATCCAAGTGCAGTCGCAAAAAGCTCAAGATAAGCAAGCGAAAAAACAGTGTTCTCCCGTCCCTTCAATAAATCATTTGATGCAGTTGCTAAAATCAAATGCGGCGCATTGTGCAAAATATTGTCCAGGCCCTTTTCTCTATAAGCGCGAATATGGATAGGAAAACTCCAGTGTGATATAGTTTTCTTTAAAATTTCTGATTCCATCCATTCTACCGTTACCGCAGTAACTTTTTTAAGAATTTCCTTATCTTCGATAATCGTATAGGATATTCCCTGCCGGTTACTGGCAGTAGGAGCAAATCGAGCAATTTCAACTAACTTTAATAATTCAGCTCGGGGAACGGCGGTATCCTGATAACAGCGTATGGACCTGCGTGACCGAAGAAACTGTTGGGCCGTTGCTGCATTTAAAACCGGAAATTCTTTTAACGCAGCTTGCTTCACTAAAGGTGCGTTCTTATTGTCAATTGCCGCTTGTGGACATAGGGCAACACAATGCCCACACATATTACAGTTCTGCGGCTGCCCTGCCTCCGGGCCGTTCTTCCCCATAACCAAAGCCCGGGTTGGGCATGCATCTATACAAATCCCGCATTTAATACATTTTTCGGTATTTACTTCAATTAACTCCATTGTTATTCACTCCTGCCATAAAGCCAGCCCCCATTTTGAAGGCCTTTTCACAGTCCTGAGGAAATTCGTCTTGTCGCCGCCGGGATTTTTCCTCTACGTTGAACTTGGTGGCAACATATTTATCGTAATCGTCAAATTGATAGGTATCAGTAACGACGAGTGATTCTGCTGCGCCGAAAGTTCTTGCTAAAGCTGTTTCTACAATTTTGAAATGGCTTTCATATCCCATGGACTTCATCATGGTTTCATTGACACCCATCGTGTAAATGAAGCCGGTGGGTATTTTCTTAGGGAAAAGTGTAGAGTAGTTTTCGTCGTACACCAGATACGGGAATATCAACCGTTCCAGAAATGACTGCATTTCTCCGGTCATCGTACCCAGGTAGATAGGAGCGCCCAGGAGCAGGGCGTCAGCCTGCCCAATTTGCTCCAGCACAGGCGTCAGCCCATCTTTACAGGCACATTTTCCATAGCTTTTCCCGTTTTTTAATTTACAGGCAAAACAACTGATGCATCCTTTATAATTCAGATCATAAAGATGGATAAGCTCTGTCTCGGCGCCTTGTGAAGCGGCTCCTTCCAGTGCTTTATTCAGTAAAGCTGCCGTATTCCATTTCTTTCTTGGACTGCCATTTATAGCGATTACTTTTTTCATAAAGCTAAGTCCCCTTCCTTTATTTTGATTGCATTATTTCTTTTCATTGTATATGATATTGTAAAAAAGAAAAGTATGCACTTTTAAGGTAGATACTATACAAAAGGGGAGTATTTATGCAAAAATGGCTGCCAAGTGAATGTAAATGTCCGATTACATATACGCTGTCTGTTATCGGAGGCAAGTGGAAGTGGCTTATACTTTACAAACTATTTCAAAATGGAGTCCAACGATATGGTGAGTTAAAACAAAGTATGCCATCCATTACGCATAAAACGTTAAGCCAGCAACTCAAAGAACTAGAGGCGGAAGAATTGGTCTATCGCAATCAATATTACCAGGTTCCGCCTAAAGTTGAATATTCGTTAACCGAAAAAGGCAAGACACTCATTCCAATACTGCAACGGATGTCAGACTGGGGAGCAAACAATAACCCGCTCCAAAATACAAGTAATTCGGGTTGATTTATCGAACGAAAGGACGTTATTACTTGCTCAATATTGCTGCTGGATGATACAATATGGATTATGCAGCCGAGATTGTTAAGAGCAGGGGATAAAAATGATAAGAAAACAGAAAATTTACAAAATATTACAGAAGCTTTGCTTATCCATAAGTCTTGAGGATATCCAAAATGGATTTTCTGGTTTTGAGACAAGCTGTTTAAGTGAAAAAACAGGAATTTTGCGCAACAATGTAAGTAAGGATTTAAATGCTTTGGTCAGGGAAAAACGGGTTATCAAAATTACCGGGCATCCTATGTATTTTTTTGACAGGGAACGTCTGGAAGAACTTTTGGGAAAACAATTGATGGATCAGGCAATAGAGGTTGATTCTATTGCTGCCCTTATACATGTGGAGCAGGAAAAACCGCAGGATGAATCGCAGGCGGATATTTTTGAACAG
Source organism: Megamonas sp. UBA1796 (assembly GCA_002319795.1). Taxonomy (GTDB): domain Bacteria; phylum Bacillota; class Negativicutes; order Selenomonadales; family Selenomonadaceae; genus UBA1796. The sequence goes on from DCFU01000024.1 coordinate 47,730, forward strand.
ATCATAGGGGCAGATTTAAGCCTGGAGATGGCTATCAAGCAGGCCAAGGCGGCTATTTTTTACCCGCCGCGGGGGCTGCATACCCTGTTGACAGGACCTACAGGCAGCGGTAAGACAACCTTTGCGGAAATCATGTATCAATACGCGCGGCAGGTAAAGCTCTTAGATGACACGGCGGCATTTATTGTTTTTAATTGTGCGGAGTATGCGGATAATCCGCAATTGATTTTGTCGCAGCTGTTTGGGCATGCCAAGGGGGCTTTTACCGGTGCTGTACAAGAAAAACCGGGACTGGTTGAAAAAGCGGATAAGGGATTTTTGCTGCTGGATGAGGTTCATCGTTTGCCGCCGGAAGGCCAGGAAATGTTGTTCACCTTAATGGATAAACATGAATTCCGCCGTATTGGTGAGACCGGGGAACCGCGTCATGCAGAGCTTCTTCTTATTGCGGCCACGACAGAAGATGCCGAATCTGTATTACTTAAAACTTTTTTGCGGCGTATTCCTATGGTTATAAAGCTTCCCTCCCTGGAGGAAAGGACACTGCAAGAACGCTACGAATTTATTCAGCATTTCTTTTCGGTTCAGTCCAATATGGTGCATGCACCTATCCGGGTTTACCGGGATGTTTTAAAAGCTTTATTATCCTATGATTGCCGGGGGAATATAGGTCAGTTGAAAAGTGATATTCAGCTTATTTGTGCACGTGGTTTTCTTGAATATAAAACACAAAAGAAGCTCATGATTGAAATCGATACGCCGCTATTGCAGGAACATGTTTATAAAGGGCTTTTAAGCAGCAGGTCAAATCGTCAGGAAATTTTTGAGCTTATTGGCAGTCAGAGCAGTTCGTATTATGATTTTCCCCAGAAAAGGCAAAACCGGCTGTTTGAAGAAATCGATACATCAGAGTCGGTTTATTTTGAACTGATCAATACTTATCAAATGTACAGCAAGCATGGATATTCGCAGGAGAACATCAACCAGAAGATGAATCAGGTTGTGGAGAAATATTTACAGCATTTATTGAAAAAAATAGATCAAAATGAGATGGCTGTTGAAAATGAAAAGCTGTTTAAAGTAATAAGTCCGAGAGTGTATAAAGCAGTGCAGGATGGTCTGGAAATCATTTCTCCTAAATTGAAGCGGCCCATTGCTAAAAGAATGCTTGTGGCGTTGGCCATGCATATCGAAGCGCTGCCAAAGCGCAAAAACGAAACGAGCAGCTATCGAAGGGAAAGCCTGCGGGATGCGGCACTGAATAATCCAGAAGCATATGATGCTGCCCGCGAACTGCGCCAATATCTGGAAATGACACTTAAGGTGAAGATACCAGAGACGGAAGATGGTTTCATTACTATGTTTCTTACAGCCGTTGATACGAAACTGGTAGAGAAGAAAATTGGCGTGCTTATTATGATGCATGGGCGTGATGCCGCTTCGAGCATTGCAGAGGTATGCAACAGTCTGCTGGGAACGACGCATTGCAAGGCGATTGATATGCGGTTGGATGAAAAAATAGATAACGTATTGGAACGTGCGGTGGAAATTGTGCGCAATATTGATGAAGGCAAGGGTGTACTTTTACTTGTCGATATGGGGTCGCTTATGGCCTTTGGCAAGGTTATCAGTGAACAAACCGGTGTGCCTACCGAAACGGTGCATATGGTTTCTACCCCAATCGCGTTGGAGGCTGTGCGCAAATCGCTTATGCCGGGAGTTGAACTCACCGAGCTTTGTCGGGATTTACATGAATTTATAACGGGAACGGACGAAAAGCTATTGGAAAAGCCTCCTGTGAAAAAAGAGTCTGGCATATATGCAAAAAAAATTGTTACAGTATGCATGACTTCACAGGGAGCGGCAGTAAAGCTGGCGGAAATCATTCGCAATGCAGTAGAGAATATTACCGAGCATAATATTGTGGTAGAACCTATGAGTATACAAAAAATAAAATCGCTTGCTGCGGAGAAACAGAAGAAGATCTTTCTGTTTGTCGGCACATTGAATCCTGCGTTTGATGGTATTCCCTGGATTTCTACGGATGAAATCGTTATTGGCAATGGTTTGGAACGTATTCGGAATATGATAGAAGGAACACAAAACGGAGTTTACCGCAAAATAATGATACCGAATATGACCATGGAAATCATTGAAGGGTCACTGAGCTTTTTAAATCCACAAAAAGCCTGTAGCTTTTTGGAAGAGGCGCTGGATGAAATCATCCAGCGCCTGACACTCAAAAAAACAGATCATTTGAGAATTTCTTTTCTGTTGCATTGTACTTGTATGCTCGAACGGGCTATAAAAAAAGAAAGTCTGCCATACGAAGATATAAAACAGCGTATTCAGGAAAAAAATGAGATATACGAAGTGCTTAAAGCGGTTTTTAAAAAGATTGAAGAAAGCTTTGGTATGATAATTCCTGATACAGAGTATGGATATCTTATTGATACATTCGATACAGAGAAATACACAGAAGAATAGATAGTAAAAATTATTGCATTGTACCGCTGAAGGCCTTGATAAATCAAGACTTTTAGCGGTATTTATTTTGGGAAAAATAAATTGGCATGCTTTTTGCAATATAAATAAGTGTATGAAAAATTCGAAAGGAAGGAGCATGTTGATGAAAGATAAATCGTGGATATTTGTACTGACACATGGACAAGCAGGGGCGTATCTTGTAAAAAGTGCAGAAATGATTATGGGACCCTTAAAAAATCTGGAAGTATTTTCTTTACTGCCGGGTATGTCGCCGGAAGAGTTCATGGTGTCGATAAAAGAAAAGCTGGATGAGATAAAAGGCGGCGAAGTGCTGTTTATTACGGATTTATATGGGGGGACACCCTTTAATGTATCTATGGCATTATCTAAGCAATATCCAATTCAGTTAGTTTGCGGCTTAAACCTGTCTATGCTGGTAGAGGGGGATTTGCTGCGGGAAAATCTGGCAGGAAAAGAGCTTGCAGAGGCTGTATGCAATGTTGGCATGACGGCTTGTTGTGTAGCCCCAAAAGTAACTTTATGAGAAAGAAGGATAAAAAATGGCAGAAATTAAATTAGCCCGGATTGACTTTCGACTGATTCATGGTCAGGTTATTACACGATGGCTTAAGCAGACAAATGCCAGCCGCATTCTTGTGATTGATAACAAATTAGCCAAGGACCCGTTTATGAGCCAGGTATATGTTATGGCGGCGCCACCGGGCGTCAAGGTAGAAATGATCTCCGTGGAGGAAGCTGTCGCTGGCTGGCAGAAAAACCAATTAGGTAAGAGCTCGCTGTTGATTTTGTTCAAAACAGTCAGGAGTGCTTTGGAAGCCGTAGAGAAGGGGCTGGAGATACAGAAGCTGCAGATTGGCGGGCTGGGAGCAGGCCCGGGCAGAAAGGTTGTTTATAATCAGGTTACTTTAAATGCGGAAGATGGTGAATCCTTACAAAAGATACAGGATCAGGGTACACAGGTTTATTTTCAGACCGTACCGGAAGAAACACCAGCTGAGCTGGCAAAAATTTTAAAGCTTTTATAAAAAGGGGGACTGTATAAAATGATTATGAATGCAATTCTTATGGGTTTGCTGTATTATTTTGCGACTTGTCGTGTCTGGTACGGTTTTTCACAGGTTATTCGCCATCCATTGTCCCTGGCGCCGATTATCGGACTTATTTTTGGCAATATGGAGATTGCTCTGATTACAGGCGCAACGTTGGAAATGATGTATCTGGGTTCTATTGCGCCGGGCGGAAACATTCCAGCAGATGAGGCCCTGGCGGCCTGCGTGGCCATCCCAATTGCGATTCAGGCAAATGTTTCACCGGAAATAGCTGTCGCAGTTGCTGTCCCTGTCGGCCTTCTGGGTGTTTTGCTGGATCAGTTCCGGAGGACATTTTTCACCGTTCTTGTGCATATTGCAGATAAAGCTGCGGAACAAGCAGATATAGCCAAGATACGGCGTTTGGCGTTCTTATATCCGTTGTTGCTGGCGTTTCCGCTTCGTTTCATTCCCGCTTTTGTAGGAAATGTTTTTGGAGTAGATGCGATTTCTGCTTTCATGGATGCTGTTCCATACTGGGTAACGCATGGACTGACGGTGGCCGGCAATATTCTTCCGGCTTTGGGATTTGCTTTGACGATTGTAATAATTGGCAAGAGAAAGTTGCTGCCATTTTTCATCACGGGATTTTTTGTAGTAGCCTATTCGGGTATCAGTATCATAGGTATAGCGATTTTCGGTTTCTGTGTAGCGTTGATCTATACGCATTTCTTGCCGAATAATGGACAGGAGGATTGATGGATTATGAATGAGGAAATTGTAAAAGCACAACCGGAAAAATTGACGAAAGCTGATATTACGAAATCCTGGATTCGTTGGTTTGCTTATGCGGAAGTATCAAATAATTTTGAGAGATTACAGGCATTAGCCTTTTGTGGAGCGATGACCGGTATACTGCAGAAGCTCTACAAGGACAAAGCCGATTTGGCCGCAGCGCTCAAGCGTCATTTGGCCATGTATAATACGGAAGGAAACTGGGGCTGTATCATCAACGGGATATCTATTGCCTTAGAAGAAAAGGCAGCTTCGCAAATACATAAGGAGGAAGATGAAGAAGAGGAGGTTGGTGAAGATGCGATTGTCAGTGTCAAAACAGGGCTTATGGGACCTGTTGCCGGCATAGGCGATACAATCGACTTTGGTACGATGCGGCCAATCCTCATGGGAATATTCATTCCGTTTGCGATGGCAGGTTCGGCTTTTTGTGCATTGCTGCCGGTTATTATTCAGTCAATCTACACGATTGTTTTTGGATACGGTCTGTATCAAAAAGGGTATACGGCTGGCCGTCAGTCTATATTGGAGATCCTGCAGTCGGGCAGGATACAGACGGTTATTACCAGTGCCAGTGTTCTGGGCATGTTCATGATGGGCGCCCTGTCAGCGTCTTATGTAAAACTTACTACTACGCTGACAATTGGTACGGCGATGAAGGCGATTCCGGTGCAGCCCCTCATTGATCAATTAGCACCACGGCTTTTGCCTCTGCTGGTTGTTATGGGAATATATATTTTCCTTATTAAGGTAGGGCCAAAATATATTCGCATTGTTACCTTTCTTCTGGTTGTCAGTTTGGTAGGAGCTGCGCTTGGTATAATTTGAGGCGTGGAAGATGTATGTGAATAAGTTTTCTTTTTTTAAGAGGTGCAGATAATGAAAAAAATATTAGTAACTCCCAGGTCTTTTTCACGGTATGGAGAAACAGCCATAAAGAAGATGGAAAGCAAGGGGTATACGGTTATTTACAATACAACGGGCAGGCAATACTCATATGAAGAATTTTGCAGTCTGGCTTCTGATGCGGACGGGATTATTCTTGGGGTTGACCGCGTTGATGCAGATATGCTGCAGAGAGCTAAGAAGCTGAAGGGAATTTCACGATTTGGTGTAGGAATCGACAATATTGATGTAGATACTGCCAAACAATTGGGTATTGGAATACGCAGAACCGTAGGATCGAACTCTGTATCTGTGGCGGAATTGGCGGTGAGCTTCTTTTTTGCCCTGAGCAAGAATCTGGTACAGTGTGTGAATGAAGTGAAAGATGGCCGCTGGAATAAGATATCCGGACAGGAACTGAAGGGGAAGACCGTAGGGATTCTGGGACTGGGTGCCGTGGGCAAAGAGGTCATGCGCATAACGCAGGGAATTGGCATGAAAGTCATGGGTTATGATCCTTTTGTTAATAAGGAAGAGATGGAAGCTGCCTACAATATCCGCATCGGCAGCATAGAGGAGATATTAAGGGAAAGCGACTACGTTACCTTGCATATGCCGCTTACGGAAGACACAAAGAATCTGATGAACAAAGACACACTGCGCATGATGAAGCCATCTGCATATCTGATCAACACAGCCCGGGGTGGCCTTGTCGATGAGGAAGCTTTACATGAAGCACTCAGCAGGCAATGGATTGCAGGGGCGGCAGAGGATGTGTTTTCAGTGGAACCTCCGGCAGCAAACGAGAAATTGCTGCAGCTGGATAATTTTATTCTTTCGCCACATGTTGCATCTCTCACGAAGGATGCAGAATTGACTTCCATCCATATGGCTACGGATAATCTGCTTGCTTTGCTGCAGGCTTGATTTTAGAAGAAGAGGGAACTAAAATGATTATAGATATGCTGCAGCAGCGGCTGAAGCAGGGGAAGCCTACTACGGCTACACGCATACAAAGCACCTGGCCGCTGATTGTTGAGGCCTGTGCGGCCACGGAAAGCTTTGATTATGTTGAGCTGGTGGCAGAATATGCCCCCTTTGACTTTAAGGATCTGGAGAATTTCGTTCGTGCCGCGGAGCTTCATAATATTGCGGCTATGATAAAACTCGATTTCCAGAACCGGTTTTATATGGCGCAGAGAGCTATGGCCAGTGGCTTTCAGGCGGTATTATTCACCGATCATAAAACTCCGGAGGAGGTTCGTGATTCAATTCGCATGACCCTGCCTGATACGCCGCAGGACAAAGGCCGGTTTGGCTATCCGAATGCCCGCTGGCAGGGGTATCGCTCCCGTGAACCGCAGATGGAGTATGCATCCATGGTGCGCAATATTGTACGTGCATTTATGATTGAGAAAAAAGAGGCTATGGATAATATTGAGGAAATCTGTTCGATTCCCGGGGTAGACATGGTGCAGTTTGGCCCTTCGGATTATTGCATGAGCCTTGGCTGGAATCTGCAGGATCACCGGCAGGACGCCAAAGAGGCTGAAAAGAAGATGATTGCTGCGGCTCTGCGGCATGGAGTGCATCCCCGCTGTGAGATCAACACGCTCGAAGAGGCAGAACTTTATTGGAATCTGGGTGTGCGGCATTTTTGCATAGGGGATGAGATACGCAACAATCGTGCGTATTGGAATGGTCCCTGCAAAGCAGTAAGAGACATGACGTTGTCGGCACAGGAAGGTAAGTAGAATCAGGAGGTATTCATATGGAAATTAAGGGAATCATTACGGCGATGATTACGCCGTTTGATGATAACGAAAATATCAATGAGAAGGCAACCCGCATGCTGGTAAACCGTCTCATTGACAAGGGTGTTAATGGTTTGTTCATTCTGGGAACCAATGGAGAGTTCCATGTTATTTCTGACGAGGAAAAGCTCGCATTCGCCAAAATTGTTATAGAGGAAACCCGCCACAGAGTCCCTGTTTATGTGGGCACAGGCGGAAACCGTACCAAGGATGTCATAGAACTCTCCAAGAAAATGGAAGCGTTGGGGGCCGATGCGCTTTCTGTCATTACACCTTATTTTGCGGTTCCTGCAGAACAGGAACTGATACAGCATTATAGGGCCGTTGCTGCTGCAGTGCAGATTCCTATTATTTTGTATAATATACCGAAAAATACCGGCATCAATATTCCGGCTTCGGTCGTAAAAGAATTGGCGAAAATAAAAAATGTAGCCGCGATTAAAGACAGCAGCGGAAATATGGAAAACATGCAGGAGTATATGAAGGCTGGTGCAGGAGAGGATTTCGTGGTCCTGGCCGGCTCGGACTCTAAAATCCTGCCGGCGCTCAAGCTGGGTGCAGCAGGTGCCATTGCAGGTACTTCGAATGTCATTACGGAGCAGATCGTTGCCCTGTATGCGAAATTCCTGGCAGGCGATATCGAAGGTGCCGAAGCCATGCAGCAGGATATAGAAGTCCTCCGCAAGGCGGCACATCTGGCATCTGCGCCGGCTGTATTCAAAAAATCGCTTGAAATGATTGGAATTCCAGTGGGACCAGCACGCAGGCCTGTGCTGCCTCCGGCCCCGGAGGTTATTCCTGAAATTGAGAAAATGTTAAAATATTATTCCTTGCTGTAAACATGAACGAGAACTGGTAAACTTTGCAAAGCTCCCGCATGGCAGAATGTTTTATGCTTAAAACGCTCTGCCATGCGGGAGCTTTTTACTGTTCCATATCAACCATCAGTAGAGCTAATGGATTAAACTTTAGTCAAAAAAATCCCCGTTACAATCCATGCAGGTCGAGCCAACTGCATGGATTGTAACGGGGAAGTCTTTATAATGCAAGGGCAAGATATATAAAGCTTAGAACATATGTCCTTCCAGGATCTTGAGCAAACCTCCTGTTTACTGGAGGCCATGAGCCGAAGGGATAATGAAAGGGGAAAAAACCATACCTTCAGACGACGAATCGTTTCCATCGGGATTTCCCATATGGATATTGAAGGCAGCAGGAATATCCATAGAGAAATTTCCATGTTCCGGATGCCAACTGTCTTTGCCAATATAGATATTTGCTGGGGACAGGATGCTGTTGTCCCAATATAAGGTGAAATTTATTTTGCGGGCATCAGAGACCTTAAAAGTGATGCCTGTCTCAGGGCCAGCAGAAGTCAGCTTAAGATAGATTTTACCCTTATTTTTGCTGGTGCATAGATTATCTTTATTTGGTTCTTTTGTTATAGGAACTTCTTTGCATTCTTCAAAAGAACCATCTGTTTCTATGGTTCCGGTCAGAGAGTGTGTGTCGCCTGTGGTTTTGACAGATAAATGGTAGGTATCCGCAGAATCTTTCCAAAAAAATACCCCGGTAAGGTTTGAAGAAGAGAACGTTTCCGGTACTCCTATATACACAGGATTTGCAGATGCAGTTGTTGAAAAAAAGAGTATGGTACTACATAGTAATAGAATGATCTTTAAAGTTTTCACAAGAATCACCTCAGCTAAATTCAATGTATTTATGAACAATATAATTTTACCATAGAATGATTTATTTGTATTCAATATAGGAAGCTTTAGAAATATATTTTTTATTGGCTTTGAGGGGGCTTGCAGCCGTACATTGAATACCTCGCTTTGGGATATAGATGGAGGCAGGAAATCACATTTTCCCAATGATAACCGTGGTGACTTCCAGGTATTGTATGATTGGGTCTAAAGTTTTATAATGTAAATAAGCAGCAAAATAGATAATAAAAGGGAGGAACTTATACGGATTCATAAATAAATATTATAGCATAAGTGCATATTTATATGGTAATTAAATTATTGAGATGTATTGATGTTGATTCGCAGCTTTGACAGCAAAAAAAATGGGAAAAGTTAATAAAAATAGATAATAGTAGGGATATCCTAGTGTTGATTGGGAAAAAATTTACAAATTATTGGAAGTGATCATGATGTTTTGTGCGCATATTAACCCAATAACCTCAGGCAAACAAAGCGTTAAAGAGCATTTAGAAAATGTTTCTCACCTGTCAATGGAATATGGGGCAAAAATTTCCTTAGAAGCAACCTGTAAATTAATTGGTATTCTTCATGATATGGGAAAAGAAACAAAAAAATTTGATGCTTATATAAAGTACAGTGCGGAGCATCCACAAGATAAATCGCTTCGCGGCACGATTAACCATTCTACAGCCGGTGCCAAGTATATCTATGATACTTTTTATAAGTCCAACGATCCTTATGAACAACTGACAGCGCAGCTTATGGCAGTTGCTATCTGTTCGCATCATGGCGGACTGATTGATTGCTTGGATGTAAGCGGAAAAGATATTTTTACCAGCAAGATGATGACAGATAAAGAGATTTTTTATGATGAAGCACTACGAAATTATACGTTGGAATGTTTGGATACAGCGCAAATACGGGAATTGTTTTATAAGGCAAAAACTGAGATACAAGAGGCTCTGATCCATATCAGGCAAATAGATAATCGTGCTGAATTTGGTCAGTTTGCCATGGGCCTGCTGGAAAAATATATGTTTAGCTGTGTGGTGGATGCGGATCGATATGATACCTATAGTTTTATGGCGGGGCGGGAACCTTCACCGGCAATCAATCGAACGATTCTATGGCAGGAGCTGTCAGATAAATTAGAGAGTGCTTTGGAAGCGTATCCGAAGAAAACACAAATTGATTTACTGAGAGCAGACATTTCCCTGACCTGCAAAAATTTTGCTGTACATAAGCCCGGTATCTATCAGCTTTCGGTACCAACAGGCGGCGGGAAAACACTGTCGAGTTTGCGATATGCTTTGGAACACGCCCAAATCTTTCATAAAGACAGAATTTTTTATATTATCCCGTTTACGACGATTATAGATCAAAACGCCCGGGAGATAAAAAATATTTTGTGCCGGGATGATGTTATTTTAGAACATCATTCAAACCTCATTATGGATAATGAAAACGAGGACTATAAGCTTCTGACAGAACGCTGGGACAGCCCGATTATTCTTACGACCATGGTACAATTTCTCGATACTTTGTTTAGCGGAGGAACGCAGAACATTCGACGCATGCACAATTTTGCGAATTCAATTTTTATATTTGATGAAATCCAGGCTATTCCAATCAAATGTATCAATATGTTCAACAGTGCGATCAATTTCTTAGCCGAAATTTGCCATGCGACTATTATCCTTTGTACCGCCACGCAGCCGATTTTATCATCACCGAAGATTCATATGCCGTTGAAGTTAAGCGAAAATCCTGATATGATTTCTGATATGTATGGCAGATTAGGTGGATTCAAACGTGTGGAGTTGGTCGATAAAAGAATCATTGGAGGTTATAGTCCAGCAGCGCTACAAGAATTTGTCCTGGATATCATGGAGCATGTGGAAAGTGTATTGGTTGTTTTTAACACAAAGAATGCGGCTAAAGAAGTTTTTAATGAATTGCAGAGAGAAAATACGCAGCTGCCTAAGGAACAACAATATTTGATTTTTCATTTAAGTACGAATATGTGTTCATCCCATAGAATGAAGATATTAGAAGAAATGAGAGCAAAATTAAGGAAGCAGCGCATGATTTGTGTCAGTACGCAATTAATAGAAGCTGGCGTTAATATTTCTTTTGGCTGCGTCGTGCGCTCACTCGCCGGGCTTGATAGCATTGCGCAAGCAGCAGGACGATGCAATCGGCATGGAGAACGGCCTTGCAGCAACGTTTACATCGTCAATGTACAAGGGGAAAATATCAGCAAATTGGTAGATATTAAAGAAGGTCAGGAATGTACAAAACGAGTGCTGGACGAATTTCGCGAGAATCCGGCTGTATTTGATCAGGATTTGCTTTCGCAAAAAGCGATGGATCGATATTATGAGTATTATTTTTATAATAGATTGAAGGCGATGAATTACACCCTGCCAAAAATAAATAGTGATGCAACGATGTATGATTTATTAGCAGGAAATAAAAAGGTTAGTGAGATATTTTGCAGTAGAAATGGATATAAACCAAAGTTGCTGCTGAAACAGAGTTTTAAAACAGCGGGAAATAATTTTCAGGTAATCAATCAAAATACAACAGGGGTGATTGTCCCCTATGGCGAGGGGAAAGAACTTATTGCGAAGATCAATGGCGACTGCGACTTAAAAGAATTAAAGCAGTATCTAAAAAAAGCGCAGCACTTTTCGGTTAATTTATTTGAAACAGATAAGAGAAAACTGGACGAACGACAGGGTATTGCCGAATTGAACCATGGAGGAGTATTAGCGCTTAAAGAAGGGTTTTATCGAGATGACCTTGGCGTAACCGTCGAAGGTGTGCCAATGGAATTTTTAATTAGTTAGGATGGTGATACTATTGGAAAAAAGCAACATCGTTGAATTTAAAGTAAGTGGGAGATATGCACTTTTCAGTGATCCGATCAACCGAATCGGAGGAGAGAAGTTTTCTTATCAGGTTCCCACGTACCAGGCGCTGAAAGGAATCTTAGAAAGCGTGTACTGGAAGCCTACCCTGATTTGGGTTATGGATGAAGTGCGGATTATGAACCTCATCAAAACACAATCGCAGGGAATACGCCCGGTTGATTTTAACGGAGGCAATACGCTATCAATTTATACCTATTTAGTGAATGTTGAATACCAGGTTAGGGCACATTTTGAATGGAACTATCATCGTCCAAACCTAGCCAAGGACAGAAATGAAAACAAACATTATTTGATTGCTAAACGGATGATTAAAGCTGGTGGACGCAGGGATGTTTTCCTGGGAACCAGAGAGTGTCAGGCCTATGTAGAGCCTTGCACGTTTGGTGAGGGTACGGGGGCTTATGATGACTATGGAGACCTTTCTTTTGGCTTGATGTTTCATGGCTTTGACTATCCGGATGAAATGGGCAAAGATAAGCTGATTGCCAGACTTTGGTATCCAGAAATGAAAAACGGCTATATCAAATTTTTAAAACCCGAAGAATGTACGATAAAACGAGAACTTGCAGCCATGAAACCAAAGTTGTTTAATGAAATGAATTTCAGCGGCTTAAAAGAATTTGCAAAGGAGGGAGAGGCTATTGAGTTGGATTCAAAAACTTTATGATACCTATGAAAATTGCAGCAGCGAAGTCGGTATTGTAAAGGACCTCGAGAAAACACCTCTGCTGCCAATTGCCCATTCGACACAAAATGCACAGATCGAAATTGTCCTCAATGGACAAGGCGGATTTATCAGTGCAAAGATTTTGGAAAAAAATGAATCTATCACAATTATTCCAGTAACAGAAGCTTCAGCAACAAGAAGCAGCGGTATTGCGCCACATCCGCTTTGCGATAAACTTCAATATGTTGCAGGAGACTATGCGCAATATGTAGTCAAGAAAAAAGGAGAGGAGTTTTACGATAAGTATATCAACCAGCTTCAGAAGTGGTGTGACTCAGCATACTCGAATCCAAAAGTTTGTGCGGTTTTCCGTTATTTAGAACAAAAAAAACTGATTGCTGATTTAATCAAGCAACAAATTCTTGTGTGCGATGAAACCGGTTTTCTAAAAAAAGGCGTGAAACTTGGTGTGGGTGAGCAAAGCGATGCTTTTGTAAGATTTCGGGTAGAAATCCCGCAGGTAGATGAATCCGCTGTCTGGCTGGATAAAGAAGTATACCAAAGTTATATTCAGTATTATACGAGCCTGCAGGAAAAGTTGGATTTATGCTATGTAAAAGGGCAGGAAGTGCCTTGCTCAGAAAAGCATCCGGCAAAGGTCAGGAATACAGCCGATAAGGCCAAGCTCATTTCGGCAAATGATGAAAGTGGTTTTACGTATCGCGGCCGGTTTTCTGATAAAAGCCAGGCGGTAAGTATCGGTTATGAAACTTCACAAAAAGCACATAATGCACTGCGTTGGCTTATCGAGAAACAAGGCTATAAAAATGGCGATCAAGTCATACTGGCATGGGGAACCAACAACCAACAACTTCCGGAAATTTTTGAAGATACACAAAGCGGATTCTTTGGCATTGAAGAGGAGCCTGTGGTTTCCACGGAAAGTGATTTTGCCAGACGGCTTGCAAGTGCCATTTCCGGCTATCGATGCGATTTAGATATAAAATCGGAAATCATCATTATCGGTTTGGATTCTGCAACCACCGGGCGGCTGTCTATCACCTATTATCGTGAATTTAATGGCGATGATTTTCTCAACCGGATTGAAAATTGGCATAGAACTTGTGCCTGGAAACATTCCTATAAAAATATCCCGGATGGTTTTGATGAAAAAGGAAAAGCAAAATTTAAACGCATCGCTTTTATTGGTGCACCATCACCGAAAGCCATAACATTGGTGGCTTATGGTGATAAAGTAAGCGATAAATTGAAAAAAGCTACGGTTGAAAGATTGCTGCCTTGTATTGTTGATGGAGCCAGGCTGCCATATGATATAGTGAATTCAGCGGTGAATCGTGCGTCGAATCCAGTTTCAATGGAACATTGGGAATGGGACAAGGCTCTGACAATCACGTGTTCGTTAATCAAAAAACATAGATCTGATAAATTTAAGGAGGTATGGAAGATGGCGCTCGATGAAAATCAAACAGACCGAAGTTATATTTTTGGCAGACTTTTGGCGATTGCACAACAAATTGAAGGATATGCGCTTTCTACAGCAGGTGAAAAAAGAGAGACCAACGCAGAACGGCTCATGCATCAATTTAAATTGTACCCGTACAAAACCTGGGGCATAATCACCGATAAGCTTCGGCCCTATACAGCAAGATTAGGCGACAAAGGGAAAAAGCTGGTGGAACTCATGACGTCGGTTAATGCAAATCTTCCTTATGAAGACTTTACGAGCAGTAAGAAACTGGAAGATAGTTATATCTTAGGTTATTATTGCCAGAGACAGGTCTTTGTTGAAGAAAAAAACGCCAGGATAGCAGAAAACCAAAAAAATAAATTAGAGAAAAAAAGTGAAGGAGTAGAAGACGATGACTGATTTTGTAAATAAAATTGACTTTGCAGAGGTTATTTCTGTAAAAAATGCCAATCCCAATGGAGACCCATTAAATGGGAATCGGCCACGAGAAAATTATGATGGCTTTGGCGAGATTTCAGATGTTTGTATCAAGAGAAAAATTCGCAACCGTTTGCAGGATATGGGGCAGGCCATCTTCGTTCAATCGGATGAACGAAGAACAGATGGATTTAGAAGCTTAAAAGATCGGGCGGAAGGCTGCCCGGAACTAAAAAAAGCGAATAAAGATAAAGAAGAGTATGCACGAATTGCGTGTAAAAAATGGATGGATGTTCGAAGCTTTGGACAGGTTTTTGCCTTTAAAGCGAGTAGCGATAATGCAGTTTCTATAGGAATAAGAGGGCCGGTATCCATTCATTGTGCGGTCAGCGTTTCGCCTATTGAAATCTCCAGCATGCAAATCACAAAAAGCGTGAATGGAGAAACGCAGAAAGACCCGGATAAAAAAAGCTCAGATACTATGGGAATGAAGCATCGTGTTGATTTTGGTGTATATGTCATTTATGGAAGTATCAATACACAGTTGGCAACCAAGACTGGATTCACCGCAGAAGACAGCGAACTCATAAAAAAGGCTCTTATTACACTTTTTGAAAATGATTGTTCCTCGGCGCGTCCGGATGGCAGTTTAGAAGTTCATAAGTTATATTGGTGGAAGCACAATGCACAAATTGGGCAATATTCATCTGCGAAGGTCCATAGAAGTTTAAAGGTTGTGCCATTAGCTGATATTCCAAAAAGCATGAAGGATTATGAGATATCCGTTGAAGCCTTAGATGGCCTGACACCGGAAATATATGATGGAATATAAAGAAGAGGATTTTTTATTATTGTCAGGAATCCAACATTTTGTATTTTGTAAAAGGCAGTGGGCCTTAATACACATTGAACAGCAGTGGCAGGAGAACCTGCGCACAGTCGAGGGAGAAATCCTGCATGAAAAAACACACGATGAAATGATAAAAGAAAAGCGTAAGGACTTGATTGTTTCACGCGGTATGAATGTTTTTTCACGGACCATGGGCATTACCGGGACTTGTGATGTGGTTGAACTGCACAAAAATGTACATGGGGTGAGTATTTTTGGCAGGGATGGAACGTATAAACCTATCCCTGTAGAATACAAACGAGGTAAACCCAAAGAAAATGAATCTGATGTGCTGCAATTATGTGCGCAGGCTATGTGCCTTGAAGAAATGCTGTTATGTGGAATCCCCGAAGGATTTTTGTTTTATGGTGAAATAAAACGCCGCGTAAAAGTGATTCTTACAGATGAACTAAGGGAACGCGTAAAAATTATGGTGCATGAAATGCATGAATTATATGATAGGCGGTATACGCCTAAAGTTAAATTGTTTAAAAGTTGTAAGGCGTGTTCTCTTACAGAGGTTTGTATGCCCAAATTATGTAAAAATCCATCTGTCAGCCATTATATCAAGCGGAATATTTTTGAGGTGGAAGAATGAGGAAACTATTAAATATTTTATATATCACTTCCCCTGATGCATATTTATCACTTGATGGAGAAAATATTGTAGTGTTGAAAGATGACGCCGAGATGGTGCGAGTTCCGTTGCATAATCTTGAGGGTGTGGTTGCATTCGGTTATACTGGGGCAAGTCCGGCTTTAATGGGAGCTTGTGCAAAACATGGCATTGCATTGAGTTTCATGAAACCAAGTGGAAAGTTTCTTTCCAGAATCGTAGGCGAAGTCAGAGGAAATGTTACTTTAAGAAAAAACCAGTATCGATTGTCCGATAATATAGAAGAAAGCAATAAAATTGCTAAAAACTTTATTTTGGGAAAAATTTATAATGCTCGCTGGGTTATTGAACGGGCCAAAAGAGACTATCCATTACGGCTGGATGTTGCTAAACTGAAATCCGTATCACAGGGGCTTGTCAATGCGTTAAAAGCTGTTGAAGAAAGTGAAGATTTAGAGCAGCTTCGAGGTTTTGAGGGAGAAGCTGCGGTGCAGTATTTTAGTGTAGTGGATGATTTGATTCTTCAACAAAAACAGTCGTTTTATTTTCATTGTCGGAATAAACGGCCTCCTTTGGATAATGTAAATGCTATGTTGTCTTTTGTATATACACTGTTAGCGCATGATGTGGCAGCTGCATTAGAAACCGTTGGACTTGATCCGTATGTTGGATTTTTACATCGTGATAGACCAGGGCGGATTTCTCTTGCACTGGATATGATGGAAGAACTGCGTTCAGTTTATGCGGATCGATTTGTTATATCGTTAATTAATAAAAAAGAAATCAATGAAAAGGGATTCACGCAACAAGAAAATGGCGCCGTTATTATGGATGATGATACGCGGAGAAGCATATTGAAATCTTGGCAAAGTAAGAAACAAGAGATGATTAAACATCCATTTTTACAAGAAAAAATAGAATGGGGTTTGGTTCCTTATGCACAAGCAATGCTGCTGGCGAGATTTATTCGCGGTGATTTAGATGGATATCCGCCATTTATGTGGAAGTAGGTGATATAATGCTGGTTCTTATAACCTATGATGTAAATACGCAAACCCCACTCGGCCGAAAGCGCCTGCGTCAGGTTGCAAAACAATGTGTGAATTATGGGCAGCGTGTTCAAAACTCTGTATTCGAATGTGTGATGGATGCCGCTAAGGCGCGTGAAGTTCAGAATAAATTAGAAAAAATTATTGATAAAGAGACCGATAGTTTACGGTTTTATTATTTAGGGAATAACTATCAAGGTAAAGTTCTGCATATCGGTGCAAAAGAATCTTTTGATGTTGAAAGTCCACTGATTATTTAGTGCGAATATGAAGTAAACATAAATTGCTGGAGCTTTCGCACCAAAAATATAGAGAAGAATACTTGTAAAATGTGAAAATATGGTAAAAATTAGAACAATGTATGTGATTTTATAGAATGAAAAGCTAAAAATAAGTTCAAAAGGAAGAAATTTAGTCAAAAACAGCTTGTTTTTGCTGTCGCTCCCTTCGCGGGAGCGTGGATTGAAATAAACTACGCAGCCGCTTACAAAAAGTGCAGCAAACGTCGCTCCCTTCGCGGGAGCGTGGATTGAAATATACCATCACCCCTCGCCTGTTTGTTTTGTAATAATGTCGCTCCCTTCGCGGGAGCGTGGATTGAAATCGTATAGTTCATTTGCGTCCATAGTGCCATAGATCGTCGCTCCCTTCGCGGGAGCGTGGATTGAAATCATATCCAAATAGGACATTATCATTAAATATTTAGGTCGCTCCCTTCGCGGGAGCGTGGATTGAAATCAACAATCTCACCAATGCGCATTCCCGTATGATACGTCGCTCCCTTCGCGGGAGCGTGGATTGAAATATGAAATTTTTTGACATGGATATAAAAAGCATAGGTCGCTCCCTTCGCGGGAGCGTGGATTGAAATCGCTCCGTGCTGGCAATCGTAGATGAGTATCATGCGTCGCTCCCTTCGCGGGAGCGTGGATTGAAATGATTCCAAATAATATATATTTCCATTAAAGCTGATAGGTCGCTCCCTTCGCGGGAGCGTGGATTGAAATCGTTATTTACTGTTAACATTTTACATTTCTCCTTTGTCGCTCCCTTCGCGGGAGCGTGGATTGAAATCTATGGAGGGGGAGCCGATACAGTTAACTATATTACGTCGCTCCCTTCGCGGGAGCGTGGATTGAAATCATATTACCCTCCTTAAATACTAAATAGGGCGGTCGTCGCTCCCTTCGCGGGAGCGTGGATTGAAATCTAGCGCGACCATCGCATCATAGGTAGCCGTGCCTCGTCGCTCCCTTCGCGGGAGCGTGGATTGAAATCCTTAGCCCCACCGACTAATTTTGCTGTGAGTGCGTCGCTCCCTTCGCGGGAGCGTGGATTGAAATTACAATATTCAAGATATGTAAAAAATTGAATGGGTGGTCGCTCCCTTCGCGGGAGCGTGGATTGAAATCTAGCGAGACCATCGGCATCATAGGTAGCCGTGCCTCGTCGCTCCCTTCGCGGGAGCGTGGATTGAAATTCATATGCAACCTGTCCAGCTTTGACGGATAACTGGTCGCTCCCTTCGCGGGAGCGTGGATTGAAATATTGAACGTATGTATAATATGGGAAATGAATATCTACTGTCGCTCCCTTCGCGGGAGCGTGGATTGAAATCGCTCCGTGCTGGCAATCGTTGATGAGTACCATGCAGTCGCTCCCTTCGCGGGAGCGTGGATTGAAATCAGTAGGATATTGCTCTGGCTTTTACTGGATATCGTCGCTCCCTTCGCGGGAGCGTGGATTGAAATAGTTTGGCTATCGACTGGCTTACCGTTTTCCCCGCGTCGCTCCCTTCGCGGGAGCGTGGATTGAAATACATGTCTCAAGACGCTCGCAGAATCGTTGGGGAAGTCGCTCCCTTCGCGGGAGCGTGGATTGAAATCATCTAGATATAGCTCAGCAACGCCGTTTGTACTGTCGCTCCCTTCGCGGGAGCGTGGATTGAAATAATTTCATTCCTCCTCGTTATTATCTCATTTGCAAGTCGCTCCCTTCGCGGGAGCGTGGATTGAAATACCTGTGGCATTTAATCCGCCAGGAGAGCGTCCAAGTCGCTCCCTTCGCGGGAGCGTGGATTGAAATCTGTCATGCTTGATCAAGATGGGCAGTACCAAGCATGTCGCTCCCTTCGCGGGAGCGTGGATTGAAATTCCTACGCGGACTGCCTATCGAAATGTCTTGTACTGTCGCTCCCTTCGCGGGAGCGTGGATTGAAATCTGTCATGCTTGATCAAGATGGGCAGTACCAAGCATGTCGCTCCCTTCGCGGGAGCGTGGATTGAAATTGCTGGCTATGACTACAATGCCATTGGGCAAGATGTCGCTCCCTTCGCGGGAGCGTGGATTGAAATTCAAGGACATTCCATATGAATTAATGGTAATCAATGTCGCTCCCTTCGCGGGAGCGTGGATTGAAATTTGCATTGACGCATGGTGGCAGTCTGGCGGAGTGCGTCGCTCCCTTCGCGGGAGCGTGGATTGAAATTGGGTTTGATGTTGGAACATGGGCAGATTAAAAGGTCGCTCCCTTCGCGGGAGCGTGGATTGAAATTGGCGGATTAACGACCAATATATTTTATAGTGGGGTCGCTCCCTTCGCGGGAGCGTGGATTGAAATTCATGTAGAATTGGACGATGGCAAACGTAGTCGTATGTCGCTCCCTTCGCGGGAGCGTGGATTGAAATCCATAGGCTTAATACCCACGACTGCACCTTTGCGAGTCGCTCCCTTCGCGGGAGCGTGGATTGAAATAAGAAGGATTAAAGGAGGTGCGACATGGCTCATGACGTCGCTCCCTTCGCGGGAGCGTGGATTGAAATCATGCTACAATCCCCCATATTTAATAATAAAGTCGTCGCTCCCTTCGCGGGAGCGTGGATTGAAATAAAACATGTGTGGCAATTTACGTGGTGCGGTTGGGTCGCTCCCTTCGCGGGAGCGTGGATTGAAATATCATAAAATGCCAAGCGAAATTTATTGGTTACCCGTCGCTCCCTTCGCGGGAGCGTGGATTGAAATCGTATCGTAGCCGATGCAATTAGTTTTGATATAGTCGCTCCCTTCGCGGGAGCGTGGATTGAAATCATTATCATTGTCAGTGTGCATCCCACCGTAAGGGTCGCTCCCTTCGCGGGAGCGTGGATTGAAATATATACGGCTAATTGTTTGGCTGATGCACTGCGGACGTCGCTCCCTTCGCGGGAGCGTGGATTGAAATTGCTATATGTCGTATATTGATCAATTAATGTTTCGTCGCTCCCTTCGCGGGAGCGTGGATTGAAATCAAACCGCAGATATACAGGTGAGGGAATGCTTGCGTCGCTCCCTTCGCGGGAGCGTGGATTGAAATATAACAGCAAGACCGATACCATATTTCTGCGTATCGTCGCTCCCTTCGCGGGAGCGTGGATTGAAATTTATGCGCATCGACCGTCTGGAGCGTATCAATAAAGTCGCTCCCTTCGCGGGAGCGTGGATTGAAATAGGGAACAAAATATGAAATTGGAAAACTTACGGCCTGTCGCTCCCTTCGCGGGAGCGTGGATTGAAATCTTGTAAAAGTAATAGAGTTGCTCACAATGCGTCAGTCGCTCCCTTCGCGGGAGCGTGGATTGAAATAGTACATCACAGGGGACGGTTGACGTATTGGATGCGGTCGTTCCCTTCGCGGGAGCGTGGATTGAAATTACGGATAGAGGAAAACACGTATGAACGTGTTCCGTCGCTCCCTTCGCGGGAGCGTGGATTGAAATAGCCTTTAAAGTCGCATAATCTGCCTTTATCCCAGGTCGCTCCCTTCGCGGGAGCGTGGATTGAAATTTGGACAACTGGCAAAGTTGATGCAAACGGGATTTGTCGCTCCCTTCGCGGGAGCGTGGATTGAAATCATAAAAATCACCCCTGCGATACCGTGCTACTACTGTCGCTCCCTTCGCGGGAGCGTGGATTGAAATTGTTTGCGAAGTCTGAACCTACAATTAAAAGTGCAAGTCGCTCCCTTCGCGGGAGCGTGGATTGAAATTCGACGAATGGACAAAGGTAATCTGCACCGATAAGGTCGCTCCCTTCGCGGGAGCGTGGATTGAAATAGGTTTTAAAAGGAAAGTGTGAAGCTGTAAGTTTGTCGCTCCCTTCGCGGGAGCGTGGATTGAAATTAATTACACCACTTCCGCTATTTAGCACTTGTACAGTCGCTCCCTTCGCGGGAGCGTGGATTGAAATATCAACAGGAGTTTTGTTGTCCGTCATATAATCGGCGTCGCTCCCTTCGCGGGAGCGTGGATTGAAATGAGTATAATAAAGCAATAACATTTGCCGTATATCTAGTCGCTCCCTTCGCGGGAGCGTGGATTGAAATACGGACAATAGCAACATGGTTTCCACGAATGTTATGTCGCTCCCTTCGCGGGAGCGTGGATTGAAATCCAGGAATCCATAGATGAGTTCCTCCGGAATAATAGTCGCTCCCTTCGCGGGAGCGTGGATTGAAATTACATTGTCCGCAAACAAAGTTGGCGGCTGTGATATGTCGCTCCCTTCGCGGGAGCGTGGATTGAAATATGACCTACTGGCTTACAGCCAATACCAGTCGGATGTCGCTCCCTTCGCGGGAGCATGGATTGAAATTGCATGATAATAATCTTACGGCGGATCCGCATTGCGTCGCTCCCTTCGCGGGAGCGTGGATTGAAATTCTTGTTGCCGGAAATAATAGAGGCAATGCCCGAAGTCGCTCCCTTCGCGGGAGCGTGGATTGAAATACTATTTGGTGCAAATGGTCAGCCTCTTGAAGTAAGTCGCTCCCTTCGCGGGAGCGTGGATTGAAATAGGTGACACATGCTTGGCGGGGTGTAAAAGGTATACGTCGCTCCCTTCGCGGGAGCGTGGATTGAAATTTGAGGAAATCATCGTTGACCTGGGCCTTGAGGATGTCGCTCCCTTCGCGGGAGCGTGGATTGAAATCACATAAAGGCGACTCGATTGAAGATAGTGTTTGGTCGCTCCCTTCGCGGGAGCGTGGATTGAAATTTTGGTGTTTCAGCAGAGAAGAATATCGCGGACGTGTCGCTCCCTTCGCGGGAGCGTGGATTGAAATAGTTTTTAGAGGAGGTGATAGTGTGTTTGATGGAGGTCGCTCCCTTCGCGGGAGCGTGGATCGAAATCCCAGGAGGCCCTTACGGTCCCCATCATGCTGCATGTCGCTCCCTTCGCGGGAGCGTGGATTGAAATTACGGAGAAAAAAGCTATTGGTATAATACTGAAAAGTCGCTCCCTTCGCCGGAGTGTGGATTGAAAGGCAAGGATATAGTGGCATATACGGAGCTTGCGAGCAAAGTGGAACTGTAATTTTATAAATAAACTCCCTTGAAAATAAATGAATATTTCAAGGGAGTTTATCATGGATACTGTTAAAGTTGTAATATTTTCTTCTGCAGGAACGTGCTATACTTAGAGAAAATGGGGCTGATGGTGGAGGGTATAATGGAAAAGGTCATTATCAAAAAGTGTAGCTCTTATGATTATAAAGAAGTAGAAACAGCGGTTTTTTCCAGTATGGAATACTGTCCTGTATTAAGAACAAAGGAAAAAAAGACGGGGAAGGCTTTGCTCAAGGTAAACTTGTTGAAAAAAAACGTACCGGAAGATGCAGTGACAACGCATCCGGCAGTTGTAGAAGCAGCGGTCCGATATCTGCAAAATTTTGGGTGGAAGGTTATCATTGGAGACAGTCCGGGCGGGCCTTTTTATAAAAAACGCATGGAAGAGATCTATAGAGCAAGTGGAATGCTAAAGGTTGCTGAAGCTACAGGCTGTGAACTGAATTATGACATAACTTCGGTAGAAGTGAAAAACGAAAAAGCGGCAAAGCTGAAATCAATGGAAATTATTCGTGTGGTGACTGAGGTGGACCTGATTGTTTCCATTGCTAAATTTAAAACGCATTGTATGATGCTGTATACGGGCGGCGTTAAAAATTTATTTGGAGTTATACCGGGGTTGACGAAGGCAGAATATCATTTTAAAATGCATACGGCAGAAAACTTTGCGGATCATCTGGTTGATATTTGCGAATATATTCGGCCGGATTTTACTCTGATTGATGCGATTGAAGGCATGGAAGGAAATGGGCCTTCTTCAGGAACAAAACGCCATGTTGGACTGTTGCTGGCGGCTGAAAATCCCTATGCGCTCGATACCGTTGGCACCTATATTATGGATATGGATCCTCTTATGGTACCCACGGTTCAAGCTGCCAGAAGACGCGGATTGTTTAATGGTGAACTGGCAGATATAAAAATAGCGGGGGATGATGTTGAAACAATTCCGGTAGTTCCATTTAAACGGCCGACTTCCATTAAGAAAAGTTTGATCAGTGGGATTGTTCCCCGTAAGGTGGAAACGTTTTTTATCAAGTCTTTACGGCCAAAACCAATTTTTCATCATGAAAAATGTATTTCCTGTGGCGATTGCCGGCGGGGCTGTCCAGCACAAATCATTGAGATGAAAAATGGAAAACCTGTTGCCAATCTGGAAAAGTGTATCAGTTGCTTTTGCTGCCATGAACTATGCCCAGCCAAAGCCATTGATATTAAAGTGCACTGGCTGCATAGAATATTGTTTGGCAATAAACGATAGAATTTACAGCTTTGTTTTACTTTGCTGAAGCGTGATTCATGGTTTAAGAGCATAGGAATAGAATCTCGTATCCACAGTCATAAGAGGAAAAGTATCGGGCAGCATATCTTTTTCTATTCGCTTAAAACCATTTTTCTCGTAAAAACGATGTGCTGCTAAGAATTTTTCCGTAGTGCCTAAATAAATCTTATTGATATTGTGTCTGGCAGACCAAGTCATCAAGGACTGTAACAATAATCCTGCTATGCCGTGTTGCTTTCCCCGGAATTCCTGCTGGACGAACATCTTACGTAAAGCTCCCTGGCGATGCTTGATATCTATTAAGGCGATAATTCCAACCAGCTGTTTGTCATAACAGGCTATCCAGAAGTTACCATTCCCTGTTTGATAAAAATCAGGGATTTTCTCCAGATCTGGTTGATCGTCTTTGGTAATAGGAATATAAAATTCTTCCCGCTGGATATGCAAAATTAAATCTATTACAGCTTGCTTATAGTCATTCGTGTATTCTTTTATGGTTATTTCCCCCATGATATTATTTCCTTTCCTATTTGTTGCCTGCACTATAATTTTTTAGTTCGTGCCATTCAGAGGATATGTTTTCGCTCATTTTCCCAAGTAATTTACAAATCGTGCTTCTTTCTTCGCTGTTTAATCCAGTCAAACATAGTTCGATATTCTTATTTTCTTCCTGAATGATATATTCGTAAATATCTTTTGCTCTATCCGATGGAAATAGACACCAACCTCTGCTATCTTTATGGTTTCGTTCTCGTAATATGTAGTCTTCTTTCATAAGCTTCTGTACAGCTTTGGTCGTCGTTGCCTTATCTACTTTAAGAAGATTGGATAATTCCATGAGGCCTATTCCAGGATGCTCGCAAATACGGGTTAAAAAAATAAACTGTCCTCTTTGCAGATGAATTTCCCGGTATGTTATGTCACTGATAGATTGAATGCAACGTGCCAGTGTTCCAACTTCGCGAAGAACGACACTTTCCAGGTTAATAATATTTCATTTCTCCCTTCGTGTATTATTTTAGTTGAACTTTCAACTAAAATAATACAGCAGCAAAGTTTCAATGTCAACTCTGTTGCTGTGAAATTAAATGCTTATATATTTTTCCTTGTTGCATCGGCAATTCTGGCAACACGCTTGCCTTAATACTAGATGCATGAAGATGTTTCTTTGCTGTAGTAATGTACTAGATAAAGTAAGTAGTGCGCACATTTCAAGGGAAAGCTATGGTACGCTATGCGCATGATTTGCCGAAATACCTGAAATACATACACGGAGGAAAATCAGATGCTCAAAACGATAAAAAACACTTTATTATTTCGATACGTAACGGAAGTTATCATCCGCTATCAAGCCGATGACTTGCCGGGAATGAGTGCACAAATCACTTATTACTTGATTTTAGCATTTTTCCCATTTTTAATTTTTGTAATCAATCTGCTCAGCTTCACTACTTTTTCCAGTGAAACATTCGTTACAAATATAAACATACTCTTACCAACGGATACTGGTATTTTAATCGAAAAGCTATTAATCGAGACGGTACAGGCTAAAAGTAAAACACTGCTAATCTTAGGCATGCTTGGTAGTCTTTGGGCAGCATCCAAAGGGATTAGGGGCTTGATGCAAGGTCTCAACAAAGCTTACACTGTTGAAGAAACACGTCATTTCACCAAGCTTTATCTGATTGCACTGATTGGAACCTTCGGCGTAGCGCTCATGATCTTATTCGATTTTACCTTAGTCGTCTTTGGCAAGCTTCTTGGCGCATATCTATTTGAACTAGTCGGAGGCCAAGCTTTCTTTTATACAATCTGGGCAACGGTTCGTTATGCAATTCCCTTCTCTTTAATGCTGCTCACATTTTACCTGCTCTATGCCTATGTCCCAAATAAAAAATTGAAATCGGCTGAGCTTATTCTTGGCTCTGTTTTTACTTCCGTGGGCTGGCTCAGTGCCTCACTCTTATTTTCTTTTTATGTAAATATGTTTACCAATTACGAGAAAATATATGGCAGCATCGGTGGTATTATTGCCCTGATAACCTGGATCTATTTAAGTACCTTAATCATCCTGCTTGGTGGAGAATTAATTGCGATTCATGCTCGTTTCAAAAACTTTTCCCAAAAAAAATAATGAGGTTGTTTGTATAAAATAGCCTCATTATTTTTAAATTTATAGCATTTTATCGTTTTTGGCGTAAGCCAATAATATGAAGGCAAAGTATGAGAACGATTCTCTTTTGTCGTATTGCAAAAGAACTATAGGATGCAGAGCTTGCAAGCGCGAAGAAGTACAGCTAAATAGTAATGCAAGAAAAGTTAACAAAAAGATGCAACACCCAATACCTCATTGTATGGCTGGCAAAGTTGGCAGCCATACAATGAAGTAATGAAAGACTACTCGATAACAGGCACAGGAATAGATTTTTTATCGTTTTTCAGAGTACAGCAACTGATTAAAGTAATGGTCAGAACACTAAGGGCAAGGAAAAGATAAGTGTATTGAAACCCAAAATTAGCATACATTCCGCCAGCGATAGAGGAAAAAATAACCACGGAGCCTTGTTTGGCAAAATTAAATCCCAGGAGATAAATTGTCGCAGATAATCGTACATCGAATATGCTGGTAATATATTTCATAACAGAGACCAACATCAGCGGCATTTCAAAGGCAGCAATCAGTCGAAACGCTGATAAAAGAATTGGTGTGGTGAAAACAGCACTGCCAGCGATACGGATGAAGGTCAAAAATCCAAATAACAGCAGCCCCTTTTTGGCGCCAATTTTATTGACAAAAGCAGGGGCAAATATCATAAGCACAGCTTCTAAAGCCGTCTGCGTAGCGCAGAGCTTACTGAAAATATTGATACCGATTTCTTTACTATTGAAGAAGGTAACATAATAGTTGGGAAATTGCTGGTCAAAAACATCGTAAATGGATGCTGTTCCGATAATAATAAGAGCAAAAAACCAAAAATCCTTTAATTTCAGAATATGCAGAACATCTTTTTTACAAATGCTGGATGCTGCCGCTAATTCTTGTTTTGCAAGTCGTTCATTCGTGTCTTTAACCCGGGCTGTATACAAAAGCAGACAAAGAAAAATCGCTGACAGGCTGCCAAACCAAAAAATACTGTCCGGGTTTTTTATATAAAGTATTCCACCGATGAAAGTTGCTGTTGCACCGGCAATAGAGCCAAAAAGACGAACATGTCCGTATTCAAAGCCATTTTTTCGGCTGACTTTTTCAATATAAGATTCTACAACGCCGACACCACCAAAAAAACAAAGACTCAGGTAAGCACTGCCAATGAGTGCTCCGGCAACAATATTGTATTGAAGAAGACCTGCAAAGATAAAGCTGAAAAACGGCCCCATAAAGAGCAGTGCGATAGCAATCAGGGCAAAAAGAGTTTTCTTAAAGCGGAGCTTATCCTGAATATAGCCAAAGAATGGTTGATAACATAACGCTAATAAAGACATAGAAGAAAATACAAAACCTGATTCTGATTCATTGAGATGGGCAGTATCCTTTAGCCAAATTGGCAGAAATGCCAAAACAACAGCCCAAATAATAAAATAAAAATAGAATAAGCCACCAAAATTCATAAAGTCACGATTTAATATTTTGTTCATTACGTATGCTCCTGTTCTATATTATATTTCCGGTGAGGGAATGCCAAAATCAGGCGTACCGTCTGCGTGCCAATGGATTGTTTGTATGCGGGTGTGACGATTGGGATCGTAGAGAGGATCACCCTTGATTTTCGTATAATTGCGAGCATGGTAAACGAGAATATCGGTTCTGCCGTCATCGGCAGTAGTAAAAGAATTGTGTCCTGGTCCATAAATATGGTGTTCGTAGGAAGTTTGAAAAACAGGAACGGAAGATTTTTTCCAAGACTGGGGATCTAAAAGATCAGCATCGGCATCTGCACTTAGCATTCCTATACAATAATTTTCATCGGTAGCACTGGCAGAGTAAGTCAGAAAGATTTTCCCGTTCTTTTTTAAAACAGCAGGGCCTTCATTCACATGAAAGGTCTTTGTTTCCCAAGAAAATTCTGGCTGCGAAAGAAGTGTAGCGGGGGTATTTAATTGCCATGGGGTTTTCATTTCTGCAATATAAATATTTGAGTGAGATTGCGGATTGAGCTGTTCATCTTCCTGTGCCCAAATATAGTAAAGCTTTCCTTGCTGTGTCAGAACGGTTGCATCAAGTGCGAAAGATTCCCACCCTGTTTGTAGCTGTCCTTTTTCAATCCAGCTCGATGTGCAAGGATCAGAGGAACCATTTTCCAGCACATACATACGATGGTTGAAGGTATTGCCAGTAATTTTGTTTGATGGTGCGGCAGCGAAATAAATATACCATTTCCCCTTTAGAAAATGAAGTTCGGGTGCCCAAACTAAAGCACTCATTTTGCCTTGGGCATGTTTTTTCCAAGCGATAAAAGGGGTAGCATTTCGCAGATTTGCTAATGTTTTTGCCCGGCGGATCTCAATGCGGTCATATTCAGGAACGGAGGCGGTGAAGTAGTAAAAACCATCCTGATGGTGGCAGATAAATGGATCGGCCCGCTGCTTGATAAAAGGATTGGGATACGGCTGTTTCAATAGAATCACTCCTAATTAAGAAAAATGTAAATTAAATATGAAAATAAAGAATTAACTTATAATTAATATATTTATAATGCTAACGCTTTATTTTTATATTGTCAATGATAATATTCTTAACAAACTATTTCTTAACAATTGTTCATATTTTCTGATTTCATAATAGACACGTCAAAATGATTCGCAAAGGTTAATAAAACATGCTATGATTGAATAAATTAGTAAAAATGAGGTTTTATTATGCGAGAACTTTTTACTCTGGAAGAAACGGTAGCTTTTGCTAAAGCCTTGTCATCAGAATTACGCGTACATATGATGCAATATATTGCTATACATGCGGGAATCGGTTTTAGTGAATTGGCGGATGTATTTTCTGTCAGTCGGGCCGCTATTACGCAGAATATAAAAATTTTGTTAGAAGCTGATCTTGTCGAAATTCGGCAAAATGCAGAAAACTCAGAGGCCAGAAAGGCCTGTTTTATTAAAGAAAGTCGTTTTACCATATATTTTAGTCCATACTTTAATACAAGAAATTTTTACGCAGGCGAAATTCCTATTGGACAGTATACCTGCTATGAAGCCAAACCAACTTGCGGCATTGCTACAGTGACAGAACTCATTGGAAAAGTTGATGACCCGCGTTATTTTGATGACCCGAAAAGATTTTCGGCAGCAATTTTGTGGCTTAGTACGGGATATATAGAGTATCGTCTGCCAAATTATTTACAGAACAATCAGCGCCCGGTAGAATTACAGCTTTCGTTTGAAATATCATCTGAGGCACCGGGAATAGCGGATAATTGGCCGAGTGACATTTCCTTTTATTTTAATGGCACAGCGCTTGGCAGCTGGACCAGTCCGGGAGATTTTGGTGAGGCAGCAGGCCTTTATACACCCAAATGGTGGAAGCCAAATTGGAATCAGTATGGCTTACTGAAGCTATTGTCAATCAATTCACAGGGGACCTTCATGGATGGACTCATGATTTCGCCATTGACATTGGAGTCATTGCAGCTCGACTTTGAAAGTAATTTTCAGTTTCGAATTGAGGCTGCTAAAGAGGCAAAGAATAACGGAGGGCTTACTCTTTTTGGACGTGGCTTTGGAAATTATAACCAAGATATCCGGTTTCACGTTATTTATGAAGTAGAAAAATGACAATCTTATGAGCTTTTTTATACGATTGTCAGTGGAAACTATTTTGGAGGGGAACCTTGGAGTATAGAATGTTGGGTTTTTGCCAGACAATCCAGAATAATAGATACGAAAAGAAATGACGAGATGGTACATGCTTAGCAAATGCGTGAAATTAAAAACATACCGTAAGCAAAACTTTTATAGGACGACTAAACGAGTAACTGCTATTCGTTCAGTCGTCCTATAAAAGTTTTGCGTTATGGAAGATCTGGAATGACAGGTATTTAAAACTATGCATGAAAAATTTATAGGATTTGACGGTTGTATCGGGTTTGAGGAAATAAGTTTGGGAAATAAGCGTGTGGCAGGTACAAGCTTGCTGCTCGCACAACCGGAGGAGCGAAGGTAATTCATGAAGTTGACACATTTAGATTTAAAAGAAGTAGTCGTTTTAAATTATGATACGAAAGAAGATAATCGAGGTATTGGCTATCGACTTTTGTCAAAAAAACAATTAGAAGAAGTGGGCATTCATACGGAATTTGTTGAAGAAATTTTAAATTGTCCTTCAAAAAAAGGAACATTGTATGGAATTTATTTTCAAAACCACCCCAAGGTGCAGACAAAACTGTTATTTTGCATTAAAGGCCGCGGGCTTGACTTTGCCATAGATTTAAGACAAAATTCAGCTACGTATAAACAATGGGTGTCTGTTGAACTATCGGCACAAAACCGAAATCAAATATATATTCCGGCAGGTTTTGGACATGCTTTTTTATCTTTAGAGGATAATACGCAAGTCGTTATGCGAATTGATAATTATTTTGATGCAGCCTTATCACGAACGATAACATATGCAGATCCTGAACTGAACATTGCGTTTGATGTTTTAAATCCCACTCTTTCAGAACAGGACAAAAAGGCGCCAACGCTAATGAATTCTGATTGCAATTTATAGCAGTACAGATTTGATTGGTTGCTGTACTATGGAATGGTTCAAGTATGGCATTAGGGCGAATGCTATAAACTCAATATTGGAGGTTTGCAAAATGAATACAATAAAAAAACAAAAAGAATTATTAAAAACCATCTCCGGTGGAGCAAGTATCAATCAATTACAGGAATATTTTAAAGCAGTACTTGAAATCAGGGGGTTCGGCAATCAAACAGCAAAGGATAAAATGTTATTATTAATGGAAGAGGTTGGAGAATTAGCAAAAGCATTGAGAAAAGAAGATTATTCATTTACTATAGATCATACAAAAATTGATAACTATCAAACGATAGAAAGTGAAATTGCCGATGTTGGAATCGTATTGATTTCTCTTTGCAATGTTTTAAAAATTGATCTTTTTGATGCCATAATTGAAAAAGAAAAGAAAAATACAGAAAGAACTTGGAACTAAGAACATAACGATTGTATACGCTGCATGGCACTTTTGATAGGAGTCGTATGAATCGAGAAGCTCACGTACGGTTCTGCGAGAGCCTGTAGGTGAACTTACTACGGGCCGCTCGACTGAGAGGACATTAAATAAATTAATTATTTAGCTCCTACCCGATTGGCAAATTGTTGATATGCATTGAACGAACTATGATAATACCAACGACTGCAGCAATAAACCCGAAAAGAAAGGTTGAAGAATAGCTGAAATTATCGGCAAGAACGCCCGCAATCGGTGCGGAAAAGGCATAGGCAATATCCTGAAACATTGAGAATCCTCCGATAGCGGTGCCGCGCTGTTCTGGGATCACCCTCTTTATAACTTCTACACCCATAGCCGGGTATATCATTGAACAGCCGAGACCGGTAAGTAGAGCACCAATCAATGCAAGACTATAATGAGGTGCAAGCCAGAGTAAACTTTGCCCAACCGCTTCAACTATAAGCGAAACGAAAGCGACCTTTACTCCTCCGATTTTATCGGGTAAAGCACCGAAAAGAATCCGGCTTATCACAAATCCAATTCCGAATAACGAAAGACCGATACCGGCATATGGCCATCCTTGCTCTTTAAAATAAAGCGAGATAAACGCTCCTAGAACCGCAAAACCGACGCCTTGAAGCATAACGGCAAATCCTTGTTTCCAGATTGTTCCCAAAAGATTGAGAAACGATTTTTTCGCTTCGGTAGTTTTATGAGGGATAACTTCAGGAGAGGTGAGAAACATG
>DCFU01000020.1 GCA_002319795.1 Megamonas sp. UBA1796
CTAGACTTGAATATATAGAAATAGATTTTTTTTAGACAAAAAACAAAACCGTCGATTCCGCCGGCTAAGCCTGTTTTTTATTTCGAACAGTTAAAAAAAGCAGTGCCACACTAATTTCTTAGTGCGGCACTGCAATGAAAAAAGCATCTTCAAAATATCAGAGTCCAGCCTGCTCCTTGAGAGTCGCAGCCTTATCTGTATGTTCCCACGGCAAATCAACATCTGTACGACCAAAATGTCCATATGCAGCTGTCTGCGCATAAATTGGACGACGAAGATTCAGGTTCTTTATAATACCTGCTGGCCTTAAATCAAAATTCTTTTTGATAAGCTCGGCTATAAGCTCTTCATCCACCTTATTTGTACCAAAAGTTTCTACCATAATAGAAACCGGATGTGCCACACCAATCGCATACGCCAGCTGTATCTCGCAACGATCTGCTAAGCCGGCAGCAACAATATTTTTTGCTACATAGCGTGCAGCATATGCCGCAGACCGATCAACCTTCGTGGGATCCTTACCCGAAAAAGCACCACCGCCATGACGAGCCATACCACCATAGGTATCCACGATAATCTTGCGTCCTGTAAGCCCTGCGTCACCCTGCGGCCCACCAATGACAAATTTGCCAGTAGGATTGATAAGATATTTCGTATTCTCAGTCAATAGATCTGCTGGCACAATAGCTTGAATAACCTTTTCAATCATGTCCTTTTCGATAGTAGCAAGCTCCACTTTGTCACTATGCTGTGTAGAAATAACAATCGTATCGACATACACAGGCTTACCATCTGCATAGGCAACCGTGACTTGTGTCTTGCCGTCCGGCCTCAGATAAGGCAGTTCTCCGCTCTTACGCACCTCGGCAAGACGACGCGAAAGGCGATGTGCCAAAGCAATCGTAAGTGGCATATACTCCGGTGTTTCATTCGTCGCATAACCAAACATCATCCCCTGATCACCGGCCCCTATGGAATCCTCCTCGCCAGCTGATCCCTTTTTAGCTTCCAGAGCCTTATCTACACCTAACGCGATATCTGCAGACTGCTCATCTATGGAAACCAGGATACCACAGGTATCCGCATCAAATCCATATTTTGCCCTTGTATAACCAATCCGGCGAATCGTATCACGAATAATATGCGGAATATCCACATAACATGAAGTTGATATTTCACCCGCCACATGAACCTGCCCTGTCGTAATCAACGTTTCACAGGCAACACGTCCCATTGGGTCCTGCTCAAGAATAGCATCCAGGATGCTATCGGAAATCTGATCTGCCATTTTATCAGGATGGCCTTCTGTAACAGATTCAGAAGTAAACAGCACATACTTTTTACTCATTTTAACCTCCCTCTGCCAAATAAAAAAACTCTCTATAAAAGAGAGTCTCATCCACTCTCATCTCATAGGTATTACCTATCGGAATTGGCACCGTTTGAATAAATCAATGGTTGCCGCAGCTTCATAGGGCCAGTCCCTCCACCGCTCTTGATGAGTCTATATTCAGCTATGTGTATATAATAATAAATATTGCAGAAAATGTCAACAGTATTCTGCGATAGTGTGCGTTTATTTCTGCCTGAGATGGGCTGTACTGTTTATAAGTTCCACAAGGCAGTTTCCCTTATCATCATAACGTAGAACATTCACTGCCGTGTTATCCTGACGTATAGACCATATACTCCGTAAAGGCATATGCAGCACATCAGCTAAAATCGTGCGAAGAATTGCTCCATGCGCAACTACCGCAACCGTACTATTCTCATTTGCCTGCACAATACTATGCAGTTCCTTTACCGCACGCTGTTGTAAGACAAAAAAACTTTCACCCTCCGGTATATCCAGTAAATCCGGGTGGGAAAAAAAATTATGGATTGCTTCTGGCCATTTTTCCGTAATCTGTCCGTAAGTCAGCCCCTCCCATGCACCAAAATTCAATTCACGCAACATTGGCCTGGTCTGCACTTCGCAGTGAAACCTTTCCGCAAGGCAGGAAGCTGTGACTTTTGCCCGTTTTAAATCACTGGAATAAACTGCATCCAGATGACTGATCCCTTCTATTTCTAAATTTGCTGCCAAAAATCCGGCTTGTTGGATACCCTCTGAAGAAAGTGCCACATCAGACTGTCCCTGATATTTTCCCAATACATTCCATTCCGTTTGCCCATGCCGGATAAGTACAATTCTTGTCATATTTATTTGTCCCCCAAAATATTTTTAAAAGCCTCTATAAGTTTTTCGTTTTCCGCATGTGTCCTTACGGCTATGCGGATATAGGTCGCCTCAAGCCCTGGATAATTGCTGCAGTCACGTATCAATATGCCACGCTGCTTCATTTGTTCTGTGAAATCCGCCGCCAAAAATCCTGTATGGAACAAATCCATAAAGAGAAAATTCACCGTCGGCATATAAACACAAAGCGTCGAAAATTGCTTTAGTTCGGATAAGAGGAACCCTGTTTCCTGTAATATTTCTCGCCAAGTGTCCTGCCGATAGGCTTGATCCGACAAAGCGGCCACTCCTGCTTTTTGTGCCAACAGATTGACATTCCAAGGATCTTTTCCCATATCCATCTTCTGCACAATAGCCGGACGCATTATGCCAAATCCCAGGCGCAAACCTGGGATTGCATAAAATTTCGTCAACGAATGAAGAATCACCAGTTTCGGATATTTTTTCGTAAGGCCACCGACTGTATAACAAGCTGCATCCTCTCGGAAATCTATGAATGATTCATCTACAAGAATCCATACTGAATATTTCTCCGCCTCACGCAGCAAGTTTTCAATACTCTCACAGGACAGAAGCTCTCCTGTCGGATTATTAGGATTTCCTAATACCAGACAATCCACTTGCGGCAACCGTGCAAAAATTTCTTCCCAGACAAGTGAAAAATTTTTTTCCGGCGATAAAAAGAGATATTCTACACAAAGCCCGGCAGAACGAGCCGAACGTTCATATTCACTGAATGAAGGAACCGGCAACAATACCTTCTTTGGATGAAACGTATGAAAAAAAACATATAGCAACTCTGCTGCACCATTGCCCAAAACAATTTCTTCCCACAATATATCATACCTTTTTGCAATTGCTTGTTTAAGCTCGGCACCTGTGGGATCCGGATAATGGACAATTGCTTCTATATTGTCCACAAGCGTCTGGCGTATTCTCTGCGGTAATCCCAAAGGATTGATATTAGCACTGAAATCAATCCAAGTATCCTTGCCGGGAGGTGTTTCATAAACATTGCCACCATGTACAAATTGTTCATTCAAGCATATCACCCTTTTTATAGAATATCCTTTTGCAACGAGTTACCGTATGTGGCAAGTGTTTCTAATTCCCCAACAAAAAAGAATAGCCCCAAAATAATTCTCTAAAGTTAGAAATAACTTGTTATCTCAGACATTGGCAGTACAAAACGGAAGATAGCCCAAAAATGTGCAGCACTCCCAGCTAGTACCATTATGTGCCAGATGCAGTGATTATATGGTATTCTTTTAACTAAGTAAAAAACTGCTCCAACCGTATAAAAAAGACCACCTATAATCATCCAATACAATGCGTCCATTGGTAAAACTTCTCGCAAAGGCCGAATCATAACAACAGCAAACCACCCCATGGCTAAATAACAAAGTGTACTAAAAATACGAAACCGTTTTACGCAAAAAACTTGGAATATAATACCCGCTGCAGCCAGTCCCCAAACAATAGCAAAAATAGCCCAGCCCAGACTGCCATGCAGAGGAATCAAGACAAACGGTGTATAATTTCCAGCAATTAATATATAGATAGCTGCATGGTCAACGAATTTAAAAATAGATTTTAGTTTGATATTTGTAAAACTATGATAAAGCGTTGAGGCCAAATAAAGAGTAATCATCGAAGTACCATAAATAATGCAGCTTGTTATATGCCATATACCATACTGGCAATAAAGCAAAAGCATTACAATCAACGCTGCTACTGCTAAAGCTGTCCCTACCCCATGCGTTACCGCATTTAAAATTTCTTCCAAATTCAAATTTTGTTTCATAACAGTTGACGACATAAGTATCACATCCTTTTTAAAAGCCAATTCCATACATCCATCACGCCATAATCCACATGCTAAATGCTATTATTACGTTGCATGATTTAAAGTATATTTTAACCCTCGATATTACTGCATTCATCAATAATAATGCGGTAAAAACAAACATCAAGCTTCCACTCTATTTTTAGAAATCAATCATAACTTTATTGATAAATTTTAAGCAAGGGACCACGCATATAAAATATAGCTACGATTTTATCAACAATAGAATAGTATAAACTGGGTAAAATCACTTCCTTATTAATTATATAACATACGAAAATAAAACGCAAAATCTTCGACAAGAACAATGGAATCGGCATAGTCAGAGGAAGTTAGCAGCTACAACGAATACACGAAAAAAGCCGACGGAAAATACTCCGGCGGCTGACCATATAAAAATACAATTTTTAAGGATAACAACTAATCTTCTCTGAGTACTAATGCTTTTATAGCTGCATCAACCTCGCTTTCCAGCTCTTTAAATTGGTCAGCAACTGCAATTTCGTTTTTGTGCCGATAAATGATTTCCTCTACCCGGATACGTAAAAGAAGATTCTCTAATTCCGCTCTTTTCTGTACGACTTCCTGGAAAAGCTTTAACATAAGTTATCTCTCCCCTCAAATCCATCGTCGTCTTTTCAGGTTGATAAATGCCTCCTCCATGGTCTTCGTTCCCGGATTTCCTCCATGTATGTAAAATTTCAATATGAGACGTTTTCTTTAAATATCCGTGAATTCGTATTGTCTGAATTACTAAAAAACGCTGCAATATGAATTAGCGAATTATGTGAATAATTGCTGGCTCCAATCCTCGTTGGGTTATTTTACGTTACGAACATACAAAATAAATACCCTTTTTTCCTAGGAAGCTGTTGACAGTCCTATTAAAGAGGATTTCTTTTCAAAAGCAAAAGCTCTTCTTCCAGCTGACTTTGCTGAATCCCCAAAGCATTGAAAACACTAGGGTCAAAGGTATCGGCTAATTGGTTTCCTACGAAAGTATTGGCATAATGCTGCGCTATATTTACGGCATAGATTAATTCATGATTAATAATTCCTGTAGCAAAAGGAGTATGGTGATATAAGGCGGCTTCAACAATTGGATAGGGAATTTCCCACCACTTTAATAAGTAAGCACCTGCCTGCTGATGCGTAACATTTAAGGAATCCCATTCCATCGCTAATAAATCACCTTTATCTTTATCTTTTTCAATTCTGCGAAAAATTTCAATATATTTTTCCGGGAAAATTTTAAAGAAAAGTGCCATACCGATATTGTGAAGTAATCCGGCGGAAGATTCAATCTCAGATAACTTTTTATCCAAGAAATTTTTGTAAATGATGTTCAAAATTTGGCTGCAGATAAAAGCATGATTCCATATCATTTCCAGCCGGGCTTTGTACAGGCCTTGCATGGTAAAAGAATCAACAATGGACGTCGCCAATACAATATTCCTGGTAGTTGACAATCCGAGAAGTGCTATTGCCTGTTTAATATTGCCAGTTTTGACTTCATAAAAAGCGGAATTAATGATATGGAGAATTTTTGTTGCTATGGCAGGATCTTTTGCAATGGCATTTGCGATTTTACCTAAATCTGCACTTTCATCGATTAAGTTCATGATTTGATGATAACTGGTTTTTAATGTGGGCAAATCATCTGTATTGTGAATTAAATGAATTAAATTGTCATCGCATAGAATGCTGTCTGTTTCAAATATTTGATTCACTACTTTTAACAACAAACTATTGTCCCATGGTTTCATAATATAAAGTTTTGCAAGGTTTTTTTGCAGAGCATTCAAAATCGTGGTTTTTTCGGAATAGCCACTTAAAATAATCCTCAAAACATGGGGATGAGCTTCCTGGATTTTTTGTAATAGCTCAAATCCATTCATTATGGGCATGCGCATATCTGTAATAACTAAATCAATTTTTTCATTTGCGAGAATAGCTAAAGCTGCATTACCGCTATCTGCGGTAAAAATTTCGTAGTCCGTATCCATGAAGAGTCGTTTCAATGATTTAAGAATTTGTAGTTCATCATCAACAAACAATATTTTTTTATCTGTAGGATTACTTTGCATAGTACGAATCACTTCCATTCGCAGGCAATTTAATAGTAAATGATGTTCCTTTGGCAACCTCACTCGCTACATAAAATTCTCCCCCGTGTTTTTTGATAATATCATAAGCAACACTGAGACCTAACCCAACTCCATTTCCCACATCCTTCGTTGTGAAAAAAGGATCGAAAATTCGGCTGAGATGCTCCTCTTTAATACCAGAGCCGGTATCACTTATTTGACAAACCACATAGTCCTTTGAAGCATACGTTTTTACTGTGATTTTTCCCAGAAGACTCAAATGCAGACTTTTTACTGCATAGATGGCATTTAGCAAAATATTTAGAATGACTTGCCCAATTTGTCCCTTATTACACAATAGATACAACTGCCCCTCGATTTGTTTATCAATTTCTGCGACACATTGTGTTTCATTTTTTACAATCAGCAAACATTCCTCAACAATTTGGTTTAAATCATTATATGTCATTTCGTTTTCCGTACCGGTTTTAGCTAAGGTTTGTAGACTTTGTACGATTTTTGTTACTCGATCTGTACCTTCAGTGGATTCCAAAAGTATCGTATTCAAGTCATCGAGAACGAAATCTATTTTTTGTTTCCGGTCCATATCGTCAATCACATCTTTTTCCTGCATAAGCTGTTCCCGGGTTATGGTTTTCTCAGCAGCAAGTTGAACAAATTTTCTGTAAGAAATAATCATATTTCGAATCTTTTGGCTATACCGGTTCATGGTGTCAAGGTTGCTGGATATAAAACCAATAGGATTATTAATCTCGTGGGCAATCCCTGCAGCAATTTCACCAAGGGATGCGAGTTTTTCTTTTTGTATCAGATTAAATTGAGTGTCTTTTAGCTCTTGTGTAATCGCTTGAAGTTTTTGGTATTGTTGCGTTATGGTATCATTCATTTCTATTAAGGAAAGAAGATTTTTTCTTGCTTTTGCCGAAGCCTTCATTCTTGCTATAAATTCTGTAAAGTTAATTGGTTTATTAATATAATCATTTGCACCATTTTCAAAGCATAATTTGAAACTTTCTTTATCGGTAATTCCTGTAAACATAATAATCTGTATATCTTTATATTTTTTTTGGCTTCGGATACTTTTTAGGATATCGATACCATTTATATTTGGCATAATAATATCCAGTAAAACGATGTCAATGTTATGTTCTTCGAGTTTTTGCATCACATTTTCTGGAGAGCTGCACAAAAAGACCTGGCTATCAATGATATTTTCTTTTATGAGTTCTTGCGCCATTCTTAAATTAAACTTTTCGTCGTCTACGACCAGTATATTCATAGCGGCACCTCACTCTTTTGATGTATAGGCAGACGAAGGATAAATGTCGTTCCCTGACCTTCTTCGGTTTCAATTTTAATCTCACCTGCGTGTTTATTCACAATAATATCATAAGCAATGCTCAGGCCAAGTCCGGTACCCATGCCAACGGGTTTCGTCGTAAAGAAAGGGGTGAATATAGAACCAAGATTTGCTTTTGATATCCCAATCCCGTTATCCATGATTAAGCAATAGACAGAATCATCTTTTTCAAAAGTTTTTAAAGTAATAACACCTTTCTGTGAAGTTTCCTTTATAGCATGAACAGCATTTACAATAAGATTGAGCAGTACCTGATTGATTGATCCACCGGCAGCCTTGATATATGGAATATCGCCTAGTTCTTCGACTACAGTAGCAAAGTACTTAATTTCATTGTTGGCAACCGCAAGGGTATCAATGATGCCTTTATTCAAATCATAATCTTCAAATTCAGAAGTGCTGCTTCGGGCAAACCCCAGGAGACTTTTTACGATTTTTTCTATTCGGTTAAGTCCTATGATAGATTCACCGATAATGTCTTCGATATCATCCGCGATGATATTGATTTTGTTTTTCTTTTGAGAAGCTCGGATGGTTTCTAAGAGATTTCGGACGTCTTCAGTGGGTTCCGCTTTTAGTGTGTCTTCAAGATTCTTTAAGGTATCAAGGAAATTTTTGATTTTATCCAGATACTTTTTTAAAGTGTCCAAATTGCTTTG
Organism: Megamonas sp. UBA1796; assembly: GCA_002319795.1. Classification (GTDB taxonomy): domain Bacteria; phylum Bacillota; class Negativicutes; order Selenomonadales; family Selenomonadaceae; genus UBA1796. The sequence goes on from DCFU01000020.1 coordinate 8,213, forward strand.
TGTATATCCAAGAGGATTATTGATTTCATGTGCAATTCCTGCTGAAAGCTGTCCGATTCCGGCCATCTTTTCTTGTTGGATCAGCTGACTTTGCAACATTCGTATTTTGTCCATGTTTTCATTGTATTCTTTTGAGCTGATATCTATGCTGCGTTCCAATAGTAAGCGATCTTTATCTTGGTTTATATAAGCTTGGTTTACAGCCAAAATAAAAGATTGGAGCTCCTTCGTCAGCTCAGTGCTGCCTAAATGACTTTCAATTTGGCGTTTCAAAAGACGATGTAAATTATCCATCATATTAAACCTCCGTAATTAAAGTAATCGTCATTGTTTGGTTATGCAGCTCACATATTGCATTTTTATCAGGAGAGGAAATTTCACCATAAGAATAGAAGCCTGTAAAAATGGTATTCGCTTTCAAAACACTTCGAGCTGCATCAATTTCTTCGCTTGTCAATTGATCCAGCACCAGTTTCCTGCCAACACAGCTCACCAAAATAGCGAGTTCAGCACTATTTGCGCCAAGAGACGCAAGGCTTATTTGAGCCGCCTGCCGTGCCCCATCAATAAGATTATCAGAATTGGACCGCATTAATTTTGAATAATATCCCTCTGGTACATCCCCCGAAAATATGAGAGCTTTTTGGCTCTCATCAACCCGTTGAATCGTACGAATGAAAGTACGGCGATGATCCTTTGAACGAACCATAAGCGGGAAGTATAGTCCGGCAGCCGGGAGCTCTGCTGCATAGGTACCTAGATATTCTTTATATAAAGCTAGTGCAGGTTTATCATCAAGCTCATATAAAATATTATTTTTTGATTTTGTAATGATACGTTCAATTCCAAAAGGAGACCATCCTCCAATAGAGGCATAGCCAAAATGCACGTGCTTACCGTAAAAACCAATTGCAACAAGACAATTTTGTCTTGGATAATCGTTTGCAATAATAAATGTCTCTTGGTAAAGCGTTCCGTCTCCTGCAAGACCTCCTGATAAAGTAACATTTTCAGGCAGGCTTTTTATTAACCCTTCAACAAGTTTACTGCCATTAATATTAATTCCCTCTGAAATAATAAAAACGTGTTTTAAATCATCAATAGCGAATTTTGCAACTAAATCAGCAGCAGCTTCAAAATATTTATCGTTTTGGATGACCAGGGAAGAAAATCGCACTTCCGTTTTTTCCATATAAACGGCTGTAGCGGATACGGTATTCTCAGTAGCGATATTATTATAGATTTCCCCAGCAGTTGTCCCTCCAAGCAAATAAGCCTTTGGATATAAAGCCCTTAATTCGTCATAAATACGATTATCTAACAGAAGATTTTTTGCACCAAAAATCAGAACAAATTGTGCTTTATTTCTTAAAATATTGGTTGAGGATTTTTGCTTGTTTCCTGCACTATCATATAATATTTGTTCGATTTGCATAATACATTCCTCCATTATCAAAAAGGATACGTGCTTTTGCCTTTGAATTCTATTACAACTGATTTTTAGGAAATGAATACGATGATATATTCTTACCATTTCGGTATATGCTTGTTAATTCCTGCTAAAATATGCAACGATTCGTTGATACTATACGAAAATAAATGAGTCAGGAAAAAGGATACTTGATTAAACTGTCGAACTTTCTTAGACATGAAGGCATTATTGCTTACAACCCAGACTATAGCGGGGATTTTTGAGAACTGAGGTGACACCGATATGAACCAGGATAAAGTGTTATTTGTTGATGATGAACCTAGTGTTTTAAGTGCAATCAAAAGAGCTGTCCAGGATGAAAAATATACACCTTTTTTTGCTGGAAGTGGTGCGGAAGCTCTTACTATTATGGAAAAAAATAAGTTTTGTGTTATTGTAACAGATATGCGTATGCCAGTTATGGATGGATTAACTCTATTAAAGATTGTAAAGGAGAAATATCCTCGAACAGTCCGTGTCGTTTTATCGGGTTTTACGCAATTATCTCAAATGCTTGTAACAATAAATCAAGGGGAAGTCTTTAAATTCATCACCAAACCTTGGACGAACGAACATGAATTACTGCCTGTCATCGAGCAGGCAATGGATTACTATAATCTTCAAGTTGAAAAAGATACGTTGCGTGATAATTTGGCTGCGAAAAATATTGCATACCAAAATATATTTCGGGCAATGGAAGAAAAAAAATCCCAAGAAAAAAGAGAACTTCGTCATTTGTATAAAGTCAGCGTATTGCTGTTTTCTTTATGGAGGAAAAACATGGCAATAGTCGCTGAGAAATCTGTTGATCAGCCAATAAAACAGGATGAAATCATTCATATAGCCGAGGTAATCTATTTGACATACTTGAATCAGTTGCCAGCCGTAATCAATAGTCGGACCTCCGCTGAGCTTATCAGTGAAATCATTACAAGCTGTGATAATCGTTTAGTGATCGATAATATAGCAAAGGATGAACTGAAAACTAAAGGGAACCATAATTACTTAGTAATGATGTTTAAAATATTATTGCATATCTTACCTGAAAAACATGAGGAAATCCATTGTGATTTAGTTCAGAGCAAACAAGCAGAGGGCGCTTTACAGTTGATTTTTGATATTGATTTAAAACCGCATCCGTTTAGTTTACATGATGAACATCAGTTAAAAATAGCCTGTGCCCTATTAAGTAAGATAGGTGATTTTTACAATATGACGGTTTCCCTTGAATACGTAGAAGAGAAGTTAAGTGATATGCGCGTACGTTGGGTGATTGACCGGCCCGATTAAGCTGGCAGCCAGGAAACTTGCATCATAACACAAACAAAGGGGCAAGCAGCCCATTCGCTGTTTTGCCCCTAATAAATGATATGTTCTTTTACACAAAATAGAGTTTGCAGAGAATCATATACACCCCTATTACCGAATGCTTTTTCCTTTTTCCCCGGTAAACGGCCGCCATATTTAAATTATGACGGCCACTTTTATTGTCGTAAAAATCTTCATTTAGGGCTTATTATGTAACCGCAAACTTAGCAAGACATAAATACGATTTTTTTAATGAAGCCGATGGATTCAGGCAGCCAGTTCGGGGTAATCTATCGCAACATTTCTGAATAATACGCTTTGGTTGAAGGAATGATACCTAGCTAAAACAACAAATACACAAATAAAACAAGGCTTTCACTCAAAGCTGTTACAGCTCCGTAGACATCTCCCGTAAGACCACCTAAGAGCCCTGTAACATAGCGTGCAAAAAAAAATGTAAAACCAATCGCCGCCATAAGGCATAGAAATCCGATATAACCAAACGGTACTATACAAAAAAGCGTAAATAAGCCTGCGAGCGCCAATGAGCCCTTACCAGCGAATTTGGCAAACGCTTTCCCCATGCCCTCTGGTCTCGCATAGGGAAAACAGGTGATAGAAACTGCCATCATCAAGCGAGATATGATTGGCATAATAAAAAGTGCTTTGATCAATTTGTCTGATGGATACATATCAAGCAGCAACGCCCATTGCAAAAACAGCAACAATACAAAAGAAGTAACACCTGTAGCACCAACCCGGCTATCCTTCATGATTTCCAGCATGCGATCTCTGGAACGGCCTGAAAACACACCATCCATTGTATCCATAAATCCATCGCAGTGTAAGCCTCCTGTCAATAGAATAGGAAGCACGAGGAATAGCACAACGCCAATATGCTGTGGGAAGAATATACCCTTTTGCGGTAAAAAATCAAGTAGAGTATATGCCACTAAGGCATAAATAGAACCTAAGACAGCTCCTATGAGCGGAAAATATTTTACGCTGCGCCCAAAATCCTCCATTGACCAGTTGTCCTGACGCACGATACGTATTCTTGTTAAAAATTGCAATCCAATAAAAAAAATCCGCATTCATTTTCCTCCCCAAAAGCCACTCATAAAAAGCAAACACAAAAACAAAACTGTAACCGTATACATGATACGAACTGTTTCTGTAATGTGCTGCGGGCCAAGTTCATGCAAAGCATCTCCCATATACGCCCGAAAATGCTTTTGCCCGAAATAATAATTATGCCCGCCCAGGCGAATTCCCAACGCTCCTGCGACCGAGGCCTCCGGATATCCACCATTCGGACTTGGATGCTTCCGGGCATCCCTCTGCATCATTGACAAAGAACTTTTATAATCGAGCCGCAGCAGCCATGCCGCCGAAACGACAAACACTCCAGTGAGCCTTGCCGGTATCAAATTCAACAAATCATCCAAACGAGCGGCTGCACGTCCGAAATAAAGATATTTTTCATTCTTATAGCCGAGCATTGAATCCATCGTATTCGCTGCGCGATAAAATACAGCCATAGGGACGCCTCCCAACCAGAAGAAAAAAAGTGGTGCAATGATTCCATCCACCAGATTCTCAGCAATTGTCTCTACTGCAGCACGTGTAATTTCCCCTGGGCTGAGATTTTCCGTATCTCTTCCCACAATCCAGCCAAGCTTATATCTTGCCTGTGTAAGATTACCATCAAAAAGATAATTCCGGATTTCCATGCCAGCTTCCGCCAAGCTTCGTGGAGAAATCATAAAACTCAGCAGCAAACCCTCTACAGCATAACTAGTATATACCCCTACCGATGCTGCCAAAGTCATGATTCCCGAAGCCACATCCCAAGAGATGAACGATACTAAAAGCACTAAAATAAGTCCCATGAAAATCTTCTTTGTACTCGAATCTTCTGCACGATAAAAATAGCTTTCAAAACAACCAATCATTTTGCCGATAAGCACAACCGGATGATATTTCGAACGAGGATCTCCTATAATGCAATCAATAAGAAACGCAATGACACTTATCATCATTTTATTGGCTCACCCATGATTTCCCGCAGTTTATCCATGTCCAGATGCTTGCGCACTATGTCGGCAAGTCTATCATAATTCTGTTGCTTTTCCGCATAAACGCTGCGTGTATTCTTTAATGCAGAAAGTCCCTTCTTCAAACGGAGCGCATTGAGTATCTGCCTGCGGAATTCATCATGGTCGAATATACCATGTATATACGTTCCAAAAATAAGCCCATCGCTGCGTACCGTTCCCTCTGCCAGATGGCAGCAGAGATTGGCCCGTTCCGTTATGCAAAACGGATGTGTTTCATTTTTATTCGTAAATTCCGTCTTACCCATATGAATTTCATAGCCCCTGAGTTGCTCGGCAACAATTTTTTGTCCCAAAAAATGCAAATCATGGCAAGCTGCCTTGACCTGTGAAGTGAGCTTTGATAAAGCAAAGGTCGTCTTCATCCCCAAAAAACCCAGTCCTTTTACATAATCATGCTCTGATTCCGTATGATATGGATCTCTGATTTCTTCCCCTAGCATTTGATAACCGCCACAGATGCCAATGAGTGCTGCCCCTCGCGCAACAGATTTCTGTATAAGCTCTTCTATACCTGAATTGCGAATATACAGCATATCCTCTGTTGTATTTTTACTGCCTGGCAGAATAATAAGGTCCGGCTTCCCTAAGGAAGCTGCATCCTGTACATAATAAAGCGAAACGTCTTTCTCACTGGATAAACAGGAAAAATCTGTAAAATTTGCAATTTTTGGTGTCTGTATCACAGCAATCTTAATATCGCCCGATGACGGTACAGACTGTTTTTCTTCCAAGGAAACGGAATCCTCATCGTCGATACCCAACTGGTCAATATGCGGTATAATGCCAAGTACGGGTTTTCCGGTTTTTTTCTCCAAAAAATCAACTGCCGGCTGTAAAAGCGTCACATCACCACGAAACTTATTGATGACAAGTCCTTTTACCAATGCACGTTCATCCTTCTCCAAAAGCTCCAATGTACCGACAATAGATGCCAATGCACCACCACGATCAATATCTGCAATGAGCAGTACCGGCGCCTGCAAATGCTTTGCAATGCGCATATTCACGATATCATTTGCCTTGAGATTCACCTCAGCCGGACTGCCCGCGCCTTCAATAACAATGGTATCATAAGCTGTATCCAGCCGCTGCAATGCTTCCTTTACAGTCGAAAATGCCTTAAGCGAATAGCCTTGATGATATTCTCTGGCTGACATGTTACCTACAGGTTTTCCCATGAGTACCACCTGGGAGCAGGAATTACCCGTTGGCTTCAAAAGTACAGGATTCATATCGACGAATGGTTCAAGACCTGCGGCTTCCGCCTGGGCAACCTGCGCACGCCCCATCTCCCCGCCATCACGGGTAACATATGAATTCAACGCCATATTTTGTGCCTTGAACGGTACAACACTGCGTCCCTCCTGATAAAAAATCCGGCACAGTGCCGTAGTCAGGATACTCTTACCGACATGCGAGCTTGTCCCCTGCAGCATAATATAATTCGCCATCGTCTATTCCTCCCAGTTTTCAGCCAGCTTTTTGACATCCACCGGTAACCCGCAAGTCACAAGGTAGACCTCCTCTGCATCATAAGCGACCCATTGATTGACAAGTCCTGCCAAGTCACGGTACGCCCGCGCCAACTTGTTCTCCGGTACAATCCCGGCACCAACCTCATTTGTTACAAAAACCGTCGTACCTTCATTTTTCTGTGCCTGCCTGAGTAATAATCCTATCTGCTTTTTCAAAGCCAGTCCGGTTTTCTCCATATCAGCGTTATCCACAGCGCACAGAAAATTGCTGACATACAGAGTAAGGCAGTCGAACAATACCATATCATGCTCCCGGCCAGCCAGCGCGAGCATTCCATGTGCATCAAAAGGAGCCTCAAAGGTCTGCCAGTCTGCAGGACGCCGCTTCTGATGCAAAGAGACACGAAAAGCCATTTCCTCATCATGTATTTCTGCTGTAGCAATATAGGCGATATTCGACCCGTACCGTGCAGCATAGCTTTCTGCAAAACGGCTTTTTCCACTGCGTGCGCCACCAGTTACCAAAACTATTTTTCCCATGCTTTGCCTGCCTCCCCAATTTTTTTCTTATACTCCGCACAATGGAGGATAAAATGCCGGGCCGCTTCCGGACAACCCGCAAAGTGCAGATGCAGGTAAGAACCCAATATATTATCCTTCGCATAACCCGCCAGAGAGCGGGATTTATTTCGCATACGCGTAAAAACAAATGCCCTGTTGGCATAAGGCAGCTCCGTACTTTCTGCAGAAAAATGGAATTCATGTCCGTGAAGCACGGTTCCTTTCGCTCCCAGCAGCGTATCGCACTGCATTTCAGCCTCAACGTACCCGACCATTTGCAGACTGCGATTCATCTGCACAGTACCTGGGATAATACCCGTCATAGGAATTTCTTTCCCATCAAAGTCCTTAAGCTCGTCCATGAGATACATAAAGCCTCCGCATTCCGCATAGAGCGGCATGCCTCGTTTTACACTGTCTTTCAAGGAACGGCGCATCCCCACATTGGCATAGAGCACGTCAGCAAATATCTCAGGAAATCCCCCGCCCAGAATGACTCCGTCGGCATCGGGTACATCAACATCATGGAGCGGGCTAAAATATACCAGTCGGGCCCCCATTTTTTCCAATACAGCTAAGCTCTCAGGATAGTAAAAGGAAAAAGCCTCATCACGCGCTACGGCTATTTTAACCTTATCGACGGGTGACGTCACCACCATATCATTTTCCTCTAAACCGGGAGCCGTCGCCGCCAACGCCAGTATCCTGTTAATATCCACCTGCCCTGCTACCGAACGGCCAATTTCAGCTATAATGCCTGCATTCTGGTTCTCTGCTGCGGGCAACAGGCCTAAATGACGCTCCGGCAGCCGCATGGCCTCGTTGCGCAATAAGGCACCAAACACAGGAATATCCAACCGTGTGAGCGCCGAGGCAATCATCTCGCGATGTGTCGGAGAACCCAGACGGTTCAATATCACACCCGCCAGCTGCAGCTCCGTGTCATATATCTTAAAACCCAACGCCACAGCAGCAGCAGATTCTCCCATGGATTTGGCATCCAGCACAAGCAATACGGGTGCATGCAGCAGCTTGGCAATCTCCGCCGTGGAACTGATGCCCCCCCTGCCCCCATCATAAAGTCCCATGACACCTTCAATAACAGCAATATCAGCATCGCCTGCTCCATGCAAAAACATTTCTACCAGCTTTTCTTTTGGCACGAGCCATGTATCCAGATTATGTCCGGTCCGGCCGCTAGCCTGCTCATGATAACCGGGATCGATATAGTCCGGCCCTATTTTATAGGACTGTACACGATAGCCTTGTTCCCTCAGTGTCGACAAAATACCCGTGACAATCGTTGTTTTTCCCGACCCGCTGCTCGTTGCGGCAATCACAATACGTGGTATATTCCGCTGCATAACTATATCACCTTCTATTATCAAGCAAATACATTATGGCATTCATGGCAGCGGCCGCAATCGGACTGCCGCCCTTCGTACCAGCTACTGTGATATATGGCACAATCGCATTGTTTTCCAATTCTTTTTTGGAATCCGCCGCTCCTACGAACCCCACTGGAATACCGATAACAACCGCCGGATAAACCTGCTCCTCTCGTATAAGACGCAATACTTCGTAAAGTGCCGTAGGCGCATTCCCAATAGCTACGATTGCACCATTCATATCACTGCCAAAGGTACGCATCGCCGCCATAGAACGTGTAATGCCAATCTTCTTTGCCATAGCAGCCACAGTATCATCCGCAATAAGGCACTTTACCTGTCCGCCAAATGAGGCCAGCTTCTTCTTATTGATACCGGTACGCACCATTTCTACATCCGTATAAATATTACATCCCGCTTTTAGCGCCTGCTGCGCAGCCTCGATTGCCTGAGGATGCATGCGTATGATTGAAGCATATCCGACATCACCTGCTGCATGTATGATGCGTGAATACACCTTGGTTTCCGCTTCTCCAAGCTGAAGTCCTGACAAATAAGGTGCAATGATTTCCATACTCCGGTTTTCTATCTCCATCGGTTGTTTAATAAAATCCATAAATTATTTTCCTCTCCTCTTTGCCATGCTTCGTTCCGCAAAATCAAGTACTTCGTCAAAACTTGTCGCGAGATTATCATATTCGAGTTTTGGGCGCTCAATGACTACAACTGGCAAGGAAAGCTGCACAGCTGCTGCAAGCTTCGTATCAGTTCCCCCAATCGAACCGCTGTTTTTCATTACAACGACATCTGCGTTATAATGTTTAAAAAGTTCTTTATTCAAATCTATCGAAAAAGGTCCCTGCATGGCAATGATGTTTTTAGGGGTAAAACCCATTTTTCCACAGGCCTCAATAACCTCCGGCCCAGGCAGAACACGAACTGTCAATGTATGTTCTGCCAGACAGGGAGCTTTTATAAATGCCGATAAATTGCGGCTGCCTGTAGTCAGAAAAATATTTTTCCCCAGTTCTGCGGCCTTATGCGCAGCATCGTCATAACTGCTGACAAGATACAGTTTATCGTAAACCAGCAGGGATTCACAGCGTTCATAACGGATATAAGGGATGTTTAAACTGCGGCAGGCATTCATGGCATTTTGAGAAACCTTGACAGCATAAGGATGGCTGGCGTCTACAAACAGAGCTATGTCATGTAAGCTTAAATAATGAAGCAATGCAGCTTCATCCAGCGGCTGGTCATTGATAATGAGCTGACTGTTGGCGCATTGCCGGAGAATCTCCTCCCCATATTCGCTGACAACCGAGGCTGTAACTTCATAGCCAGCGGCCAGAAGTTTGCTCACGAGGTCACGGCCATCCTGTGTCCCTGCAGTTATAAAAATCATACTGTATATCCTCGCGGCGTAATCATAAAGCCTTCTTTGACATAAGTTTTGCTGTTGCCGATAATTACCAAAGAAAACATATCAATCTTTTCTGTAGTAAATGCAGCAAGCGTAGAAATAACTGCCGATTGTTTTTCTCTGGAAGCATTGTTGACAATCCCCACTGGTGTTTCCGGCGATTTAAATTTGAGCAATATATCGCGTATCTTTTCAATATGATGAATGCGCTTCTTACTTTTCGGATTATAGAGTGCAATAACGAAGTCTCCCTGTGCCGCTGCTTCCGCACGTTTTTCTATGAGCTCCCAGGGGGTGAGAAGATCACTCAGACTGATTACGGCAAAATCATGCATCAGCGGAGCTCCCAGAATAGCTGCTGCTGCGTTTACCGCAGAAATTCCTGCAATAATACTGACTTCAGGCCGTTCAGCCTTGGGATACTGCAGTACGAGCTCCAGCACCAATCCGGCCATTCCATATACACCAGAATCACCACTTGATATTACAACTGTATCTTTGCCCGCAAAAGCAGATTCTACCGCCATGCGGCAACGATCGATTTCCTGCATCATAGCCGTTCCTATGACTTCTTTATCCGTCAAAAGTTCCCGGACAAGTGCGATATATGTATTATATCCTGCTACAACCTGTGCCTGACGGATAGCATTCAAAGCCCTTGGTGTCATATCCTCCAGGCTTCCAGGTCCGATTCCAACTATAGTTATTTTTCCCATATCAATGCCACCGTCACTTTCATGAATTTGGTTTTTTGCAGGGCAATCTGCCCTGCCTTTACACAGCAAAGTGCTGCCGCCTCGCAAACATTTCCCGCACCTATCTGCTGCTTGACAAAATCCGATTCTTCCAAAGAATATTCAGCTATTTTTAGCTGTAACTCTGCCTGTGAAAAGAAACGGATTCCTGTTCCCAGCTGATTTGCCAACGACAAAAGCCCTGCCTCATGCTCTTTCAATATAGTACTCGCCAGCAGATTTACCTCAGCAGGCTCGCAGCGAATCTGCCGGCAAGCTGCCGCCAGCGCCCCATACAGTTCTTTCTCAGAAGTTCCACGGCGGCATCCGATACCAGCAACAAGCTTTCTTGGCTGAAGCACCAATATATTGCCGTGTATAGGAATTTCCCTGTCTGTAATCCAGACACATAGTATATTCTCTGGCAGGGTTTCGCCAGGGATTTTTATTTCAGATACAATTCCTCTTTTTTTCAACCCATCATGATAAAAAGATGCACGACGCAGACCAGCATCAATAAAATATGAAATCTTTTCGTTTTCTAAAAGTCCTTTATTGATATTCTTTATATGTTCCCGGGGATATGGGCGCAGTTTGAGCTCAGCCGCCAACGCATCCGGTGCCAGTTTAGCATTAACATCTGTAGCTGTAGTAATTACCGGCTCCGCCCCAAGAATATCTGCAATACGCCGTGTAAGTGCATTTGCTCCTCCTACGTGTCCTGATAAAAGGCTGAGGACATGGCCTGCCCGTTCATCAAGTGCGATTACTGCTGGATCTGTAAGTTTGCTTTGCAGTAGGGGTGCCACCATGCGCACAGCAATTCCGGCTGCCATGATGAAAATAAGTGCATCATAGCCCCTAAACGCCCGTTTCACAACATCGCGCAGGCTGTCATAAGGCTTTATGCAGGCATTGTCTGTTGCAATATCGTCCTTAGCAGGAACAAAGACATCTACCGCTGCCGCCAGATTTCCCTCTAATAGCCTGGCTATTCCATATCCGCGTAATGATAACGTAAAGACAGCATATCTCATTTCGAAGCCGTTCGGTACATATGACTGAATTCCGGTGCATAAAGCCTGGAAAGCGCATAATCCGCATCAAGGCAGCGACCTACGACAATCATAGCAGTACGCGCGATATGCTCATCTTTTATACATTCTGCTATAGTTTCCAATGTAGCTCGTACGATTTTTTGTTCAGGCCAGGAAGCCTTTTGCACAACAGCAATCGGCGTTGTTTTATCGTAACCGCCTGCAACCAGCTCAGCTACCACCTCTGCAAGCATATGCACACTGAGGAAGATGCACATGGTCGATTGATGCGCTGCTAGGCTTCGGAGCTTTTCACGTTCCGGCACTGGTGTCCGTCCCTCATTGCGCGTAATAATAACTGTCTGGGATATTTCCGGTAAAGTATATTCCTGCTTCAGTGCTGCAGCCGTTGCCAGAAAAGAACTCACACCCGGTACAACCTCAAAATCTATTTCTCTTTTTTGTAGTGCATCCATTTGCTCCTGGATTGCCCCATAAATACTCGGGTCTCCGGTATGAAGCCGTACGACAGTTTTTCCGGCCTGTACAGCCGCAGAAATCGTATCAATGACCTCCGGCAAAGTCATCGAAGCAGAATTATGAATTTCAGCTCCGCTTTTCGTCAGGGTAAGCAATGCAGGATTCACCAACGAGCCTGCATAGATAATGACATCCGCCTCACATAAAAGCCTTTGTCCCTTAACCGTGATAAGCTCCGGGTCACCCGGGCCTGCACCAACAATAAATACCTGCATGGAATATCTACCTCCTGTATTATCGCACTTTTGTACATGTTACAATATAAATAGGATTGATGGCTTTCGCCATATCATATGGGCCTACCCGCTGCAAACGGTTGATTTGTACCTGTATGGCATCGTAAACGTATTGCTCATGCATTCGCATATACTGCAAGCAATCAGCCAAGGTCTGGATTGTAATACAATTCAATACGATTCTTCCACCTACAACAAGCTTTGCACTAACAATGTCAAGAATAGCTCCAAGGTAACCACCGCTGCCGCCAATAAGAACTACGTCACACGCGGGCAGTTTTTCTAAGCCGAACGGGGCCTCCTGCTGCAATACAGTAAAATTTTCTACAGCAAACTTTTTCATATTCTGTTGTATAAGCTCTATGCCTTCTATATTTCTTTCAATAGCATATACATGCCCCTCCGGAGCGAGTCTGGCAGCTTCTACCGACAGCGTGCCAGTTCCCGCACCAATATCAAATACTATAGAAGCAGGCTGTATCTTTGCCTTCGCCATTGTGAGAATACGAATCTCCTGCTTCGTCATAGGAACATTTCCCCGGATGAATTCTTCATCCTCTATGCCTGAAAAACATCTCATGCCCTCACCACCATAATACAATGTGTAAACAAATCCGCTGTTTGTGCTTTTTCTAAGTTCGTATGAACGATTTTTTCATTTTCATAGGAAAGTCTTGTACAAATATAAATTTCTGTCTGCTCCGGCCAGCCGCATTGTAGCAGCAACGTTGAAATGGACTGTGAATTATGTACTTTATCGGTCAAAATCCCCAGCAACGCCCCAGGCCTATATGCCAGTTCTTCCTGCTTCGGCATCCTGCCATGCATACTAAGCAGCCTGGCCTCATGCCAGGGAAGTGCCAGTCTGGCAAAAGCAAACTGCATCGAACTAATACCGGGAATAACCTGCAGTTGCCGCAAGGGAAATTCCTGCCGCAATGCATCGAGCAGTGAATAATATCCGGGATCACCGGATACCATGACAACTATATCCTGCTGCTCCAGTTTACTATGAATATAACCCATTACACGCTGAATATCCCCCATTACAGGCATCGTCTCCTGGCCTGCATGTGAAAAAGCTGCGAGCGCACGTTTGCCTCCTACAAGAACCCGTGCTGCAGCAATAACCTGCCTTGCCATTGGCAGAAGATAATCGGCATGCCCCGGTCCGATTCCCACTACAATGATTCTATGTTCCAATGTAAATCCCTGCCAATCTCTTTTGCTTGTTCATCCATGCCAAGTATCCCGCCTTTAAGTGTGACCATGACAGTGCCTATCCGCATAGCATCAAAAACATATCGGCAGGCACGCAGGCTTGCTCTGGCAGCCAGCGTATTGTAAACTTCGATAATGCCATATTCAGCAATAACAGCAGCCGCTTCCTCCGTTGTTGCTGCAGACAAAACTTTTGCTACTCCTTTTTGCGGTAAACCATGCAGCGCAGCATATGCCGCCAAAGTTTCTAAACGCGCATCCGCTATACGATTATGTGTATAAAAAATACCTGCAGCAACTTTTATCAATTTCCCCAAATGACCAAAGAGCAATATCCGTCTGATTTTTCGTTCTGCCGCCGCTTCCAGCATAAAACCAATGAAATTACTGGTCTGTATAACAGCACCCCGGGGCAGCCTGCACTGCTCAACAGCAACATTTTCACCTATTTTCCCCGGCACAAAGACAAGACTATCAAATCCGGCGGCCTTAGCTACATCAATCTGCGGGACAAGAGAGTTTTTAAAACCTTCTTCTGACATAGGACGAACTATACCTGTTGTCCCAATAACAGATATGCCACCTTCAATTCCCAGCACCGGATTCAGCGTTCGCTTTGCAAGTGTGCTGCCTGCCGGAATGGAAATTTCCACTTCACACCCCTGATTTTCCTCCAGCACTTCTCTTACAACATTTTTAATAAGCCTGCGCGGCCCCGGATTGATGGCCGGTTCCCCTGCTGGAACCGCCAGTCCCGGCTTTGTGACTATACCTATACCAGTCCCTGCCCGATAAACAATAGAATTATTTCCCGATAACAGTCTTACAGAGGTGAACACCGATACACCGTTGGTAATATCCGGATCATCACCTGAATCTTTGACGATTTCCGCACAAGCGCCATGCTCGGTTCTCTTAATTTCCTGTACAGGTATGATTAATTCTGTACCATCAAGCGCCCGCAGTGAAACTTTTTGGCAGCTCTTCCCCTGCAGAAACAGCAGCGCTGCTTTCACACCTGCCGCCGCGCAGGCCCCTGTTGTATAACCACTGCGCATATTTTTCTTCAAACCAAAAATCCCCTGCCTTTTCCGGCAGGGGTAAAAATATACAAAACCATATGCAATGCACACTTATACCACCTGCCTATCAACCGTAGGTTGTTCTATGGTCTTGCGCCATAGAACGATGTCGCTGAACAGGCAGGTCTCCTGGCTAAAATCATCGCATTTTCTACCTTCCCAGAAAGATATTTTTCCAGTGGAATAAATGAAAACACTCCTAAAATACAGTGGCGGGACCGCACCGGAATCGCACCGGATTTCCCTATTAAGTATGCTATACGCCTGTTCCTAATTATGCTGTTATGGATATATTATATGCATGTTTTATACGGTAAGTCAAATCGTGTACTATACTCTATCCGTATCTACAGAAAAATCATTTTGTCAGCTGGCGGTTAAGAAAATCTCGCCCAAAAACTGTCATAGTATAATAAAAGCCTATCAAAAATGGAATATATTCAGCAATGAGACGCCAAGACACCGCCAGGACACCTACGGTGCCTGCTGGTACCGTCTGGTTGAAGAGAAGCACAAAGCCTCCCTCTGCTACACCGGATCCGCCTGGCGTTGGTGTAAAATAAAGTACCATATTCAAGAAAATCATACGACCCATAACCGTATACCAGTCTGTCTCCACGCCCAGTCCCATGAGCAGCCAGGGAACAACACTATATATTGCTATAAGAGACAACCCTGACTCAATGAATACGCGCACCATACTCCGGGGCGATGAAGAAAGCAGCCGTACAGCTCCCTTGATATCGCGATAAAAAGCAATAATTTTTTTTCGCCGCAAATTTCCTATGTGTCTGGTCCAACGAATGACAAAAAAGTCAAGGAAATTTGTCCGAAATACCCATACAATAATGAGAATACCCAAAAAAGCCGCCAAAGATATGATCATGAGCGTTTCATTGGAAACCCCTGGGAGTATTGCCTCGTCATGCATAAAAATAAACGGCATGCAGCAAACAAGAAATAATATTGATACAAGTGTCCTTACCAAAACCAATACAGTGGCTTTGCCTGCAGGCACGCCCGCACGTCGAAGGAACATGAGCTGGGCTACAGCACCACCTGTCGCTCCCGGCCCTAACAGCGCCAGAAAATAATTTCCAAAAACCACTTGTACAGCCTGCAATAAAGTAATATGTTCATTTGAAATCCTGACTAAATGCATAAGCCTCGTACCATCCAGTACGAGACCAATTCCCACAAACAAAACAGCTAATGCTACCGACCACGGCTTGAATACCGTCAAATTTGTCAATGTATTGATATCAACAGTAAAATAAATAACACTACCCGATATAATGAACACCAGCAAAAGTAAAACCAAAAGCCGTGTATAGAATTTATTCATCGGCTAACTCCTTAAACGAAATCAATTGCACATGATTCTCTACAAGATATTGCATAACCCTTGGAGATATCGCAGAATAAAGCTCCTCTTCCCAATGATACTGCCAATCATAGACACTTCCAAGTGTTTTATTATCCATACCCGGGTGAATCATGATTTCCGAGCTTCCCTCAGGTAACAAATGTAAAACTTCTAAAAAATATTTTTCTTCCATATGTCCACCTGCCAGCATGCCAAAAAAGTGGCTTGGCATCAACATATGAGAAGCCATAGCCTTATGTCGTGCAAGGTGTGCACAAAATGTAAGACCACCTCTGGATAGCTTACGTGCCAAAGGAGCGGGATACGCGCCTGTAAAAAGATAAGGCTCTGCGGGCAGTCTCATCTTATGCAGTCCATGCCTTTTGGCAAGCTCGAGGCAAATATCAATTATCCAAGGTAAAACATGCAAATGCTGATGACTGTCCATATGCGTAAGTTTTACTCCAAGCTGCTCGAGACGTGTAATCTGTGCGTCACATTCATTGTACAGCTCAGTCAGACGAATCTCACCTTTTACAAAATGCTTGATAAAAGATGCATGATCCGGTAACAGCCTTCCCTCTGCCGTTACCAAACTTGGTATTTTCTCCGGCGACAATACCGGTCTCTCGGCAACTAATGTCAGATGTGCCCCTATGCCCAATGTTGGATTCTCGCAGGCAAGCTGTGCAGCCTCTTCGACAGCAGCACCGGCAGCTACCAGGGATGTGCTTGTCAGGCATCCTTCTACATGTCCTTTTATAATAGCACGATTTACTTCGGTATGCAGACCAAAATCATCCGCATTGACGATTAATTTCTTCAAGCGAACCGCTCCAAACCTATTTTTCTATAAATTCTTCATGGCTTGCGTAAGCATTATGATTATGAATCGACTCAAAGTTCTCACATTCGATAGAAAACCACTCTATGCCGGAAAGTCCCCGCAAGGCTAATACTAAATCGCGCAGGATATCTTCAACGAACTTAGGATTATCATACGCTTTTTCCGTAACAAATTTTTCATCTTCACGTTTTAAAAGCGGATACACCGGACACGATGCCTGTGCCTCCATAAGCTTTGCAAGCTCTTCAATATAGATACATTCTGTTTTATTATCAAAACGCAGCTGCACCCGCATAAGACCGCGCTGATTATGCGCTCCATAGCGTGATATCTCTTTACTGCACGGGCAGAGGGATGTAAAAGGAACCTCTACGCCTAAAACAAAATCCATGATTCCATGACGTTTCTTTATGCCATAAAATGAGCAATTCAAATCCAATACAGACTTTTTTCCGCTTACAGGCGCAATTTTTTCTATAAAATATTTAAAGCTTATGCTAAGCTCCGAGGATTGCGCTTCTAATTTATCCATAGCTTCCGTGAGTATAGCATCCATTTCCGTTTCGGCTACAGGTTTCCGGCTCCATTGATCAAGAATCTCCAAAAAACGGCTCATATGCGTTCCCTTATATTCCATCGGCAGAGAAACCGTGAACTTTATACGTGCCAAAACCTGCTGAAAGCCCTCGTCCTGTGTCTTGATCAAAAACGGCAAATGTGCATCATTGATTCCGACTTTCTGAATAGCTATCCCCCGCCGATCTAAGCTGTTCTGTACATCTTTCAACGTACTTCACTCCTCATAGCTCATATTCAATTGGATCTTCTACCCCGGCTGCCTCAAAGCCCTTCAGCCGCAGCCTGCAGCTGTCACAAACACCGCAAGCCTTTTTGCCTCCCTTATAGCAGCTATGCGTAAACTGTAAAGGTGCTCCCAGCTTTGTCCCCAAAAGAACAATATCCTTTTTGGAAAGCTCTTGTAATGGGGTCACTACTGTAATTCTTTTATGTTCCGCTGCTGTTGCCTTAGTAGAGAAATCTGCGAGTGCCTGAAATTGTGCAATAAATTCCGGACGACAGTCCGGATAACCCGAATAATCTACCGCATTTACGCCAATATAGACATAGGATGCATTGATAACCTCTGCATAACCAAGCGCATAACTCAGAAAGATAAGATTTCTCGCCGGCACATAGGTCACAGGAATATCGGCACTTTCTGTATCGCCATCAGGAACATTGATGTTCATATCCGTCAACGCGGAACCGCCAATTTGTTCCATATTCGTTTCAATAATCAAATGCTTCTTTACCTGAAAAAAGTCTGCTACCTTTTTAGCGCCTTCCAATTCAATACTGTGGCGCTGATGGTAGTTGAAGCTTATCGGATAAACTTCCAATCCCTTACTTTTAGCTACTGCCATACAAACCGTAGAATCAAGTCCGCCAGAAAGCAGGACTACTGCCTTTGCCATTTCTGTTCCCTCCTAAAAATCACAATCCTGTGCGCAATGTGGCAATTGCCGCCGAAGCATTCGTGGCACTATAAATAAAAGAACCTGCAACCAATACATTAGCGCCTGCTTCTATTACCAGCTTTGCAGTATTTGCATTGATGCCGCCGTCAACCTCAATATCGACATCAAAAGCATTATCTTCAACAATTCCCCTTAATCGTTCAATCTTATCCAGCGTAGAAGAAATAAATTTTTGCCCGCCAAAACCAGGATCAACTGTCATAATCAAAACCATATCAATATCTGACAAGAGCTCCTCTATACTAAAAAGCGAGGTCCCAGGGTTCAAGGCTATCCCAACCTTACAACCTCTTGCCTTTATCTCCTCTACAAGACGATGTGCATGCTTTACGGTCTCTATATGAAAAGTGATAATATCCGCCCCTGCCTCCGCAAAAGCTGCAATCTGCGTTTCCGGATGATCCACCATAAGATGAACGTCAAATACAGCTTTTGATACCTTTCGCAAAGAAGCGACCACGGGGGAGCCTATTGTTATATTTGGTACAAAAGAACCATCCATAACATCTATATGCACATATTCTGCTCCAGCACTGGTGATTTTATTTATCTCATCTGCCAAATGGGAAAAATCTGCTGAAAGGATTGACGGTGCTATCTTAATCATTTATACTCCTTCTTTCTCGCTTCGATTTCTTGTAAAATAGCTAAATATGCTTCATAACGTTCAAGCGAAATTTCTCCACAAGCTACAGCCTTTTTTACTGCGCACTGGGGCTCATGGCTGTGCGTGCAGGTATTATATTTACACGCCGATAAAACGGGGCGAAATTCAGGAAAAAAGCCTGCCAACTGCATCTTATCTACCCTGCTAAGATCAATTGAGCTGAATCCTGGCGTATCAACAATAAAACCATCCCGGAAGGGCAAAAGCTGGGCAAGCCTTGTCGTATGCTTACCGCGTTGAATCTTTTCACTGATTTCACCTGTTGCCAATGTCAAATTTTCATCAATAGCATTCAGAAGTGTTGATTTCCCCACACCGGAAGGACCGGAAAAAACAGAGACATTCCCGCTCAAATATTGGCAAAGAGAATCGATGCCTTGTTCCTGCAAAGCTGAAACCATTAAAACAGTATACCCAATTTTTTCATATAATGATAAAAAAGTCTGTATTTGCTCTTTGGGCAGCAGCTCCACCTTATTAATGCAAATAAGTATCCGTCTTATACCTGACCATTCTGCCATTACGAGAAAACGGTTAAGCAATAATGGGTGCAGCGCCGGCTGTGCCAGTGAAAAGGTAAGCACAACCTGATCAATATTGGCTACCACAGGACGATGCAACAAATTTCTGCGCGGCAGACGTTGTTCGATGATACCTGTATGATCCTGCAGGACTTCAAACGCAACAAAATCTCCCGCAACAATATCACACCGATCCTTCTTGAAATGTCCCCGCAGCCTGCAGGTAAGCAAACCTGAATCTGATTGCACATAATAAAAGCTGTTATAGGCCTTTATCACTCTGCCATTTTGCATGAAAAGCTCCCTTCGCTATATATCATTTTTCCGTTTTTCCTGTTTCATTTTTTTTACTAGGTCCTTTATTATTATCAGTATCTGTTGGTTTTGTAGAATTTTTACCAGTATTCTTTCCTGGAGCCGCTATGACCAAATCAACGGAACCACCTTCGTTTACCTGGCTTCCTGGCGAAGGCGACTGACTTATTACCGTTCCCTCAGCCTGTTTGCTATCCTGCTTCGTCACGTTACCAACCCGCAAATTCAAAGATGACAAATTTGCTCTTGCAGCATCTAATGTTCCACCCGAGTAATCAGGTAAAGATACTTGTTTTGTCTTTTCCCCTTTGCTGATCACTATGTCTACTGCCTGGCCCTTGTTGATTTTTGTACCGGCACGAGGATCCTGCGAGATCACCGTACCTGCCTCTTCAGATGAATATTTCTCATAAATACTACCTGGTTTAAGGCCCAATTTACGCAGTTTATCTTCGGCATTCGCCCTTGTCATGCCCTTAAGATCTGGCATTTCGATTTCTTCTCCGCCCTTACTGACATAAATCGTCACCTGCCTTTGTTCCTTAACTTTCGCACCCGCCTCAGGATACTGTGAAACGACTTGTCCGGCAGGGACATTGGCATCATAGGTTTCCGCAACATTGACACGGAGCTTCTTATCCTCAAGCATTTGTTTGGCCAGATTCATCTGTTTACCAACAACGTCTGGTACAGCAATCTCTGCTGTACTCCAAAATTTCCCATATGAAAGAAATGCTCCTGCGAAGAATCCGAGGACAAGAATAGTTATCAAACCAAAAATAAACTTTTTTGACTTAAACACAGATTTCTTTTCCTCTTCATCTCCCATTTCCTTGTCCGGATAATAAGAACTATTTTGTGATGGTATATGTCCAACACGCGGCAGTATTTGTGTTGCAAACGGATCTGCAACCTGAGCCGAATTCTGATAAATTCTGTTTTCAGCCTGCTGTATGTCATAAATGAGTTCTGTACTATCCGGGCGTTCCGACGGATCCTTAGACATCGCCTTCGATACGATAGATTCTACCACGGTCGGGATTTCCGGATTTATTTGACGAACAGTCCGCGGTTCTTCCTGTAAATGCTTCAAGGCAATGCTGATGGTAGTCTCGCCTGTAAAGGGAAGCTCACCTGTGAGCATTTCATAAAGAACCACCCCTAAAGAATAAATATCCGACTTAGGTGTAATCGCGCCTCCCTTGGCCTGCTCTGGAGAAAAATAATGTACAGAACCAACTACATTTCCGCTATAGGTCATAGTAGAAGCTGTCACTGCACGGGCAATACCAAAATCAGCAACCTTTATGCGTCCATCCGGCATCATGAGTATATTATGCGGCTTAATGTCGCAATGAACCAGATTATTACAATGTGCATGCTCTAAGGCACTGGCAATTTCCTTAGCTATATGCAAAGATTCCTCTACCGAAAGATGTCCCTGCTCCTGTATCCGGCTTTTTAAAGTATTACCGGCAACATATTCCATAACAATATAGTGCTGATCGCCTTCCTCTCCTACATCATAAATATTGACAATATTGGGATGAGAAAGCCGGGCAGCTCCTTGTGCCTCACGATGGAACTTCTCAATGAATTCCGCATCATTAGAAAACTGTGCGTGTAGGATTTTAATAGCTACATACCGATTCAAAAGCTTATCATTTGCTCTGTAGACATCTGCCATCCCACCGCCGCCGACATGCTCCAAAAGTTCATATCGATGAGCTAAAACATGCTGTATCATGGCGTTACCTCCTGTTATTTCTCCAACAAATCCACAATGATTTTTTTTGCTATAGGTGCAGCTTCGGTACCTCCGCCGCCACTATTCTCCATAAGAATGGCAAATGCCAGCTTACGTCCTCTGACGTCCGCCGAACCTATAAACCATGCATGGTCGTCCCCGCCGGAATTTTCTGCTGTTCCAGTTTTACCTGTAACACGGATTCCCGAAATGCGGGCAGCTGTTCCAGTTCCCTGCAAAACGACTTTTTCCATGAACGCATCTACAAGTCCAGCCTGCTCCGGTGAAGTAACCTGCAGCCATTGTCGCTGTTGGTTCTTCTCTATTATAATACCACCTGGAGTGATAACTTCATCCATCAAATATGGCTGCATGATAACTCCATGGTTGGCAAATGCCGCTGCCAGCATAGCCATACGTAGCGGTGTCACCAACAGCTCACTCTGCCCGATTCCTACCTGCGCGATATCTCCCTGATTCAACTTGGAAAACTCTGGCAAATGTGGCATGGATTCAATGATTTCATTTCCCAATTTTTTGCGAAAGCCATACCGTTCAAATGTATTATCGAGTTTGGTTGCCCCCATCCGCATAGCAAGCGTCGCAAAAGTTATATTGCATGACTCTGTCAGAGCCTGTTCAAGATTCACTTTTCCATGAACTGCCCCGTGGCTTTCCTGAAGAATATACCCTCCACCTAGATCCAAATGTCCTGTACAATTAAAAACCTCCTGCAAATCTGTTACCTGTTCTTTAAGGGCCGCATCAGCTATCATGACTTTTAAGGTTGAACCCGGAGGATACAATCCCTGTGAGGCTCGATTCAATAAAGGACTATCCGTCTGTTTATTTAGTGTCTCCCAATCCGCTTCAATATCATTTGGGTCATAAGATGGGCGGCTTACCATTGCCAAAACAGCTCCTGTCTGGGCATCCAGAACAACAACAGCCCCGCGGTGATTTTCTAACGCTTTGTAAGCCGTCTGCTGTACATCCGCATCAATTGTAAGCTTTACGTCATTTCCCTTGTCCGATACAAACAGCTGTGCTATCGGCCCCAGACGACTCAAATTTTCTGTAAGTCCCAAAAGTTGCCGATTTGCAAAGCTCTCAACACCGGCATTCCCTATTTTCTCACCGATATATCCTGTCACGGGCGCCATAGAAGCTCCCATTGGATATGAACGACTCCCAACCTGACTGCTGAATGCCAATTTCCGTCCTTTAGCGTCCAAAATACTGCCACGCAGGATATCAGCCTCAACCGCAGTTGTACGCTGATTCAATGGATTACTTGCTAAATCATCCGCTTTTATGACCTGCAGATAGATTATATATATTAAAAGACAGCAAAAGCAGCCAAAAAGGAATACTGTACTATGCCATACATATTTCTTTATACTTCGCTTAACCACCGGTATTCTCCTTTTTTGAAAGTGCCACTAAAAAACCAGCTAAAATAAAACTTGACACCATAGAACTACCGCCATAGCTGATAAAAGGCAGCGTAATGCCAGTCATCGGTAAAAACTTTGTAACCCCTGCTATGATGATGAATGACTGAAGAAAAAATATAGTTGCACAGCCGGCAGCCAGCAATATATGAATATCGCGCTTACAGTTCATCGCAATGCGGATACCAAGATAAAAAAATATAAAATAAGCCAAAATAATAGTCATAGACCCCACAAGCCCAAATTCCTCAGCAATTGCCGAAAATATAAAATCTGTATGTACCTCAGGAATAAAAAAAGGGTGCCCATGCGCAAAACCTGTACCCCATATGCCACCTGTACCAAAAGCGAACAATGATTGAACCACCTGATACGCCTGTCCATTAGGATCGGCCCATGGATTGAGCCAAACAGCAAAACGGACACGCACATGTCCAAACAAAAAGTAACTTACAACCGCTCCAATTATAAAAAAAGCCAGCGCTAAAAATACATAGGATCTACTCCCAGTAGCCATATATGTCATAAACACAGCGATACCAAAAAAGAGCAAAGCCGAACCAAGGTCTTTTTGCAGGACAAACATGAGGATTGCAATACCCCATATACAGAGAAGCGGCGCAATAAAACGCAACGGCGGCAAATACAGGAAGACGAATCGTTTGCTTGGTAAGGTCAATACATTTTTATGTTCTGATAAATAAGCCGCCAAAAAAAGCACAATAAAAATCTTGCCAAACTCAGATGGCTGCATCTGGAATGGTCCAAAAACAATCCAATTGCGGCTACCGCCGATTTCTGTACCAAACAAGAATGGCGAACACAAAAGAATCAGGCAACAAAGGCCAAGAATATACTGATAGCTTAAAAACTCCTGCAATCTATCAGCATATTTCACAACAAGGAGAAAGACAGCCATGCCGATAAGCAACCAGCGAAGCTGTGGGATAAAAAGCTCAGGCTTAAGGCGTGCAATCATAACCAAGCCAATACTGGAAAAATATATAACTAAAGGGAATATCCATATAGCGAGCAAGTTTCGCTTCCTTTGCAAAAACACCTGCAAACAGAATGCCGATACAACAACGGCTGCTACCCATGGAAGGAACTCACTATTCCCTATAAGATTTTTTTTCAAAATAAGCGTCCCTATTCCCAGGAATAAAATCCCCATTGGAAAAAACATCAATAGCCAACTTTTATTTCTCATCATATTCCACTACAATCGCCGTAATATTATCCAGGCCACCTGCCGCCAAGGCTTTTGCAACTAATACCTCTGCCTTATCCACAGAAGCCTGTTCCTGCAAAACATCTTGTATTTCTTCGTCTCTCAAAACATTGGTAAGTCCATCGGTACAAAGAAGAATCTTATCCCCCTTTTGCATAGCAAAATTCCCCATGTCCACTAGCAGCTCTTCATCGACTCCGACAGCTCGCGTAAGGACATTTTTGTGGGGATGTGTTCTTGCCTGCTCCTCTGTAATTGTCCCATTCCTGACTAAATCCTCAACCAAAGAATGATCCTGCGTAATTTGCTTTAATACCCCATTCTGCAATACATATAAGCGGCTATCTCCTACATGAGCCCAAACCCCCAGAGTTCCCTCACGATGGAAAATTGTCGCCGTTGTTCCCATTCCCATATATTCCGAATGTCGCTCAGAAGCTGCCAGAATGGCGTCGTTGGCCTTGAGAATAATCTCTTTAAGTAAAAGCTCACTATATACGATATCCCTGCCCCGCAAAAAATCCTGTGCTGTTTTAATAAGCAAATGACTGGCAATCTCGCCGGCTGCATGTCCACCCATGCCATCTGCTACGATATAAGTATCCGGAATGATACTTATCAAGCTATCCTCATTCATTTTACGGACCGGACCGACATCGGTTGCTTTATATACTTTTACCAAAACACTCACCTCTCAAACCTGAACGTAACCAAACCTATTCGTATGAGATCACCCGTTTGCAAATAGGCACTTCCCTCCAGTATCTGTCCATTCACGTAAGTATGGTTCACACTATGCAGATCCTCAATGACATAAAGATTATTTACCAGCGTGATTACAGCATGATGATGTGATACATACGTATCATTTAACGTAATATCATTTTCATCTCCTCTGCCGATAGAAAGCGCATCTGTAAAAGCAAATCTGCGCCCTTCCATACTTTTATCCTCCGCTTCAGCAATCGTAATCACCGCTTCCTTCAAAGACGTATCACGATGTACTGTATTGTCCATACCACTTATATCCTGCCGCATGAATTTCAATAAAAGATAAACAAAATAAAGCAATAGGAACAGAATTCCATATTGTAAAACTACACTTAACAGCTTAACAAAAAATGCTGTTGTCAGCAAATCAAATCACCTCATAGAGCAAAACAGTATTGCCAATTTTGATTTCATCACCTGAGCATAAACAAGCGGAAGAAATTTTTTGCCCATTGAGACATGTGCCGTTCAGGCTCTCGGCGTCATATAAAATATGACGATGGCACTCAAATGTAATATATGCATGCATTCTGGAAGCATTCGTATCCGTCAGGATAAAATCATTTTTTTCTCGTCTTCCAATATAAATCTGCTTTTCGCCAAATTCCAGATAAGCATCCAGGTCAGGACCTTCCACAACCGTAAGGGAAGTAATCTTGTACACCACAGGCAAGTTAAGTGGCGGTTCAAAAGCAGAACGATCCAATATAAGAGTATTCGGCTCATTATAATTTTTTCCAACTGGCGCTTCCTGAAAGCAGGAACTGACTTCACACATCCCTTGGGAAAAATCCTCATTTTTTTCTATATGGACTTGCAGTTTTCCTTCTATAAAGCAATCCGAACGAATTGTTTCCTTCTCTATTGTCATATACAGCTCATCGATAAACCTTTTAGAGCATAAACATTGATAATCCGTTATAGATATATATAACGAATATGAATTTGGCAGCAGATTGTTTTTCCCAGACTTTTTTCTTTTCCGTTGCATTTCTCTAATAAGCTGTTTTTCTACTTCAAAGGGCTCCAGTGCACTACCAAATTTTTTATTAAAAAACCCTTCTATATGCTTTTCAAGAAAAGATTCCCATTTTGAAATTCCCATACGGATCCCCCCCTAAAGAACATACCCAATTATATGCCCAAAAAAGCTCCAAGTCAAAATTACATTATTGCACCAAATATTTATTGCGAAGCTGACCACATGCAGCCTGAATGTCCCTGCCCATTTCCCTGCGTACAGTCACGGTTACATGGTGCCGTGTAAGACAGGCTTCAAAAGCGTCTATACGCTCCTGGGAAGGTCTCTGAAAATCACGTTCAATAACCGGATTGATAGGAATAAGATTGACACTGGCCAACTGGCCTCTTAAAAGGCCCGCCAGCGCAGCAGCGAAGTCATCCGTATCGTTTAGATCCTTTATAAGTATATATTCATAAGTAACACGTCGTTTTGTCTTATCACCGTAATTCTTTGCCGCCGCCACAACATCCTTTAAAGGGAACTTGTTATTAATCGGCATAAGGCGTGTACGCAAATCCTGGTTTGCTGCATGCAGTGATATTGAAAGCGTGATTTGGATATTTTCCTCTGCAAGTGCATAGATTTCCGGTACAATACCCGAAGTTGATAATGTAACATTGCGATATCCCATATACAGGCAATAAGGTTCATGAAGCAATCGAATAAAACCGACTACATTCTCATAATTCATCAGCGGTTCTCCGGAGCCCATAATAACGACCGTATCAACCTTTTTCCCCTCTGTTTTAAGAAGTTCATTTATGAAAATGACCTGCGAAAGAATTTCTCCCCTCGTAAGGTTTCTGTCCAGCCCATGCAGAGTAGAAGCGCAAAACGCACAGCCTATATTACAGCCTGCCTGCGTTGAAACACAGATGCTATTACCATAGGAATGCCGCATAAGTACAGTTTCCACTGCAATGCCATCGGCAAAAGAAAGCAGAAACTTTGTCGTACTGCCATCCTGGGAATCCAATCGTGCCTTAAGTTCTGCACGGAAAAACATAAAATTTTCCATCAGCTTCTGTCGAAGCGTTTTCGGCAGATTTGTCATTTCTTCGAAAGAAACTGCATTACGCTGATACATCCATTCTGCAATTTGTTTTGCCCTATAAGGGGCAATATTCCACTCTTTAAGCACCTGAGATATTTCAGGCACGGTCATACCAAATATATTTTTCAATTTTTATTCCTTTCTACGCATACGTGCAATAAAAAAACCATCCGTACCATCACGCTGCGGATAGAGCTGTACCATATTGCCCTGTCTTTTTTTCAACGGCAGAAATTCGCCCGTATCTTCTAAGATAAAATCCTCTCTGACTCCTAAAAACATACGAACAACTGCTTCGTTCTCTTCCTTCGTCATTGTACAGGTACTATAGACCAATATCCCGGCTGGTTTTACTGCGATAGCTGCATTTTCTAAAATACGCAATTGCAATCCAGGTAATTCGCTGATTAGTTTCTCATCTTTTTTCCAGCGTGCGTCCGGTTTGCGCCGCAACACCCCTAATCCTGAACAAGGTGCATCCACCAGCACACGATCTGCCATATCTTTATAAAATTCTCCTGTTTTACAAGCATCTAATAATCTTGTTTCAATGATACCAATACCTAAACGCTTTGCATTTTCTTCAATGCGCTGTAGTTTATGTTCATAGATATCCAGTGCTAAAATATGGCCTTTATTTTTCATAAGAGCCGCAATATGGGTAGCCTTGCCGCCTGGTGCACTGCATGTGTCAATCACAAACTCACCTGGCTGCGGAGCAAGTACATGTGCCACCTGCATAGAGCTCTCATCCTGCACCTGAAAGAGCCCCTCTTGCAGGGATGCTATATCATCCAAAGCCCCATGTTCGGTACACAGAATACCTTCTGCAGCCCATTCTGATGGCCTTACAACAGCTCCTTCCTGTTGCAATAGTTCCATAAGAGACTGTCGGTCTGTCTTCAAGGTATTTGTGCGCAACGAAAGTACTGGCTGCTCATTATCAAATCTACAAAGACACACGGTTTCCTCGTAGCCAAATTCTCTGACCCAGCGTTTCACCAGCCATTGTGGATGCTGCGCAGTCAGGGCAAGATTTTCCGTTGCCTTTCCCTTTCCTTCTGGAAAAGTGGCTTTTTCCGGTTCTCGCACGGCTGTCCGCAAAACCGCATTCACAAATTTCACCGTACCGGCATGTCCATATCTTTTTGCCAGTTCAACCGCTTCATTGCAAGCTGCAGAAGCCGGAACCTTATCCATAAAAAAAATC
This sequence comes from Megamonas sp. UBA1796, assembly GCA_002319795.1. Taxonomy (GTDB): domain Bacteria; phylum Bacillota; class Negativicutes; order Selenomonadales; family Selenomonadaceae; genus UBA1796. Next base: position 36,554 of record DCFU01000020.1, read on the forward strand.
TGGTAGATGCCAAGGCGCAGAATATTGCAAATAACCGGCGGTATCTTTGCAAGCGGTCGGTTTACGAAACGACGCAGCATCCAATCAAGTGTTTCCCCAGCTTTTACAGCCCCATAAACAAGCTCTGTAACAAACCGGCGGTCCAATCCAGACAATTCGGCACGTCGCAGACACCGAGCCAATGCCACATTAGCATACGCACTCTTTTCATGGACCTCGTTTAAAATTTCCAAAGCGGTCTCACGTGCTTTATCCATTCAGTTCTCCTCCTTGGCATCCGTTAAGATAGCCAATATTTCTCTTCTGACCTGCCCGATATCCACATGTGTATTATAGCAAGGGCCATTGGGTCGGATGTTCAATACTCCCACCGCTGGCAATGGATAGACATCCTGTATCCCGCTCGTAAGATCTCGCTCACAAGCAATAGCCAGAACTACTTTGGGACGTATTTTCTTAACCGTCTGACGTGCCAGTGTTCCTCCAGTCACAACAAAGAAATGAAATCCCAGTTCCTCGGCCAAAGACACAAGTGCACCTATATCACAGCCACCGCAGCGCCGACAATTGCCCATAGGATCTCTGGTAATCTTATAAGGACAAGCAGCACGCTGCAAGCAATGTGGCGTAACCACCAGCAAACGGTCTGCTGGCACTTTTATATGTCGCTGATGAAAAATCTGGTTGCTTACCGCAATAAAAGAACGCTCGATTTTACGCCGATCAACACCTAAAATTTTCCCCAACATAATTGCAACCGGGAAAAGCAGATTGATAAGTGCATAGGTTTGTTTTTGAAAAGCATGCAACAGCGGCAAACCAAGGATTGCTCCCACCATGCCCACAACTCCCAAACCCGTCAGCAGTACAATGGCCGCCACACATACGCCAAGCAGCAACGGCAAATATCCATTTATTTCCATGAGTCCTAAATACGTGATACGCCAAACTGTATAGGCAAACAATACCATACAGCAAAAGCTCAATGACAAAAGTGCTACAAACAATCTTTTACGTGGACGGTCTATATTCTGCTCCATCAATAATTCCTCTATTCAAACTTTGCATGTACAGGCAGGCCATGACCGCAAATATAATCGCATGCGGACATTTTCTTTTTGTTTGGAGCCTGCAGTTCAAGAATTTCAAGAATTCCCTGGCCGGTTCCTACCAAAAAACCATGCTTGGTGAGCGCAAGGATTTCTCCTGGTACTGAAGAAGCTTCTGAATCAGTTATACGTGTCCGCCATATCTTAAACACCTGACCTTGCAGGTTGGAATATGCACCCGGCCATGAATTGAGACCGCGCACAAGATTATGTATGTCTTTGGCTGCCTTTGTCCAGATAATATTTCCGGTTGTCTTTGTCAGTAATGGTGCATAATTTGAAAATGCTTCTTCCTGTTTTACGCGTACAAGTGTACCATCTTGCAAATGCTTAATTGTTTCCACCAAAAGCCCTGCTCCGGCCTGCATAAGCGCATTGTGGAGTTCCTCCGTAGTCGTTTCCTGCCCAATATCTACTTCAGCCCTGAGCAACATATCACCAGTATCAATTCCTGCGTCCATAAACATCGTCGTAACACCTGTTTTCGTCTCTCCATTAATAATTGACCAATGGATTGGTGCCGCTCCACGATAATGCGGCAGGAGCGATGCATGCACATTGATGCAACCATACCGGGGGATATCCAGTATACGCTGTGACAGTATTTGTCCGAAAGCAACTACTATGATAAGGTCCGGTGCTAAATCCGCTAAAATCCTCTCAAACTCCACCGTCTTAGCCTTAACTGGCTGGAAAACCTGCAAGTGATTTTTCACAGCAAATGATTTGACCGGAGAAGGTATCGTCTTTTGCCCCCGCCCACGCGGCCTGTCCGGCTGTGTAACAACAGCCACAACCTCGGTGAGTCCATTGAGTTTTTCCAAACAGGGAACAGAAAATTCTGGTGTCCCCATAAAAATAGTCCTCAGCTTACTCATTTCGCATCCCCCTGACGCAGGCTACGCGCTATATCAATAAAAAGCACACCATCAAGATGGTCAAGCTCATGTTGGATACATCTGGCCAAAAGGCCTTCTCCTGTAAGACGCTGCTTCTTTCCACGACGATTCATGAATTCTACCGTCACCTTCTCAGCACGCTCAACCTCGCCAAAAATATTTGGTATACTCAGGCATCCCTCTGAGTCTATTGCCGTCCCTTCACGATAAAGGATTGTAGGGTTGATTAACTCAATAAGTCCTGCCTCATCACCAACATCAATGACAACTGCACGGAGAGGAACATCAATCTGTGGTGCTGCCAAACCCACGCCATTTGCTTCATACATCGTATTCGCCATATCGTCCAGCATCTTCCGTATTTTTGCATCCACTCTATGAATTGGTGCACATATTTGTTTCAATATCGGTGCACCTGCTTTTTGGATTTCCAACAAAGCCATTTGCTATTGCCTCCTCAAAAAAATCTACATCTATAGAATTTTATCATACAAACACGTAAAAATCCAATTTTACGTAGTATCCTTTTATTATGTTTTCAAGCATAACAAAAGGAGCAGACAATATACCTCATGTCTGCCCCTTTTAATGTGCCGCCTTATTGTAGCAACGACAATACCGCAGCATTATTATGCATATTCAATTTCGTAGCATAAAGTGAGAATGCGTCCTGCGTTTGTGCACTCTTAAGCTTTGATACTTCAGAAGCTATGTCCGTATCACCAGTTGTCGAAGCAGCCGCTGTAAGATTCTCTGCCTGCGTAATATAATTTTCCGAAGAATAAGCAAGGCCCTGTTGTGCTGTGCCAATGCTTGTGGCTTGGCCCAATGCTATATCCAGTGCAGAGCTCACAGTATCAATGGCTTTCGAAATCCCTTCCGAAGAAGAAAGATCCAATGTAGATTTTCCATTCTGATCTACAAGTCCAAGCCCCTGTGCTGTCATATTCCCAAGATTGATCTTGGTATAACCATTATCTCCAGCTACTGTTAGACTCTTAGATCCATTCAGCAGATTTTGTCCATTGAACTGTACAGCAGCATTATCGCTAATCTGCGATACAGTCTGATTTACTTCGCCACTGATTGCCTGGACATCCGAGCCCTGATTCGTTCCATTTGCGGCTGACAGCAATTTTTCTTTCAAAGAGCTCAAGGCATCTACCGTAGAACTCACACCACCAGATGCAGTGGATAACATCGCATTAGAATTTTGTGCATTACTATTCGATTGAGATATTGTGTCCACATTAGAATACATCCTCGTAAGAACCGCATATGCAGATGGTCCATATGACGCAGAAGGATACTGCGTTCCCGAGGCAATTTTTTGGATACTCTGGTTTACAGCACTTTGTGTACGGTTAAGACTGCTTAAACTATTAACGTAAAGGCTCATGTAAATCGCCCCCATCCAAATATAAAGATACTCTTATGCTTATATTATACAACAACACAAGCATATACAGCAAGATTTTTTATTCACGCAGGTCATTGTTTTATCTCCGATTTTTCATGGTGCGCTACAATATATTTCACTATATAAGGAAACAGTAACATAATAAATAATAGTCGTACCAATTGATAAGCAGTCATAGTAGAAATATCTGCACCAACTACTAAAGCTGTTATTCCCATCTCTGCCAGCCCGCCCGGAGCCGTACTTAAAAATGCAGTTGCAAAAGAAGCTTTGGTAAACTCAGCTACAAAAAATCCCATACCTAAAGATATTCCGAGTACAAATAAAACACCACCAAAAAGACATAATCCCATACCATGATATTGCCTGAGTTTTCGCAGGTTAATACTTGAACCTATATATGCACCTACACAAACCTGCGCCATATTGATATAAATTATAGGAACCAATGGTGCCATTGTGCCGCCGGATAATAAAACATAAGCTCCGGTACTTAAAATAGGCCCAAGCAGTGTAGCTGTTGGTAAATGGAGCCATTTGCCAGCTATCGCACCCACAACAGCTACCACAGCAAAAGTCAATATTGTAGAAATATCCGCTGAGGCCGCCGCTGCCGTAACCCCATTTCCGTCATCTGGTACAGGCAGACAGTACATAGCTAAAAACGGTACGACAAATACGACAGAAAGCATGCGCATGGTCTGCATAATCGTAACAGCCGTCGCATCCGTACCGTCCATTTCATCCGCCAATATTACCATTTGTGAAAGGCCTCCGGGAACACATCCCAAAAGGCAGCTTGTAAGCCCTATCCCTGTTTTTTTGTACATAATCCACCCGGTTAAGACACCAGCCATGACTGTGATCATCGTTGCCAGCAGCATCATAGGAAATTGCGCCAAAATAGCCTGTCCTGTCTCTAAAGTAAACGGCCGTCCCATTTCATATCCAAGCAAGATCAATGCTGTATTGCGTATTTTAACCGACCAATAAATGCGGCGACGCAAAAAATATGAAAAAAGTGAAACAGCTGCAATTGGCCCCAGCGTCCAGGGCAGCGGCACATGTAATAAACAGAATAATGCACCTCCCATAATTGCCAGAACCAAGGTTTTTAATAATTTCATTACCAGACACCCAATCTAAATTGAAGTTACTCCCGGACGCATATCTTTTTCAACTTCAACCACCAAAGCATTGGCGGATATTTTTCAAAGAAGAGAAAAATAATTGGTATGATAATAAGCGTAAACACCGTGGAGGTTAAAAGGCCGCCAATAATGACCCATGCCATGCTTACACGGGTCTCAGACCCTTCTGTCATAGCAAGTGCCGTAGGCAGCATACCGACCATCATAGTAATCGTCGTCATGAAAATCGGTTTCAAACGAACCTTCCCTGCCTCTATAATCGCATCAAAGGCCGTCATGCCGCGATCCATAAGAGTTAAAGTATAATCCAAGAGCAGCGTACCATTCTTGGCAACGATACCATCCATAACTAATATACCAATAAGCGAATAAAGGTTCAAGGTATTATGTGTAATAAAAAGTAATAATATCGAACCTATAAGTCCCAACGGCAATGAAAACATGCGTATAAACGGCGTAACTGTAGATTCATAAAGCACCGCTAAAAGCATATAAATAAGCACCAGTGCCAATAAAAGTGCTGACAAAAGCTCCCCGAACGTTTCCGACATCCGTGTTGCCTGCCCACTGAAACGATAGGTTATTCCCTCTCCCAGGTTGGTATGTTCCAGTACCTTTTCCGTGTCCCGGATGACATCATTGAGTGGCCGATTGCTCAGATTTGCTCCTATGACAATCGCACGCTGCTTATCTACCCGTCGGATGCTGACCGGCCCAGTGCCATTAGCAATAGACGCCACATCTCCAAGATAGAGGAGCTTGCCACCAGCATTGACCGGTACCGTCGCTACATCGGATGCCTTAAAGCCATCAGCATTCTTAAAACGCACCTTAATATCCGTATCCTGCCCATCATTTTTTTCATCGTTGGCAATAACACCAGCCGACAATCCGGATATGGCAGAAGAAAATGCCGTATCGACATCCGCCAAAGAAGTTCCATAGCTTTTCAGCCGATCACGATCTACTGTCAACTGCAGCTCAGGCAAACCTTCCGTATAAGAGCTATTAATATCGGTAGCTCCTGCAACTTCTGTAGAAAGGAGTTGTTGAACCTTATCAGATGCTGCTATCAGTGACTTGAAATCATTACCACGCAGTTCAAGCCGGAGAGCCCCGCCTCCTCCGCTTGGGCCACCACCGCCAGAAACACCGGCAACAGAAGACTGCGTCTCAGATACGCGTATATCGACATCTTTCATAGCAGCTGCAAACGCACGGATTTCATTTGCTACAGCCCAAACGGAACGTTCTCTGTCCTTACGATCATACAACTGCACCTTGATGCGGCCTTCATAAGCGGTTGTTCCCCCTGCATAAGTAAGATAATATTTAACCTCCGGTATCTGACTTAATTTATTTTCCAAAGAAATCATTACTTCATTTGTCTTCTCCGCAGATTTTCCCACAGGAAGATCCGCCATAATGGTAAAGCTCCCCTCATCTGTCTGCGGCATATATTCAGACCCGACAAGTCCTAACGGAATAAAAGCAAGCATCCCTAAAAACAACATCATCACTAAGAGCAATATCTTTTTACGATGCTTTAGGCTCCAGCGAAGAACACGTTCATAATAATGTACAGCTGCATTCTCTATACGATCCATAAACAACCACAAGGGACGTTTGGAAGGACAAAATCCCCCTTTGAAAAAACGTGATGCCAGCATTGGGGTAAGCGTAAAAGATACAAACAAGGAAAAAAGCCCAGCAAAAACAATTGTAAGACCAAATTGGCGAAAAAACTGTCCGGTCATCCCATTCATAAAAGCTATCGGCATAAATACAGCCGCATCACATAAAGTAATAGCTACCGCCGCCATGCCGATCTCCATACGTCCTGTTTCGGCCGCCGTCATAGAATCCTCACCCATTCGCAGATGGCGCGTAATATTTTCCAATACGACAATAGAATCATCAACTAAAATTCCCACACAAAGCGTCATACCCATAAGCGACATCATGTTAAAAGTAAATCCTGCCGTATACATGATAAAAAATGTCGAGATAAGCGAAGTAGGTATAGCTATCATAACGGCCGCTGTGGAACGCCAGCCCCGCAAAAACAAAAAAAGCACCAGTCCCGTAGTCATAAGTCCTTCTATCAATGTGCCCAGCGTATTATGCAAGGAAGAACTGACATAATCTGCATCGTTGCTGACAATAACGAATTGATAGTCCGGATAGTTTTTTCTTAGCTTTTCAACATTTTTAACTACATTCGCTGCTGTAGATACAATATTGGCATCGCTGTTCTTATAAACCTGCATCATAACAGTATCCTGCCCATTTACCCGCCCATAGCGGTCGGCACGCGCATCCTGTTCCCGGATATTTGCTACAGCTGTAATCGGAATATTCTTTCCATCTGTATTCGTAATTTCAATTTTTTCGATATCTGCTGCAGTCTTATATTGCGCTATGACACGTACATCTGCCTTTGTCGTTTCGGTATAAACAGACCCGGATGGCAATAGCTGATTTTCTGCTTTGACAGCCGCTACAAGTTTCGACAGTGTGAGCTTATAAGCCGCCATCTTATCCTTGTCGACTTCAACAGCAACTTCCTTATCCCGTCCACCGTGAAGCTCAATTTCCGAAACACCAGAAGCTTGCTGGATTACATCCTCAAAAGTATTCTGCGTTTTAGAATAAACAACCGATAGCGGATGCTGGGATGTAATCGCTATCTCCACGATTGGCGTGGCATTCATATCTCTTTTGATTACCACCGGTTCTTCAGCTTCATCAGGCAGTTTTCCACGGATAGCCTCAACTTTTTTTGTTGCATCGATTGCCGCCGAATCAGCATTTGCAAAAAATTCCAGTTCCAGACCTATACGTGCCTTTTCATAGCTTGCAGTTGCTGTCATCTGTTTCACATTAGATACAGATGACAGCGCATTTTCGATTGGTTTTACCACCTGCTGCTCCACCGAGTCCGCGTTGGCACCGGGATAATTCACTGAAATTGTCACATAAGGCGTGTTCAAAGCTGGTAAAAGTTCAACCCCGATACGATAATAGCTGTAAAAGCCCAGTACGACAAAAAATGCCACAATCATGGATATACCTATCGGTTTTTTGATAGAAAACCGCGTAATATTCATGATGCCTCCCCCGAATCTGCAAGATCAACCGTTGTCCCATTCTTGAGCTTCTCCTGATTACTGAGTACTACGACATCATCATCGGCGACACCATCTATGATTTCTACCATCATATCATTTATCAAGCCAATCCTGACATCATGTGATTCCACTGTTTTATCGTTTTTCACAACGAACAAAGATGTCAGCCCGTTTTTCGTCACCACAGCTTCCTTCGGTACAAACAACGTCTGTGGACGCTGCAGTATATCAATTTGCGAACGGGCAAACAATCCTGCCTTTATCCCCAGGTCCATATCATTCAATTCAATCCGGGCTGTATATGTCTTGGCAGAGTCATCCATAGCCGGGCTGACATAAACCAATGCACCAGCGTATGTATTCCCCAAAGCATCAATGCCAACTGCCATTGGCATGCCGGGCTGCAATACGGCGGCATCACTTTCAGAAATGGCACAATCAATATAAATATGATGGTTATCCACCAGAGAGAATACTTTCGTACCTGCCGAAGCAATTGCCCCAACCTCCGCTGCACGATAACCAATAACCCCGTCCCGAGGCGCACGAAGGATCATATCTTCGCGTTGTTTCTCCAATGCCTCTGTACCATACGCAGCTTTATCTACAGCAAGACGCTTAGACTCGACACTCGCTGGCATAGAAGATTCATTCGTCTGGTTTTCCAATATCTCAAAAGCTGCTTTGCTTGTCATATATTCCTGCTCAATTTCATCAAGTGTATTTTGGGAAATAGCCCCGATAGAAAAAAGATATTGATTTCTTTCATACTTCATTTTTTGTAATTCATAAGCATTTTGCGCCTTAATATAATTTGCATTATATGTAGCTTCTGCCTCGACAGCATCTGCAGCCGCAGCCCGGGTGACTACGCGATTCTGATTTATTGAAATATCAAGATCACCCATATCCTGTAAAAGTAATATATCTCCAGCCTTCACTTTGTCTCCCAACTTCACATTCACAGCTATGATACGGCCTGTATATTTAGGTGCCAAAGAAATATTTGCATCAGCGACTGTCTGACCTGAAAGCGAAATATGCCGCATCATATCGGAACGCTTTACCATATACGTTTCAACTAACGGATTCCCTTTAGAAATTTTGACTTTTGCGCCCTTTCCCTGCTGCCCAAAATAAAAATAAAGAAGAATGACCAGAAGCACAAAACAAACACCTCCGACAATACAAACTTCCTTCCGCTTCATCCTTGTAAGTGTATGCCTCATAGTATATCCTCCCAATAGTATTCTCTGCCTGTCATAAAGTCATATTATTGAAATAAAGCTAAAATATTGAGAATTTATATTTTTTCAGATAAATTGACCTTATTCCTGATTTCTATTATAATAATAATAGAAAATATTATTTATCCTGAAGTAATTTTTATTATTTATATTCAAAATACCACTATCTTCACGAGTGAGTTCTAATAGCCGCATTGTATCATTTTTTAAATTTTATCAATTGTATTTATTGGCATCTCGTACTACAATAAATATAAACAACTATAAGTTCAGCCTTAAATAATGGAAAGGTGGTTTTCACATGCAAGCTATTGAAATCAAAAAAGGGATTTATTGGGTCGGTGCTGTCGACTGGTCCATGCGCAGTTTCCACGGCTATCAAACCGGACGTGGCTCATCATATAATGCTTATCTGATCATTGATGATAAAATCACGCTGATTGATACCGTCAAGTCCACATTTGCTAATGAACTATTGGAACGTATTTCTTCTGTAATTGATCCGTCCAGGATTGATTATATCATTTCGAATCATGTAGAGCCAGACCATTCTGGCAGCATTCCTTTCATGATGCAGCATTGTCCTGCTGCCACAATCATCACCAGCCTGCCAAATGGGCTCAAGGGCCTTAAGGCACACTATGGCGAATATGCTTACAAAGGAGTGAAAGCTGGCGATATTCTGAATATCGGCCACCGTACGCTCCAGTTTGTTACTACGCCTATGCTCCACTGGCCGGATAGCATGGTATCCTATTGCCCGGAAGAGTCCATATTATTTTCTAATGATAGCTTTGGACAGCATCTGGCATCAACCAAACGATTTGATGATGAAAATGACTTTGCTATACTGATGCAGGAGGCAAAGAAATATTACGCTAATATTCTTATGCTTTATGGACGTCAGGCACAAACCGCAATCAAAGCTGTTGCCGATCTTGACATTAAAATGATTGCGACAGGACATGGAATTATCTGGCGCTCCCATATTCCCGAAATCTTCACTGCTTACCAAAAATGGAGTACTTTTGATTTGGATGAAAAAGCCGTAGTCGTTTTTGACAGTATGTGGCATTCCACAGAAATCCTCGCAAAAAACATTGCCGAGGCTTTTGCCGCCAGGGGAATTCCCGCTGCATATTATGACATCAAGGTGGATCATATGTCTGATATTGTAGTAGATATACTGACCAGCAAATATCTGGCTGTAGGATCTCCTACTATCAATAATCAAATGATGCCGAGCATAGCAGGTTTTTTATCTTATCTTAAAGGACTCGCTCCCAAGGGGCACAAAGCATTTGCTTTTGGCTCGTATGGTTGGGGTGGACAGAGTATCGCTCTTGTTGAGGATGAGTTGAAAGCTTGTGGCTGTGATATTTGTCTTGAAAAAATCCGGATACCAAATATTCCAACCCAAGAGCAGTTGAAAGAAATTACAGAAAAAATTAAAGCCCTTTAAGAAATAAGACTCCCCTTGAAGTGATTCCGAGGGGAGTTTTTATCTATGAAATACAAAAAGAAGGAACTGAATATGGCTACAAATACACTAATACTTCCCAAGTTACATATCTCTTATACATCTTCTCTACCCCAAAAACAGATTCTGCTGGTTTCAGGCGGCCGCCCGCCTCAAATCGACTGGTTACAGGAAGTATCACAGCATCGTATACTGTGGTGTATAGACCATGGTATCGATATCTGCAGAAAGGCTCTGCTTCATCCGCAACGGCTTATTGGCGATGGGGATAGTGCCAGTAAAGCCTCCTGGGATTGGGCAAAGGCAATGGATATACCCATTGAAAAATATTCTCCTAAAAAGAATCTTACAGACACGCAGCTTGCCCTCCAGAATATCCGCAAGATCCAACCCTGTCCATTCGTAGTTCTAAGTGGTGCTTTGGGCAACCGTTTCGACCATGCTTTCAGTACGCTGCATTCCTTTGCAGCCGAATGTATGCCTGGTTGTATTGCCGATGAACAGGAAACTGTTTTGTTTCTGAAGGGGATGGATTCTATAACAATAGAGACCAGTGTAAGGCCTAAAGCTATTTCTTTGCTCCCACTTACAGAAGAATGCTGTGATGTCTCCATTACCAACGTATTCTGGCCCTTAGACAAAGTAATTCTTAAACAAAGTCTTCCTTATGCCATCAGCAATGAATTAATGGATACTGCCCATGAGTTTTCCGTATCCATTAGCCACGGGATTTTGGCCGTTTACCTCTATTGGGAATAACTCTGTATCATACGCTGTCGCAGTGCTTCATAAATAACAACGGATGCTGCCATGGCCACATTCAACGATTCTGCCGCACCAAACATTGGTATATATACTTTTTCCTCAGCAGCTGACAATAGCTCTGCCGATATACCGTTCCCTTCATTCCCAAATATAAATGCTGTTGGCAACGTATAATCCATACAAAAATAATACTTTGCTTTCGATGCCAAAGTCGAAGCAAACAGTCGAATATGCTCTTGCCCACAAAAACTTAATAACGCCTGCTTTGATATCCCAGTAACAATCGGCAAATGAAAGAGTGAGCCCATCGTACTGCGAACTACTTTATCAGAAAAAACATCTACACTATTTTCCATAAAGATTACACCACTGCAGCCTGCAGCATCTGCCGTACGTATAATTGTACCTGCATTCCCAGGATCCTGTATACCATCCGCCACAACAATAAAAGGCACATTTCCCGGTGATAAAAGCTCTGACAACATTCTCTGTCTTTTATGCAAGACCAGTAAAAGTCCTTGCGGACCCACAGTATTTGCGACTTTTTTGTATAACGCTTCTGATATTTCATACATAGGGCATCGTAACTCCTCTATGCTTTCAAGCACTGCTTGGGCACGTGATTGTTCCGCTGCGGCTGCTGTATAAAAACCAAAGGCAGGGATCCAGTCTTTGCCTTTAGCCGCCATTTCAACAAGACGAATTCCCTCTGCAACAAACAGATTTTCCTGGTCCCGATATTTTTTCAAATGCAGGCTGCTTGCCAGCCTGATTTTCTTGTTTGCCGCACTATCGATATGTTCCTTTATCATACAAATATTCTTCCCCACTCTACTTCATTTGCAAAGAAAAAGAGGCTACTCACAGCAGCCTCTTTTTCCTTATTGATTTTCCTTAGCAACAGCCACAAGCTGTCCAAAAGTTTTCTCATCACTAATAGCAAGATCTGCCAACATTTTACGATTGACCTCAACACCAGCTTTTGTCAGGCCATTAATCAAACGGCTATAAGAAATACCATTTGTACGTGCGGCAGCATTGATACGCGCAATCCACAATCTGCGGAAATTCCCCTTCTTTGCACGACGATCACGGCGTGCATAGTAAAGAGCCTTCATAACAGTTTCGTTAGCTTTCTTAAATTGCTTACTCTTAGAACCGATATATCCCTTTGCTAACTTTAATATCTTCTTATGACGTCTATGTGCAGTCACGCCTTTTTTTACTCTTGGCATGTTTCATTCCTCCTATAATTGAAAATTAAGCATACGGAAGCATTCTTTTGATACGACCATGGTCTGCTGCAGAAGCAATAGCAGCTTTACGTAAATTACGTTTACGCTTAGGGGACTTCTTTTCTAAGATATGGCTCTTAAAAGCTTTATTACGCTTAAACGCGCCAGTACCTGTTGATGTAAAACGTTTTGCAGCAGCTCTGCGTGTCTTCATTTTTGGCATTACTGTTTTCCTCCTTTAAATTGCGCTTTTGGTGCTAAAATCATTATCATATTTTTACCTTCAAGTTTAGCATCACGCTCAATAGATACCAAGTCCTTCAACTCAGCAGCTACGCGCTGTAATACGTCCTTGCCCAATTCAGGATGAGAAAGTTCCCTGCCACGGAACATAATAGTTACCTTGACTTTATTCCCTTCCTGGACAAAGCGAAGAGCATTCTTCAACTTGACGTCAAAATCATGTTGTTCAATATTGGGACGAAGCTTGACTTCCTTTATACTAATAACCTTTTGTCTTTTCTTAACTTCCTTTTCCCTTTTTTGCTGTTCGTATCTATATTTACCAAAATCCATAATACGACATACTGGTGGCTTCGCCTTCGGCGCTACCTCAACAAGATCCAGATGCTGCTCCTCAGCCATATGCAGCGCATCATGCGTTGCCATAATACCAAGCTGTTCACCCGAAGCACTGGTGACACGAACTTCTCTTATACGGATTTCTTCATTGATTCGCAAACTTTCGCTACTAATAGAAAAACACCTCCTATAAAATATTACTAAATAAAAAAAGGGATGGCACAAAGCCACCCCCCTAAAACCAATGAATTAACCAAACTGATCTCGTACCAGCAGGTGAGAAGCGGTGGCTTCTTCTTAATCAACTCACTTAAATATATTATCACGTTTAAAAAAATATGTCAATTGTTTTATGATTTTGCTGTGATTTTTTCTAACACTTCTTTGATAAAGTTCTCTACATCCATCGTGTTGCTATCTTTCTCACCATATTTACGCACAGCAACCTCATTGCTCTCCATTTCTTTATCCCCTACGACTAACGTATAAGGAATCTTCCTGACCTGGCTTTCACGAATCTTATAACCTATCTTTTCATTACGGTCATCGACTTCCACACGCAGTCCCAAATCAAACATTTTCTTTTTGAGTGCAAAAGCATAGTCCATATGCTTATCCGTAATTGGCAGAATTTTTATTTGTACAGGTGCGAGCCATACAGGAAAAGCACCCGCATAATTCTCAATAAGAATGCCTATAAAACGCTCTATACTGCCATACACAACCCTGTGTATCATTACCGGACGATGTTTTTGGCCGTCCTCACCTATATATGTAAGGTCAAATTTCTCCGGCATAAGCATATCCAGCTGAATCGTACCGCATTGCCATGTACGGCCAATTGAATCCTTCAAATGAAAATCAATCTTCGGACCATAAAAAGCACCGTCACCTTCATTAACAACATAGCGGAGTCCCCGATGTTCAAGGGCATTACGCAATGCTGCTGTAGAAGTCTCCCACACCTCATCTGAACCCATGGAATCCTCCGGACGCGTACTCAGCTCAGCATGATATTCAAGTCCAAAAGTTTTATAAACACGATCGAATAAATCAATAACCTTTTGTATTTCCTCTTCAATCTGAGAAGGCATCATAAAAATGTGTGCATCATCCTGCGTAAAATTACGTACACGGAAAAGGCCATGTAAAGCACCGGAAAGTTCGTGACGATGTACCAGACCTAACTCTCCCATGCGAAGTGGTAAATCACGGTAGCTATGCGGCTGTGTCTTGTAGACAAGCATCCCACCCGGGCAGTTCATTGGCTTGATTGCGTAATCCTCATCATCAATCTTAGTAAAATACATGTTTTCCGCATAATGATCCCAATGGCCCGATTGCTCCCAAAGTTTACGGTTCAAAATCATCGGTGTTTTAATTTCCTGATACCCGAACTCACGATGTATTTCGCGCCAATAATTAATAAGCTCATTACGAATGATCATACCATTTGGATGAAAAAACGGAAATCCAGGACCCTCTTCATGAAGACTAAACAAATCCAGTTCTTTGCCTAATTTACGATGATCCCGTTTCGCAGCCTCCTCCAGCATATGAAGGTATTCATCCAACTCTGTCTTTTTTTCAAAAGCTGTTCCGTAAATACGTTGTAACATTTTATTCTTCTCACTGCCACGCCAGTAGGCACCAGCAATGCTTTGTAATTTCAATGCTTTTACTTTGCCCGTACTCATAACATGAGGTCCGGCACAAAGATCGACAAAATCTCCCTGCTCATAGAGAGAAATTTTGGCATCTGCCGGCAAATCATTGATAAGCTCAACCTTATAGGTCTCTCCTCTATCCACAAAAAGCGTCAACGCATCTTTCCGGCTTACTTCCTTACGGACCAAAGAAATATTCTCCTTGACAATCTTATACATTTCCTTCTCAATTTCTTTTAAGTCTTCTTCCGTCAGCTGCTTGTCGATATCAAAATCATAATAAAAGCCATTTTCAATTGCCGGACCAATTGCCAACTGCACTTTGCTACTTTTATATAGCCGTTTTACAGCCTGCGCAAGAATATGTGATGCTGTATGGCGCAAAGCCCAGCGTCCCTCGGCATCCTCAAATGTAAGGAATTCCACTTTACAGTCTTTCTCAATTCGTGTTGTGAGATCAACCGTCTTACCATCCATTTTCGCAGCTAAAATTTTCTTAGCCAGACTATTACTTACAATTTTTGCAAAATCAAAAATTGTAGTTGCTGACTCTATTTCGCGAACAGCCCCATCTTTCAAAGTTACCTTAACCATTATAAAACCTCCTCAAAATAAAAAACAGCCCCATCCCTAAAAGGGACGAGGCTGTTGCTTCGCGTTTCCACCCAAATTGCCGCCAAAACGACCACTCTTATCCTAATAACGGAAGGCTCCCCGACATAACCTACTCAATTCGGCCATATAGCTCAAAAGCGGTAAACATAAATTTGTTTCAGGATGCTTTCAGCCAAGACATCTTTCTCTGCGAAACAAAGTACTTATGCTCATGTCTTTATCATTGCCTTTATAACTTGAACTGTTTTCATTATAGGCAGATCTCAGTTATCTGTCAAGCCATTTTTATTTTGCAGCATATTGTGCTTTAGCCAAAACTGGAACTTTGATTTGCTGCCCTGCATATACAGATGCCTCATGGTCAAGCCCATTAATTTCTACAATGGCTTCCATAAGACGGACTGTATGTTCTGTATCAGAAGTATACCGTTCAGCGACAGACCATACGTTCTCATTCGTATGTATAGTAACAATGTCAAAGTCAGAACTGCGCAGATATACATTTGACAGGTGTAGCGGCGCCACCCAGACTAATAAAAGTAAAAGAAACAGGCTAATCGATTTTTTCATTCTCTACAGCTCCCCGTCTAAATATATTTACGAGTTCCTTAGTACACAAAAGAACTAACGTTCCTTTATATATTAACATAGAACATGAGTTCTTTCAATAGTTTTTAGAACAAATTTTCGATTGCTCCTATCCCTTTAATTTGATAGAATTATATATGTCCTTGGGAGAGTATCTCGTCATATCGCATTTCTGGTATCTTCACTTACAGCATGAACGGAATCTAAGACAAGATCATGAATTCCGAAAAAAATTTATACTTCAAATATAGATTTGCCTGTAGACTTAAGGAAGCACGTATGAATTATACTAAGGAGATGTTTCTATGAAATGTAAATATTGTAATGCAGATATAAGCCTGGCAGAAAAAATATGTCCAAAATGTCATCATTCTGTAAAAGAAGATAATCCAGATGCATTGCGTAAAAAGAAACGTAATCGGTATATAACCATTGGTGTGAGTGTCATCGCTTTTATCTTTATCGTCTCAACCATTGGCATAACGCTGCAAAGCCAGCAAACGCTAACCTCGCAGACAGGAACATCGTCCACAGCAGCCTCTGACAAAACTGCCGGAGCTTCACTTGATACCACTTATGGAAACCTTATGGAACGATTCAATGATAATTCTGCAGCCCAAAAAGAACATATCCTGCTGAAAAGCATTGATGAAAAATCATCTTCTTTTCAGTATAACCTGCTTGATACGTTAATACTATCGGGTAAAATTGATGTGAAAAACCAAAAGCTCCTCTCTGTTCAAATGATAGCTCAACCGGCAACACAGGACGATATGGTAAAAATGGTCACTGCCATAGGCGTATTGATTGAATCATTCTATCCTTCAGATGCTTCCGCTATGCGAAAAAAGGTCCTGGCCGATCTTGGCTTTAAACAAGGTTCCGATATCCGTACGGCCAATAATGTTGCAATACAAGGAAATACGGAATTTCATTTCGCCTTTATAAAAGATACTGGATATGTTTTTATCGTCAAGAACAAAAATGCCGACTAAATTCTATTTTTGCATGCACAAAGTCTGATAAGAATCGCTGGTGAATAATACGATGGAATTAAAAGATAATTTTCTCCTTACCAAAAACGCCAAAATTCAAGCCAATAGTAAACTATCATTAAAAAGCAAACGACGTCTGGAACATACCAAAGCCTATAATACGATACGGTCTTATGCCGCAGACTGGAATGACTTTTCTGACTGGTGCCAAGACCATAAAATGACCGACTTGCCGGCTGAACCTGAGACGATTGTGAATTACATTAATGATTTGGCAGATAACGCAAAGGCGAATACCGTATCGCGTCGTATCACTGCTATTTCCGAAAATCATATTGCGGCAGGCCTCGGACGTGACAATCCCGCGCATTCCGGACTGGTACGCAATGCTATGATGGCTATTCGCCGTGAAAAAGGAACCTTTCAGCATGGAAAAGCCCCCATATTGTTGGAAACGATTCATCTGCTTGCAGATTGTTTCGATGATAATGATATTGTTTCCCTGCGTGATCGAGCTGTGCTTTTTTTAGGGTTTGCCGGCGCTTTTCGCCGTTCAGAACTTGTCAATGTACAATTAGAAGATTTAACCTTTTCCTCTGAAGGTGTGGTGATATTTATTCCCCAATCCAAGGGCGACCAATTAGGACATGGCAATTATATTGCTATCCCCTATGCACCCAATCCACATTTTTGCGCCGTACACGCCATTGAGCAATGGGTTCTCGCTGCACAGCTGCAAACAGGCCCTTTATTCCGTCCTTTTAAAAAAAATAAAGAGCTGCGCGATGTGCAGCTCTCAGACAAATCAGTAGCTCTGATTGTAAAAAAATATATTAAAAAAGCCGGACTTAATGAAGCAAATTTTGCGGGGCACAGTCTGCGCCGCGGTTTTGCCACAAGTGCTGCCCAGCATGACATTGATGCTCTTACCATTATGCGGCAAACACGCCATAAATCAGAAAAAATGGTTCACCGTTACATTGAGCAAGGAAATATGTTCAAAGAAAATCCATTGAATCGTATGTTCAATAAAAGATAAAGGATTAAAATAGCATGGAGATAACCAAACCGTTATCCACATACTATTTTTTTATTTGGCTCACGTCATGGCGCGGATGCTTTGTCACAATTGCTGCTGCCTTGGCTATTTCCTGTATGATTTCTGCATCCTCCTGTCCCCAATAAGAATCAAGCCTTGTATAAACATCACCTATGTCTGAATTCGTATACTTAGGCGGAAGATGGTTCAATGCTAATACAATAATATCCTTACGGCATTGCTCACACCTACAGCAGTCTGTAAAATTTGCCAGCACCTTATCCAGATTATCCATAACAAAACTTTCCATATTATTTTTAACCAGCATGTAACCTCTCCTCCATATCATATGATATTTAAAAATATTATACTTCATTCATAAAAAAACATCCAGTATAGATTACATTATTTATATTGCCACTGACAGGCATATTTCTCTACGATATCTATTACAGCAAACAATATAAGCCCAATAAAGCTCAAGACCATAATTCCTGAATACATCTCAAGATAATTGACACGCAGCCATGCATCCATGATGAAATACCCCATACCATATTGTGTGCCAAAAGTCTCAGTGAAAAACAATACCGAAATAGCCGTTGCTAAAGCCACACGAATGGCCGTAATAAATTTAGGTAAAGAGGCTGGCCATAATACTTCAAAAAAGATTTCCTTGAACGAAGCCCCTAAAGAATATAACGGATAATAGGTTTCTTTCGGAATAATTCGGATTCCATCACGTACAGCAATGATAACCTGAAAAACAATAATCAAAAAAATCATAATAATCTTCGACGCTTCTCCTACACCGCATAAAAGCATCAGGATTGGCAACAAAGCAATCTTTGGTACAGGATATGTCAGATAAACAATCGGCGCCAGGAAACGATCTGTACTCGGAAAATATCCCATCAAAACACCTAAGGGAAACCCAACAAAAACAGCAATAACAAGCCCTGCCGCAATACGCCATAAACTATATAGGCTATGGATTGCAATCGATTTTATAAAAACAGCCAGTAAAGTTTGGAACACAAGAACTGGCGATGGTACAATCGGCAGTCTGACAATCATAGAGATAAACCACCAAGTAACAAACAACACTGCGATAGCAAAAAAATACCAACCAACCACACCATATTTTTTCATGACTGATTCCAGCTCCTTTTTATTAAATTTCGGAGCTCTAATCCCATCTTGAAAAATTCAGGTTTTCTGCGTATATCACCACTACCAAATAATGGATTATCAACAATTGCATCTATATGACCCGGATTTGCCGATAAAATAACAATTTTTTGCCCTAAATACAACGCTTCCTCTACATAATGCGTAACTAAAACCGTAGTGACCTCATACTGCTGCCACAGAGCAAAAAAAACATCCTGCATTTCCTCACGAGTAATTGCGTCAAGTGCCGAGAATGGCTCATCCATAAGAAGGACATCCGGTTTGAGTAAAAACGTACGCGCCAGGCTGACACGCTGCTGTTGTCCACCACTTAACTCACCAGGATACCTTCTTTCCAAGCCATCAATACCAAGCTGATGCATGATCGCAAGTAAAGCATTACGTTCTGTCTTTCTCTTTGTATTCTTGATTTTTAAGCCCAAAAAAATATTTTCTTCCACATTCCGCCAAGGAAGCAACCCATAATTCTGAGGAATAAAACCTATTTTTTGTTTTGCCGGAGTCACCGGTTCTCCATCAATGCTTACCTTACCTTCATATTTATGGATAATACCCGCAAAAACTTTAAGCAAAGTTGACTTCCCACAGCCTGATGGCCCGATAACTGCACAAATCATACCTGTAGGAACCGTCAGGCTGACATTCTTTAAAGCTACATGTATCTCATTTTGTGACCGATATCTTACGGTCAAATCCAGCGCTTCAATCATTGTCCTAAAATATCAACAACAATATCATCATACGAATATACCTGCTTAATAAGTTGTTTGTTCTCCAACCAAACAATGCAGTCTGTTACATCCTTCTCTTTCGGCAAAGCAGCTTCATGATACTGTGGCAACTGCAGAGCGTCTCTGGCGGTTGGTGGAAAACCTCCTTTATCCAAAACGATGTCTATATACTCCTCGCGATTTGTATTATTTAAATAAGCCACAGCTTTATTATAAGCACGGTACATAGCTTGCAATTCAGCCTTCTTAGACTCAACAGCCTGAGCTGTAAACATAATCACACCAGGATTAATTTCCAATTCATCCGAACCAGTTATATATTTACATCCATTATAAATTGCAATGCTCGCCATTGGCTCCGGCAAGGTTGCCGCTGACAATTTATCGTTTTGCAACATTTCCAAACGTGTAGGGATTTGTGGGATTACGACTTTGTTGACACTGTTATCCTGCATATTCTGTGATGCAAGTATCTGGTCTGTTACATATTCAATAATCGTATTTTTAGAAACAGCAACATCCTTTCCAGCTAAATCGGTTACGCCAGAAATGGCTTCACCCTTTCCGGCAATCAACTTATAACTGCCATCCGTAAAAGAAGTAACCTTTACATCGAATCCGCCAGATTTATCAAATGCCACCGCCAGCATATCCGATACCGCTCCGTCCAGATTACCGCTCTGCAACGCTGAATCGCGATCCATTGCACTTTTAAATTGCTGGATGTTTACCTTTAACCCCTCTTCAGCAAAATAACCTTTTTCCTGTGCAATGATAAACGGCAAAGAATCTGTATCCGGCATAAGTCCAATAGTTATTTCACCTAATTGAGCCTTCTGACCAGACTTTTCTATAGCTCCAGAACAGCCAGCACTTAACACTAGAATTGTTACACATAAAGCTACCCATAACTTCCTCAATATCCATCGCTCCTAATTTATTTTGATAATAAACCTCTGACAAAATCCATACCCTCTGAAGCATAATATAATATCTGTCCAATAGTATTTGCGTTTTCATTATAAGCAGACGCAGCTGCCTGCTTAACTCTATTTGCCTGTTGTCGGACCTGATCCAGCTCACCAAGCTTCGAATCCACATCATTTATCATTGCCTGCGCATCATTGATAGATACATTTAAAGCTGCTGCATCGTTGTTGTTTCTTGTTTCCTGTGCCGCATTATCCTGTATCGACCGTTGGCGTTCTTTTTCTTTTCCTGTCACTTTATCCAATAATTTGGAGGCCATTGAAGCCGATTGATTCTCTTCCTCAATTTGTGTATTTTTGCCAGCTATATGCCCCGCTGCAGATTGCAATGCCTGCCGTTTTTGTTCCAGCTCCAGCTTTTCCTGCTCCAATTGTTGTCTCTGCTGCGTCAGTTCATTGGCCTGCTGTTGTATCTGTGCCGCCTGCTGCATATGCTGATTCTCGGTTGCCTGTTGACGATCATGATAATATCCTGCCAGGATAAAACCACTTAAGAGCGCTACTAAAAATCCCGCCGTTAAAAATATAGCCTTTCTACGTTTACGTTTTTTAATATAGGCCTTCTGCGGCCCGGTTTCTTCCTGTTTTCGTACAGGTGCAAGCTCCCGTACCGATCCACGGCGTATCATTTTTTCCTGCTGCATCGGCCCTGCAGTATTCGTAACACGCGGTATAGACTTTGTATCCTGTAATCCACTTTTTTCTTCAGTACCATCCATAAGAACAGTCTTTTCTAATTCTTTATCCTTCATGGCTATCCTCATTTCTCTTACGCATGGCTGTATGTTCTTTTTGCATAGTCTCACAAAGGCGCCGAAATGTCCAAAACATATTAAAAGGCGTAACTATGGCCTTAAACCTTATACTCTCGATACCAGCATGATGGAATTCGTCCAAAACATGTTCAAGCCGCTTATTTTTAATATTATACAATACCATAACCTCAAACGGAAAAATAAAATCATCTGTTTCCAACTTCTTTACCTGATTAAATCCCTTAATTCCTAAAAGATATCCTACTTTCTGTTCATAGGCATCCGCAGGAAGCACCTCAAACACAATATGTATTCTCGTTAATAAAGATTGTATGGATTGCAGCTTTTCCTCATCAGCAAATTGATAAAGCAACACTTTCTCTGCTGCTTTTTTCATGAAATCCACCTACACTTTCATTTCCTAATCAAAGCTTTCACTGAGATAGCCCTCTCATTAAAAGATATGTAATAAGTTGATCAAAACCGACATTTTCAGCCTCCATACGCTGCAAAAGTTGTTTTTGCAAAGTTTTAGGCAGTTTAATCTGCATGGTTCCATCAACTTGATACCTCAAACCTTGATTTTTTTCTTGTACTATGTTATCTTGTCGGCTGTTTTTTTGCACAGGTACAAGTTTACTAGTCTTCTTTTTTTCCGGCGGATAACAAATAAACTCATCATATGCATCCCGCAAGACCTGACTGGCCTGGCTTGTCCCTACACCGATAAGATAGGACGATACCGACCCTTTCTTCAACACTTGTGCAATTTTTGCAAAATCAGAATCTGTCGTTATAATAAAAAACTTGCGAACGCCCTCATCTCTCAGCATAATTGCCGTATCAAACAACGCATAATCCAAAGAATTCTTGCCATCTACCTTGCGATCAATTTGGCGAAATGTAAAGCCTTCCCTGCGTAACAACCGATTCCAGCATTTCTGTTCAGGACGGTTTTCCCAATCCGAAGCAACAATCATCCGGCAGGGAATATATTTCCTGGCCTTCCCTAATGTATAGTCCAACATCTCAAAGGGTGCATTCTCTATATCATAAAGAATCGCTACTGTTTCTATATTTGAGTCAAATGTCATCCAATCCATCCTCTACTCTGTCATTAAAAAAGCTCTATTTCTCATTATAGCACAAAAGGCAATTAACACAAAAAGCAGGATAAAAATCCTGCCTTTTAACAGACCGACTTCTACATACCAAATTAAAATACACTCCAAGCATCATTTTCATACCTCAATTGCTTGTCCGATTTTTCATTTGTTCTGTCATAATTGCCGCCTCATGCTCCAAAGTCTTCGCTTCCTTTAAGTTTTCATCGGCCGAACGGATTGTCAAAGCTTGCTTGTCATCCATCCATGCCGCATATTTCCCTGCATATGCAATATGCAAATCACAAATTTTAAGCCGTAAACGATGCAGCGATTGTGCAGATGCCGGAACATCAACTGAATCCAGCTCTTCCTTCCGACCTGTCCAATCCTCCAGCATTTCCCCCTGAACAATTTCCTTTATTGAATTACGCGTAGCAGTATTTCCCAAACTACCTGCTGCCAATAGATCGGAAATTTTCTTTTCTGTCAATTTGACAGACTTATCATGGTGCAACATGATAGCAGATGTATCTTCTATGTAAGTTTGCAGCTGTATATGACGTGCGTTCATAATAAATGTAATAAAATCGTGAAAATTTTCCACCTCATATGCACGCCATACACCTTCATCTGTCTGGACAAAGGCAACTTTCAATACAAATTCCTCTCCTGCTTCCTTTTGAAAAACACGGATTCCTACAATAGCTGTACCAGCGTCCTTATCAACAGCAACATAATCTATTTTCCGGAAACAGGTATTTTTCAGACCTGATTTGCTTAATACAATATCCGAATCAATTGGTATGCCTTGATCTGCAGATTTTGAAGCATCATCACTCCATTCACCAGATTCAATATAATGATTTATAATTCCTTTGAAGCTCATAACCAAGGGAGACTTAAACATTTTTGTAAAACCACTTACAGCAATCCTTGCTTCTTCCGGCATCGGCCTTTCTGAATCAATAAGTCCCTGCATTAGAGCATCGCAGGAAGTACTTAATAAATGATCCATATCAACATACTTTTGGAATTTTGCCATATCATGTTTAGCAACCGCTTCCTGTATCATCTTAAGTGAATAATCCGGTGTCTTTATATAATAAGAAAAATACCATATTCCACTAACCACGCTAGTTACTACAAGCAAAAACACTGTCAAAAAAATTTTTAGTTTAAATCGCCCCGACATCCTTACCATAAAATCCCATCCCCTTTTAAGAACGCAATGGAAACTTCAGCCCATAGCCTCTTACATACTCATTATGCACTAGAGATATTGATTTCGCAAGGGCTTTAAATATCATTCTGCGTAAAAAATCCATTTCTTAAAAATCGTTCTTATAAAAACCATTCTGCATTATTGTCGTAAAAAATTCAATATAATCCATACAACAGCACCAATCGCAACTCCTATAAGTGCTACAGGCAAAGCAATAAACACAATGAAACTTACAACAGCCATCACTAGAAGGAAGAGCGCCAGCTTGGAAATCCAATTACCACTCCAAGGAAAAAGCCGCCAGTTTCTCATAAATATCTTTGCGGATCCCGAATGATGATTTTGCGTATACATATGCTCAAAATGAGGCTGCCCCTGTTGTGGAGGTATCGTTTCATCTATTGTAACCCCATCATACAAATTCTTTTCTTCTTTAGACAATACACGGACATTCGACTCACCGGATACTCCACAGTATCCACAATGGCCATTTTCATCCAGTTCATGTCCACATTTGGCACATTGCATATAAAATCCCTCCCTGCTAAACCATAAATAAGGCTTGGACAAATCCTTCTTCTGTTAAATAACGTGGATTTAAATCTTTGCAATCCATTGCATTGCTTATCTTTTCGACCATACCCGAAACCTGATCCGCCTGAACCGACAGATACTTCTTAATACGTTCTATTTTAATAAACTCCAGCCCATTGATGTCAGCAAATAAGATAAGTATCGCAGCCATATATATATCCTCATCAGCAGACTTACCCTCTGCTACTATTAAAAAATCCCCATACATTCTTATAAGCAGCCTGACACTAAATGCACTATAGCCCAATTGCGTTGCAATACCTGATAATTTTTCCCTCATAGACGCTTCCACTTTATTAGCAGCGAAGGGGATATCAGATGGTAAGATACTCTTAGGCAATACCACTTTAAGCTGCGCAAAAAAAGATAAAATATTTATTGTATGACGTACTGCGGCTGCATGACGAGAAAAAAAATCCTGCAAGGAAGCACCTGCATCCTGGCATTGATAAAGCTCATACTGCCTTAAAATTTCATCTTTCATCCTCTGCCGCAATCTTTTGCTGGCAGGAACCGATGTAATATAGTTCAACAACATCATTCCATGTGAATGAATATGTCCGAACAATATCATTTTTTTATAATCAACAAAATTATACTCCGGACATGGCAAATCAATTTTATCACCTGTAAATAAATTTGTACACTGAATAAATTCTTCAGAAATAGCATCAATAGAAAATACCGTAAATTTTGCCTTCATAAGATCTTTTAGAATATAAATCTCACTGGGTTGCAAATTTTGCTTTTCGTGTTCATAAAAATAAACTAACGGTACCAAATCCGTCTGAATTAAATGATAATCAAAGAAAAAATAATCCCAAAAACTAAACCAAAACTCTTCATCTTCCTTATGCGCATCATCTCCAAAGGGTTCTGTATACAACATAACAGCACGCGTCAAGTCAGCCAAAAAAACTGCTTGCCGAAAATATTCGCCAACCTTATTTAAAAGAGTATCCAGCAAAGAATTCAATTGTTCTACCTGTTCAGGAGCAACCTCATCCAAATGACGCAAAAGCTCATAATATTGATCTGTACCCTGCACATCAGGAAATTTAAAGACACTATCATGATAAAATAACTTTTGGGCATTGGACAGTGTGTCATAATTATCAATATAACCTAAACCTATAAGGTATTTATAAAACTGCATGATATCTTGAAAAAAAGCTTCCACGCAGGATTCAGATGAAGATGTTCCCGCTTCTGTCCGACAAAGAATCTCCTGGTAATCGTATATATCTAATGAATCAAAAGAAAACAAATCCAAATCATCTATATAAACAAGAATACCAGATATTTCATTCCATACGCGCTTTAATTGTTCATCTTTTCCACCACGCCAAGCACATTTTCGTAAATATCTTTCAACTAAATCTTTCGCTAAAATACCTTCGATTTCAAGATTTTGCGCATAAAACGTGGAAATTTGTTCATAAACATTTTCCATATCCAACAATAACTCCTCAATAATATATAGCCCATCCTATAATATTATACCATGAATTTATATAATATTACTATTTGTAAATAAATATGGAATACCTGCCTGCAATAATAAAGTCCATAATTGCAACTTTCATTTCTCATACCAGTACATTCATACAACAAATATGTTTACTATAAAATCAACATCTCTGACAGAACTGCAGATTTGTTCTATGATGTGTATCCAATAAAAGTGCCCCTTTATCTGACATATCGGATAAAGGGGCACTTTATTCCACATAAAACATTTTTTTAAGATCTCACAACCAGGTTAATTAAAAAAGCAATGCCAACAAGCCACATAATCAGGCTTACCTCACGAGCTTTACCTACGACTGCTTTCATGAAAACATAGCTTACAAACCCAAAAGCAAAACCATTTGCAATACTCGAAGTAAGCGGCATCATGATAATCGTCAAAAAGGCTGGCAAAGCGTCGGAAAAATCAGTGAAATTTATTTTACCCACATCTGACATCATCAATGTACCAACTAAAATCAAAGCTGGAGCCGTAGCAAAGCCTGGCACAAGACCAATAACAGGGGCAAAAAATAAAGATATAAGAAATAAAATTGAAACCGTAACCGCTGTAAGACCTGTTTTTCCACCTGCTGCAATACCGGCAGCACTTTCAATATATGAAGTAACCGTTGATGTGCCAAAAATTGCACTAAAAATCGTACCAACAGCATCCGTTGTAAGTGCCTTATCCAAATTCTCTATTTCGCCGTTTTCCTTTACAAGATTTGCCTTAGAAGTAAGGCCTATCAAAGTCCCCATATTATCAAAAAGTTCAACAACTGTAAATGTAAAGATAATCGAAATAATACCATAATTCCACGCTCCCACGATATCAAGTTCGCCAAAAGTCGCACTCATGCTCGGAAGAGAAAAACTCATAATATCACTGATACTATGTGGTGCAGGGGATAAACCCAAAATCATACTTAACAATGTCGTAACAATAATACCAACAAGAATGGCGCCCCTTGCATTACGTGCCATCAGTGCACCCGTAAACAGTAAACCAAAAAGTGCCAGCAGCGTTGTCGGATCCGTCACATGTCCCAAGGTAATATAAGTTGCCTTATCTGAAACAATGAGTCCTGTACCTTTAAGTCCAATAAATGCGATAAAAAGACCGATACCAACGCCAATTGAAATTTTTAAATTTGCTGGTACCGAATTAATGATTGCCTGCCGAATACCGCCAATTGTAAGTATCAAAAAACAAATGCCGGAAAAAAATACCGCTCCTAAAGCAACCTGCCATGAAAGATGCAATACACCAACAACATAATAAGTGAAGAATGCATTTAGCCCCATGCCTGGAGCCAGTGCTACCGGGTAATTAGCAAATATGCCCATGACCAGCGTAGAAAGTGCTGCTATCCAGATAGTTGCTGCAATTGCTGCCTCCTTGGGAATTCCCGTTTCAGCAAGTATATTTGGATTAACAAATATAATATAGGCCAATGCAATAAAAGTTGTCATTCCAGCAATAATTTCTGTCCGAACCGATGTTTTTTTCTGTTTGATTTTAAAAATACATTCCAATAAATCTTGTTCCTGACGAACTTCTGCATTCATAAAATAAAACCTCCTCTTAAATAATATATAGCTACATTTGAACACGCTACAAGAATAGCAAGAAAAAGTTCTCTTGTCAATAAAAAAAACAACAAAAAAACAGACCTCAAATATAAGGTCCAAATTTTAAAGTGGCGGAGTGGGAGAGATTCGAACTCTCGCAGCGATTACTCACTCTAACGATTTAGCAAACCGTCCTCTTCAGCCTCTTGAGTACCACTCCATATACAATTAAAGATATCAAAACAAATAAAATGGCAGGGGCAGAAGGACTTGAACCCTCAACCAATGGTTTTGGAGACCACTACTCTACCAATTGAGCTATGCCCCTGTAAATGGGGTGACTGGTGGGGGTCGAACCCACGCATGCTGGAGCCACAATCCAGGGTGTTAACCACTTCACCACAGCCACCATGAAACCAATATGAATATAACAAGCAAAGTAAGCATAAAATATATATACCCTTGCTTTAAACCGGCAACTACCTAATCTC
>DCFU01000048.1 GCA_002319795.1 Megamonas sp. UBA1796
AAGTGATTTCTCACTTCGTGGGGCAGCCCCCTTAATGTACAGCTTATAGGAAAGCCTTTGGTTCCTGATGCTTAGCAATTCTGTATCACGCGTTTTTGAACCAACGGTTGATTTGCCGCACATCTTTATCAGCAGGGCAGAATTTCATTAATAGATGCTTTTGTGAGTTCCAGTGCGATGTCCAGCTCATCGCGTGTGATGTTGAGTGCCGGATTGAAGTACAATACATTATCCAGTGGGCGCAGAACGAGGCCGCGGTTCAAGGCGCGTTTATAAATTTCATAGCCAATGCGTTTTTCGGGTGAGAAATCAATTTTATGTTCGCGGTCCTTTACGAGCTCGATTGCATGAATGAGGCCAATATGACGGATTTCACCTACATTTGGATGCGCTGCAAATTCTTCATGGAAGCGTTTGGTGAGCCAGCTGGCATTTTTACATGCATTTTCCAAGATGGGCTGTGTGTGGAATATCTTCTGTACAGCTAAAGCAGCTGCACAGCCTAATGGATTGCCGCTGTAGGTATGACTGTGCAGAAAGGCTTTTCCTTCGCTGTAGTCTGCATAGAAGGCATCATAGAGCGTTTGTGTTGTTACGGTAATAGACATTGGCAGATAACCGCCGGTGAGGCCCTTTGATATGCACATGATATCCGGAGATATTCCAGCATGGTCGCAGGCGAACATCTTACCAGTACGGCCGAATCCTGTGGCGATTTCATCACAAATGAGAAGTACATCCTGCTGGTTACAAAGTGCACGCAGTTTTTTTAAATAAAGAGGAGGATAAACACGCATGCCTGCGCTGCCTTGCAGCAATGGTTCAACAATCATTGCTGCTGTCTCATGCGCATGATCAGCAAAAGCTTTTTCTGCATAGGAAAAACATTCGCATGAGCAGTTATCGCGGCATTTGCCATAAGGGCAGCGATAGCAGTCCGGCGCCTCAATATGGATATTGTCCATCATCAGAGGCTCATACATTTTCGCATAAAGATCCATGCTGCCGACGGAGAGTGCGCCAATCGTTTCTCCATGATAACCCTCGCTGAGACACATGAAGCGTTTCTTCTCCGGTTTTCCTGTTTGCAGGAAATACTGAAAGCACATTTTAAGCGCACATTCGACGGAGGCTGAGCCATTGTCCGAAAAATGGAATTTGGTGAGTCCCTTCGGTACAATTTGGGCGAGTTCTTCCGCAAGATGGATGGCTGGTTCATGCGAAAAATTTGCAAAAATAACATGCTCAAGCTTATCGAGCTGTGCCTTGATACCAGCATTGATTTCATTGTTGCAGTGTCCCAAAAGATTGCACCACCAGGAACTTACAATATCGAGATATTTCTTGCCGTGTATATCGTACAGCCAAACGCCTTTCCCGCGGTCGATGACGATCGGCGGCAATTCTTCGTAGTCTTTCATCTGCGAACATGGATGCCAGATGTATTTAAGGTCTCTTTCTTCCATAGATACCATGATATAGTCTCTCCTTTATGCATAAAGTGCTGCTAGGCTATCTGCATCCATAGCAAGTTCCGTATCACCTTTTTTTACGGTTGCTACGACTTTGATGCCAGTGATTTCTTCAATCATTTTGCGGTTGTCTTCTTCCATGAGGTCGCCTGGATGAAAATGGTTCAAAATAATCCCTTGTATGGGAATTTTACGTGCGCGGAGATGCTCTATGGTGAGTACAGCGGTATTGATTGTGCCCAGGCCAGCATCTGCGATGACGAGTACGTGCAGTTTCAGCTTTTTTACGAGATCATCCAGTATTACGTGCTGCGTTTCATCCCAGCGCAGGGGAGAGATGATGCCGCCGCTGCCTTCCATGGTAAGAAAATCATATTTTGTTTTTGCACGGGTAAAGTCTGTTTCAATTTTGTTGAAGTCGATGGGCAGTTGGTTGATTTTAGCCGCCAGATGTGGTGAGACAGCTTCTTTGTAAATATAGGAGACAAGATTCTCAGTCTTTTCATTGATATTTGCAATTTTATTTACATAGAGCGCGTCACCTGGCAACAGTTCCCCGTGCTCGCCTTCTTCAGCACCGCTTAAAGCCGCCTTGTAGTAGCCTGCGTTCCGGCAATTGTCGCGGAGCTTTTTTACGATAAGACCTGTTACATAGGTTTTGCCTATATCGGTTCCTGTGCCAGTGATAAAAATACATTTTCCCATGTTTTATGCTTCCTTTACTTCGATTTTTATAGAATCATCATTTTTCTTTATATCCAGCCAGATGCCTGCTTTATAACAGCGTACACTCAAAAGTGCAGCGAGACAGCACAGACAAAAATCTCCCGGAATTTGCAGAATGCCGCTATACAGTATGAGCGGCCAGATGGCAATGGGCGCATGGATTATATAGTTTGAGCTGATATAAAAGTAAATGAGGCCGAATGTGTAGACAATGACCATGCCGCCGAGATTTACGGCAAGCATATTGGGCAGTGTGATATGCTGACCGCGACGGGCCATAACGCCGGTAAACCATGCCTGCAGTATAAAGCCGACCAGATAACCAAAGGTCGGCTGCAGGACATAGGCAGGGCCGCCGCCTTCAGCGAAAACTGGTGCGCCAATGAGTCCTAAAAGGGTGTAGACGCCGACTGCTGTTGCACCAAGCTTGCCGCCTAGCAATAAGCCTGCAAGCAGAGTGAAGAGAAACTGCAAAGTGAATATATCGGTTCCAACGGGAATCTTGATAAATGCACCTACAGCCACGAGCGCTATAAAAAGTGCGCAGAGTGTCATTTCTTTGAGTTTCAATTTTTTCATTTTACCGCCTCCACAAAATTACTCCCTAAGAATACGCTTTTATGGCTTAATTGTCAACCTTGATAAAAATTACAGTTTACTATTAAAAAGAAATGTATATATTAATTTTAGCTTAATTTTATATTGGTATAAATAAGCTTGGACAGCTCAGAGGAATAATGGGGATTGTTCATAAGTTATAGAAGGTATACACTTATATAAAGTGTTTTCAAAAAGGAAATTCTGTATACAGTGTAGTTGGACAAAAATTAGAAACTCATAGGGAGGACACAACAATGCGCCTGGGGGAAAAGGTCCAATCCAGAAGACAAAGGCTTCTGCTTGTAGGAGTCATTATGGTTATCGGTATTTTACTTGTGGGGACATATCGGTTTTTTTATCAAAAGGAAAGCAGTAGTTCAAAGCAGATGATGGCTTCGGTGGTAATTAAGCAGGTCGAGAGAAAAGATTTGGTTAAGAATATCGCTTTGGCGGGACAGACGGTACCGAAGGCGCAGGTTGATATTGCCGCCAAATATGCGGGAAAGGTTGTTGGAGTTTATGCAGAACTCGGACAAAGCGTGCAGGCCGGACAACTTTTAATAGAAGAGGATACGAGAGATGCAGACCTTTCCATTGCTCAGAACCAGCATGCATATCAGCAGGCATCTGCCGACATACAAACTACACGGGCACAACTGAACGCAAATTATAATAAGGCAAAGGCGGATTATGATAAAGCGAGCAATACCTATGCCAGAAATCAGCAGGTATATGGCATGGGAGGTATTTCTGAGGATACGCTCGATAGTGCCCGCCAGCAAATGGAGGATGCAAAAGCAAATCTGGACGCTATAGCCAATCAGATGAGTGATGGGACCGCATCTTCTGTGACATCGGCGCAGGAGAATGCTGCCAAGGCCCAAAGCACATTGGGCTCGGCGCAAAAGCAGCGCAATGATATGCTCCTGCTATCTTCTATCGACGGGGTTGTAGGCTATCGTCAGGTCGAGAACGGCGATATGGTTACAGTCGGTCAAAAATTGCTCAGTGTTTATGATAACAGTCTGATTTATGTTGACTATCAGGTGTCTGAACAGGATTTACCAGCTTTTTCGGTTAATTATCCGGTTATGGTCAATATAGATTCGCTGCACACGGAATTTCCGGGCAAGGTTACGTATGTCAGTCCTTCCATTGACAGTTCGACACTTACATATACACTGCGGGTAACGCTTGAAAATCCTGACAACCTGCTCCGCGGGGGAATGTTTGCGCGTGCGAGTGTACAAAGTGTTCTGCGTCCGCAGACGCTCGTGCTTCCCAAAAATGCTATTCAGGCAAAGAATGGTAAAAATTATGTTTTTGTGATGGATGAAAAGAATGTAGTCACACAGAAGGAAGTGACACTGGGGGCTGTAGGGGACGATGAAGTAGAGATTCTTGATGGCTTGACAGAAGGGGACGCGGTTGCAACAACCAATCTGTCAAGATTGCGTTCTGGTATAAAGGTCATGCCGTTGTCAGAGGATAGCAGTGCAGGTGATGGGAGCGATGCCTCATGAACATCACGCGGTTTTCGATAAAGAAACCAATCGGCATATCCATGATAGTTTTTTTCTTTGTCGTTTTAGGGGTATTCAGCTTTTACCGTATCGGAGTTGAATTGCTGCCGGCAATCAATATTCCTTATGTTACAGTTACCGTGAATTATCCTGGTGCCGGAACCGAGGAAATCGAACAGGATGTAATCAAACCCTTGGAAAATTCCTTGTCGGCGCTGTCCAATCTGAAGCATATGACTGCGGTGGCACGTCCGGAGAAGGCGCAAATTACGCTGGAATTTGAATTTTGGGCCAATATTGATTCGGCAGCTATTGATGCAAGTCAATATGTGAATTCTGTCATGAAGAAACTGCCAGACGGTATCAAGACACCGACTGTCTTGAAGCGTGATGTTGATGCGTTGCCAATCTTGGAGATTTCGGTCTTGTCAGATAAACCTTTGGGAGATGTATATACGCTTGCCAATGACGTTTTTGTCGAACGTTTGCAGCGTGCCGGCGGTGTGTCGGATGTTCAGGTCGGTGGCGGACGTGATAAAGAGGTTGCAGTGGAGATTGACAAGGATAAGTTGAAGTATTTCAATATTTCTTTGTCACAGATCGTATCGCGTATTCAGCAGGAAAATGTACTGACTCCGGCAGGTTCGGTGTTTGGCTCAAATTCAGAGACGAACGTCCGCCTGATGGCGCAGTACAAGACACCAGAGGAACTCGCATCCATCCATGTCAATAACAGCAAAGGGATTGCGATTCCGTTGTCCAGCCTTGCCGATGTGCGTGAACAGGACCAACGAGTGACTCGTTACGCACGGACGAATGGGCAGGAGGCAGTTTCACTGTCTGTTTATAAAAACAGCGATGCAAATATTGTGGAAACTGCCAAGACTGCATTGGCACAGCTTGAAAGTCTCAAAAAAGATTATCCGGATTGCCAGTTTGTCATCATTACAAATTCGGCAATCTATGTAGAACAGGCACTGCATAATACGCTGGAAGCTTTGCTCGAAGGCCTGTTTACCACCGGATTGGTATTGTTCTTTTTCCTGCGCGGCTGGCGCTCAACGCTGGCTGTCATGATTGCCATACCGACTTCTTTGATTACAACGTTCTTCGTTATGTATGTAGCCGGGTTCACCTTCAATATGCTTTCTCTTATGGGTATGTCGCTTTGCATAGGGATTCTGGTAGATGATTCTATTGTAGTCCTGGAGAATATTCATCGACATCTGGCCATGGGAAAACCAGCTGAGATTGCTGCGGAGGAGGGGCGGAATGAAATAGGTACAGCGGCAATCGCCATAACGCTTTGTGATGTGGTGGTGTTTATGCCGATTGCTTTTATGAGTGGAATGACGGGGCAGTTTTTCCGCCAGTTTGGCTTGACGATTGTTTTTGCGACACTTTGTTCCCTGGCTATATCGTTTACGCTTACGCCGATGCTGGCGTCGAAATTTTATAAAAATGGCTTGCATGAGCCTCAGGGAAAAATCTGGGATAAATTTGCATATGGGGAAAAAGCGGTTATTCGTAATTATGAAAAATTATTGCATTGGAGCTTTTTGCATACGAAAAAAATCATGGCCAGTGTGGTTCTATTGCTGCTATTGGCTATCAGCCTGTATTATCCGTTGGGAATTATCGGTGGTGAATATATGCCGAAAACAGATGAGAGTGCGTTTCGTATCAATATGCAGTTTCCTGTAGGACAAAACATTGATGCAACAAATAAAAAGATCCGTGAGGCAGAAGACTACGTTATGCAGCAGCCGGAGGTAAAGAATTATCTTTCGAGTGTGGGGCAGCCGGCAGGAAATTATGGAGGCATCAGCGTACAAATCGTAGATAAAGATCAACGAAAGGATGATATTTGGAAAATTACCGACCGGATGCGGGCTTATTTGCGCAAACAATTCCCGGACGCAGTTGTGCAGGTCAATGCGACTCAGAACTCTATGCCTGGAGTTTCCGGCGGAACCGGTACTGGCCATGCAGGCGGCAACACAGCACCTGTTCAGATTGAGGTCAGCGGAACGAATCTCGATTCGACAGTCCAGGCATCCTATATAGTGCAGGATACGCTCAATGAGATTCCCGGGATCAAAGATGTCAGAAGTTCCTACACAGAAGGAACTCCGGAAATGCGTCTTTTAGTGGATCGACAGAAATTGCGGTTCTACAATACGACGACGAACGCAGTGCAAAATGTTTTTTCTGGAGCGATTGCAGGCTCTTTGGCCGGATATCTTATGAACGACCCCAATAATGATTATCAGGATACGGATATTTATGTACGTTTAAAAGGCAGTGATGGATTTAAGGCATCGGATATTCGTTCGATTCCAGTGAGCACTTCAACCGGATTGATACGGTTAGGAGATGTGGCCGATGTAAAGGACGACGTGGGGCCGGTTATGCTTCGGCGGGTTGATAAGCAGGAGGCTATCAATATTTCGGCGAACATGGATGATGGACAGACTATGCAGGCGGTGTTATCCAAGGTATCCAGCAATTTGTCCAAAAAAGATCTGGGGGATAATGTGACCTACCGGTTTATTGGACAAGCGGATAATATGAAAACGACCTTTACAGAAATGGGACAGGCGATAGCGCTTTCTTTGCTCTTGGTCTATATCCTTTTGGCGGTACTGTATGAATCGTTGTCAACGCCGATTATCCGGATGTTTTCCCTGCCCTTTGGCTTGATTGGCGCATTTGCTTTTTTAGCGTTTACGCGCAACACAATCAACTTGTATTCACTTTTGGGAATTTTGGTTATGGATGGTCTGGTTGCTAAGAATGGTACGCTGCTGCTGGATTATACGCTGACGCTCATGCACCGGGGCAAGGCCCCGCAGGAGGCTGTGGTAGAGGCTGCAAAAACGAGAATCAAACCAATATTTATGACCTCGGTTACGATGGTAACAGGTATGCTTCCAACGGCGCTGGCGATTACGCCAGGCTCGGAGACACGTGTGAGTATGGCCTGGGTTGTTATCGGCGGGTTGCTGTCCTCAACATTTTTTACATTGATAGCCATTCCACTTATTTTCTTGTTTTTTACGAATATGCATTTCTCTATAAAACAGATGCTTCTTTGGCTGCCGTATTTATGGAAGAAATTGCGGGAATATTTCTGAGGTTTGCAGAAGCTGTATGTCGGGATTCATTTATATAGGAGGACGCTTTTATGCGAAGGAAAAAAGCTTCATTATGGAAAATCGGCTTGCTGGGTATTTGTCTGGCCGTACAAACAAGCATTGGATTTGCTG
The DNA here is from genome assembly GCA_002319795.1 of Megamonas sp. UBA1796. Taxonomy (GTDB): domain Bacteria; phylum Bacillota; class Negativicutes; order Selenomonadales; family Selenomonadaceae; genus UBA1796. Next base: position 7,591 of record DCFU01000048.1, read on the forward strand.
CTGCGAGAGTGCTTACTTTGCAGGATTGCATCGGGCAGGCGCTTAACGAAAATCTGGCTATACAAATGACACAATCTGATATGGAAAAAACACATCAGGCGGTGAAGGCAGCAAAAAGCGGAGAAGGTGTTTCCGTACAGGCTGTGAATACGGATTATTGGAAACGGGCAGCTAGTTCCCATAATCCGAATACTGCTTCAGACAGCCCAACTACGGTGGTTTCGGATCAATTGGTCTTCAGCCTGCCAATCTATACAGGCGGCAAAGCCCAACAGACTGTAAATGCTGCTATATTGTCTTATGAAACTGCACAGAATAATTGGCAGTTGTCACGTCAGCAAACGAAATATCAGACGACAGTTGCTTACTATCATGTACTGCAATATAAAAATTTGCTGAAGGCGGACGGAGACACAATCAATGACTATACACTTCACCTACAGAATCTTGAGACCAGCTATGCTGCGGGTCTCGCTTCCAGGCTGCAGCTTTTGCAAACGAAGGTGAATTTAGCAAATGCGGAGGATGCTCAAATGAGGGATCAGGCAGCCTACCGGCAGGCGGTGGTTGTGCTCAAAAATCTGATAGAGGTCCCGCAGGAGGAAGATATTGAGCTTACGGAAGATTTCCCTTATGAAAGAGCACCGTCACTTATGCTTACAGATTGTGTGGCCACTGCACAAAAAAATCGTTTGGAAATCTCTGTAGCACAGGATGCGGTGAAGATTGCACAAGCGCAGGTACAGATTGCGGCAAGTGCCAAAAAGCCGACCGTAGCACTGAATGGATATACAGGCCTGCAGGGAAGCAGCTTCAATAATACGAATGAGAATTATTATTCTTTGTATATGACAGTCTCCTATAATTTGTTTGATTCAGGTCTTGCCAATGCACAAATCAAAGAAGCGGATGCAGCAGTTACTAAGGCGCAGAAAGCATTGCGGCAGCAGCAGGAGACAATTTATGCGGACGTTACACAATATTATTGGAGCATGCAGGAAGCGGACAAACGTATACAAACATCCAAAACCGCTTTGGAGCAGGCGGAGGAAGTATGCAAGATTGCGCAGGTCAGCTTTTCTGCGGGATTGGAAACCAATCAGGACATTCTTGACGCCGAAGTGGCGCTTACGACGGCAAGAAACAATTATATCCAGGCGCTGTATGATTATAATGTGAACCGGGCCGGACTGGATTTAGCTGTAGGAACGATTGTCTGATGCCGGGCAGTATGTGATGAGAGACAGATTCCTATTTTCCCGTATATATACTTCGTTGACATGGTACATGCTTTCTAGTATTATATGAAATATACTTTTATGTGCCGAGGGAGTATAAATATTTAAGGAAAAGGGATACATTCAGGATGAATTTGTTTGTTTTAGGAACTAAATTATATAATTGCCAACGATGGATTAACTATCGTTGTGTACTGGTATTTGCTGTCCGATGCTTGCTGCATAAGAAAGATACGGATGCTTTATATGCATTTCTCCAAAAAAATGATTTGAGAAAAGAGTTTATGAAGGTGCATCCACAGGTGTTTGCGCAGCTCACGCGGCATTTCTTTTTTCGTGCATCAAAGGTCGCGGAGCGCTTGGATATTATTCGCCGCACGTTTGATGCTTTGGAGTGCCATTTCAGTGAAGAAACTTTACACAATATTTATTTGGATGAAACTAAGCCGCAGACGATTCTGAAGATACCCTATCAGGATACGGAAATGGCTTTGGTATTGTTCTTTCGTAATGGAGAAATCAGGGAAGGCGCCATGACACTGGCACTGACTTTGCGGGGGAAATTCGTCTATCATGTCAATTTCTGGGTACTGGAGAATAAGGCCCAGGAAAAGGTCCTTTATATAGGGTGTCATCAAGGGTCGAAGGATGGTCTTGCCATGAATAAGGAATTGACGAAATGCTTTTTTGGTTACAGGCCTAAGAATTTTATTCTTTTTGCGTTGCGTAATTTGGCAGAGGAATTAGAAGTTCGCCAGATGAAAGCTGTGTCTAACTACGGATTTTATGCGAACAATCATTATAGGAAAGACCGGAAATTAAGAACCTCATATGATGAGTTTTGGCAGGAATGTGGTGGGGAAGAATCCGCTACAGATAAAAGGTTTTTTGATATTCCGATGCAGGAGCAGCGGAAAACGATGGAACAGGTTCCTACAAGGAAGCGGGCTACATACCGCAAGCGATTTGAATTCCTTGATGGAATTGCCAACGCCATGCAGGAGAATTTTTTACAGTTGCGTAGATAGAATTACTGCGCATATAGGGCGCTTCCACTTATAGAAGAGTGATTTCTATAAGTGGAGGCGTTTTTATGTGAGCAGCAGGTAGCTGATTTTATATTTTGCATATGCAGGCCCAAATAAATCTTTTGTTTTAAAACAACATTTTGCAGGACTTTTGGTTTATTTGACGAATATTAAATAGTAAAGAGGAGATGATTTAGTGATAGAGAAGAATAATAACTTTTATGATATATCCCCAAAACCGATATTTAGCTACAATGCCCTTCCGGATGGCAATCTGAAGCTTAGCATAGAGGGAAGTTCTGTTATAATTTCGGCGGAAAATTTGGTTGCGGCTCTTGCATCATGGCTTGAAGATGGGCCGGGAAAGAAAATGTTGTCAGATGATGAGCGAGAAAGGATAATGGCGAGTTTTTATCGGGCATGAGAATCCTCCTCGTATATATGATTGCTTTTTCGCTGGGAATGGGATGTTGTATTTGTATGTTGGACAGACTGTCGCAGCAGAGCTTTATGCTGCCGACAGTCTTTTTTTGTTATTTGTAGGATTTCTTAGTTGTCCAGCCCATTTTATAGTGTCTGTATTTTTGAAATTATTGGTTTTTTAAAAGGATTTTGTAATTTAATACCGAAATAGGTAATAATAAAAATAAAATAAATAGGGGTGGTAATATGCAATGGTTCCATCAGCTGAAGATTAAACAAAAACTGGGTTTTCTTGTCGGGTTACTGAGTTTAGCTATTTTGATTGTAGGAGGTTTTGGTTACTGGAACTTAAAGCAGAGTAATATATATTTGGATTCCATGTATGAAAATAATATGATGCAGGCAAAGCTGGCATATAGCAATCAAATCTCAGTCGGAGAAATTCGCAACAATATATTTGAACTTATGCTTACGAAAAGTGTGGCGGATAATCAGAAGCTTTGGCAGGATATAGAACAGGGGCGGCTGGAATATAGTGATAATTTTAAGAAACTTGGACAGATGCCTTTGTCTGCTGAACAAAAAAAGAATTTTCAGAAACTCAGCGAAATAATTGTCAAATATAAAGAAGGGAATAATGAAGCCTTAGCCCTGGCAAAAGAAAATAAGAATGCAGAAGCCTATGCAGTCTATAAAGCAAAGGTGGAAGATTCTGCGAATACGACTATAAAAATATTGAATGATATGAGCAGCCTGGCTGAAAATGAAAGTAAAGCCATGAAGGAACAGGCCGATGCGAATCTGCGGCAGATGCAGCAGATTTTCATTACGTTTACGATTATTACGATTATTTTAGGTGTTGTTTTAGGCGTTTTAATTATCAGGGAAATTGTGAAGAAATTGGGCGAGTCTGTTGATTTTTTGGGCAATGTAGCGGCAGGGGATTTTTCACAGGATGTAAAGGAAACAGCACTTAAGGATCGAACGGAATTTGGCAAACTTACCAATGCTATGAATCAGATGAATCAAAATGTGCGTACTTTGATTAAGCAATTGGTGAATACATCAGAACAGGTGGCAGCGGCTTCACAGGAACTTGCGGCCAGTGCGGACCAGTCGTCAGAAGCTTCCAATCAGGTGGCAGGCTCTATTGAGAAAGTAGCTTATGGAGCCAAACGGCAGGTAGAGATTGCGATTGCTACGAACCATATAGTGGAAGAAATGGCAAAAGGAATCCATCAGGTGACACAAAATACAATGAACGTTTCAGAATCGGCAGAAAAAACTTCCGAAGCTGCTCTGACAGGGAATCAGGCGATTGAGAAAACCCTGAACCAGATGAAACTGATTGAGACGTCGACCAGTAATACAGCCAATGCAGTAGACGAGTTGGATGTTCGTTCGAAACGTATCAGCGATATGGTAAAATTGATTTCAGATATAGCAGAGCAGACGAATCTGTTATCCCTGAATGCTGCGATTGAAGCAGCGCGTGCGGGAGACGCAGGGCGGGGATTTTCGGTGGTTGCCGAAGAGGTAAGGAAACTTGCGGAAAAATCCGCAGAAGCAACCAAAGATATTACGAAAAATATCGTTGAAATTCAGGGTAAAACGCAGACGGCTGTTATATTCATGAAGGAGAGCCAGCGTGAGGTTGAAAACGGCTCGGAGCTTGTAAATATTGCACAGCGGAATTTTAATGAGATACTTGAGATGGTACAGGGAATTTCGGCAGAAATCAGTGATATCTCAGCTGCCGCAGAGCAGCTTACGGCTGGAACTGATGATGTGCTGAAGTCCGCAGGAGACGTTCATAGGGAAAGCCGTAAGGCAGCAGACGAAACGGAGACCATTGCGGCCGCCACAGAGGAACAGTCTGCATCTATTGGTGAAATTGCCTCGGCGAGTACGCATCTGGCCAACTTGGCAGAAGAACTCCAGTCGGCAATTCAGAAGTTCAAAATATGATGCTGGTTCGGGTATATTATCCAGGGCTGCTGTTTACAGGGACGGTGTGGGAGATTTTTGCAGCAGGAGAAGGATGATTCGAAGCAAGAATGTATGTGTAATAACTTGTATATATTGTCAGATTTTATTTGGCAGGAGATATAAAGAAACTGTATGTCCAATGATAGGCGGTATGAGGAGGGCTGGCAATGCAAGTACGCATGTCAATTACCAACAAGTTAATCCTGGGGATGTTAGGTCTTTCTTTTTTCGTTACGATATTTGTTATGGGTCCTGCTTTGTATCTGATGGACAATTATATCGGGCAAAGTGCGCAAAATGCGGCTGTAGGGGGCATGGAGGGTTTGGAGCATTTGCTGGAAACCCGGAAACAGTCTGCTATGAATTTTGCGGAGATGATTGCTGCTAACCCTAAGGTTGTTCAATTTGTTGCTGCTGAAGATACCGAAAATGTTTTGGCAACAGTTGGTGCGCTGGCTAAAAGAACAGATATTGATTTTATCACGATTACCAATAAGGATGGACGGGTTATTGGACGGACGCATGCCCCGGAGCAGAAGGGCGATATGGTCACCAATCAGGATAACGTAGTGTCTGCTCTAAAAGGGGAGGCATTGGCAGCTGTTGAGTCCGGAACGGCAGTAAAACTGTCAGCGCGTGCAGGTGCGCCGGTCAAGGATGAGCAGGGACAGGTGATAGGAGTTATCTCTGCGGGTTATGATGTGAGTAATGGTAAATTGCTGGATTTTGCCAAGGAAATGTTCCATACAGACATGACACTATTCCTGAATGATGTACGCGTAGCAACTACGGTCATGAAGGATGGTGAAAGGGTTGTTGGAACCAAACTGGATCCGAAAATAGCTGATATTGTTTTAAACCAGAACAAAGCTTATCAAGGAAAAACAAATATTCTCGATATGCCCTATTATACTTCCTACATGCCGTTATTGGGGGCTGATAAACAGATCATAGGTGTTGTCTTTTCCGGGCAGAAAATGGAGGAGTCTATCGCGGCCCGAAATCAGTTGCTGTATCTGGTAGGTGGAATATGGCTGGGAATTACTTTGTTGGCTTTCTTTGTTATTGTGTATCTGTCAAAGCGTTTCCTGCAGCCAATCAAGGATTTGATCAAAGGGACAGAACAGGTGGCAACCGGAGATCTTACGCGTATGATTCAAGTAGATTCACAGGATGAGTTCGGTATTCTGGCGGATCAGTTCAATCATATGATAGTGCGGCTCAAAAAGTTATTGGGACAGGCGCATGCGGCAGAGGAGAAACTCGTAGCGGCGGCAGGAGATATCCACTTGCGCACCAACGAATCGGCCCAGGCTTCCGAGCAGGTATCACAATCCATCGTGGAGGTTGCCGGTGCGGCACAGAAACAGCTTTCTTCGGTTATTACGACGTCTAAAAATGTAGATGTCATGTCCAGCGAAGTGGATGCTGCCATGGAGAAGTCCCAACAGGTGGTCATGGTTTCTGATCAGACAGCGGCATCGGCACATGCTGGGAATCGTATTGTCGAGCAGGCAATTAAACAGATGACGTCAATTGAGCAGGCTGTGGACAATATGGGGAAAGCGGTTATGATACTGGATGGGCAGTCCAAGGAAATCGGTAAGATTACGAACGCGATTGTTGATATAGCCGGGCAGACAAACCTGCTGGCACTTAATGCAGCGGTGGAGGCGGCCCGAGCTGGTACGCATGGCCGGGGCTTTGCTGTGGTTGCGGAGGAGATTCGCAAGCTGGCCGAAGCGTCCGCCCTGTCTGCGGAAAATATCGGTACGCTCATAAGGCAGATACAGGAAGAGACACAGAGTACGGTTGCGGAAATGCAGAAGGGCATGGAGGAAGTACACAGCGGAACGGAAGTATTCTCACAGGCGGGAAAAGCTTTCGGTGATATCATGCAGCATTCGGAAAGTGTTTTGCAGGGCGTGGCTTCGGTTGTGGCGAATATCAAGGCTTTGGCGCAGAGCCGGGAGCATGTTGTTCAGGAAATTAAAGATATAGAGATTCTTAGCCAAAGCGTGAGCAGCCAGACAGAAACTATTTCGGCGGCTACGGAAGAACAAACGGCGAGTATGTCGGAAATGGCATCACATAGTCAGAATCTCATGGATACGGCAGAAGGACTGAAGAAGGCGATTTCTCAGTTTAAGATGTAATTTATCAGGATGTTTGTTATTGCATAAGTGTGGCAAAAAGCGGAGACGCTGTAGGCAAGATCTTCTGTTATTGCTATCTAAAGGCCCCGTTGCACATTGCAACGGGGCCTTTTAGCAAAGATATGGGCTTTATAAATTTGTTGAATCAACTAGACTGCTTCCTATTAGGAAACACGGAATTTGTGGATGGCGTCCTGAAGGCCTGTGGCCAGGGTTGCCAATTCCTTACTGGCAGAGGCAATTGATTCTGCGGAAGCGGCTTGCTCCTGTGTAGCCGAGGAAACCGACTGGGTGTGTTCTTCTGTTTTTTTGCTTAAGGTATCCATTTGTTTTACGGAAGTTACGATTTTTTCGCTATTGTTTGCTATATGATCAATAGCCAGGGAAATTTCCTTGATTTGTCCAGTGGAATTTGTTACAGCCGCCAGAATTTCCTCAAAAGCTTTTCCTGCTTTATTTACAACCTGCGACCCAGCTTTTACTTCTTCTGAACCACTATCCATCGCAATCACAGCTTGTTGTGTCTCTTCCTGAATATCTTTGATGAGTTGGGCGATTTGTCCAGTTGCATTCTGCGATTGCTCAGCCAGCTTGCGAACTTCTTCGGCGACGACGGCAAAACCACGGCCGGCTTCTCCGGCACGGGCGGCTTCGATAGCTGCATTCAAGGCGAGAAGATTTGTCTGGCTGGCAATATCAGAAATCGTAGTGACAATCTGGCCGATTTCCGAAGATCTGGTCCCCAGTTTTTTGACGACTTTGCTGGAACTGTCAACGGTTTTTTCGATTTGTGTCATTTGTACGATGGCTTTTCCGATAGCCTGATTTCCTTCATTTGCATTTTGGGCCATTTGCGTGGATTGGTCAGCAACCTGCGTACTGGTTGCTGCTACCTGCTGCAGTCCGGCAGACATCTGCTCGACTGCAATCGTAGATTCGTTTGCTGCGGTTTTTTGATTTTCAGTTTGGGCAGCGATATTGGCAATCGAGTCTGCTACCTGTGTTGTTGATTGTGCAGATTGCTCAGCACTGGCAGTCAGTTCCTCGCTGGAGGCAGCCAGTTGTTCCATTTGCAACCGGATTTTACCAATCAATTTTTGCAGATTGTCCCGCATTTTTTCGAAACCTGTATAAAGTTGTCCGAGTTCGTCCTCCCGCTGCAGTGCCACAGCATGTGTACGGAAATCGCCATTCGCCAGCAGCATGCATTCATCGCGTAAGAGTTCGATTGGTTTGGTGAATTGCCTGGCAATGAACAGGATGGCGAAGATGGCCAGAAGCATACAGAAGACAGATGCTGCAAGCATTGACCAGGATAAATGATATACCGCTGCAAGCCCTTCACTTTCAGGAGCAGCGACTGTCAGTATCCAGCGTTGTCCGCCAGGGAGATCAATCGGCGTCATTACGGCGATACGCTTGATTTGATCTATGAAGGTATATGTACCAAGGCTTTGTGCATCCGATTGTACAGCCTGCTGCATGAGTGAGATTAAATGATCATCCAGCTCAGTTGCCTGCAGCCCAAGTTCAGGATTGATTTTCTTTTCCATTAGATTCAGCTTTCCAACGAGCTCTGGTTTTTGTGGATGTGCGATGAGTATACCGGAATTGTCACTTAACTGACCATATCCGGTTTGGAGGAATTTCATCGTATCCATAGAAGCACTGAGTTTTTCCATCAATACGGTTCCCGTGATTAACCCGACAACCTGCTGGTTCTGCAAAATTGGTACAGCAAAAACGACAGAGAGCTTTCCGGTTGTTTTCGAGATAATTGGGTCTGAAAGTACTTTTTGCTTTGTAGCAAGAACTTTTTTAAAGAAATCCCTGTCCCCAATATTGGTATTGCTGTTGGCGTTATTATATCCGCTGCCATCCAGACGAATACAGAATACGCCCTCGAACATGTCGGAACGATTTTTGAGTTCGGCTAAAGCAGCAATAATCTGGTCCTTATTTTCATCTGGATGCTGAAAAACGGGGAAAGCTGCTAATCCCTCCAGCTGAGTAAAATTAAAATCCACCTTGTCCTTGACCCGGTTACTGTAATCTGTACCCACTGCTATAGCGTTTTTGTTCATATCCTCCATCAGGGAAGTCTTGGAAAAATAATAGCTTATGCCGGTCAATAAGAACAAGATAATAAGGACTACGGGCAATAAGGATAAAAGCAAGCGAATTTTTAGTCGTTTGATCTGCATGTAGGTTCCCTCCTGTATAGGTTTCCATAATTTAACATCATATAAATTATGATACTGAATTTTGAATATTTTATCTAATAGTATTTCTCTATCTCTAGCTATAGAGCTAGCTGATAGGTAATATAACTTGGATGGATTGATTCTTTATACCTAAACTTGCTTTGCGCAATATATGCTGATTTTACAAAATAACAAATATATAAATTTATTGCGATTATTCAAAATATATGATAACATATACTTTATATGGGAATATGGCCATAATATAGGGAGGCATGTACATGGAAGCATTAATGTTAGAGTATCCATGGCTGGATGAATTGTTGATGGGATTCATGGGGCTGACGTGGCAGCATGTAGTCATGTGGATTATCAGTGGGCTGCTTATCTATCTCGCGGTTAAAAAGGATTATGAGCCAAATTTGCTGCTGCCAATAGGTTTTGGCGCTTTGCTGGCAAATATACCGCATTCATCGGCTATATCACAGGTGGTTGGCGAGGAAGGCTTTTTGTGGGTATTATACAAGGGAGGCATTGCGAATGAATTGTTTCCCATTCTGATTTTTATAGCTATTGGTGCCATGTGTGATTTTACGCCGCTTATACAACGGCCAATTGTCATGCTGTTCGCTGCAGCTGCACAGTTCGGCATATTCGGTACAGCAGTTCTTGCCGCCATGCTGGGTTTTTCTTTTGAGAATGCAGCATCGATTGGTATCATAGGAGCAGCGGACGGTCCTACCACGATTTATGTTGCGAGTCGTTTTGCACAGGATCTGTTGGGCCCGCTTTCTGTGGCAGCATATTCTTATATGTCGCTGGTACCAATCATACAGCCTCCGGTAATCAAGGCGCTCACAACGCCGCAGGAACGCCGCATACGTATGGGATACCAAGAAGGTAAACCGATTTCTAAGACGACGCTGTTCTTATTCCCGGTTATGGTCGTACTGATTGCCGGTATCGTGGCGCCTATTTCTGTAGCGCTTATTGGGAGCCTGATGTTTGGCAATATACTTAAAGTATCCGGTGTGGTAGATAATCTTTCTGAATGTGCGCAGAATGAGCTGTCCAATCTGGTCACGCTGTTGTTAGGTGTTACGATCGGTGGTACGATGTCAGGTGAGAATTTCCTGACCATGCAGGTTGCTATGATTATGGGGCTTGGTGCCATTGCTTTTATTTTCGATACAGCGGGTGGCGTGCTGTTTGCCAAACTGCTGAATTTGTTCCGGACCGAGAAAATCAATCCGATGATCGGTGCCTGCGGTATATCGGCTTTTCCGATGTCCGGCCGTGTCATCGCTAAAATGGCCTTGCAGGAAGATCATACGAATTTTATCATCCAACATGCAATTGGTGTGAATGTAGCTGGCCAGATTGCATCCGTTGTAGCTGGCGGCATAGTTCTGGCTTTAATTCCGGCATTGGCAAAATAATAAGGAGGGTTTTGGATGGGAACAGAAGTTATGAAGGCATTCACTATGATGGCAATCGCGTTGCCAACGATGTTCCTCGTAATTGTTGGTTTCATTATTGCTACGACGCTGCTGCGTAAGGCGTTTCCGGCAACGGATGAAGATACAGATGAGTCCTGAGGCGGTATTGGTGGGCCACGTGTGATACGGAAATCAGGTTTCTTTGTATAAGCAGTATACTATGTAAATAAATCTGTTATTGCCTGCGGCAGGCATTGGTTCTTAACTGAAAGGTACAATGATTTTAATAATAGAGTATTTTTACAGGCAGCAAGTCGGTCTTATCTCCGACTTGCTGCTTTTTGGCGTTGTAGGATATGCTATCGGTTTTGGCCGGTATGTTTTTGCTTTGAGATGCTATTATGCATCGCAAATAGCTTGTACAGAGGTGTTCTGTACAAGCTATTTGGAAGCTGACTGTAGCAAATATTTGCCCTGTTCGTTTCATAGCGCAGTTTTGAAACTATTAGGATAAGGAGATTCTTTGGGCATCAATCCCTATTTTGACAGGGGCTTTGTTTTTGACAGCATTCAATCAACATCATAAAATCAGAAAGAGAAATGTGGAGTTCCTGGCACAATGCATGAATTGTTCGTAAGGAAGGGCTTTTCAAACCACGTTCCAGTTGGCTTATATAGGTGCGATGTAAATGGGTGTTGAAGGATAACTCTTCCTGACTCAGATGTTGTCTGAGTCTTAATTTGCGCAAAATTTTTCCAAATGTTTCATCTATCATACTTATATCTTTATGGCATAGAATACTATACGTCAACAGACTATAGTATTCATTTTTGAATAGTTTTCACAAAAATGCAGGATTTTTAACAGATTTAGCGAAATCAACTCAAGTGGATAAGGTCTATAATGGATATATTAAGAAGGAGTGGGTTTTTTTGGGTTGGTTGAAAAATATGCGGGTGACAGAGCGCCTGGCATTACTGATTGCTGGTTTGTCTGTCGCGATTCTTATTGTTGGCGGGGCAGGCTATTTTTTCCTTAGCAGGACCAGTGCTGCCATGGAAACTATGTATACAGATAAATTGACAGCTGTGCGTTTGATCAATGACAGCCGTGCACAGACTCGCAAGATTGAATCGGATACGTATGCACTGATGCTTACAACAGATGAGCAGGAAAATAAAGCGCTCATGAGTGATATTACAAAACGCGGCAAGGTTTTTGAAGAAAACTTGCAGCAGTTTGAACAGCTGAATCTTAGCGATGAGCACCGCAGCCGGCTGAAGCAGGTGCGGGATGATGTGGGAAAATATCGTAATGTACGCGATCAGGTATTGAAGCTGGCTGTGCAGAATAAGAATGCGGAAGCATATACACTGTTCAGTAAAGATGGCAAAGTCTTAGCTGATAAATTTAGTGACGAGCTGGGTGATTTATCTGATGAGATTACGAAATCGGCAGAGGAAATGTATCAGCAGGGTCATCATGAAGCAGCCTTAGCCAATAAGGTATTTATTGCTGTTATCCTTGCGGCTATTCTTCTTGGTGTTTTATTTGGCTTGCTTATTGCCAGACAGATTGCTTCCCGGCTCAATGATGTGGTGAAATATCTAAATATCCTGGCTACAGGTGATTTTTCGAAAGCAATTTCTCCGCAAAGTCTCAATGACCGCAGTGAGTTTGGTACGGTATCGCGGGCAGTTGAAACAATGAAAAATAATGTGAAGGCCCTTATCAAGCATTTGATGGAAACTTCGCAGCAGATGGCGGCTTCTTCGGAGGAGTTAACAGCCAGTTCTGAGCAGTCGGCACAGGCATCCAATCAGGTAGCTGGTTCGGTTACCGAGGTGGCGCAGGGGGCTGAAAAGCAGTTGCGGCTTACGGAGCATGCCAATAATGTAGTGGAGCAGATATCCAGTGCAATTACGCAGGTGGCTTCCAATACAGAGGTAGTATCGAATTCGGCCGAAAAGACGGCGAATACGGCGAATGATGGCGAGGATATTATCAAGCAGGCAATAATTGAGATGAAAACGATTGAGGAAAAGACCAATGCGACCTCATCGGTCATTGCTGAGCTGGAGGAAAAATCCAAGCAAATCGGGCAGATTGTTGATGTGATTTCCAATATCTCGGGACAGACGAATCTGCTGGCGTTGAATGCGGCTATTGAGGCTGCCCGCGCCGGGGAAGCCGGCCGCGGCTTTTCTGTCGTGGCGGAGGAGGTCCGGAAGCTCGCGGAACAGTCGCAGGAGGCGACTAAGCAGATCACGGAACTTATCAATGACGTACAGTCCAACACAGATAGTGCGGTTAACTTTATGAATGATGGAAAACAAGAAGTCGAGGCAGGCGCAGAGATTGTAGCTGAGGCAGGGAAGAGCTTCGGCGAGATACTGATGATGGTACGTGATATGTCGAAGCAGGTACATGAGATATCCGCGTCCATTGAAGAAATAACCAGCGGAACACAGAATGTTGTTGGGGCAGTACAGAACATCAATGCTGAAAGTAAAAAAACCTCCGAGCAGACGCAGTCAATTTCGGCAGCTACGGAAGAACAGTCTGCTTCGGTTGAGGAGATTGCCTCTGCCAGCCAGCATCTTGCTACGATGGCGGATGATTTGCAGAAGGCAGTCCAGAAGTTTACGATTTGATATGATGCTAGAGAGTATGGTTTTTGATGGTTCACGCGGAGCTTTTTTTTGAAAGGCTGCCAGAATCATAGGCATAAATTTATATACATTACAGTCATTGTGAATATCTCCGATACACACAATGGCTGTTTTTTTATCGGTTGGGTAACGGAATTCTTTATTAGTAAAAGACTTGATTTTATTGCATAAAAAATACATTATTATGCGATAATAAAGCTGGACGTGTTCTTATAAATCATATAAAATAAAAAATGGTATTCCCTAGACGAATTCGTGTTATATAGTTGGATGATTTTTATGTTTTTGAAGGCTGCGTTTTACAGTTTACAGGACAATAAAGGGGGCGGCAATATGAATTTGAAAAAGAAACTGGTAGTTGTTTTTTCGCTATTAATGGGTATTATGTTAGTCGTTATTTCTTTTTCAGCTTATTTTTATACGGAAAACATGCTGAAAAAGCAGCTTGAGTCGGGAGCAGAGGCTGTAGTGAATTCTTCTGTTAAGGAACTGGATGGCTGGATTTTAGGAAAGGCGGCCATTCTGAAGGCAAAAACAGCGACTATACATGAGATTGCAGGAGACGGTCCGGTCACGATGCCAATGGTCCGTGGTTTCAAGGAAGCTGATGCAGAAATTAGTGATTTCTATTTTGGCAGGACAGCTGATGGTGCTATTGTAGATGGTGCTGGCTGGAATGCGCCGTCAGATTTCGATTCACGTAAAAAAGGCTGGTATAAAGATGCTATTGCAGCCGGACAGCTCAATTATGGTGAGCCATATCTTGACAGTGTGACGAAAAAAATGGCACTTCCTCTCAGTGTGCCATATAAAAATTCTACAGGAGAAGTGACTGGCGTTATTTCTGAGGATGTACTCATGGATACCGTGTTTAAAACGGTGGGAAATATCCAGCCATTTGATGGAAGCTTTGCTTTTTTGTTGAATCAATCGTCCAATATTATGGCATATCCGGATCAGGATGTTTTGAATCAGCCATTGCAGACCGTAGCAAAATTAAAACCCTTGAGTGACGCGCTGTCAGCTGCAGGGGGATTGTCTGCCGATAAAGGCATGGCGGTTTATACGATGGATGGGCAGGAGAAGCTGCTGTTTTTTGCAAAAGTTCCTTCAACCCAATGGGTATTGGGAATCAGCATCCCATCGGCTGTAGCCTATGCACCATTGGCAGCTTTGCGTTGGATATTTATTGTAGGTACGCTTTTGGCAATTGTCATCGTATTCATGGCAACACTGTTTATTGCGCGGCGTATCACGAAACCCGTCGAAGCTCTGAAGGAACATGTAGATAAAATGGCAGCGGGTGATTTCACGCAGGAAGTTGAAGTAAATGGTAAGGACGAAATAGCAGCTTTGGCGGGTGGATTCAATACAATGAGAAAGCAGTTGCGTTCGCTGATACGCAATGTTCAGGAAAAGGTAGAGCATATCTCAGCTGCGAGTGAAGAGCTCACAGCCAGTGCGCACCAGACAGCGCAGGCAGCAAATCAGGTCGCTGGTTCAATAACCAGTGTTGCTGAAGGCACAAGCCGCCAGAGACAATCGGTTGACGATACATCAGGTGCTGTGGATGCAATGAAGAACAGTATTGAGGCAATCACACGAAATAGTGAGAAAGTCGTTGAAAGCTCAGCGCAGGCGGCTCAGCATGCAGATCATGGAAGTGAAGATGTAGATGTCATGGTCGAGAATATGCAGCAAATCGAGAAGTCGGTTAATCTTACAGCGGATGTAATTAAAAAACTTGGCTCGCAGTCAGAGCGCATCGGCCAGATAACCGAGACTATAGCGGGGATTGCTTCCCAGACAAATTTACTGGCTTTGAATGCAGCTATTGAGGCTGCGCGGGCTGGTGAACAGGGACGCGGCTTTGCTGTCGTTGCTGAAGAGGTGCGCAAACTGGCAGAACAGGTACAGATTGCGGCACAAAATATTACCGGGGAAATCCAAACCATACAGGGAGATACGCATGCCGCTGTTGAAGCCATGGTTGATGGCAGTGAGCAGGTACGGGCTGGCGTGACGAACGTAAATGTTGTTGGCGGCGATTTGAAGACAATCGCTGAATTGGTGCATCGTAATCAGAAGGAAGTTGATTATATCCAAGCCTCTTTGGAGGATATTGTCCGTGGCAGCCAACGGATCGATAAGGCGGTCCAGGATATTGATGCAATCAGCCAGTCCTCTTCAGATGAAGCGCAGACGGTTTCGGCCGCTGCAGAAGAACAGCTTGCGTCGATGGATGAGATATCTTCTGCAAGCAGAAGTCTGGCGGAGATGGCGCAGGAGCTACAGACAGCAATTTCGGTATTTCGTATCTGAGCTTTCAGGACGGTCTGATTTGGGAATTGGCAGGTAGAAATCTGCTTTTCCCGGGCAGACCGTCTTGTACTGCTTGCAAGTGGCTGCTGTTTTCGGGCTGCAGTATCGGTACTTGAGGGGAAGCTGGCTTGTTTTACAGCGCCGGTTCTTATCTGAACGCTATCTCTTTTTGCTTCGTATAAGAAACAGACGGACGACAAGGCTGAGGGGAAAAACATAGGAATGATATGTGGACAGTTTATGGATAGTGTCAGATTTGGAAGGGACCGATGATGAATTTGAAATTTGCAGGTATATTGTTCGTAACACTTATCATAGTTTGGCTGCAGCCGATTGCATCGGCTGCAGCCTGGCGAGGAGAAGAACTTCCAGCTCCTACGGGTACCTATGCTGTTGGAACGATTGAGTATCCGATGATGGGTGGAGACCGTCCGGGTAATTATGCGGACGGCAGTTCTACACAACATCGGGAACTCATGGCGCAGTTGTGGTATCCGGCTGTACCGACAGGGAATGTGGACAAGAGCATCTATCTGGATGAGATGACAATGGAGTATTTCCTGAAAAAAAGCGCACCTGACGGGCTTTCAGTGAACAGTCGCTTTTTAGTTGGTACCCATGCCTTCTATGGTGCACCTGCGGTGGAAATGGCGGCGCCTTTTCCGGTAGTGATATTTTCTCCCGGATTGGGAACTACGTATTTTTTTTATCAAAGCATACTGGAAGATATGGCATCACACGGCTATGTGGTAATAGCCGTGAATTCTCCTGATATTGCTGGTATTGCGGGAATCCCGGGCAGCCGTCCGCATAGCATTGGGCTTTCTGATGCGGACAGCGATATGATGGTGGAGACATATTTGAATGTACATTTTCAGGATACAGTGGCTGATTTGCGCTTCACGGCCCGACAACTCCGTGCCCTGAATGATGATGTGCGGCTGCCACTGACCGGAAGGCTCGATGTACAGAAGATTGCCTGCTTTGGACATTCCTATGGAGGGGCCGCTGCCGTCGAAGCTGCTGATGATGATGAAATGATTTGTGCAGGAGCGGATATAGACGGCAGTTTTTATGGCAGTGCCTATCGGCAGCCGCGGTCTAAGCCTATGCTTTTACTGGCGAATGCCGTTAGCTGCGAAAAAGATCCTACGATGCAGGATTTTTGCAAAACGCATGGAGCGGATGATTTTATCGTGAAAGTCGGGGAGGCTGTACATATGGGTTTTTCGGATTTCATGCTGCTGCAGGCATCTTATTCAGGGCAGGACACTGCCAAAACTACAGCACGGAAATATATCCAGCTTACCCGAGACAGCTTGCTTGCTTTCTTTGATATGACACTGAAGCATGTACCGGATTCGCTGGAGGCGGTTGCTCTGAAGTATCCGGGAATCGTTACAGTGGAGCCTTCAGCGGATATTTATGGCACTAAAAATAAACTATGAGCTATGGAAAATGCAGCAGCGCCTCCCTATGGAATGCAGGGGGCGCTGCTGCATTTTCTGGAATGCTGCCGGGTATGCTGGATACGGCTTTGTAAAGATACTCGGAAAGCAGCAGGAGATTTGTGACTGTCAGCGAAGTATTAAGTATCATGTATCGTTCTTCTTATATTTTGTCGGGTAATGCTATTGAGACAAGGAAGGTGTTTGCTGTGTTTAAAAAATATTTCACGGCGTCTTCGTCAGAAGCTCCGCAAAAAGCAACGGTGTCTGAGTCCGTTTTACCGCAAGAAGAAACGCAAGATATCAAAACAGGATATTTCCGTACAGATGAGCTTACACCAGAGAAGCTGCGGCCGTTTTTTGTCGTGGCTGAGGGCCCGGCTTTTGTTCTGGGCTTCGTGTCACCGGACAACGCTATGCCGGAAATTGCAGCGGTGATTAAGCCTTTACTGCCAGCTGAAGCCAGGTTGATACTGGTTTCGACGGCAGGGGAGCTCTGCTGTGGAGCGGAAGTGGGTTCACTTTATCAGCCGGCAGCTGAGGGGCGCCGTAGGATCTTGCTGCAGGTCTATTCCAAACGCATGATAGAGGCTACCTATATTATGAGTCTGGCGCTGCCGGATGCTGACCTCAAAGCTGGCAAGGTATCCATGACAGCAGGAGAACGCGTGGCATTTTTGGAAAAAGAGCTTGCCCGCTATAAGGTTCCTTTCCGTCTGAATGTCAATCATTGTCTGGCACTTGTTTACGTCGATGGATTATCAAATTGCGAGACATTTGTACTCCAGGCTCTTTATAATCAAGGGAATCTGCCGTGTCCTTTTATGGGGGGCAGCGCGGCAGGGAAGCTCGATTTCAAGCACACTTATATTTATGATAATCAGGAGGTTCGAGAGAATCATGCTGTGATTATATTTATCCGTCTGCATGAATATTATCGCTATGGAATATTCAAAACACAGGCAGGGGAACGTATGGGGGATGCATTTACGGTCATTTCAGCTAATACGGCCCTGCGTTATGTGGAAACTGTGGCGGACGAAAACGGAAAGTCGATGTCCTTCATTGCCAGCCTGAAAAAGCGATTGAACTGCCAGACGGTTCCGGAACTATCGCATGTTCTGCAAAAATATACGCTGGCAATTGATGTGCGTGGTGAGAATTATATCCGTTCAGTTGCGGCCATTGACGAAAAGGCCGATCATATCAGCTTCTTTTGTGACGTACTGGCCGGAGAGAAGCTCTATCTTCTAAAGCGAACAGCTTTTTTGGAAACGCTGCATACAGAGCTTGGACGCTATGCGCAAAATAAACCGGAGCCTATTGGCGGTATCTTGAATGACTGCATTTTGCGCAGGCTTTGTTACCCGGAAGAAATTGGGCAGGTACATCTGTTTGATCGTGTGCCGGTGGCCGGATTTTCAAGCTTTGGTGAAATCAGCGGACTGCATGTCAATGAGACACTTACAGCGGTGTTTTTTTATAATGTGAGTGGGGGAAATCATTTTGTTGATGCTTATATAGATACCTTTGCCATCCATTATGCGGCTTGTCAGGAATTTTTCTTTAATCGTACGATTGCGCGGCAGCAACAGATTGAGTTCCTCAAAAATGAAATTATTGATATTTTTAAAGAATTTCAAAAAAAACTGCCGGAAATGCTTCAGCTCGTCTTAAAAACCTCCAAGGATGTCGAGGTTATCCAATCTTCTATCCATGCATTATCCGATGGTATCGGACGGCAGGCAAAAATATTTGATCAGCTTATGCAACACAGCAGTACGATTACGCCTAAGCTTGACTTGCTCAATCAGAGCACACAGAAAATCAATGAGGTCATGAAGATGATCACGGCTATCTCTTCTCAAATCAATCTTTTGGCATTGAATGCTGCGATTGAGGCGGCACGTGCCGGGGAGGCAGGTCGTGGCTTTTCTGTCGTCGCTCAGGAAGTGCGGAAGCTTTCAGAGAGTACCCAGGAAAGTTTGCATAGTTCAGATGAGGCAATTCGTACATTACTTTCCGATGTGGAAGAAATTGACAAGATACTTATGGAGAATAAGACTTTTGAGGAGAAAATCAAAGATTTTGAAGAGCATTTTTCGCAGGAGGTAGGCGCTCTGCATGTTAGCCTGACAGACAGCATTGAGCATATCACGCATTCAACGAAATCCATTGAAGACATCAAGTCAATCAATGTTGCTACGGAAAGAAAGCTGGATAATTTGACCCGCCTTATTCAAAATATTGAATTGGGCATATAGCTTGTTGTTCGGTTTGGTTTGGCGTAACGAGCTGTCAGAGGCGCGATGGTATTCTGGTAAACATAGACGTAATCTTGAAATGTGAAATTTTCTATGATAGAATAAGAAAGCATCAAGGATAATATTTAAAGTTTAGGCTCTTTTATCTACAGGATAGTAATCGTGTTGCTGCAAGCCTGGCTGGTTTGTTGGGAGCAGGAGGCTGTCAGCTTTTGTTCGCTAGAGGTATGGAATAAATATGATTTTTATAACAGAATGGTTCAGTGGAGTCAAATAAGTAGGTGTATACCTGGGCTGTTTGGACACCTGTATCTGGGAGATACAGGTGTCTTTTTTTGTTATGGCCTGGAAATTTTTGCTCAACAGAATGGCTGTATAAGGATGTCAGGGGGTACGATATTATATAATCAGGGAACGATAAATAGCTTCAGCGGTTTTACACAGCTGGAAATGAAAATCAAATAGAGATTAAAGGGGGAAAGAATTTGCTAAAAAAAAAATTTATACTTGCAATCCGTGGGGAATGTTATGGATTATCATTTAAAGCTGCGTCATGAGTTTTGTCAGAAGTATCAGTTTTCCCGTCTTTTCGATTTGCAGCATTTAACTGTATGCAGACAAATAGAATTAGTCCTTTACATAGAAAAATTTTCAAAGTGGGAAGTGGCTTTGGTTGAAGCAGGAAAAGAATATATCAAATTAAAAAAATATTATCCATTTTTTTCTGATGCAATCCATACCTATGTTTTACCGAAGAAGGAAAAAGATTATGCGGCTAAGGTACGACACTACCACCTGTTTGAGCCGCGTGTTGAGAAAAAACTGAGTTATACGATGTCACTTACGCTTTATGGAGAAAATATATTTAAGCATTTAGGAAGAGCACAGGGAAATTATGATGAAGCGATTGCCGCCGACATATCGAAATATTACCGGCAACAGAATGTGCGGGGACCGGAGGCCGTCATTGTCATTACCATGAATGAAACCTTTGCGGTTATCGTGATCCGTGGAGTTACTTCGACCTTTTGGAAGAGATATCAAAGAGATTCACAGGAGGCACAAGGCTTTTTTGCCAAGGCCACAAAGCGGTTGGCTGAAGAGGCCGTAAGATTCTCTTTTTTGAACCAGCAGTATCCGTTGAAAGAAATATTGTTTATGGATTTTCAATGGGAACAGGATATATTGTATATGGTTGTTCTCTGCGACACAGGTTCATGGCAGAAAATCCTGTCTGAGCCACCGTTAGCGGCTTGCTTTATGTAAGTAAGGGATTGCTGACAAAGCATCAGGCTGATTTATAAGACAAGTATCAAATATAGACAAGGAGAGATTTTTGTGGGTTGGATAAACAATTTAAATGTAGGGAAAAAGATTATTTTACTGATTATGGCTGCTTTGGGGGCATTGCTGCTGCTTAGTGGTGTAAGCTATTATTTCCTCAATGGTTCTAACAATACGTTGGAAAAAATGTATAAGGAAAAATTGATGTCGGTACAATATATCAATGATGGCAGGGCACAGATACGCAAGGTGGAGGCCGATATGTACGCGCTGATGGTTACAGAGGATCCGGCCTTGTCGAAAACAGTGCTCGATGATATTGAAAAAAGAGCCAGTTTGTTCGATGAAGATATGAATGACTTTGAGAAGCTGCCTTTGACAGAGGAAGACAGGGCACGTTTTCAAAATATCAAAAAAGAAATGGCTGCTTATCGGACGGTACGCAACAAAGTAGTTGAGATGGCGGCACATAATCAGGATAAAGAGGCGTTCAGTCTATTTCTAAAGGATGGTAAAGCCTTGGCAGATAAAGCAACCGACGATCTGGGTGCATTCTCCAAGATAGTCAGCCAGGAAGCAGAACAGATGAACCAACAGAGTGAGACTGAGTTTGCGTTTTCGATGAAGCTTTTTATCGCTATCGTGGTATTGATTTTTCTGTTGCTGTCGTTATTGGGCTGGTTGATTGTCAGGCAGATTACTACGCGTTTGCATGACTTTGTAGAATATTTTACGATTCTTTCCAGCGGAGACTTTTCAAAAAATGTCAGCCAAAGCAGCTTGGAGGATCGCAGCGAATTTGGTGAAGTTTCCCGGGCAGTGGAAAAAATGAAGAACCATATCCGGGCGTTGATGAACCATTTGACAAATACAGCACAGCAGCTGGCGGCTTCATCGGAAGAACTTACGGCTAATGCGGAGCAGTCCGCACAGGCATCCACACAGGTAGCGGATTCGGTTGCTCAGGTAGCAACCGGAGCGGAAAAGCAACTGAAACTGGCAGATCATACGGATGAGGCAGCACAACAGATTACAGCTGCGATTCAGCAGGTATCGGCAAATACGGATACGGTATCGCGTTCGGCGGAGCAAACTGCACAGGCAGCAAATAATGGTGAAACATCGATTCAGGAAGCTGTGAGTCAGATGGCTACGATAGAAGATAAGACCAAAGCCACGGGCGATGTAATTACAGAACTAGAAGAAAAATCCAAGCAAATCGGGCAGATTGTCGATGTGATTTCCAATATCTCGGGGCAGACCAACTTGTTGGCACTCAATGCGGCTATTGAAGCCGCGCGGGCAGGAGAAGCCGGACGGGGTTTTGCCGTGGTGGCGGAAGAGGTCAGAAAACTGGCGGAACAGTCACAGGAAGCTGCCAAGCAGATTACGGAGCTTATTCACGATGTACAGGCCAAAACAGATGATGCAGTTACCTTTATGAATGACGGTAAGGCAGAGGTTGAGACCGGTACGCAGGTCGTATCCGCAGCTGGTAAAAGCTTTCATGCTATTTTGGCTATGGTACGCAAAATGACGCAGGAAATCCATGCAATTTCAGCCTCTATCCAGGAAATCAGCAGTGGTGCACAAAACGTAGTCAATGCAGTCGATGATATTGAAAAAGAGAGCAAACATACGTCAGAAAGAACACAGACGATATCAGCTGCTACCGAAGAGCAGTCGGCTTCCGTAGAGGAGATTGCTTCTGCTAGTGAGCATCTGGCCAAGATGGCGGAGGATCTGCAAAAGGAAGTACATAAGTTTAGGGTTTGATGGTTAAACGGTTGTGCAGGTCATTTTCTTTAAACAAAATTGTTATTAGCAGGAGTTTATGGGTAAATAAAAAAATCCACCGGTGCAGCCGGTGGATTTTGCTGTAATGATTGAAAAATCAGTTTTTCTAAGACACATCACCTTCTTTATATATAAAATCAGTAACTAGCCTAAGCCTTTTTTACAAAGGAAATTGGATTCTTATGTTGTAGGTATATCCTGTAAAAAGGGGCCATACATTTTATCTGTATTGCAGATATGGCTGATGAGCCAATCACGCAGGATATTCAATAACTGATTCGCGGATAATAGTTGCTGGTCGTGCAATTTTTTGTATTCGGAAATTTTTTTGGCAAAATCAGCGTGGATTTTTTTATGCTGTTCATATTCGGGATACTTGTGTTGTACCATGAGGCTTTCTTCATGTGCAAAATGGTTCAGCGCATAGTCTGTAAGTTCGTCCAGCAAAGGCAATAAGGCCTGACGTCCCTTACCCTGTTTCATAGCATCATGCAAGGTATTAATCATTTTGATCAGCTGCTTGTGCTCATCGTCAAGCTGTGCGATGCCTACGGAAAAGTTTGGACTCCAATCAATCAAAGCCATATTATAGTCCCTCCTTCTTAGTTATAGAGGCTTATTTCGATAAATGAAGGGAAACTCCTCTTATATTTTAAAAATATTTAAAATTTCCAGTAAGTGTATGAGGAGTGCAAAGAAGCAAGCAGAAATATTTGTAGTCCGGGAAACGTACAGCACAAAAGCCAATCCTTTTGAATTGGCTTTTGTGTTGTGTGTTCATGTATTTTGCAAAAGATAGCGATGGTCATTGATAATCTGCGCCATGAGCTGCTTGCCCTTTATATCACCATGCAGGCCGTCTGTAGCATATTTTCTGGCCAGTTCCCCTGAACGGTTGTAGAAGTGTGGTTCGAGGTCGATATAGTATGGCTGGGTACGAATGAAGCGGTTTACGGTAGCCAGCTTTTCATGCCAGCCTTCGTCGGTTTCCGTTTGAAAAGCATGATAGATGTTTTCTGGATTGATTGGCATGAGTGTAAGGAAGATCGGGCGGATGCCATTCTGCTCACATTTCAATTTGATTTTTTGCAGTTCCAGGATGATGTCTTCCGCCGAGGTGGAACCATCACGTAAGTCGTTGGAACCGCAAAGAATCAGCAGGTTCTGCGGATGAAAAGGAAGCACATCCGAGTCAAATCGTTCTTCTGACATACGGGCAGTATCGCCGCTGCGCCCAAGGTTCAATGCCGGAAAATCAAGATAAGATTCGTAGCTGTATTCTGCATTTGCCGGTGAATAGGAGAGTGCACCCCCGCCATGTGTGATGCTGTCGCCAAAGGCTGCGGCCAGGATCGTGTTCTCTAAAGGATGTATAGTCATTTTTTGTGCGTCGGAGTAAACACCGATGGTATTGCCGTCGCTATCAACGGCACGTACACGCCACCAGTAGTCGCCGGCAGTTGTACGAGGCAGATTATCATAATAGCTGGCAGAATCTGTGATGTCGCTGTGCCAGATGCGATAGCTGGAGGGGAGGGTATTGTTCTCCTGTTCTGGCGGGGCGGAAAGCAGCTCAACCTCATAGTGGAGTGTTGGGTCATGCAGCGGAATCCAATCGTAAACGGGATAGAGCGGTTGCTGGAAATCAGGGCTCCGGTCAAAGGGGTTGAGCAGAGGCTTATCCGGGACATGTATATCGGGATCCATATAGATACGTTCTGCAGTGGAAAATGCGCCGACTGGGCGGTCAAAAAAATCAATTGCCCGCACGCGCCAATAAAGTGCCGGTTCATTGAGATAGGGCGTGAGATCTGTCTGCCAGCCATTCGTGTAGATTTCCTTGGTACTGAATAAATGGTGCTTTGAAGACAATGTAATGTTATTTTCCTGCTCTGGTGGAGCAGATAGCAGTTCTAATTCATAATAGACGGCTCCCGATACATTGTGCCAGATAAGAAACGTATTGCTGGCTGCCGGGTGCTTAGCCGTGTATCTGGTAATGGACTGTGGCTGTATTCCAGGGTCATAATAAACATCAATGGATTTTGCCAGTTTGCTATGCATATGGCTGCTTTGATGGGATAAAGCCGGATGGAGGATAGTAAAACTAAGTGCCAGTGCTATAACCGCTATGGCAGAGCTGATATAAATGATCTTCCGAAGCATATGTTCCATGATGTTCTCCTTCCCGTCCGTGTTCCAAAAGTCCGGACTCTGAAAATTACCGCGAATCCATGGTAAGGTATTCTTTGATTGCCGGATGCCTATACTCTATAATCCAGTGTATCAGAAAAATATTAAAGTTGCATGAAGGCCAGGCAATAAGTAGAATGCTATTTATTACAAAAAGGACTGTCTCGTGATTATGAAAGCACATTGGGCTTTCATAACCGCAAGGCAGTCCTCTTCAATGCAGCCGAAATCTATTCGACGGTTACGGACTTCGCCAGATTACGCGGTTTGTCGACGTCACAGCCTCTGGTAATAGCAGCATAATAAGCTAAGAGCTGCAGGGGAATGACCGCTAGGATCGGGATGAGCAACTCATCGGTCTGCGGTACTTTTATGACGTGATCTACATATTTTTCGAGTTCGTTATCGTCCTGCGCAGCGATACCAATGACTATGGCATCCCGTGCTTTGACTTCCTTGATGTTGCTCAAGGTTTTTTCATAAACACTTTTTTGTGTGGCCAGTGCGATGACCGGAATACCTTCTACAATCAGAGCGAGGGTACCATGCTTAAGCTCTCCAGCCGCATAGGATTCCGCATGGATATAGGAAATTTCTTTAAGCTTCAGCGCACCTTCCATAGCAACATCATAATCCAGAGAACGTCCAATAAAGAATACATCTTCATTGAAACCATATTCTTTGGCGAAGGTCTTGATAGGCTCGACATCCTCCAGTGCTTCACTGATTTGTGCAGGAATCTCACGCAGGCAGGCAATCAGCTCCCTTGTGCGTTCAGGAGCGAGGGTTTCCTTGATCCCCGCCATATAGACGGCGAGCATGAACATCGTAATAAGCTGTGTTGTATAGGCCTTGGTGGACGCGACAGCAATTTCCGGACCGGCCCAGGTATAGATGACCTGGTCTGCCTCGCGAGCGATGGAAGAGCCTACGACATTGGTAATGGCCAACGTTCTGGCACCAAGCCGTTTGGATTCTTTGAGTGCGGCAAGCGTATCACTTGTTTCGCCGGATTGGCTCACAACCATCATGAGCGTACGGTCATTGATAATGGGACTGCGGTATCTGAACTCAGAAGCAATATCAACCTCGACAGGGATACGCGTCAGTTTTTCAATATAATATTTGCCGACGAGCCCGGCGTGATAAGCCGTACCACAGGCCACAATGAAAATTTTCTCAAATGAATCCAGGTACTCACGTGTCCACTTAAGTTCGCTCATGACGATGGAAGCCCCATCCTTGGCAATACGAGGCGACATAGTATTGCGGACAGCCTTAGGCTGCTCATGGATTTCCTTGAGCATGAAATGCTCATAGCCGCCCTTTTCAGCAGCTTCGGCGTTCCAGTTTACTTCAAATATTTTTTTTGTTACAGGAATTCCCTCACGATCCGTAATCCATACTGAATCCTTTTTTACTACAGCCACTTCACCGTCATTGAGGATATAAGTACGGCGTGTACGCGTGATAATAGCCGGAATATCCGAGGCTATGAAATTCTCACCGTCGCCCAGCCCAATGACAAGTGGATTATCCTGCTTGGTACAGATAAGTTTATCCGGATCGTTCCTGGACATGAATACGAGAGAATAGGAGCCATCAATGCGCTTTAACACTTCACGTACAGCCGCTTCAAAATCTCCCTTATAAAGTTCTTCCAAAAGATGAGCGATTACCTCTGTATCTGTTTCTGATTTGAATACATGTCCTTTTTTGATGAGCTTTTCTTTTAAGGAAAGATAGTTTTCGATGATACCGTTATGGACAACAACGAAATCACCAGAGCAATCCGTATGCGGATGTGCGTTGAGATCCGATGGACGACCATGTGTTGCCCATCGCGTATGGCCGATACCGATTAAGCCTTGCGGCACATGCCCTGCGATTTTTTCTTTTAACGAAGCAAGTCTGCCGACGCTTTTTTCCACGATGATTTTTTCACCGTCAAAAACAGCGATACCGGCTGAATCATAGCCTCTGTATTCAAGCTTGGTCAATCCCTCAATAAGGAATGGCGTAGCCTGGTTTGTTCCTACATATCCAACAATACCACACATAATTCAAGAACCTCCAAAATTTTATTTCATAAATTTTCGTGTTCCTGTTTTCTGGCCATTGTATGCTGCTTTGTCCCATTGATTGCCCAATGGTTTTGACAGTTTTTTTCGATCAGGCCTGACCGAGAGGCATCCGCTGAAAATTCGACAACCTCTTCCTCGTCCTCTTGCCGCAGCAAGAGCAAGCGCTAAGATGTAAATATCTTTTCCGTAAGAAATGGTATCCCTCCTTTTTCCGTATATGGACAACAGGCAGTCCGTAACGGCAGTCAGAAAAAATAAAGAAGCACTGTACAGTACTTCTTTATTTCTGCATGGTTCATATTGTAGCTTATCCGTACCCAATAGTCAACTGATAAAAAGCAGCTCTATTCCTGCTGCCGCCCCGCACCTGGACCATCCTTGGCAGCGGATACCCGGGATTCGGCGAAAGTCTTCATATCGTTGAGAACATGGAGTGCCGCATCAACTACGCGGAGGCCAAGGCAGGCGATACAGCCACCGCCTGTGGTCATATTAAGACGCAGCAGCGCAGGCTGTGTATGCAGGATATAGGGCTTGATATCCGGACAAAGCAGTTCGGCATAGCGGGCGATGATTTCTGTGGCCTCGTTGTCCAGAATGACCAGTGAATTATTGTGGGCAGCTGCAATCATGGCTCCGATGAGTGCCGATACATCAGACTTCAATGGTTTTGGCACGTATTGGAGAAATTCTGCCGCGCTGTAGCGCAGTGAACCGTCTGCACGGCACAGGGCGGATTTGATCGCTGCGGTTTTGGTGCCGCAGATATCAGAGGCAGAGGATTCTGCCAGAGCTACGGCAAGAAGTGGTGCAGAAAGTGTGATATCTTCGGCAACCATACGTCCAAAATCAAAGGCTTCGGCAGGCGGTCTGTCGTGACGCAGATGCCCAATCGTTACTTCTGCGTCTGCATGACAAGCAAAAGCAGAGGTGAGCTGGCGCTGTGTAGCACTGAGCGCTCCTATGCCTGTAAAGCACAAGAGTGCCCGGTTGAGCCCCAGCGGGGGACGTTCATCGTCCAGTATGCCTGCAAGCTCTACGGCGAGTTGTTCGAGATAGCCCAGGCAGTAAATGGGCTTGGCAAGATTGTCCAGACGGAGCTGGCAACTATCCATGGCTCTTTTGCTGAGTTTGGGGAGTGTGCGCAGATAAAAATCGAAGGTCTTGTCACTCAAAGGAGGCGCCGCAGGGGGCATGACCTCATGAAAGAAAAGCGCGCTTTCGGCAAGCTGTTCCTCCTCCGGCACGGTAAGGCTCTCATAGGCTCCTACGGCAGCATCCAGGAGGTTGCCGGTAATCGATGAGCCAATGGCTTCTCCCAGACGGAGCTTTAAATCCATATAAGGTGTGAGGCGAAGCTTCTCGAGTACGGCCTTGTGCGCAGGCTCAGCAGCGATATGGGAGCAAAAGAGAAAGTCTGTGATATCCGGACAAAGAGACTGGGCAATGAGAGCTGCGGCACCCGTATTGAAGCCGTCAAGAATCACAAAGGCATGGTGGGCTGCGGCACCAAGGATAATGCCGGCAATGCAGCCTAATTCAAAGCCGCCCACCTTCATAAGAACATCAAGTCCGTCCTCGGAATCCGGTGCATTAACGGACAACGCCTGGCGGACTACTTCAATTTTTATTTTGAGGCGTGCATCAGAAATATTGGTGCCGCGGCCAGTGGCTTCTTCAGGTGTAAGACCGCAAAATGCCGCTGCGATAGCGGCACTTGAGGTTGTATTGGCAATACCCATTTCACCGGGAAGGAAACAACAGCAACCCTGGGCACAGCAGGTGTCGGCAATTTCAATACCGGTTTCAATGGATTTGATGGCCTGTGCTCTTGTCATCGCCGGGCCTTTGGCAGAATTTTTAGTGCCAAAGGCAATTTTACGCTGGATAAGTCCTGGCAGATGTTCGGTATTTGTAGCGATGCCGAGGTCGACGACGAACAGCTCGGATTCAGCAAAATTCGCCAGGGCATTGGCCGCAGCGCCGCGGGAAATGAGGTAGTTGGCAGTCATTTGTAAAGTTGTTTCCGGCGGGTAGGCACTGACCTTCATTTCAGCTACACCATGATCCGCGCAGCATATAACGGTGTATTTTTTTGGCTTTGCTATGGCATTACTTTTGGTTATGCCGGCATAGCGTACGAGGATATCCCTAAGACAGCCGAGACCGGCAGCGTTGGACATTTTTTTGGACAGTTGCGCATGAATCGCTTTAATAGCAGCTGGATCAATCGGATGGATATTCTTTATCGTATCCTGAAGCTTTGTCATGCCTTGGCCTCCTTGGGGACCTGTTTGAGGCTCAGGCCGATACGGCCGCGCTTTTCGTCGACATGTATGACCATGACGGTGAGGATGTCGCCAACCGATACCACATCAAGCGGATGCTTCACACGTCTTTGACTGAGCTCGGAAATGTGAATGAGGCCGGCAGTCTTGATGCCAATATCGACAAATACGCCAAAATCGGTGATATTACGCACTGTACCGCGCATAAGTGTACCAGGCTGAATTTCAGAGAGCTTCACAATGGCTTTGCGCGTAAGCGGCGCAGGCAGGTCCTCACGCGGGTCTCTGCCCGGTCTGGCAAGCGCATCGAGGATGTCACGTACAGTTGGCAGACCGGCATGGAGCTTCTCGGCAACTTCGGCGGCATCGACCAGCTTCAGTTTGGCCTGCAGAAAAGCCAGTTGCTGCTTATCGGCCAGGTCATCCATCGTACAGTGTAGCTCCTGCAGAATCCTTTCCGCCAGCGTATACGATTCCGGATGCACCGGTGTATTGTCAAGAGGCGATCTGCCACCGCTGATGCGCAAAAATCCCGCACATTGGGTGAACGCGGAGTCGCCGAGACGTGCAACTTTTAAAAGATCACGGCGGTTTTGGAAACGACCGTTTTCGTTGCGGTAAGTCACGATGTTCCGGGCAATGGATGCATTGACTCCGGAGATATGCTTTAACAGCGCTATGGACGCGGTGTTGAGGTCGACACCAACATGGTTGACGGCAGATTCAATGGTTGCATCGAGAGTGCCTGTAAGTTCCTTTTGGTTGACATCATGCTGGTACTGGCCGACACCAATCGCCTGCGGATCGATTTTTACGAGTTCTGCCAGTGGATCCTGGATGCGGCGGGCGATAGAGACAGCCCCACGGATGGTGACGTCATATTCCGGCAGTTCGTCTTTGGCAAGTTTGGATGCCGAATATACGGAGGCACCGGCTTCGCTTGTGATGAGATAATGCACGTCGAGCTTGTTGTCGCGGATAAGTCTGGCAGTGAACTCTTCTGTTTCATAGGAAGCCGTACCGTTGCCGATAGAAATGAGAGTCACATGATGTTTTTGGATGAGCTCCAGGGTTTTTTTAGCGGCGGCCTGCTGCGCGTCCTCACTCATTGTGATATAGAGGACACCATGTTCAAGTACATGACCGGTAGCATCGACGATTGCCATCTTGCAGCCCGTGCGATAGCCTGGGTCAAGTCCCATTACAGTATGGCCGGTAAGTGGTGCCTGCAATAAAAGCTGGCGGAGATTCACGCCAAAGATGTGGATGGCCTGCTTTTCGGCATTTTCTGTAAGCAAAGAACGAATCTCACGTTCCATGGCCGGGAAGAGCAGACGTTTATAGCCATCTTCCACAGCAAGCCGTAACTGTTCACTAAAAATAGACGGCTGACGATAAATGCCGTCATATATTTTTTGACAGTTCGCCTCATGGTCCGTTACCAAACGTACTTTGAGGCAGCCTTTTTTTTCACCGCGGTTGATGGCGAGGATGCGGTGTGAAGGCAAAGTGCGGACGGGTTCATGATATTCGGCGTACATGAGGAAGGTCTGGCTGTCTTCGCCGCTTTCATCGAGCTCGGTGCATATTTCACCGGCCTGCCATAGATGTTTGCGAATTCTCTGGCGCAGGGAAGCATCTTCCATGATGGTTTCAGCAACGATATCTGAAGCGCCTGCCAAGGCATCTGTCGCCGTGGCAATGCTCTTTTCCGCATCAATAAAAGCCGCTGCGGCTTCCTCGGCAGTTCCCTTCGTTTCCGACTGCAGCAATATGGCGGCGGCGAGCGGTTCCAAACCTTTTTCACGTGCGATTTGGGCCCGTGTGCGTTTTTTCTGCTTGTATGGCAGATAAAGGTCCTCAAGTTCCTGCAGCTTCGTTGTTTTTTCGATGGCTGTGCGGAGTTCGCCGGTAAGCTTGCCTTGTTCATCAATTTTTCCGAGTACATCCTGCTGACGTTTTACGAGATTCCGGAGATAGGTGAGGCGTTCTTCTACGGTACGTACCTGTTCTTCATCAAGTTCACTGGTGGCTTCCTTACGATAACGGGAAATAAATGGTACTGTATTTCCTTCGTCAAGGAGGGTTATAACCGCTTCAGCCTGTTTTGGCTTGATATGTATCTCGGCAGCAATGACTCTGCCGATGTCTTCTGTTAACATAAAAAAAGCACCTGCTTTCTGGCAATTTGGTTAATACATTTTAAAACATAGTTATTATAACATACTTACGATTTTCGTACGAATATTATTGACAAGCAGGCGGGTTGTCTAGTAAAATAAACTCAAGGAAGATACATATATTTGTTAGGAATATCTTATAATGGAAAATGCTTATTGACGAAAGATTGTGTATATAGTATGGGAGGTGAAACACATATGTTGGAAGAAAAAGAAGTGACGGATCTTTTGCGTGAAAAGGGCTTTAAGGTTACCCCGCAGCGTCTGGCTGTATATAAAGTGCTTAGCAACACGACCGTGCATCCGAATGCCGAGACGATTTACAATGAACTGCAGCCGCAATATCCTACCATGAGTCTGGCTACCGTGTATAAAACACTCGATATCCTGAGTGAGCTTGGGCTTGTACAGATTCTCAACGTGGGGGAGGAAAGCTTCCGTTATGACGCAAATACGGACAGCCACCCGCATGTGCATTGCATGACCTGTGGCCGTGTTGATGATATTTTCGGTGTCGATGATGCGGAATTTTTGGAGAAAATTGCGGCAAAGACGGCCTATAGATTGTCAGGCAAACAGTTTTATTTGTATGGGATTT
Source organism: Megamonas sp. UBA1796 (assembly GCA_002319795.1). Classification (GTDB taxonomy): domain Bacteria; phylum Bacillota; class Negativicutes; order Selenomonadales; family Selenomonadaceae; genus UBA1796. Next base: position 39,199 of record DCFU01000048.1, read on the forward strand.
GTCCGGACTGTCAAAAGAAAATGCAAAAAATCCATTGAATTTTTTGGGAGGGAAATTGGAGCGTCAGTGCGCTCCAATTTTTTTTTGCAGGAGTTTTGATTTTTTTAGCAAATTAGTATTCTTACAGGATTTTTACAGATGGCCTTCGTACTATACTTAAGTAAGGAAGCTCTCTGAAGTGAAAATGGACAGGAGTGGGGAGGCAATTTATGAGGGTTTCAGTACTGGCGAGTGGCAGTAAGGGCAATTCTATTTTTGTAGAAATGGATGGCATGCGCTTTCTTGTTGATGCGGGCATCAGCGCCCGTCAAATACAAAAAGGGCTGGCAACACTTGCTGTGGATATTGCTTCTATCAACGGAGTTTTTATTACGCATGAGCACCGGGATCATATCAAAGGGCTGGTGACCCTTAGCCGCAAATATCATTTGCCGATTTTTACCCGGTCAGATACATTTCGTTCTATGTACTGTGTGCAGGACATACCACAGGAGTGCTTCCATGATATTGGAGATTTTCTTCGGATTGGCAGTGTATCTGTGGGAGCATTCAATCTCTCGCATGACGCGGCAGATCCTGTAGGCTATACGATTGAGGGGAGTCAGAAATTCACGGTTGCTACGGATCTTGGCTTTGTGACAAGCAGTGTACAGGCGGCGATGGAATCCTCTGATGTCCTGGTACTTGAAGCGAATCATGATCCGGATATGCTGAAGAATGGTTCCTATCCCTGGCCATTGAAACGGCGCATAATGAGCAATCGCGGACACCTTTCGAACAGTGATGCAGCCTGGGCGTTGGTGCGGCTCAAAGAAAAACCGCCTAAGGTTTTCCTGGCGCATCTGAGCGAAAAGAATAACCGGCCATTGTTGGCCAGGGATACTGTCAGAGATATCCTGACCGAGCAGGGCATGCAGACAGGCATTGAATTACAACTGGCTTCCCAGGAGGAGATCGTGAGCCTTTGAGGGGAAATCAGAACTCGATATTTTAATAAGGAGGAACCTATTATGATAAATTGGACTAAACATTGGAAACCATATGTTTCGGCACTCGTGGGTGTTTTTGTCATCGGCGCAGTGCTTTTTACGGGATGTACGAGCAGCAATGCCCGCGGGAACACGAGTGCCGGTATTCCTGAATCATCCCATACAAGCGCATCCGGGACAGTATCGGATGCGCGCAACACGCCGATTGTGAAGGCTGCAAAGGCAGTTGGACCAGCGGTTGTGGGAATTACAAACAAGGCCATGGCACGTGACTGGTTCAATAATCAGGTGCAGGTGGAACAGGGAGTCGGTTCAGGGGTTATTTTTCGCAGTGATGGATATATTGTAACGAATAATCATGTAATCAGCGGCGCTAAGGAAATTATTGTATCGCTTTCAGATGGACGAACGGTCCAGGGGAAGATTGTAGGGGCCGACGAAATTACGGATATTGCGGTCGTAAAAGTCGATGAGAAGGATTTGCCGGCGGCATCCTTTGGCAATTCGGATGACATCATGGTAGGTGAACCGGCGATTGCCATTGGAAATCCTATGGGTCTTGAATTTCAGGGGAGTGTCACAGCAGGGGTAATCAGTGCGCTCAATCGTACACTTGATATTGGGGAAAAACGGCTGAAGCTTATTCAGACGGATGCGGCCATCAGCCCGGGAAATTCCGGCGGAGCACTGGTGAATGCAGATGGTTTGGTCATCGGCATCAATAGTGCCAAGGTAGCGGCGAACGGTGTTGAAGGCATGGGCTTTGCAATTCCTATCAATACAGTACGCGATGTAGTGGATCAGCTCATGGCTAATGGACATGTTGTTCGTCCATATCTTGGTGTAGGTGTATTTGATAAGGAATCGGCAGCACGTCAGGGATATCAGCTCAATATAGATACAGGTGTATATGTGCAGAATGTTACGTTGAATGGCCCAGGCGGCAAGGCCGGACTCCAGCGTGGTGATGTGCTTTTGCAGATTGATGATACCGCGGTCAATACTGTTGCCGATTTGCGTGCCGCGGTAGCTTCGCACAAGGTTGGCGATACGGTGAAGGTGCAATATCAGCGCGATGGTAAAACGGATACAATAGATATCGTACTTGAAGAAATGCCACAGGATAACAATTAATGAAGATTACGATTGTGGCAGCAGGAAAAATCAAGGAAAAATATCTCTCGCAGGGTATAGCTGAGTTTATGAAACGGCTTGTGCCTTTTGCGCAGATGGACATCATAGAAATACATGAGGAAAAGATGAAGGACTCCCCCTCAGAGGCAGAAAAGAAAAAAACGCTCACGGCTGAGGGGGAACGTCTTTTGCGCCAGGTGCCTTCCGGGAGCTATCTTATCGTGCTCGATGTCTATGGCAAGGAATTTTCTTCCGAGGAACTGGCGGTGCGAATCAATCGCCTTGGCATTGATGGGCGCAGCAACATTACATTTCTTATTGGTGGAGCTTTTGGCTTATCCGAACAGGTACGTGCGGCAGCGGACGAAAGGCTTTCGTTTTCGCGTATGACCTTTACACATCAAATGGTACGGCTTCTGCTTGTTGAGCAGATTTATCGGACATTCAAGATTAATCGTGGAGAAAAATATCATTGGTAGTTATTAAAGGGGGAAATATGTGGATGCAGGAAAATATAAAATTTTTGGCTTTGGATATGGATGGAACACTGCTCACGGATGCCCGGGAGATCCCGGAGAGTACGGTTGAGGCTATACATAAGCTGGTAAAGCATGGGGTACGGGTGGTGCTGTCTTCGGCCAGACCGGTGCGGGCTATGCTGCCGGAATACCGCAAGCTTGGATTAGAAGAACTGCCGCTTTCCGCGCTTTGCGGCACCTGCATCACCTGGCCGGAACAGGAGAAATATCTGTACAAAAATACAATTTCCTGGGATGCGTATGGTGCGCTCAGGAAGATATTTCCTATGGATGCATATTACTGGAAGGCGTATGGTGAGAGCAATCTTTATGTCAACCGGGTTACGCAGGAAACCAGGCGTTATTCAGATATTTTGTCCGTGCCTTATGAGCAAAAAACTTTTGATGAAGAAACAGGCTTTGCAGATCTTTATCGTATTTATATTCCAAATCTTACCCAGACGGAGAGGGATGAAAAAAGCAGGCTACTCAATGAAGTGGCGGCACTTTCTTATGAATTCCTGGAGTCTGGTGTTGAGATACTGCCTGCAGGCACGAGCAAAGGCAGCGGCGTCCGGATGCTTTGTGACTATTTCAAGGTGCCTTTGGCACAGAGTATGGCCATCGGCAATGAGGGCAGTGATATTTCCATGGTGCGGTGTGCGGGTGTAGGTGTTGCCATGGGGAATGCGAGCGAAGCTCTCAAGGAGGTTGCAGATGAGCTCACGGCGTCCAATGAGGAGAAAGGCGTGGAACGGATGCTGCGGAAATACTGGAGCTTTTTGGATGAATGATCGGGGTTAGCGATAAAAGAAGATCAGAATGCCATATCGTCAGCTGCTGTTTGCGGTTGACGATATTTTTTGTTGCAAGCGTCTTTATTTGCAAAATAAAATAATTTTCGCAAAAACTTGACAAATTATTAACAGAAAACTAAAATATTATCAGCACTCATAATAAATGAGTGCTGATAATATTTTGGTTTTTTAAGGAGGCACATGATGGATGAAAGGGTTTAATACATGGTGCCGTATGCATCCAGTCTGATTGATTACTTTCAAAATTTTTGGCAGATTAGTAAGGTTATGCCGACGGATAATCAGTTTAAAGCAAAAGTGCTGCTTTAGCAAGTATCTGGAGGCAGGGAATTACAGAGAGGGGAATTGACAATGAAGGCATTATTTTTGGTAGGCGGAATTGGAAGCCGGCTAAAGGCTATGACAAAGAGGCTGCCGAAACCAATGATTCCAATTTTCGGTAAACCATTATTAGCGAGGAACATAGATAGACTTAAAGCCTATGGGGTAGATGAAATTGTTCTCAGCACTTGTTATTTGCCCAACAAAATTGAGGAGTATTTTGGTGATGGACAGGCATTTGGCATGAAAATATCCTATGTGCATGAACAATCCCCCTTGGGAACTGGAGGAGCAATTCGGAATGCCGCACATCTTTTTGATAGTACATTTCTTATGTTTAATGGAGATATTGTGAGTGATATAGATTTTACGAAAATGCTGGCTTTTCATAAAAAAAAGAATGCGGCAGTGACGATAGCAGCCACAGAGGTGGAAGATCCTTCTGCATATGGTGTTTTGGAATATGATGCAGATTCCTGTATCACGGCTTTTCGCGAGAAACCAAGGCTGGGAGAAACGGATTCACATCGCATTAATGCAGGAATTTATTTATTTGAACCGCAGATATTACAAGAAATTCCTGCTGAAAAATGTATTTCTATAGAAAAACAAGTTTATCCATATTTGTTGCAGAAAAATATTCGTATGGTACTTTATTACGAGAAAGCATATTGGCGCGATTTGGGTACACCGGAAGATTATTTAAAATTCCAGGAAGACGTTTTGTCTGGGAAGAGCAGCTTGGTTTCACAAGAACAATTTTCAAAAAATGTCTATGGAATATGCCGTGGAGCAACGATAGCATCGAATGCAAGTATCATTGAACCAGTTTATATTGCGGGTGGGACCTGTATAGAGGATTACAGTGTTATTGGACCTTATGCGGTTTTGGAAGGGGGGACCATTGTACATAAGGCAGCAGAACTGGATCATTGTGTTATTTGGCCTAAGGCGGAAATTGGCAGTGGAACAAGAATACATGATGCTGTCGTTTTGGCAGATTCTGTCATTCAGGCGGGAAACTATGAACATGCGATACTGACAGGCAACGTTACCTGTTCACGGGCCGGCTGAGAGGAGATGGATTTATGGGAAATAAGAATATAAAGCTTGGTTTCGTGAGTACGTATCCGCCTCGTGCCTGTGGTATTGCCACATTTACACAGGATTTGGTGCATGAAATGGAAAAGCTTCCTTGTATAGAAAAGCCGGTTATTATAGCGATGTGCAGTAAAAAATTGTCCTATAGTCCGCGTGTTAAATTGGAAATCGAACAAAAGTCACGTACGAGCTATAGAAAAGCCGCATATAGAGTTAATTAATCTATGCTGGATATTGTAGTTATTGAGCATGAATATGGAATATTTGGCGGAAGAGATGGTGACTATATTCTGGATTTTGCTCAAAACCTGAAAAAACCACTGGTTACAACGCTGCATACTGTATTGGCAAAACCATCGAAGAATCAGCGTCGGATATTGCAGGAACTTTCGCGGCAGAGTCATCACATAGTGACGATGGCGCAATTTAGTAAAAAGCTATTGATAAATATCTACGGGATACCAGCAGATAAGATTCAGGTTATTCCGCATGGTGTGCCGTTCATTCAAACCAATGGTACACAGGAGGAGCTCAAGTGCAGGGCTGGGCTGGCAGGACGAACGGTGTTAAGTACATTTGGGCTTTTGAACCCGGGGAAGGGGATTGAATATGCTATCCAGGCCGCAGCCTTAGTCGCAAAAGCATATCCGGATATTATTTATCTGGTTCTTGGAAGAACACATCCTTGTGTAAAAGAGAATTTTGGAGAGGCATACAGGGAGAAGTTGGAGAAGCTTGTTTCTTTATTAGACATAGAGAAACAGGTTCGTTTTGTTGACAGATATCTGACGAAGAATGAGATAGCGGACTATTTATTTTTGTCGGACATTTATGTTACACCATATCTGTGCCGAGAGCAGGCAGTAAGCGGGACCCTGGCCTATGCTGCGGGCTATGGGAAGGCTATTGTTTCAACGCCGTACAGTTATGCGAAGGAGATGCTGGCACAAGGACGCGGTTTGCTGGCTGCGTTCGCTGATGCAGATTCTCTGGCACAATGTATTTTGGAGCTTTTGCAAAATCCAGCGAAAAAAGCAAGGATGGAGTACCTTATGCAGAGAATGGGGAGAACGATGTTGTGGGAACAGGTTGCCTGGGACTATGTAAGGGTTTTTAGCGGGCTCCAGGGACAGATGCGGGAAGATATGGCAGGATGATGAGAAAATATAAAGATGCATACTTGTTTTTGCTAACGGATGATACGGGTATGTTGCAGCATGGAAAATATACGGTACCAGATCCGCGGTATGGCTATACTACGGATGATAATGCCCGAGCCTTGATTCTGGCAGTAAGGCTGTATGAACAGTTCCACCGAGTAAGTTATGAGAAGTTGATTTACCGGTATGCAGGCTTTTTACTGCGTGCCCAAAAAGACGATGGAAGGTTTCGCAATTTCATGTCTTATGATCGGCGATGGCTTGATGACCAAGGATCTGATGATTGTCAGGGACGGTGTGTGTGGGCAATGGCGGTGACCGTCATTGCACCTGCAGTGCCTTGTGGAATCAGAAAACTCATGCGTGTTATGCTGCAAAAGGCTTGGCCGCAGTTAGTCAAAATGAAATTCCTGCGTGGCAGGGCTTACGCTTTATTGGGATTGACGCAGCTGCGAGATAGGGCAATAACACAAGAATTGGGAACGTTCATTGCACCACTTTGCCAAGCCTTTGAAAAGAACCACGAGGTGGATTGGCAATGGTTTGAATCGAAACTTACTTACAGCAATGCTTTGCTGCCGTGGGCATTGTTACGAGTCTATACGGTGCAAAAAGATGTGAAGATTTTTGAGGAAGGGTTGGCGGCACTTGACTTTCTGATAGAGAAGACTTTTCGTCAGGGGATATTCCAACCGGTTGGCTGTAAGGGGTGGCTGGAGAAAGGTGAAGCTGCAGGGGCTGTATTTGATCAGCAGCCGCTGGAAGCGGCTGAAATGACAGCTGTGTGCCTTGAAGCATGGAAGATCACGGGTAAAACACTTTATAGAAGGTATGCTGATGCTGCTTTTGCGTGGTATTATGGAAAAAATGTGCTGCAAACACCGCTCATTGAAAACAGCACAGGGGGCTGTTTTGATGGTTTGGCAGAAGATGGCGTTAATGAGAATCTGGGCGCTGAAAGCCAAGTAGCCTATGGTATTGCCTGGAGTATGATGTATGAGTTTGCACCTTAACAATCCCCAAGCTTTTTGGAAAGATGTACCGGGAGACGCTGGAATACATTCGTTGTGAAGAGTTTTTTTATTTTACCTGTATTGGAATAGCTGGGGGATACGTAGTAAAATAGAGAGACATGCAATATTGCAAATGTGTATTTTAGGAGTCGGAGAATATGAGAAATTTCTTTAAGAAAAAAACCAAAATCCAACTGGTGCATCTTACAGGAGCTATTGCAGCTTCGGAGAGTGGAAATATGCTGAATCGTCAAGATGGGACAGAGGAATTGCTGGAGACACTGCATGAAATCAAACAGGCAGATGCTATCAAGGGAGTGCTGCTGCGTATTGACAGCCCGGGCGGTACGGCCGGAGCTTCCCAGGAGGTGGCGGAGCTTGTGGGTGATATTCGGAAGAAGGGTGTACCGGTTGTAGCATCTATTGCGGACATGGCTTGCAGCGGTGCTTATATGGTAGCAAGCGCTTGCGACTATATTTTCGCAAACCGGCTGTCAATTACGGGTTCAATCGGTGTCATAATGCAAATACCAAATTATGCGGAACTGTCGCAGAAGCTGGGAGTTACTTATACGACTATCAAATCTGGGGAGATGAAGGATATAGGCAATCCGGTGCGCCCCATGACGCAGGAGGAGCATATATACCTTTCGGATATGGCAGCAGAAGCACATCGGGAATTTATTGCATTAGTACAGCAAAACCGACAGATCAGGAATGTTGAACAGATGACAGATGGCCGGTTCGTTTCGGCTATGGTAGCAAAGGAAAATAACCTGATTGATGCGTTTGGTACATTTTATGATGCGCTGGATTATCTGTATGAAAGACTTGGTGTCGATGAGGAGAATGTGGATATTATAGAGGATGAGAAACGCCCGGGGCTTCTGTCTCGGCTGCTGGATTTGAAATCCCCTGCAGGGGGAGCTTTGCTGCCGGGAATACGGCTGCGCCTTTGAGCGCAAATATGTATTTCTTCTATTGATAAAGCGTTTTCCTGGTGTTATAATGAAGTGCATGAAACAGGCAAGCAATGTTATGATCCATGAAGCGAGTAATGAGGCCCGTTTCCCAAGACTGAGAGTTTTGGGAAACGGGCTGTTTATATATAGAGAGGATTGCCGCTGGAGGTTATGCGCAGCAGGTGGTTCAGTATCACCTAAGCATGCAGGATACTTAGGCAAAAGAGGTTGAATTGGCATATGGAATGGAGGAAAATATATGAAAGTGGCGGTTTTGGGAGGAAAGTTACCGGGAGTTGCAGCTGCTTATCTGGCGCGCAAGGCCAACTGGACCGTCGTGGCAGTAGATCGTCGTGCGGATGCTCCGGTGCGGGGCCTTGCAAATTTTTTTTACTGCTTTGATGTTTTTGAGCCAGGAGCACTGGAGTGCGTGCTGCGTGGGGTTGATTTTGTGGTGCCGGCTATTGCGCATGCATCCGTGCTGGAGTATATTTATCGTACGGCAAAAAAGCTGGGGAAAAAAATAATGTATGTTCCGGAGGCTTATGCGGTATATGCATCTATAAAGAGTGCTGAGCAGCTGTTCATTACGCAGGGGATTCCTGTGCCAAAGCCATGGCCGGACTGCAGGCTGCCGATCATGGCAAAACCAGCAGCAGAAAATAGCGATAATAAGGTGTGTAAGCTGTATACGAAGCGTGAGCTTAACACCTTTTGCTTTGTGCATAAGGACTTGAAGCAGTGGGTTATCCAAGAGTTTTTGGAGGGTCCGTTGTATACACTCCAAATCGTGGCACAAAATGGAAGGTGCCGCAGTCTCCAGGTCACAGAACTGGAAATGGATGAGACATATAGCTGTAAACGTGTATTGGCGCCGGCAGCTATTCCGGTCGAGGTTATGCAGAACTTTTCGGATTATGCAGTCCGGCTTGCAGATCAATGGAAATTGGATGGTATCATGGAAATCAGGGCCATTTTGCATGAAGGTGTACTGAAGATGCTCGGGCTGAATGCATGTATGCCGGGACGGACACTTATGGCAACGATGAAATCGAGTGCCATAAATCCCTTCAGAACCTATGTTGAAGGATCCAGGGAGGGAAATATCTGCGGCGCTACATTTGTGCAGCCCTATTGTCATGTGCTTTGTGAGCATATTTTGGTGACAAAAGAACGGATTAAGGTATGCGGGGAAACTATCATGGATTGTTGCGGCCCATTGCATTATCAGGCGGATTTTTTCGGTGCGGATGAAGCGATTACAAGCTTTACTGCGGCGGAACAACAGGAACAGTGGGTTGCCACGCTTGTGCTCACAGCATCTTCACGCGAAGCGGTAAGGAAAAAGGAACAGGCTGTCATCCACAATATTATGATGAAATGCGGTGTACACAGCTATGAGGATTTAATACCAGGAGATTGATTGCTTACAGATATGATTTTGCGGGTATAATTTGGGGATGGAGATTCCTGTAAAACAAAATAAAGCATAGAGCTGCCGGATGCTCTATGCTTTGCTGATGTGGATGGTCCTGTCCATGCGGGAAAGCAACGGCAGGTCATGTGTAATGAGAATGAGCGTACGGTCTTTTTGGTGTTCAAGCAGGACATCGAGAAGGTCGTGCGCAGTTTTTTTATCCAGCCCGGCGGTAGGTTCGTCAAGCAACAGAACAGGTGCCTGAGAGGCAAGGGCCTGGGCAATGAGGAAGCGCTGGCGCTGCCCGCCCGACAGCAGTCTTCCATTTTCGCCGAGTGGCGTGCCGATTCCTTGCGGCAGGGCTTGTATAGCTTTGGACAGTTGTGCTTCATCTAGTGCGTGCCAGATCTCTTTGTCCGTTATGCCGGGATGGAGACACAGAAAGTTTCTGCGTATGGAATCACTGAAGATATAGCCATCCTGTGTAGAAGCAGTAAAAAATGAACGAAGTTCCTCTATAGTATAATCGGTATAGGCATGGTCGCCAAATAGGAACTTACCACTGTCTGGCTCCCAAAGGCGTAACAGCAGATGAAATAATGTGGTTTTTCCAGAGCCGCTTTCACCGATAATCGCAATTTTTTCACCTTTTTGTATGGAAAAGCTCTGGTTGCGCAGAACAGGCGGTTGTCCTTTATAAGCAAAGGTTATCTGCTCGGCTGAAAGAAGAGGTGAAGCAGATAGCCCTATAGCTGGGAAAACATTTTTTTCTTTGGGGGATTTGCTGCAGCAGGATGGCAGAATCACTGATGCTGTGTGGGGGAGGGATGGTTCAAGAAGTGCTACAGCTTCCAGGGTACGAGAGAAGGCTCTGGCAGCATCCGGCAGGGGTTGAAACTCAGTAAGAACCGTTTGTATGGCAAGCAGGTATACGGCGAGCTCGATGCCGCTCATTGTACCAGACACGACACATGGGATCAGTGCGGCAAAGCTTCCTGCAAGTGCGGTGCTGCAGGCGATGGAGGCCAAAGTGTCTGCCAGGTTTTTTTTCTGGCAAATCTTTTGCCTGGCGCTGGTCAGGGAGCTGGCTTCTGTATTTAATCGGCAGAGAAATATGGCCTGTGCATTTGCGCTCTGAATATCCGTGAGGCCGCCGAGTACATCGAGCAGCAGGCTCCGATAGCTTTTGTCGGCAGTTGTTTCCTGTGCAGCAGCGTGATTGGCCGATAAAATTGGCAGCAAAAGGCTTAGAAACCAGGCAGCAAATAGGAGGAGAGCAGGAATAACCGTTATGGGGAGTAAGCAGGCGGACAGACAGAGTGTGAGCAGTAATGTAAGAAGCGGGGGAGCCAGGACCTTGAGATAAAAATCGCGGAGACAGTCTATACCAGCCGTCAGATCATGCAACAGAGCTCCCTGACTGGTACCCGGTTCCCTGAGTGGCAACAGTTTTTCTGCTGTAAGGTAGAGCTGTGCGCGCAGGCGTGTGAGCAGGTGAAAGGTAGCACGATGCGAAAGCCAGCGATCCAGATATCGGAATATAGCGCGCCCTATGCCGGCAGCACGTACCAGTGTGATGGCTAAAGCCAGAGTATAAAGAGGTGGATGCAGGGCTGCGGAGGCAATAATCCAGGCGGCGGCGCTCATCAGGATAATAGCTGCAAGTGAAGAACAGAGACTCATAAAAGCCGCTGGCAGGAAAGACGAAGGAGGAGCCAGATGTAAAAGCTGCAGGCAGGCTGTGTATTTTTTCATGACGGGAACCCTCCTGCGGATTGTGTTTGGTGGGAATGTACAGAATCTGGCAAAATTCTTCCGGCATCAAGGGAAATAATCTTGTCAGCAAGCTTCAATACAGATGGACGATGTGCAGCCATGACGATGGTGCGGCGATGGCAAAGCCGGATGATAGCCGCGAGTACAAGCCGCTCATTTTCTGCATCCAGACCGGCCGTGATTTCATCGAGCAATAGTATCGGAGTACTGCGGTATATAGCACGTGCGAGACCGAGTCGGCGCATTTGTCCGGCACTCAGTGCGGCATAGCCTTCGCCGAGCATACGGTCTGCCCCGGCCGGGCTTTCAGCGAGCTCTGTAAGCGCTGCGGCTTGCAGGGCTCGCTGAACGGCTGCTCCATCAGCACTTTTGGCAAACAAAGTTACATTGTCACGCAGGCTTGCGCGGAACAGATGCGGCTCTTGTGGCACATAGGTGACATGCTGATGCCAGTTTTGCGGTTCAATGTTGGCGAGTCGTAAATGATTGATATATATATGTCCATCTTGCGGCGTATCGAGCTGCATAAGCAGGCGCAGCACGGTCGATTTACCGGAACCGCTGGTGCCGGTAAGTACTGTGAAGCTGCCGGCGGGAACGTCGAAACTTAGCTTTTCGAGTACCAGAGCTGCACGCCCGGGATAATGATAACTTACTTCTGAGAAACGTAAAGTGGGAGGCATCTGTGTTTGCATGCTGTATTGGCCTGTGCTTGTGTGTGCATCCGGCATATGGATGAAGGATAACAGTTTTTTGGCAGCTGTTGCCGCATTCATGCCAGCATGGAAGGCTATGCCGCTTTGACGCAGGGGACGATAAAATTCGGGTGAGATGAGCAAAGCAAAAAAGGCAATCTCAAAGGAAAGAGTGCCAGCGAGCAGCCTGAGGCCGACACTTACCGAAATCAGTGCAATAGAAAGTGTGGTGATGAGTTCGAGTACAAAAGCGGATACAAAGGCCAACCGCAGTACATGCAGAGAGGCAGCGGAGAAATCTTCGCTTAGTGTATGCAGCAAGGCCAGCTGTGAATGACTGCGATTGAAGATTTTTAGCATGGACATACCGCGTAAAAGCTCGGCGAATCCCTGACTGAGTTCGGTAAGGCGCAGCCATTGTGTTGCACTGGCTGCCTGTGTGAGCCGCCCAATCAGATAAAGAAGAAACGGAGCTATGGGAAGTGTGATGAGAAAAATCATGGCGGTCCAAAAATCAGCACCTGCTGCGATGGCGAAAAAAAACGGCAACAGGACAAGTGCCTCCAGCAACTGCGGTAAGAAACGGCTGAAGAAGTCGTCCAGCCCATCCGTTGTTTCCAGGACGAGTGTGAGCAGTTCGCCGCCTCCAGTGAGATCAGCGGACAGAGGAGAGCGTGCGAGCAGCGCAGCATGCAGCTTCTGCCTTATGTTATCACGAACTGCCAGGGATATAGAATCGGCTGTTGCTGCAAGGGGCAGCCCCACAAAGCTGCGCAGGCATATGACAAAAAGCAGCACCTGAAGATAAGGTGCTGCTTCGTCAAAACCCATATGGTGCAAAAAGACACCGTTGAGAATATAAGCTGTATCCCAGGCGACGCCAGCTGCACATATGCCTGTGCAAAGCTCAAAAAGCATAAGGACTATGAGTTTTTTTCTATAAGGTTCCAATACAGTAAAAACAATATGTTTATTCATCGGATCAATGCTGCTCCAAATCCTTTAATGAAAGACGCTTGCGGAATACCCAGTAGGTCCAGATCTGGTAGATGAGTATGATTGGAACAAGGCAGCCTGCAGCAATTGACATGATCATCAGCGTATAAGGCGTAGATGAAGCATTATAGATTGTGAGACTCCAGTCCGGTTGGAGAGTGGAAACCATGAGTCTGGGGAAAAGACCTGCAAAGAAAGCGGCTGTCGTAAAGGCAATGGCCAGCGAGCTTGCGACGAAGCTTGGCAAAAAGCGTTTTGCCAGCATACAGGCATAGCCAATGACAAAAATTACGGCGGCGCCAAGCAGTAATGCTGCTGCTAACGGGCTTTTAAAAAGATCGGTTCGCGTCCAGGTGAGTAAAATACAGAAAAGAAAAGCAACGATGGCAAGCAGACCAATCGTACGTGCCATTTGATGCAGACGGATCAGCAGACCGTTATGCGCCAGGCGCAATGTGAGAAAAGCAGCACCATGGAAAGCAAAGACGAAGAAGAATGCAAGCCCGCCTACGATGGTATAAGTTGAGAGGAGATCCCAAAAACTTCCCAGATAAATCATTTTTTCATTAATGGGCAGGCCGCGAAGAAGATTCGTGACCGCAACACCCCAGAGAAAAGCTGGCAGTGCACTGCCAAAGAAAATGGCACCCTCCCAGAATTTATGCCAGCAGGCACAGGATTCCTTATTGCGCAGCTCAAATGCCGTACCGCGCAGAATCAGTGCGACCAGCATGAGAAAGAGAGCAAAATAGAAGGTACTGAACATCGTAGCATAAACATGAGGAAAAGCAGCAAAGAGAGCGCCGCCGGCGGTAATCATCCATACCTCATTGCCATCCCATACAGGAGCGATTGTCCGCAATACAAGACTGCGTTCAGAATCATGCGGGCTTATAAACGGCATAAGAATTCCCACACCATAATCGAATCCCTCCAAAAAGAAAAAACCGATAAAAAGCACGACAATGAGAATAAACCATAAAATATTGAGATCCATCAGGCATCCCTCCTATCCGGTAAAGTTTCAGGTGCACGGCGGATAAAGCGTATGACTACATAAAGTGCGGCAACTGCAAGTGCAAGATAAATCAGCGTAAAGCCAATGAGGCTTATAAAAACCTCGGTTGGTGTAAGATTTGGCGAGAAGGCTGCTGCGGTCTTCTGCAATCCCACAACAATCCATGGCTGCCGACCGGCTTCAGCGATATACCAGCCAACAGAATTGGCAATAAATGGGATGGGCAGTGTGAGAACCAGGAATTTAAGAAATAACGGGAAACGTTCAATTTGTTTTTTCCAGAGAAGGAAAGCTGTGGAAAGTACAATGAGGAGCATGGCACCACCAGCTGCGAGCATGATACGGAAGCTCCAAAACAGTCCTGTGACATCTGGGGTATAGTCACCCGGGCCATATTGCTGAACGGCGAGCTTTTGCAGCTCATTAATACCTATGACCGCCCCCGTGGGTTTATTGTACAGCATAAACGAAAAAGCATTCGGGATGCTCAACTCAAAAGTGTTTTCGTGCTTTTCTGTATCGATATTCGCCATGATGGCAAATGGTGCAGGGTCGGCGGTTTCCCAAAGCGCTTCCATTGAGGAGAGCTTCATAGGTTGTGCCTCATGAATATACTGTGCGTCGAGATGCCCGCTGACCATGACGGCGAAAAGACCGATCAGTGTATAAAGCGTAGCTCCCTTCAGACATTGAACGAAGGCCTCCGTAGCAGATTTTTTCCATATTTTATAGGCACAGATGCCTAATACAAGGAAACCTGCTGTGACAATACCAGAAAAGAAGGTATGAGAATATTGCCCGATTACATAAGGATTCGTAAGGAGTGCTGCAAAATCAGTCATTTCTGCACGTCCGTTCTGAAGGATATAACCTACCGGATGCTGCATAAAGGAATTGGCTACAAGAATCCAGAATGCAGAAAGGTTGCTGGCAAAAGCAACAATCCATATGCAGATGCAATGCAGTTTTGGCGAAAGCTTGTCCCAGCCGAAAGCCCAGACGGCCAAAAAAGTCGACTCAAGGAAAAAGGCGGTGAGAGCTTCCAGAGCAAGTGGTGCCCCAAATATATCCCCCATAAAGCGTGAGTATTCGGACCAATTCATGCCAAAATGAAATTCCTGTACAATACCGGTGACAACACCCATCGCAAAATTGATAAGGAAGATTGTGCCGAAGAACTTCACAAGCTGCAGACACTGCTTTTTCCAGGCCTCATGCCTGGTCGTAACATAACAAGTTTCTAAAAGTGCGACAAACATCGACAGGCCGAGCGTGATTGGAACAAATAAGAAATGATAGATGGTTGTAATGGCAAATTGCCATCGTGATAAGAAAAGTACATCCATAATATCCCTTCCTTCCTGATAAAAATTATTATTTGTACTTACATTCTATTATAAATCAGTAAATTCACAATTTCAATAGAAAGTACTAAAAAAAGACAAAAGAGGGAAGAAACTATGAGGAGAAGAACAAATTAGGCATGGTTTTTCGGTTATGAAGTATAAAGGAAAAATATAAGAGGCGTATGAACATTTTCGCAGGCTATATAGACGAATGAAGCCGGACAGAATTATATTTGCTGTCCGGCTTCATTCGTCTATCCTTTTATACGGTTGTATTTGTTATTATGCAGCTGTATAAAAGGAGCTGTGTGTTATAAACGGAATCAGATAAAAGGATTCTCTGTCGGATAAAGCATGCCTTTTGGCTGATTGAAGGCAATATGCTCTATGCCAAGGTATTGAAAAATATTAAATAAGGTTTTACCATAGTGTCCGAAAGCCACAGCGCCGTGATGCGGGAAACGTCCTTCAATAAGCACATGGCGATAGAAACGTCCCATTTCAGGGATGGCGAATACGCCGATACCGCCAAAGGAGTTCGTAGCGACTGGAAGAACCTCACCCTGTGCAATATACGAGCGCAGGGTGGAATCTGCAGTACTTTGCAGGCGGAAAAAAGTGATAGCTCCTGCGGCAATATCACCTTCAAGTGTACCACGGGTAATATCCGGCGTATTTCCGTTTTCAAGGAGACGGTTCTGAATGAGCTGGTATTTTATGCTGCCTTTTTTGAGCTTGCACAGCGGGGTGTTGCCGCAGTGAAAGCCCATAAAGGTATCCTGCAGAGTGTAGCTGTATTTGCCATGGATATTTTCCTCGAACAGGTCTTTTGGCACCGAGTTATTGATATCGAGTAAAGTAACGGCATCACCTGATACGCAGATGCCGATGTATTCGCTGAGTGCTCCGTAAATATCAACCTCACAGGCAACGGGGATTCCGCGGGATACGAGGCGGCTGTTGACATAGCAGGGCTCGAAGCCAAATTCGGTCGGGAAGGCCGGCCAGCATTTGTTGGCAAAGGCTACGTAGGAACGTGCACCCTTGTGCTGTGCTGCCCAATCAAGCAAAGTAAGCTCATATTGTGCCATGCGTTCCAGAAGATCCGGGTATGGGTTGCCCTCTCGCCCGAGTTCCCTGGACATGTCATCGACAACGGATGGAATACGCTTGTCACCCTTGTGGGCACGATAAGATATGAGCAGATCCAGCTCAGAGTTCTCTTCAATTTCCACGCCGATATCGTAAAGTGACTTTATTGGTGCATTGCAGGCAAAGAAATCCTGTGGGCGTGGTCCGAAGGTAATGATCTTGAGTTCCTGAAGGCCGAGCAAAGTACGTGCAACGGACTGGAACTCTTCAACCATGCCCGCAATTTCTTCTGCTGTACCAACGGGATATTCAGGGATGAATGCTTTGATTTTGCGCAGGCCCAGATTATAGGAACAGTTGAGCATGCCGCAGTAGGCATCACCGCGTCCATTGATGAGGTTTTTGCCGGTTTCTTCGGCAGCTGCTACATACATGACGGGTCCATCGAATTTTTGGGCTATGAGGGTCTCTGGTGTTTCTGGACCAAAGTTGCCGAGGAAAACCACGAGGGCATTGCATCCGGCCTTTTTGGCTTCTTCTACGGCAAGCAGCATGTCGGCTTCATTTTCTACAGTTTTTTTGATTTCTGTGAGCGTTTCGTGCTTTTTTTTACAGGCCTCGGCAATGGCGCTGCGCCGGTTTTCAGAAAGGGAAATGATAAAGCAGTCACGGCTCACGGAGATGATGCCGCATTTTACCTGGGGAATATTCGTCATAGTCATGAATGAAAACACTCCTTTTCATATACTCTTATATTTGTGCACAAGCACGTATATCATGCAAAAAGCATAGCACTGCTCTAAAAAAATGTCAACTGATTATTCTAAAATTTTATACAACATTATTATATTACCAGGTTTATACAGTAATCTGGAGGAAAAATCATGAATTTAAATTTTATTTATATTTTAAATCATGATTAAGAAAAGAGTTTTTACATGTTTTGCAATTTTTTAGAAAATATCAAATTTACTGTTGACGCATAATATGAGGTGTGATATATTATTTTTATAATATGTGCTCGAACACAAAAAAAGACATAAATAAATGTGGCGAGAGAAGGGGCTAGGAAATGAATTATCTGATAGGAATTGATATAGGGACCTCTGCGACGAAAACTGTACTTTTCGATGAGGAATGCCGGGGTATTGCTTCAGCATCGGCAGAGTATCCTCTGTATCAGCCACAGAACGGCTGGGCTGAGCAGAAACCGGAGGATTGGAAAGCGGCAGTGATTCAGACAATCCGGGTTGTACTGGAAAAGTCAGCGGTTCCTGCGAAAAGTGTAAAGGGCATTGGACTTTCAGGGCAGATGCATGGACT
This sequence comes from Megamonas sp. UBA1796, assembly GCA_002319795.1. Classification (GTDB taxonomy): domain Bacteria; phylum Bacillota; class Negativicutes; order Selenomonadales; family Selenomonadaceae; genus UBA1796. Next base: position 56,878 of record DCFU01000048.1, read on the forward strand.
GGTTATGCTTGACGAAGATAATGCAGTCATACGTCCGGCAATTATCTGGTGCGATCAGCGTACTGCTGCGGAGTGCAGGGAGATTACAGAAAAGGTCGGGTACAAGCGTCTTATTGAAATTACAGCAAATCCGGCACTTACGGGTTTTACGGCTTCCAAGATTCTCTGGGTAAGAAAGCATGAACCAGAAAATTATCGCCGCTGCCGTCATATTTTGCTGCCAAAGGACTATATCCGTTATTGCATGACTGGGGATTATGCTACAGAAGTTTCCGATGCGAGTGGCATGCAGCTTCTTGATGTGCCTCACCGTTGCTGGTCGGATGAGGTTTTGCAAAAACTTTCGATAGATCCATCACTTCTGGGAAAAGTCTATGAATCGCCAGAGGTGACAGGAAAGATTACGCAGGACTTCGCGGCACTGACAGGGCTCTCGACCTCTACGGTTGTCGTTGGCGGAGCCGGAGACAACGCGGCAGCTGCCATCGGCATGGGGATTGTTGAAGATGGACGGGCCTTTACTACCATAGGAACCAGTGGAGTAGTTTTTGCTCATACGAGCCAAATGAAGTTCGATTCCCAGGGCCGTGTTCATACTTTTTGTTGTGCAGTGCCGGGATGCTGGCATGTCATGGGCGTCACACTGGCGGCGGGACTGTCTCTCAAATGGTTTCGGGATACCCTTGGCGGGGATTATGTATTACGGGGAATCGCAGAACATAGAGACCCATATGATCTCATGAATGATGATGCAGCTAAGGTGCCGGTCGGCAGCAACCGCCTTATTTATCTGCCGTATCTCATGGGGGAACGTACGCCGCATCTTGATCCGGATTGCCGCGGCGTTTTCTTTGGCTTGTCGGCTATTCACACAAAAGCCGATATGATCCGTTCTATTATGGAAGGGGTGTCTTATTCCCTCAGGGATTGCAACGAAATTCTCTTGGATATGGGAGTCCCTGTAAAGGAAATGATGGCCTGCGGCGGGGGCGGTAAAAGTCCGATATGGAGACAAATGCTGGCAGACATGTATGGCTGTACTGTGAAGACCAGCAAGTCGCAGGAAGGCCCGGCACTCGGTGCGGCTATTCTTGCCGGGGTGGGTTCCGGCATGTTCCAGGATGTTCCCTCAGCTTGTCACCGCTTTATTGCCGCTGATGCGTCTTGCACGCCGCAGACTGCAAATATGGCATACTATGCCAAAGGGCACAAACTTTATCAAAAGCTCTATCAAAAACTTAGGGAGTGCTATGGAGATCTGGCTGAACTCTAGGCTGTATGTACACAGCCTTTGCCTAAAGCTATGGCTGCGTCAAATAAAATTCAAGCGGAACAGGCAATGTTTTGCCATACAGTAAGGAGGGTAGTGCTTTTCATAAGGGGAAATTGCTTTATGTGAAATTTTAGAACGTTACAAAAGGAGGAGAAATCATGAGTTTAAAAAAGATTCTGGTATTTTGTTTGGTCCTTATGGTAACAGTTGTCATGACTGGCTGCGGTGGAAGCCAGCAGAGTAGCAGCGACTCTGGCAGTGCAAGTGCTGATAAGAAAGGTGTGAAGATTGGTGTATCTATGCCGACGAAATCTTTGCAGCGTTGGAATCAGGATGGCGCCAACATGGAGAAGAAACTGAAGGATAAGGGGTACGATGTCGACCTGCAGTTTGCTGAGAACAAGGTAGAGGCGCAGGTATCCCAAATAGAAAATATGATTACCAAAGGATGCAAGGTCATTATTGTGGGTGCAATTGATGGTGGCTCGCTTTCCTCGGTACTTGATGAAGCTAAAAGTGCCGGTATCAAGGTTATTTCATATGATCGCCTTATCATGAATACGGATGCGGTAAATTACTATGCAACGTTCGATAATTATGGCGTTGGTAAGATACAGGGACAATACATTGAAAAACAGCTTGGCCTTACAGAAGGCAAAGGCCCTTTCAATTTAGAAATTGCTACAGGCCCGCTCGATGATAATAATGTGGTTTTCTTCTTCAAGGGAGCTATGGATGTTTTACAGCCGTATATTGATAAAGGGCAGCTTATTGTCAAGTCAGGGCAGGTAACGCGTGAACAGTGCGCTACACCGAATTGGGATGAAGCCAAAGCACAGGAAAGAATGGATAATGTCCTGACCACCAATTATACTTCGGCAAAAGTCGACGCAGTTCTCTGTTCGAATGATTCAGTTTCTCTTGGCGTGCAGTCTGCCTTGAAATCTGCCGGCTATAATACGTCAGAAAAACCAATGCCGGTTGTCACAGGGCAGGATGCAAATCTTCCAAATGTCAAGGCGATTTTGGCTGGTGAGCAATCCATGTCTGTATTTAAGGACACACGTGCCTTGGCAGATCAGGTAGTGAAGATGGTTGATGCTCTTATGAATAATCAGGAGCCTGAGGTTAATGATACTAAAAGCTATAACAATGGTGCCAAGGTTGTTCCGGCCTATCTGCTTCAGCCGCAGTTTGTAGATAAAACCAACTACAAGCAACTGCTGATTGATTCTGGCTATTACAAGGAAGCCGATGTTCAGAAATAAAATGTAAAAATCTGCAGCAGCAGATAAGAAAATATCAATAAACATTAAATGTGCTGCACTCAACAATCCCGCCAGGGAAGCCTGGGTGTGGCACTTATTGTCTGGGATGGAGGGTTGAATATGCCGAAGGTTTTACTGGACATGAAAAATATTATTAAAGAATTTTCCGGCGGAGTCAGAGCATTGGATAAAGTAAATATCCAGGTCAGAGAAAAATCTATTCATGCGCTGGTCGGAGAAAATGGTGCGGGAAAATCCACGCTGATGAATGTACTGAGTGGTGTACATCCATATGGATCTTATCAGGGTGAAGTTTTATATGATGGTGAAGAATGTCATTTCAATACGATTCGTGATAGTGAAAAAAAAGGCATTGTCATCATTCATCAGGAACTCGCACTTATACCGTATTTGTCGATTATGGAAAATATTTTCCTTGGGAATGAAAAGGAATGCAGAGGCGTTATTAATTGGGGAAAATGCCGTTTTGAAGCGATGAAGCTAATGAAGCGTGTGGGACTTGATGATTTGCCGGATATACCGGTTAATAAGCTCGGTGTAGGTAAGCAGCAACTTGTTGAGATTGCCAAGGCTCTTTCCAAAGAAGTGAGCTTACTCATTTTGGATGAACCAACGGCATCGTTGAACGACGATGACAGTGAAAAACTGTTAAATCTTATTTTGGAATTGCGTGAAAAAATGGGAATTACTGCCATTATTATTTCTCATAAACTAAATGAAGTAACGAAGATTGCTGATGAAATCACGGTTATTCGTGATGGCAGGACGATTGAAAGCCTTGTAAAGGGGAAAGATGATATTTCGGAAGAACGTATTATCAAGGGTATGGTTGGACGTGAGATTACAAATCGCTATCCTGAAAGGGAAGATGTTGCGATTGGTTCTGTCTGCATGGAGGTAAAGAACTGGAGTGTTGATTCACCATTTATAACGGGGAAACGGACAATTGATAATGTGAGCTTCTATGTGAAGCGTGGTGAGGTTATTGGTATAGCGGGACTCATGGGCGCGGGGCGTACCGAATTGGCTATGAGCCTTTTTGGCAAAGTATATGGCAAGAATATTACAGGAAAAATTTTTAAAGATGGAAAGGAAGTTAAGGTAAATAGCGTAGCGGAAGCCATTAAAAATGGTATCGCCTATGTCACGGAGGATCGTAAGGGACAGGGACTTGTGCTTTTGGAGAGTATCCGTGAAAATATCACGCTGCCGACATTGAAGCGGCTGGCATCGCAAGGTGTGATCAATGAACATAAGGAAATCAGGGTTGCTGAAGAGTATATGCAGCGACTTCATATAAAAGCTCCGGGAATTTATCAGAAAACAAGCAATCTCTCTGGCGGTAACCAGCAAAAGGTAATGCTGGCGCGCTGGATATATGCGAATCCCGATATCCTGATTCTGGACGAGCCGACGCGTGGTATTGATGTTGGTGCTAAATATGAGATATATTGTATCATCAATGAGCTGGCAAAGCAGGGAAAATCAGTTATTGTTATCTCTTCGGAATTGCCAGAGGTCCTGGGTGTCAGTGACCGTGTTTATGTTATGAATGAGGGGCGATTTGTTGGGGAGCTTTCGCGTGAAGAGGCTTCACAGGAGAATGTTATGCGCTGCATCATGCAGAGCAATGCAAAAAAACGGGTTAGCTGATTCAATGAGGAGGAAAATAGAAAATGAACAATTTAATGAAGAGCAGCATTTTTTCCGTAGCTGTACATAAATATGCGATGTTTATCGCCTTGATTTTCATTGCTGTTTTGTTTCAGATTCTGACTGATGGCGTATTGCTGGCACCGATGAATATATCCAAGCTGGTCATGCAGAACAGTTATATTTTAATTTTAGCTATTGGCATGTTGCCATGCATACTTACTGGAGATATAGATTTATCTGTGGGATCGGTTGTAGCGGTTATCGGTGCCATTGCTGGTACGATGATCGTTGTTAAGGGAATGCCGGTGGGCCTTGCAGTAGTTCTCTGTCTGATTTTTGGGCTTCTGATTGGTGCATGGCAGGGCTTTTGGATTGCCTTTATGCGTGTGCCGGCTTTTATCGTGACATTGGCAGGGATGTTGCTTTTTCGTGGGATGACGATGGTCATTCTTGATGGCAATACGCTTTCTCCCTTTCCTGAGAGTTATCAGTTCGTGGCGCAAAAATTTCTTGTTGATATTCCGCTGTTTGCCAGTTTCCCTTACAGCACCATACTGGTAGGTGTACTTGTTGCAGCCATATGTGTTTATCTGGAATGGCATTCTTATCGTCAGAAAATCGCATATGGTGTTCCTACGGGCAGCCGGGGAATTATATTTGTTAAGTTGGCGCTTATTGCTTTCATTAGTTTGTTTGCGGCCTATTGGTTTACCAAGTTTAAGGGGCTGCCGCTTATTCTGATACTCTTGGCATTTCTCATTGCCATGTATTCTTTTCTGTGCAGTAAAACTGTTTTGGGACGACATGTCTACGCGTTGGGCGGAAATGAACGTGCAACTTTGCTTTCGGGCATCAAGACAAAATGGGTTCGCTTTATTGTATTTGTAAATATGGGGCTGATGGCAGCTGTGGCAGGACTTGTGTTTTCGGCACGTTTAAATTGTGCGGCGCCTTCTGCCGGACTTATGTTTGAGCTGGATGCTATTGCGGCCTGCTATATAGGAGGTGCCTCGGCTACAGGTGGTGTAGGTACGATTGTAGGAGCTATTGTAGGCGGGCTTGTTATGGGTGTGCTTAATAACGGTATGTCTATTATGGGCATTGGCATTGATTGGCAGCAGATGATTAAAGGTCTTGTATTGCTGTTGGCCGTAGCATTTGATATTTATAATCAGTCGAAAAAATAAGAGGATGAAATATTCCAAATTTTGAGGTGAAAAATAATGAAAAGGATAACGGATGGAACATTTTGTACATATGGCCGCATACTGGATTTGGACGTGGAGGGCTTTACTGCGGTAATCCAGCAGCGCGCAGCCGCAGCAGCCGGGTGCGTAGTTTATGAACCGTCGATAGCAAAATTTGAAGCACTGCCGCTTTTTGCAATACTGCAAAAAGAGATCTATGGAGGTTTGCCAATCGAGTTTGGTCATTGCAGCGGGTTTAACAGCAGACTGGACGCGTTGGAGTATCATCGCTCATCGGAAATTGATATAGCGGCGACGGATCTGGTGCTTATGTTGGGACGTCAGCAGGATATCAACTATGCGGAAAACACCTATGATACCTCGAAGGTAGAGATGTTTTTCGTACCTGCAGGAACGGCTGTGGAGCTTTATGCGACAACATTGCACTATGCACCTTGTGGCATGGATGGCAAAGAATTTCGCTGCGGGGTTGTATTGCCGCGAGGAACGAATGAGGTGCTGGATTTCCAGCTTTCGGGAAAAGGAGAAAATCGTTTGCTATTCGCTCGGAATAAATGGCTGATTGCGCATGAGGAAAGCGGCTTGGAGAAGGACGGCGCCTGTGTCGGACTCCAAGGAGAGAATCTGCATATCTGAGTCTGTATATTTTTATCAGTCAGCACAAATGAGGCTCTTGTTGAAAGGCTGCAAGATACGATATAATAATCAGGTAAATATAGAATAACGAATCGGGTGTTCAGTATGATTACTATTAAAACGATTGCTGGGCTCTGCGGTGTGTCGCGCGGGACGGTGGATCGTGTCCTGCATGGACGCGGCAAGGTGAAGCCGGAGACAGAAGAACTCGTACGGCAAATGGCGGAGCAATTGGGTTTTCGTCCTAATCCGGCGGGTAAGGCACTCGCTGCACGTAAGCATCATCCGGTTGTTGGCGTCTTGCTGACCTCGGAGGGGAATCCTTTTTTTGATGAAGTGATACGTGGCATCAAAACGGCAGAGGCCCAGTATCATATTTATGGTCTGAAGGTTCTCTGGCAGACGATGAAAGGCTATAGTCTGGAAAAACAGATTGCGCTGATTGACAAGTTGAAACCGCAGATCAATGCACTCATCATTCATCCTATTAACGATGCGCGTATTGCGGAGAAACTTGATGAACTCGTCAGGGATGGGTGTATGGTCGTTACGGTCAATACAGATATCGAGAACAGTCTGCGCCATTGCTATGTGGGAAGTGATTATTTCAACGGCGGGCGCACAGCCTGTGCGCTGCTCGAACTGCTGCTGGGAAGAGAAAATCCGGTGCATCTGGGAATCATTCAGGGAAATAGTCATGTATTAGGCCATCAGCAGCGACTTGAAGGATTCCGGCAGCGTATGGAAGGTCTGGATAATTTTCATATACTGGCTATTATTGAAAACGAGGACGATGAGATATGTTCCTATGAGCAGACCAAGCGGCTGCTGGCAGAATATCCCGATATGAACGCGGTTTTTATAGTGGCAGGAGGTGTCTACGGGGCTTGCCGTGCCATATTATCCCGCAATCAGCTGCGTCACATTACAGCAATTGCTTTTGACAGCGTACCGACAACGGTTGAAATGATGAAAAAAGGAGTGCTGCAGGCAATTCTGTATCAGCACCCATATCGCCAGGGACATAAGGCTATGGATATTGTTTTTGAATATCTTGTCAATGGAATCGAACCAGTCAGCAAAAGCTATATTTTAAAGAATGAAATCAAGATCATCGAAAATTTGTAACGGAAGACAAAAAGTGCGAAGGCCTGCAGAACTATTCCGCAAGCTGTCGCACTTTTTTGCCGTTGTTTTTTTTGAAGGCTATAAAGCAGATACCCATGGCTGCTGTTTTTATTCTTCTATTCTGACGACATCATAGCCTTCGTCTTCGATAGCAGTTTGGATGGCAGCGTGTGCCGCCGTGCCACTTGCCTCGGCAAGTCCATCCTGCAGATTTACTTTGACAGCAGAGAGGCCTTCGATATTCTTGAGGGCTTGTGTCACATGTGCAACACAGTGTTCGCACATCATACCTTTGATAAAGATTTTCATGATAAAATAGTCTCCTTTTTCAATATGATGTATATAGGATTATGATATTTTGTGCCGTGGCCTTTTTGGTGGGGCATACGGTGTAAAATGGAAGGCCCGCAGGCGTAAAGCATTTGTGAGGACTGATACGGAGCTCAGGCTCATAGCGGCAGCAGCAAGCATTGGATTCAGGAGTGGTCCGCCGAAAAGGTGTAGGCCGCCCATGGCTACCGGGATACCCAGAATATTGTAGCCGAAAGCCCAACCGAGGTTCTCGCGGATGTTGCGCATCGTTTTGCGGCTTAACAGTATCGCACGGGATACATCGCGCAAGTCACTGTGCATGAGTACGATATCGGCACTTTCAATAGCAATGTCTGTGCCGCTGCCGATAGCGATGCCGATATCGGCACAGGCGAGTGCCGGAGCATCGTTGATGCCGTCACCGACCATAGCGGTGATACGTCCGCCGGCCTGGAGAAGCTGCACCTCACGTGCCTTATCCTCGGGCAGCACTTCGGCACGTACGGTTGTGATGCCGACTTCATGTGCAATAGCCATGGCGGTGCGTTTGTTATCTCCGGTAAGCATGATGATTTCAATGCCCATATCCTTTAACAGCTGGATGGCTTCACGACTTTCCGGTTTCACGGTATCGGCCAGTGCAATAAGTCCTTTACAAACTGTGCCGGTGCTTATAAATACGGGCGTTTTTCCCTTGGAAGCCAGTTGATCCGCTTTGGTGAGCAGTTCGGCACTGATTTTTACTCCCTGGTTTATAAGCCATTGCCCTTTGCCAAGGCGTAAAGCCTGATTGTTCAGTAAGGCCTCGACACCTTCACCGGGGATGGCGTTGAAGGCAGCAAGACGCTGGATACGGAGGCGACGACGTTCAGCGGCTTCCACGATAGCCTGGGCAAGCGGATGCTCGGAGCCGCTTTCAGCAGAGGCTGCCAGCGCTAAAAGAGTATTTTGCGAGACTCCCTCAGGGATGATATCGGTAATGGAAGGCTTTCCTGCAGTAATCGTTCCCGTCTTATCCAGTACAATGGCGTTGACATGCTGGGCGGTCTCGAGCGCTTCGCCGCCCTTGATGAGTATACCCGATTCGGCGCCCTTTCCGGTAGCAACCATGATGGCGGTTGGCGTAGCAAGCCCGAGTGCGCATGGACAAGCAATGACAAGTACCGAAATAAAAATCGTTAGTACAAAAGCCGGAGATTCTCCTGCCAGGTACCAATAAGCAGCGGCCATCAGAGCCAGGCTGATGACAATAGGGACAAACCAGCCAGAGACAGTATCGGCAATACGGGCAATCGGAGCCTTGGATCCCTGGGCTTCTTCAACCAGACGGACGATGCGTGCCAAAGCAGCATCGTCGCCAACCTTTGTCGCACGGTATTTGAAGAAGCCGGTTTTGTTGATGGAGGCACCGAAGACCTCATCGCCAATGGCCTTGGCCGCGGGCATCGATTCACCTGTAAGCATCGCTTCATTTATACTCGTCAGACCTTCGGTGATGACACCGTCCACTGGCAGGGCCTCACCAGGACGAACTACGATAATGTCACCGGGTTTGACAGCCTCAACAGGGATTACCTGTTCGCCTTCCACATCCTCTATATGTGCTGTTTTCGGTGTGAGGTCCAGAAGTGCATGAATGGCATTGGATGTCTTGTTTTTTGCTATGGACTCCAGATATTTGCCAAGTGTGATAAGCGTGAGAATCGTTCCGGCAGATTCAAAATAAAGCTGATGTACGTAGTCTTCATTGCCGAGCAGTATCTGTCCGGTAGCCAGCAGGCTGTAAAAAAGAGCTGCTAAAGTACCAACAGCGATAAGTGAATCCATATTAGGAGCAAGATGTACGAGATTCTTTAAGCCGGTGCGGTAAAAACTTCGGCCGATAAAAACGATAGGCAGGATAAGAATAAGCTGTAAAAAGGTAAAATTCAAGGCATGGGATATGGGATTTATGATGTCTGGCATATGAAATAACGCTGTTTCCTCTGCGAGCATGTGTCCCATGGAAATAGCCAGCAGAGGTATAAGGAAACAAGCCGAGTATATGAGGCGCCGGCGCATGGATTGTGTATATTGTGCCGGCGATATGATTTCGTCCCCATTATGTACGATACCGTAACCCGCTTTGATGACGGTTGCTTCGATAGCGGCCTCGTTCGTGATATCTGCATTAAAATCGACGCGCAGAGTTTCAGAAGCCAGATTTACGGAAGCGGACATCACACCTTCCATTTTCTTTACAAAGCGTTCGACACGACTTGAACAGGCGGCACAAGTCATGCCGCTGACTTTAAAATTTTTTTTCATCGGCGGTTTTCCTTTCAAAATAAACTGGTAAAGCGGATGACAAGGTCATTTCGCAATCAGCTTTTCTAAGATACGATTCAGCTCTTCAATTTTTTCATCGGGCTGTTGGGCAATACAGGCTTCCTTCACACAGTTGCGCAGATGTCCCTGCAGGATGTTGAGTTCAGCCTTCTTGAGCAGAGACTGCGTGGCCATGAGCTGATTGGCAACATCAATGCAGTACCGTCCGTCTTCAACCATCCGGATGATGCCGTCAATCTGGCCGCGAGATATTTTCAATGCTTTTAGGGCAGCATCGCGTTCCCGGGTTTTGTTGATTTCTGTCATGGTAACCTCCTATACCCCGTGGGGGTGTCTATGAGACCATTATGATATTTTTCAATCCAAAAGTCAAGTCTGTTGTAAAGAATTTTTTTTAAGGATAGAGTTCAGACACTTGATGATTTAGAAAAAAATTGATAAAATCTTAAGGAACCGTTGATTAAATGAACCTGTCGGATTGATGAGTGAAGCAATCCTTGGTACATTAACGGTAAAGTTTTATTAATATCTTATTTTATTAAGGAAGTGTTGCCGCATTGGTAACGATACATGCAAATGCAAAGATTAATCTTACCCTGGATATCCTGGGAAAACGTGCTGATGGTTATCATGAGGTGGCTATGGTTATGCAGGCTGTTGGCCTGTATGATACGCTTTGCCTTGAACAGACCGCTGGCGGGATAGGTCTCACGATTGATTTACCAGGGCTTGCGGCAGATGAGACGAATCTCGCCTGGAAGGCTGCAAGGCTTATTATGGATACTTGCAGTATCAGGAGCGGGGTGCATATAAGGCTTACGAAGCGTATCCCTGTTGCGGCAGGGCTTGCAGGTGGTTCCGCTGATGCAGCGGCTGTACTACGCGGCATGAGTGAGCTTTATGATTTGAAACTTTCGGAGGCAGAACTTTGCGATATGGGAGCAAAACTCGGCTCAGATGTGCCCTTCTGCATCTTGGGCGGGACGATGTTGGCCACTGGCCGTGGAGAGGTGCTGCAGCGTTTGCCGGATTTGTCAGAATGTCATGTGGTGCTTGCCAAACCGCCGCTCTTTGTTTCAACCGCATGGGCGTATAAGGAATATGACAGGCTACGCGCAGTGAGGCATCCGGACAATGAAGCCATGCAAAGACAAATTGCTGCAGGGGACTTAAAAGGTGTCAGCAGATTATTGTGTAATGTGCTTGAAAGTGTTACTATAAAAAAGCATAAAGAAATTTTAAGCTATAAGAAGCTCATGGATGAAAGCGGAGCTATGGCAAGTATGATGTCAGGCAGCGGTCCGACGGTATTCGCTTTGGCAGAAAACCGAAAGCAGGCAGACATCATTGCTGATGCAGTGCAACGGACGACAAATGCCGCGGTGTTCGTCGTCAAGACAATTAGCAGAAATTGAGGGATATGCATGGATAATAAATTGTCGCCGATACGGTTGGACAGTTATCAGCCTCTTCGCGAGGTTGTATGTGAAACCTTGCGTGATGCAATCCGCAAAGGAATATTGAAGCCGGGGGAGCGGCTCATGGAAATACAGCTGGCCGAGGAACTTGGAGTCAGCCGTACGCCGGTGCGTGAGGCTATTCGCAAGCTGGAGCTGGAAGGCTATGTTATCATGATGCCGCGTCGTGGAACCTACGTAGCGAATCTTTCCATTCGTGATGTAAATGAAGTCTTTGAGATACGTACGTCGTTGGATTCCCTTGCAAGCGGGCTGGCGGCAGAGCGAATCACCGATGAGGAGCTTGAGAGCCTGCAGAGGCTGCTTGTGCTCATTGGCGAGTATATCGAAAACAATAATATGGAAAAAATCGTGGAAACAGATATGCAATTCCATGATCTCTTGTATCAGGCAAGCCGCAATACGCGTCTGGTGGGCATCATTTACAATCTACGTGAGCAGCTTACGCGCTTTCGTGCGACCTCAATGTCTTTTCCGGGGCGCTTGAAGGCTACGTTGGAGGAACACCGTCGCATTGTCGAGGCTATTGCACAGGGAGAAGTGAAGGAAGCACAGCAGGCTGCAGAGTATCATATGGAGAAATCAGAGCAGACGCTTCTTAAGAGCATGGAAGCGCTTAAAGCAAAAAATGCGAAGAACACCAGAAAAAAGTAATTAAATGGTTATGGGGGAAAGGGCATGTCAGATTTGGTAACGGTTATTCTGGCCGCAGGCAGGGGGACGCGCATGAAGTCTTCTTTGCCGAAGGTACTGCACTGTGTCGGTGGTAAACCGATGCTGCAGCATGTGCTGGATGCGGCGAAAGAGGCCGGAGCAAAGAGAAATATCGTTGTGGTGGGCTTTGGCGGTGAAACCGTCCGGGAGGCTATCGGCGCACAGGCAGAATTTGTTGTGCAGCAGGAGCAGCTTGGCACAGGCCACGCTGTACAGCAGACAGCACCACTTTTAAAGGATGAGACGGGCGTGGTGATGGTACTTTGTGGAGACACACCGCTGCTTACGGGTGCTTTGCTGAAAAAGCTGTATGACGCGCATATGGAGGCCGGGGCAAAAGCTACGGTCTTGACGGCAATTATGCCGGATGCTACGGGGTATGGCCGTATTATCCGTACAGCTGATGGCGCGGTAGAGAAAATTGTTGAGCATAAGGACGCTACAGAAGAAGAACGCAAGGTACGTGAGGTGAACTCTGGTATTTATTGCTTCACTGCCAGGAATTTATTCGCGGCGCTTTTAACGGTCGGCTGTGATAACGCACAGGGTGAGTATTACCTGCCGGATGTTTTGGAGATTTTACGTAAAAATGGTGAAAAGGTATGGGCTGTGGCAGCGAATGACTATGAGTCCACATTAGGCATTAACTCGCGCGTGCAGCTTTCGGGGGCGGAGAAGATATTGCGCCGCCGAAAAAATATCGAGCTTATGGAGCATGGCGTTACTTTGATGGATCCAGACAGCACTTTTGTGGACGCGGATGTCACGGTGGGCAGGGATACGGTTATTTACCCGTTTACCTGGCTTGAAGGTTCGACAACGGTTGGCGAAGGCTGCGAGCTTGGCCCGAACAGCCGTTTTTCGGATACGAAGATTGGCAATCATGTTACGGCGCATTTTTCCTATGCGCATGAGTGTGAGATTGCGGATGACGTGATTGTGGGGCCATATGTACATCTTCGTCCTGGTACGCAACTTGCGCATAAGGTCAAAATTGGTAATTTTGTTGAAGTCAAGAATTCGAATATTGGAGAAGGGACTAAGCTGCCGCATCTTTCCTATATTGGTGATTGCGATATGGGTGCCGGTGTGAATATGGGGTGTGGCACCATTACTGTCAATTATGATGGCAAGGCAAAGTTCCGTACAACAGTCGGCGACAAAGCTTTCGTGGGCTGCAATTCGAATCTCGTGGCACCGGTCGTGGTTGGGAATGGTGCCTATATAGCCGCCGGTTCGACGATTACAAAGGATGTTCCACCTTCAAACCTTGCAGTAGCCCGTGCACGCCAGAAGAATATTGACGGTTGGGTTGATAAGCGCAAATAAGCTGGTATCAAGAGGATAGTTTCTCTTTATATAAATAAAAATAATAAATATGAGTGGAATCTGGAGGGTTTTAACAAAATGACAGCAGACACTGAAAACTTATGCATCCTGACGGGCAATGCAAATCCTGCACTTGCAAGAGAGATTGCCGAACACATCGGCGTGAAACTTTGTGATGCATATGTTGGTCACTTCAATAATGGTGAGACTCAGGTCATGATAAGCGAAAGCATTCGAGGAAAGGATATCTTCATCATTCAGCCGACATCACAGCCGGTTAATGATAACCTTATGGAGCTCCTGGTAATGGTAGATGCATGTAAGCGTGCTTCTGCGCAAAGCATCACAGCGGTGATTCCATATTATGCATATGCGAGGCAGGACCGGAAAACGCGTGGCCGTGAGCCTATATCGGCAAAGCTCGTTGCCAATCTGCTGGAAACGGCTGGTGTAAGCCGGGTGATTACCGTAGACCTTCATGCAGGCCAGATACAGGGATTTTTTGACATACCGGTGGATCACCTTGCTGCAGCTCCGGTACTGGCGGATTATATCAGTCAACAGAAACTTGAGAACATTGTTGTCGTATCTCCGGATTTAGGTGGTGTTACACGCACACGGACTTTGGCAGACCGGTTGCAGGCACCAATCGCTATCATAGAAAAGCGCCGTCCACGCCCGGGCTGTGCGGAAGTAATGAATCTTATCGGTGACGTCAAGGGTAAAACGGCAATCCTTATTGATGATATTGTCGATACCGCCGGTTCCTTGTGTGAAGGGGCTAAAGCCCTGCAGCGGCTCGGAGCAAAAGAGGTCTACGCCTGCTGTTCACATGCAATACTAAGTGATCCAGCGGTAGAGCGAATCGATGCGTCCTGCATTGAAAAACTCATTATCACGAATACGATTCCGGTTCCACCAGAAAAGCAGTCACCGAAGCTTGTATGCCTTTCTTTGGCCGATGCTCTTGGTGACGTCATTATGTGCATCCAGTCCCACAACTCAGTCAGCAAGCTTTTCAAATAAAGGCTTGCCGGCACGATATCCCGTAGGAATTTTTCTGCGGGATATTTTTATGTCCGCAGGCTGTTCAAAAAGATTGTGATATATGGACAATAGATATTGTTTTCAGAATACATTGCGAAAGTTATAATAGTATTTAGAAAGGGGGACAGACAGATGGAAGATTTATCGAAGCGTGAACAGGAAATTATAGCAATCCTCTATCGGGCCGGAGACTTTGTTTCGGCAGAAGAAATCGCAGCATCATTGTGCGTTTCGACAAAAACCATCTACCGGGCACTGCAGTCCATCGAAAATAAGCTGGGGAGTTCCTTTGGGATAAAGAAATACCCTGGCAAGGGATACAGGCTGGATAAATCTGATATCCGGACAGAGAACTATAAAGATACAGTGCAGGCTTCTCCGTTCATGGGAATGAGCGTAGAGGAACGCCGTCATCATCAGATGGTTTTGCTGCTTTTGCAATCGCCAAGAAAAGTTTCTATCAACAAGCTGGCGGCATACTATTATATCAGTACGGCCTCTATCGTAAATGATCTGAAATATATCAAGGAAACGGCTGGAAAGCACAACTTGCAGCTGGTATCAGCACACGATGGAACTTGTATTGAAGGGCAGGAGACGGATGTGCGTAAGCTTCTCATGGGTCTTTTGGGATATTCCCAGGACATTCTTCGTGAGAATCTGCATATTAATAAGGAAACATATCATGTACTTTTTCAAGAATTTTCTGAACCGGATATTCGTTTTGTAGAGACCGTTCTGCATGAATTGGAAGCAAGTCTTGGAGAGGAAATACGTGATCCCTATTATATCAACATCTTTACGCATTTGTTGATACTCATCAAGCGGATAAATCGCAGCCAGACAGAGGAAACAAGTGAAAATAAAACAGTCATGTTGAAGTATGAGAGTACTATGGCATTGGAGGCTATGAAAAAAATTGTTTCCCGTCTGGAGGATTACCTTAAAGTATGCATGCCGCAAAAAGAGAAGGAATATATTTATCAATATATTGTTTCATCCCGTATCGAGGACAGCGCAGCTATTCAGCTTTTTGACGATCAGGTGACCCCGTCGCGGGAAGCAGATTTTGTCGAGCTGTTGATTCGTAAGGTTTCGGATGCCATGCATATTCCTTTTGAACAGGATGAAGGCCTGAAAACAAGCCTGTATCTGCATATCCACCCATTGGCAAAGCGTATACGGTATAAACTGTCGGTCTGCAATCCTCTGCTGGCTGACATACGCAAGGAATTTGCAAGTGTGTTTGATGTAGTGGCAGCGGCTATTCGGGAACAAGTGATTTTTCCGGAGTTTACGACCATCAGCGATGATGAGATTGCCTATGTAGCCGTTTATTTCCAAGCGGCATTTGAAAAGTATGTTGAAAAAAAGAAAGTGTTGCTGGTATGTTCGAGCGGAGTTGGCACATCGCATCTGCTCAGTGTGCGCGTAAAACGTGCTTTTCCAAATTGGGAAGTTGTTGATATCGTATCTGCGGGCAAGGTGCATGAGGCTGTGGAGCGATGCCGGCCAGATCTTATTCTCACCACCGTCCATATTGAAGTACAGACGGTGCCCACAGTCTTAGTGAGTGCGGTATTGAGCAAATTCGATATTTTGAAATTAAAAAATATTTTTTCTATAAATGAAGAGCCATGAAAACGGGGGTATTGGACATGGATATCGGAGATATTCTGGAGGAAGATTTGATTGAGCTGGATATGTCGGCGGCTACGAAGGATGAGGCAATTAAAAATCTGGCGGCATTGCTTTATCAGAAAGGCAATGTAACAGATAAGGAAGCATTCATCCAGGATGTTTATCTGCGGGAAGCGGAAGGCCAGACCGGCTTGGGATCCGGCATTGCAATTCCGCATGGAAAATCGGATGCCGTAAGCGTTACATCGATTGCTGTAGGCAGGACTAAGAAGGACTTGGCCTGGGAATCGCTGGATGATTTACCGGTACATGTAGTCATCCTTTTCGCTGTGCGCAATGTAGATAAGACGACGATTCATCTTAAACTTTTATCGCAGGTAGCTGCAGCACTGGCAGATGATGACGTGCTCGAGAGACTGCTTCATACGGATGATAAAGCGGAGGTCATTCGCTTATTATCGAATAAAATGTAAATTATTTTGAAGGGAGAAATTCATATGAATATCATTGGGATTACAGCATGTACGGCAGGTATAGCCCATACGTACATCGCAAAGGAAAAACTTGTCAAAGCGGCGCAGGCACGCGGTCATTGGGCGAAAATCGAAACGCAGGGTACGATTGGTGTTGAGGATGAACTTACGGCGGAGGATGTTGCCAAGGCAGATGTTGTAATCATTGCAGCTGACATAGGCGTCCGCGGCAAGGAGAGATTCGAAGGGAAAAAGATTGTCGAGGTAGCAACCTCTATTGTCATAAAATCGCCGAATGTATTGTTGGACAAGCTGGAGGAAAAGCTCGGAAAGTAAGGTTTTATTTCAGCAGAACCTAATTGATGTTTGAATATACACAATATAATGAATATTTTGGAGGTAATTATTGAAATGGTTATTTGGTCAGATGTAAAAAAACACTTGCTTACAGGCGTTTCCTACATGATTCCATTGGTTGTTGCCAGTGGTCTCTGCATGGCCATTGCCAAGGTTATGGGGGGCGCTCTTGTCGGCAATGCCGAAGGTACGGTTGCATGGTATATCAATAATATCGGTGGCATTGGCATGGGGCTTATTGTTCCGGTTATTACAGCATATATGGCATATTCTATAGCAAATCGTCCGGGACTTGCACCTGGTTTTATTTGTGGTGCGATCTGTGTACAGATAAAGGCTGGATTTTTGGGTGGCATTATAGCTGCTTTTCTTGTAGGATATGTTGTTCTTTTTCTGAAGAAGTATTTGAAAGTGCCGAAGGCTATGCAGGGCCTGATGCCGGTTATGATAATACCGACGCTTACGACACTGATTGTTGGTCTCATGCTTTATCTCTTTATCGGCCTGCCTATTACATGGCTCCAGAACAGTATACTTGATTTTATGAAAAGTATGCAGGATGGTTCGCGGTTCATTCTTGGTGCCATGATTGGCGGTATGATGGGATTTGACCTTGGCGGCCCAATCAATAAAACAGCTTCGCTGTTCTGCAATGCACTTATGGTAGAGAACTTTTTCGCACCGACGGCAGCCAAGATCATTGGCGGCATGACACCTCCGCTTGGTGTAGCGTTAGCAGTTTTTATCTGGAAGGAAAAGAAATTCTCGCGTGATGAAATTGAAGCGGGAAAAGCAGCTTTGCCACTGGGCCTGTGTTTTATTACAGAAGGGGTCCTGCCGTTTGCACTGGCTGATCCGCTGCGTGTCATTCCTGCCACCATGGCAGGTTCGGCTGTATCGAGCGGTCTGAGCATGATGTGGAATGTAACTTCTACGGTTCCGCATGGAGGTATATTTGTCGTACCGCTCATGGAAAATTCGGGAATGTTCCTGCTCGCACTGTGTATTGGTGCATGTGTAACGGCTGCAGTTCTTTCATTTCTGAAACCTACATTAAAACCAAATGAAATAGAAAATATTGAAGAAAAAGAAATTTCGGATGATGATTTAAAAATGAACTTTTAATGAAGATTATGGGGGAAATTATATGTATACAAATGTAAAATATATTTTGGATGATGCGGTTAAAAATCATTATGGGGTTATTGCCAGTGCCGCAGTCAATGTTGAACTTTTACGTGGGGAGATTGCCGCGGCAGATGAAATGCAGGCACCACTCATCATACTGCTGGGTCAGGGACAGATGTCAAAACATGGGAATGCGGATGTTATGGTGCCAATGATCAAGACTTTAGCTGGTGAGACCAATGTGCCGGTAGCTCTGATTCTGGATCATGGCCGGGATTGGGAATATATTGTCCATGCCTTCCGTAGTGGCTTTTCATCCATAATGATAGATGCATCTGCCTATCCAACGGAAGAGAATATTGCACGTACAAAGCGTGTTGTAGATCTTTGTCATTTACAGGGAGTTCCTGTCGAAGGCGAAATCGGTCATGTAGGACAGGCGGTGGACATGGATGGCTGCAAGGAAGAATGGTATACGAGACCAGAAGAAGCGCTTTCCTTTATAAAAGCAACGAATGTGGATTGTCTCGCTATTGCCTGCGGAACGGCACATGGGAAATATCCGAAAGATTTTGTGCCGAAACTTCGGTTTGATATCATTGAAAAGGTGCGTGCGGTTACCGATATCCCGCTGGCACTCCATGGCGGTTCTGGCTCAGGGGATGATAACATCCGCCGGGCGGTTGAGGCTGGCATCAATAAGGTAAATGTCTGCACAGATATTTTCAATTATTGTCGTGATTTTACATTGGATGCATTAAAAAAAGATCCGGATTATGATTATCTACAGCTGTTGATTGATATTGAAGCGAGGGCCAAGGAGATTACGAAACATTACATTGGTCTTACAGGCTCAGCTGGGCAGGCAGGGAATTTTACAGCAGAAAACACTTTTGGACTGAAGCTTGGACCTTGTACGGGAGTCGGCGAATAACCTGGAATTCTGATAAAGAGACTGTTTTTTTCAGACAGTCTCTTTTTTGTTCTGAAAAATAGTGGAATAAAGGAACTATATACAGAGGCAATGTTCGGGGAGGCAGGAGCGGCTTGTTTTGAGTATGCTTTACACTTGTAAAGCATACTCAAAACTTATATAATGAACAATATAAGTCGCGAAGGAGGAATTTGTTTTGCGTTTTGCAAGGAGAATGGATCAGTTTGGTGAGGGAATCTTTGCGCGTTTGGCTGCGGTCAAGCATAGAAAAATACAGGAAGGTGCCGAAGTCATTGATCTCAGTGTCGGAGCACCGAATATAGCACCCCCAGCCCATGTCATGAAGGCGTTGGCTGAGGCTGCTGTAGAGCCCAAAAACTATGTTTATGCGTTGAATGATAAGAAGGAATTAGTGCAGGCTGTTTGTGCATGGTATAAAAGACGTTACGGGGTAGAGCTTAATCCGGATACGGATGTATGCTCATTGCTTGGTTCGCAGGAGGGACTGGCGCATATCGCACTTTCTATTATTGATGAAGGGGATGTCGTGCTGGTGCCGGATCCATGCTACCCGGTATTTTGTGATGGGCCCCGGCTTGCTGGAGCGGAAATCCACTATATGCCGCAAAAGGAAGAGAATGGCTATGTAATCCGGCTTTCTGATATACCGGAGGAGCTTGCGAGGAGAGCAAAGCTCATGATCGTTTCCTATCCGAATAATCCTACAACGGTCATGGCTCCAGACAGCTTTTATGAAGAACTTGTGGCTTTTGCCAGAAAATATGATATTATTGTACTGCATGACAATGCCTATAGTGAGCTTGTGTTCGACGGCAAAGAATGCGGCAGTTTTTTGCGTTTTCCCGGGGCGAAGGAGATTGGCGTGGAATTCAATTCTTTGTCGAAGACGTATGGTCTCGCGGGGGCGCGCATTGGCTTTTGTGTAGGAAATTCTGCGGTTGTATCTCACTTAAAGACCTTAAAATCCAATATGGATTATGGCATGTTCCTGCCAATACAAAAAGCGGCCATTGCGGCTATTGCGGGTGATCAGTCTTCCGTAGAGATGACGCGTACGGCCTATGAGAGACGGCGGGATGTGCTCTGCGACGGTCTCATTGCTGCAGGCTGGAAAATGACAAGGCCGGAATCGACGATGTTTGTATGGGCACCCATACCATCATCATATGCGAAGTCTGAGGACTTTGTCATGGAACTGCTTGAAGAGACGGGTGTTATGGTAACGCCTGGCAGTGCTTTCGGTCCTTCCGGTGAAGGGTATGTGCGCATGGCCCTTGTGCAGGATACGGCAGTGCTGGAGAGGGCTGCCGCCAATGTGAAAAAGAGCGGTCTTTTCGCTTGACTTTACATGTCATTTGTTTTACGCTATTAATTGCATGCCTTGCAAGGCATATCGGGAGGCTGTTGAGTTGGTAACACAGGTAAATCATCGTGTGAACTTTTATGACACGGACGCTATGGCGGTCGTTCATCATGCAAATTATATCCGCTGGTTTGAAATCGGCCGGGTGGAATTTCTGCGTGAAGCCGGCATTACCCTGAATGAGCTTATGAAAGATGGTTTTGTTTTCCCTATTACTGAGGTCAGTGCAAAATATGTTTCACCGGCAAGGTTTGATGACGAGCTTATCATCGAGACAATACCCACTGCCTTAACAAAGGTCAAAATGGCATTTGATTATCGCGTTCTGCGGGTATTGGATGGTACGCTGCTTGTGCAGGGCCATACGCAAAATGTGTTTACCAGCCGAGAAACGGGTATGATTACAAGGCTTCCAGCCAAATACTATGAAAAGCTTAAGGCTGCATTGGATTGAGTTTTTACGGAGTACTCAATATTTAGGAGGAATCAATGTGATAGACGTTCTGAACGCGATTTTGGCTACCATTATCGCGTGTGTTGTTGTAGTGAAGATTTTCTTTTGGCGAGAAGGGAATCCGAAGGTCGTTGTATGTAAGGATAAACGCACACCTTTTCAACTTGACAAACTTACAGAAGATAGTATGTCTGTAAGCACGAAGGTTGAATTCAGGAATGCCGGCATGCAGTGTGCGACCATTATGGATTGTATCGTGCGTGCGTTGCTGCCTTATGAACAGTATGATGGAGTGAAGGTCGAAGCAAAAGCAGAGCGCGAGGGAGCGCCCCGTGAGGATGATTATTTTGAGTCCGTGCTTATCCAGAAACAGACAAGTATCTTTATTTATGCCAGAGTAACGCTTACAGCCCGTAAGGGACAGGATATCAAGACGGCACTTGCACATATGGTTGATCTGCCGATGGATATCATTTATACGGAACTTGGCCGCCGCCCATGGATCATGCGTAAGGTACGCATTGAACTGCCGGCTGCGGAGATGGCTAAACTGGCCGGTGTGGAACTGGCCGACGATTAAGGAGGATCTGGATATGGCTGAAGTTGAAATTGTTTCAGTGCCTACACGCATTTTGACAGATAAAGATGATATTGTGGACATTATTGAGAAATACACGAAGGGCAGGATTACTGAGAATGATGTGGTGTCCGTGGCGGAAAGCGTTGTGGCCATTACGCAGGGACGCATTGTGCGTCCGGAGGATTTGGAGATTTCCACGTTGGCGCAGTTCTGCTGCCGATTCATCCCGGATCAGGGGAGTCTGGCGAGTCCGCATGGTATGCAGGCACTCATGAATGTCGAAGGGCAATGGCGCGTAGCATTTGCACTTTTTGTTGGGTTTTTGGGTAAAATCATCGGCCAAAATGGCCTGTTTTATAAGCTGGGCGGAGAACAGACAGCACTTATTGATGATGTTACAGGCACGATGCCGCCGTTTGACAAACATATTGTTTATGGGCCAAAGAACCCGCAGGGTGTCGTGAAATGCCTTAAAGAACGCCTTGGGTGCTTTGGTGCAGTCATAGCGGATGTGAATGATCTCAAACGTTCGCGTATCGTTGGTGCAACCGAAGGAATCAATGGTGAAAAGGTAGCGCAGCTGCTTATAGATAATCCGTTTGGCAATGCATCACAGAAAACGCCAATCGTAATTATTAAAAACTTTAAGCAGTATCAGCAGGTTTAAGACAGGAAGAGGCCGATGCGCCTCTTTTTTTTGCACTTATATGGTATTGCTCAAAGCCGGAAAGCAGTATAAAATAGATAAGGTATTTTATTTTTGGGGAGGCTTCTTGAATTTATGATGAGAATAGATGGACGTATAGCTGATGAAATGCGCCACGTGAAGATTACGAGGCATTTTCAAAAATATCCAGCGGGATCGGTTCTTATTGAGGTGGGAAACACAAAGGTTATTTGTGCGGCATCTATAGAAGAACGGGTACCTTCATTTTTGAAAGGCAGCGGTGAGGGATGGGTTACAGCTGAATATTCGCTGCTTCCAAGCTCGACGCTTACCCGCACGGCACGTGAGTCCATGCGGGGACGTGTTGCAGGACGTACGCAGGAAATACAGCGGCTTATAGGGCGTTCGCTGCGCTCGGTAATCGATATGAAAGCTCTTGGTGAACGTACAGTACTTATCGATTGTGATGTGATTCAGGCAGATGGAGGGACGCGCACAGCTTCGATTACAGGTGCTTATATTGCCCTGGTGGAAGCACTGGCCAGCGTGTACGAGCCAACAAGGAAATTCCCTGTCAGAGATTTTCTTGCGGCAATCAGTGTGGGGATATCGGCAGGCGGGAAGCCTATTCTGGATCTTTGTTACGAAGAGGACAGCAAAGCAATTGTGGATATGAATGCTGTGATGACAGGCGGAGGTGCCTTTGTTGAGCTTCAGGGGACAGGCGAGGGACGCCCTTTTTCACGGCAGGAACTTGACGCGCTGCTCGCCATGGCGGGAAAAGGAATTGATGAGCTCATTTCTTATCAAAAAGATGTGCTTGGCGGTCAGCTTGTGTGGATGGTGGGACGTGAACCCTGAACAGGAAGGATTAATACGGATGGAGCAGGGACATAAATGAAGAAAATTGTCATAGCGACGAAGAACAAAGGGAAAATCAAAGAAATGACAAATGCGTTTCAGGGCCTGGATGTAGTCCTCATACCTTTGTCCGGGTTCGGTGATTTACCGGATCCGGTGGAAAATGGCCGGACCTTTGCTGAAAATGCACGTATCAAGGCGGCTTTTTATATGAAACATACAGGCTGTGCCTGCTTGGCAGACGATTCAGGCCTTGAGGTTGAGGCATTGGGCAATGCGCCTGGCATTTATTCGGCGCGTTTTGCAGGGTATCATGCCGATGATAGAACTAACAATGAAAAGTTACTGGCGGAGCTTGCACATGCGGGCAGGACAGAGTCTCCGGCGGCTTATCGATGTGTACTTGTATTCATGGACAAGGACGGGACGGAACTTTTAGCTGAAGGCCGTTGCGGTGGTATTATACGCAGTACGGCATGCGGTACGGGCGGCTTTGGCTATGATCCGTACTTTTATGTAGGTGATAAAACCATTGCAGAGCTTACTTTGAAGGAAAAAAACAAGATCAGCCATCGTGGTGCAGCCCTGCGGAAAATGTCACAGGAATTGAAGGAGTATCTGCATGAGAATCGGAATCATGAGTGACAGCCATGGAGATCATATGGCCATCGAAGAAGCTGTAAAACTGGCGGGGAAGGTGGGGCTTTGGCTTCATGCGGGGGATTGCCGCGAAGATGCAAGATATCTGCAGCTGACTGCGCAGACAAAAGTTGTAGGAGTCAACGGCAATTGTGACTGGTATGGCGCGGATGCGGAGGATGAAGCCTTGATTGAAGCAGAAGGGCATCGTATATTTCTTACGCATGGGCATCTATATGATGTGCGACAGGGAACAGGGCTGTTGGCAAAAACTGCGTCGGCTAATCATGCGGATATTGCAGTTTACGGACATACGCATGTGGCGGATATCGTTCCTGGTGCTTTATATATATTGAATCCGGGAAGTGTTTCACGTCCCAGGGATGAAGCAAGACCGTCCTTTATATTGATGGATTTGATGGAAAATAATTTGCCTGAGATAAAACTTATTCGCATACAAAAATAAATTTTCATTTATCGGGAAAAAAGCAGGAATTTATTTTGAAATGGCTAATATATAAGATATATTTATGTATTTGCATCAGGATAATGATTAATATCTATGTGATAATAATCACAAGTTATACCAGAGAGTTTGCAGGTTTTTTTCTTATCGAATATGTCTTGCAGGAGGTTCCAGAAACAGCAGAACGTGCTTTCTACGCTTGCTTTCGGTACAGGGCAATTTGTTGAAAGTGCGCGTCAAATGTGGTATGATGAGCCTGCGAGTATATTAATTTTTAGATTTTGGGGAGGGTTTACTTTGCGTACAATCCAAGTAGAAAAAATTGTCGAGGAAGTAGCGCAGATGTGTAAAGAAGCTGCCTATTATTTGCCGGAAGATGTATATCAGGCTTTAAAAAGAGGCAGGGAAACGGAAAAGTCTCCGGTAGGATGTGATGTCCTCGATCAGATTATCCGCAATGCGGAGATCGCGAAGAGCGAAGATCGTCCTATTTGTCAGGATACAGGAATGGCAATCATATTCCTGGAAGTCGGGCAGGACCTTCATATTGAGGGTGGCGGCCTGAATGATGCCATCAATCAGGGTGTAGCTAAGGGCTATACGGAAGGCTATCTCAGGAAATCCGTGGTTGCGGAGCCTTTGTTCAATCGTAAGAATACACAGAATAATACGCCTGCAGTCATTTACACAAAGATGGTTGAAGGGGACAAGCTCAAAATCCAGTTGGCACCAAAGGGCTTTGGCAGTGAGAACAAATCTGGTATAAAGATGCTTGTTCCGGCGGATGGTGTCGAAGGTGTAAAAAAAGCGGTTTTGGAGATTATCCTTCATGCGAGCTGCAATCCATGTCCTCCAATGGTAGTAGGGGTAGGTATTGGCGGGACGATGGATCAGGCAGCGTATCTTTCCAAGAGAGCACTGCTCCGCCCTACGAATGTACGCAATGAGCATCCGGATTATGCGAAGCTCGAGGCAGAACTCCTCACTCTCATCAATAAGACGGGTATAGGCCCACAACTGGGCGGCACAACTTCTGCGCTTGCTGTAAATGTAGAATGGGGCGCAACTCATATTGCTGGTTTACCAGTTGCAGTAACAATTTGCTGTCATGCAATGCGTCATTCGGAACGCATATTATGATTAGGAGGAGAAATAAAAATGGCTGAGAAAATTCGTATTACTACACCTTTTACAGAAGAGCAGTCCAGAAAACTGAAAGCAGGCGACAGCGTACTTATCACAGGTACGATTATCAGTGCCCGTGACGCAGCGCATAAGGCAATGACGGAAGCTTTGGCCCGTGGTGAAAAATTGCCGGTTGACTGGACAAATCAGATTGTATATTATCTCGGACCTACACCGGCAAAACCGGGGGATCCGATTGGTTCCTGCGGTCCGACGACCTCCGGCCGTATGGATGCTTATACACCGAAAATGCTGGATCAGGGCATAAAGGGCATGATTGGCAAGGGCTCTCGTGAGCCGGCTGTCGTTGAGGCTATGAAGAAGCATGGAGTAACCTATTTTGCGGCTGTTGGCGGTGCTGCGGCACTTATAGCCAAATCGGTCAAGAAATATGAAGTTCTGGCTTATCCTGAGCTGGGCCCAGAGGCAGTAGCCAGATTGACAGTTGAAGATTTTCCGGCAATTGTTGTCATAGACTCTGAAGGCAATAACTTTTACGAAATAGGTCAGGCGCCATATCGTAAGTTATAATACTTTCCCGTGAGGAAAGAAAAATCATAGGAGGTTTAGAATGATTAACACAACTTTTTATCTCCGCCGGTTACATTCAATTTGTGGCTTGCTGGCATTAGGCGGCATGCTTATGGAACATATTTTTACAAATTCGATGGCACTTGGCGGCTCGGCGGTATTTAACGCAGCATTGGAAACCATGGAACTTATCCCAAAACCAATTTTTTTGGGAATTGAGGTTGGCCTTATTGCGGTGCCATTCCTTTTTCATGGGATTTATGGTATCTATATTGCGCTGCAGGCAAAGAACAACACTGGCAGCTATGGCTATGCCCGTAATTGGCAGTTTCTGCTCCAGAGGTGCACAGCATGGTATCTGCTGGTGTTCCTTATCTGGCATGTCGGTTATCTGCGCATTTTCACCAAGGGTATCAGCGGTACGCCAATTTCGTATGAGCTGGTTCAAAGTTATATTTCCAATCCAATTATCTTTGTGCTCTATATTATTGCAATGTTTGCGGCTATTTTCCATTTCTGTAATGGTATCACGACCTTCTGTATGACATGGGGTATTGCCAAAGGACCGCGCATCCAGTGTGTGATCGATAAGCTCTGTATGCTTATGGCACTGGCTCTTTGCCTTGTTACAGTTGCCTATATGGGCAGTTATCTATTGTGATGTTTAAAATTCAAGAATAAGGAGAGATACCTACATGGCTAAAGCTAAATATAAAATTGTTGTCGTAGGCGGGGGATTGTCCGGTCTTATGGCGACACTGAAGATTTGTGAAGCCGGCAGTGACGTGGATTTATTCTCATACTGCCCGGTAAAGCGTTCCCATTCGCTTTGTGCGCAGGGCGGAATTAATGCGTGCATGGATACCAAGGGGGAGCATGACAGCATTTACGAACATTTTGATGATACCGTATATGGTGGTGATTTCCTTGCAGATCAGGTTGCCGTTAAGGGCATGTGTGAGGCTGCACCAAAGCTTATCAAGATGTTTGACCGTATGGGCGTTCCTTTTACACGTACCGCCGAGGGCGTTCTTGATCTTCGGAACTTTGGCGGACAAAAAAATAAACGTACCTGCTTTGCTGGCTCTACGACAGGACAGCAGCTTCTTTATGCGCTGGATGAGCAGGTTCGTAAATGGGAAGTCAAAGGTAATGTGAAGAAATATGAATTCTGGGAATTCATTAAGGTCATTAAAAATAAAGAAGGCGTTTGTCGCGGTATCGTAGCACAGAGCATGAATTCAATGGAAATCAAGGCTTTTCGTGCGGATACGGTTATCATCGCTACCGGAGGGCCTGGTCAGGTATTTGGTCGTTGTACAGCATCCACAATTTGCAATGGTTCTGCTGTATCCGCTGTGTATCAGCAGGGTGCGCATATTGGCAATCCTGAGTTCATCCAGATCCATCCGACGGCTATTCCGGGTTCGGATAAAAATCGTCTTATGTCGGAAGCCTGCCGTGGCGAAGGCGGCCGCATCTGGGTTTATAAGGATGGCAAGCCGTGGTATTTCCTCGAGGAAATGTATCCGGCATATGGTAACCTTGTACCGCGCGACGTTGCTTCACGTGCCATTTATGATGTCTGCATGAATCAGCATCTGGGAATTAATGGGGAGAACCGTGTTTACCTCGATTTATCGCATATACCGGCAGATTATCTCGAACGCAAGCTTGGTGGTATCCTCGAAATGTATTCGGAATTCGTTGGTAAGGATCCGCGTAAGGTCCCAATGGAGATTTATCCGTCTGTTCATTATTCAATGGGTGGTATCTGGGTGGATCGCCTGCATCATACGAATATCCCGGGCCTTATGGCTTCGGGCGAATGTGACTATCAGTACCATGGGGCAAATCGCCTGGGTGCGAACTCTTTGTTGTCAGCGGCGTATTCGGGAACAATTTCCGGACCGGAGGCTATCAACTGGGCGGCAACTGGTGACAGAGGCTCTGAAATTACCGATGAAGAGCTTGAAGCAGCCCGTCAGGCATGTGTGGATCAGTTTGAGAGCATTTTAAAGATGGATGGCCCGGAAAATGTCCACAGGCTCCATCATGAGCTCGGGGATGTCATGAATAAATATGTTACGATTGAGCGTGTCAACCAGGATCTTGATTACTGCCTTGAAGAGCTTAAGAAAATCCTGAAGCGCTGGAATGATATCGGTGTTACGGACCGTGGCCATTGGGCAAACCAGGAAGCTATGTTCGTAAGACAGCTCCGTAATATGATTCTTTATGCAATGGTTGTTACGAAGGCGGCGCGTATGCGTGATGAGAGCCGTGGTGCCCATTTCAAACGCGAATTCCCGACACGTAATGATGAACGCTTTATGAAGACTACAATCGTTGATTACAATACGGAAACGGAAGAGCCAATGGTTTCGTACATTGAGTTTGATCATTCGCTCGTCAAACCGCGTCCTCGTAACTACGCTGTGGCGAAGAAAGAGTAAGAGGGAGGATAAAAAATGGCAGAACAGAATAAACAAACAGTAACCTTTATTATAGAACGCCAGGATGGTCCGGATTCCAAGCCGTATACGCAGGAATTCGAAATCCCGTATCGTCCGGCCCTCAACGTCGTTGCTTCTCTGATGGAGATACAGAAGAATCCAGTCACCAAGGATGGTAAGAAAGTAGCTCCGGTCGTTTGGGAATGTAATTGTCTTGAGAAGGTCTGTGGCGCCTGCATGATGGTCATTAATGGTCGTGCGCGTCAGGCTTGTTGCGCCCTTATTGACGAACTCGAGCAGCCAATTCATCTGGCTCCGGCGCGTACCTTCCCGGTCATCCGTGACCTGCTCATTGATCGCTCCGTCATGTTTGAAAGCCTCAAGCGTATCCAGGGCTGGGTAGAAATCGATGGGACATGGGAAGTCAAAGATGCGCCTATCCAGAATCCGTACACGGCACAGACAGCATATGAGATTTCACACTGCATGACTTGTGGCTGCTGCCTCGAAGCCTGTCCAAATGTTGGTCCGCAGTCTGACTTCATTGGACCAGCTCCGACTGTGCAGGCATATCTCTTCAATCTTCATCCACTGGGAAAGTTTGACAAAGAGAAACGTCTCAATACGCTTATGGAAAAAGGCGGTATAACAAGCTGTGGAAACAGCCAGAATTGTGTACAGGCTTGTCCGAAGAACATCAAGCTCACTACCTATCTCGCACAGGTAAACCGTGATGTAAATAAACAGGCTCTGAAGAATATTTTCAACAAGTGATGTTACTAGTATGGCCCGTTCCTTATTGAGAGGAGCGGGCTTTTTGTATACAGGCTGAAATAGTAGCAGGCCGGCTGTAGAGAAATAAAAACTTCAACCATTTCGGATGTTATTGAAGGCCCCTTTGCAGTGAGAAAAAGTGGTCTTATAATACTCAACTCTACGGAGCGTTTGTTGGCACAGGAACCATCTGCACTTATACTTGAAGCAAGGGAGGAGAAATTATGGATTGTAAAAGAGTGGGAAAGCTTATTTATACGCTGCGGCGGGATAAAAGGTTTACGCAAAAAGAACTGGCAGAGCAGATGAATCTCAGTGACCGTACCATTTCTAAATGGGAGCGTGGTTTGGGCTGCCCCGATGTTTCCTTGCTGCCAGAGCTTTCAAAGATATTAGAGGTCGATATTGGAAGCATTTTGTCAGGTAGTTTGGAAACAAACGATGCAGATGGAGGAAATATGAAAAAAATAAAGTTTTATCGCTGTCCGGCATGTGGAAACGTACTGACAGCAACAGGAGAAGCTGATATTTCCTGTTGTGGGCGCAGGCTTGTACCGCTGAAGGCAAACAGAGCAGATCAGGCACATCAAATGCAAACAGACATTGTCGAGGACGATTATTATATTACGTTTCAACATGAAATGACAAAGCAGCATTATATAGGCTTTGTCGCTTGCGTGAGCTGGGATCGTGTACTCTTGGTACGGCTTTATCCTGAACAGGGCAGTGAGGTTCGTATACCAAAACTTGCGGGAAAGCCATCATTTTATTTTGGTTGTAGTGAACACGGATTTTTTGAGACGGCCTGATAGAAAGAGAGCTTTGCAGTAATACTGAATGCAGGCAGGGCTGATCCTTCTAAATGTTAATTAACGAAGTGAGAAATTTCCATGAGGAGTTCATCGTACAGAGCAGGGAACTAAAATAAACTTATTGACGATAAATGCATTTTTGCAGTAATATGAATTTGTAAAGATAAAAACATAGTACGGCTGGTAGTCCGGACGCAGCGAAAGCTGCAAGTAACCTGCCTCCTTTGGTTGTTTGCTTTTTACACAGCATGTTTTTAAAGGAGGAATGTTTTATAAAGGGAAGGGATCTAGATGATTTTGTGCATAGCTTCAGCTTCATACAAAGCCGGCTAGAGTAAGCGATATTTGTATGGAGCGATATAAGTCGCTGAAGATGCCGGCTTTGCTGCCTGATTTTATGATCAAGGAGGAAGCCTGCATGAAATATGTCAATGCAAATTCGATTTTTCCGGATCGTTTGCTTGCAGAGCTGCAAAAGTATATGCCGGGTGGATATGTTTATATACCAGCGCCCAAGACTCAGCGTAAACCTTGGGGAGAGCTATCTGGTTATCGGAGAGAGTTGGAACTCCGAAATGCAGGGATTTGCGAAGAATATCGGGAAGGTGCGTCTATTGAAGGACTTGCCGACAGGTATTGCCTTTCGGTGTATGCAATTCGAAAAATTATATATCAGAAATGATAAAAAAGCTGTTGCCTTGTTTTTGCTGGCAACAGCTTTTTTACACAATTTTACTGAAAGGTTCTGTGTATTGCATATAATAAAACGGACTGTTAAACTTATCATGAGAATGGGAGGGAAATTATGGATTATAAGATTGTAGCTGTGGATGAATATTATCGGTCGGGGGTATTCCGGCATTTTTCAGAGGATTGTCGTTGCTCTGTGTCGATTACCAGCCGGGTGGATGTAACGGAATTGGCGGATTGTTCAAAGCATAGGAATAAAAAATTTTATATTGATTTCTTATACATATTGTCTAAAACCATGAACGCACGTGAGGATTATCGGCTGAGTTATTTGCGCGATACGCAGCAGCTCGTAGTATATGACAAGATAAACCCAACACAATATATTTTTCATGCGGATACAGAGACATGCACCCCGGTGTATACGGAATATCTGCCGGAGTATCAGAGCTTTTATGAGAATTGTGCAATCGATATTGAAAAGGCTAAACAGACACGGGAATATAAACTTGATATGCTGCATCATGAAACTTGGTTTGATGCATCCTATATTTCGTGGCTTTCGTATGATGCACTCCATGTGGAGCTGCCAGATGGATATTTGTATTTCATGCCAATTATTAATTGGGGCAGATATCGCGAGGAAAATGGACGACTCATGATGCCTGTTAGTGTACGTCTTAACCATGCTGCAGCCGATGGATATCTGCTCGCGCAGGTATTCGTGTTGTTGCAAAAGGAGATAGCCTGCTTTGTAAGAGACGAAAACGCAGGTTGATTTAGACAAGCGGAGAAAAATACGATATATACTGGTGTCTGCAAGACAGGTGCAGAGCCAGTATTTTTGTTTGCACTATAAAATTGCGAATGGTATCGCCGCATCTTAACCGTGGAAAAATGCAGGATACCCTGCAAGATATAGCTTTTTAAGCAGGGCTGTTTTATAATACAGGAATGAAGGGGGAGTCTGGTTGAAGATAAAGGTTGAGTACGATAAGCAATTATCGGAAACAGAGGTGGTGCTCCGCTGCAATAATATGAAAGATCCTGAAGTCAATGCATTGCTGGGATATTTGCAGCTTTATGATGGAACAGTCATAGGCTACAAGGATGGTGAGGCACACAAGCTGTTCCTATATGAGGTATTTTACATTGACAGTGTCGATGAAAAGACTTTTCTATATCTGGATAATGGTGTATACGAAACATCGAAAAAGCTTTATGAATGGGAAAGTGAGCTGATAGATACTCCTTTTGTGCGTATAAGTAAATCAACTATATTGAACACAGATAAGCTGCAATCGGTGCGGCCTACATTCAGCGGCAAGCTTGAGGCTGTGTTGGAGAATGGGGAGAAGCAAATCGTTAATCGTCATTATGTAGCGGGATTTCGCCAGAAATTTGGTATCTGAGTATTTGAAATTCTCAATAGGTAATTTGTTTAAAGATTGGTTTTGTAAATTGCCAAATATTTACGGAAAAAATTTCTCATACGAGGGAGGGACGAATATGAAAAGAGGTTCTTTGAAAGGATGTTTGCTGGCAGACTGTGTATCTTTTACGGTTGCAGCACTTATCAGTTCGATTTTGGTAGTGGTGACACCAGATCGTATGTTTCATATGACACCTAATTATTATTTAGAATTGTTTGTCGTGACGACATTTGTAAATGTCCTTATGCTTCTTACGATGCGGCTGCCCATTGACTGTATGCCAGTGAATATGCTTATTGACCTTTTGGATGTCGCGGTTGGCGTATTAGGGCTTGGCGGCGGTATATTTCATTGGTTCGGGTGGCGACTTGGATATGTGGTAGAGGCTGTGACTCTTTTAACTGTTGTATATTTTGTCACGTATGGACTGATGATTTGGCAAAATCGAGAGCTGGCCCGTCAAATCAATAGGCATATCCTGCAATGTAAATGTGGAAAAAAGCACGCGGCGGAGAAACAGCAGCAATAAACAATCGGGGAGAGTATTTTATGACAACTATTTATTATTTATCAGCAACTGGAAATTCTTTACAGGCTGCGAAAAGAATACAGGAGACGCTTGAAGGGAATGGCAAAAATGTTCGGCTGCTTTCCATGCCCGAGGCTTTGCAAATGGGGGAAGTTCATCCGGAAGGAGATGTGGGCTTTGTCATGCCACTGCACTTTTTTGCGTTGCCTCTTTTGGCAGAAACATTTTTCCAAAAGCTGGATTTACAGCAGGCAGACTATACCTTTGCTGTCATGACCTGTGGCTGGCACTATATGAGCGATGCCTTCCACGAGCTGCGAAAGATATTTGCCGCGAAGGGCACGAGGCTTGGAGCAGCATTCTATATTGATACGATATCAATTTATTTGCCGCTGGGTGATGTGCCACCGAAGGAAAAGAAGCAGCGTTGCCTGCGCAAGGCAACGGCTCGGACCGAGGTTGTCGTAGAAAAAATCATGCAGCATAAGGCAGAACATGAAAACGAGTATCTCAATCTTTTGTCGCGGCTTATCCACCATTATGTGCAAAAACATCGTGCTGAACTGGATAAGAACTTTCAAGCGGGGGAAGATTGCAATGGTTGTGGTCTGTGTGCAGCTGTATGTCCGGTAGAAAATATTACGCTGCCGAAGGGAAAGCCGATTTGGCAGCATCATTGTACGCAGTGTCTGGGATGTCTGCATGTTTGTCCACAAAAAACCATTGATATAGGGAAAAGCACAATAGGTTGCAGACGTTATCGTCATCCGGAGATTACAGTCAAGGAATTGCTGCGGCATTAAAAATGCTTTTAAGCGTTATATACGTGAGTTCAAAAGCATATTATTAGGCCATAGAAATACTCGAGTGAATATTAGTCATTGACTAATATTCACTCGAGTGCTACA
Source organism: Megamonas sp. UBA1796 (assembly GCA_002319795.1). Classification (GTDB taxonomy): domain Bacteria; phylum Bacillota; class Negativicutes; order Selenomonadales; family Selenomonadaceae; genus UBA1796. Next base: position 90,178 of record DCFU01000048.1, read on the forward strand.
CTGTTTTTGTGAGATTATTTTGTAGAGTAAATCTCAGAAAAGACAGGATGATTGTTTTGCGGATGAAGGCGTAGTACACAGGGCGTGCAGTTTGCAAATTCTGTTTAGAGGATTCAACAGGATAGAGAGGAGAAGGTGCATGGAAAGGATATCAAAACCGCCAGAGGTGCGTCGACAGGAGATTATTCATACTGCAATGCGCGTGTTTTATAAAAAAGGCTATTATGCGTCCTCTATGGCGGATATTGCAAATGAAATGAAGGTTGTACCTGGACTTTGCTATCGGTACTTTAAATCGAAGCAGGAATTGTTTGACACGGCTATGCAGCAATATATTGAAGAATGTGCGGCACCCTTTTTGTGCGTTTTCGAGGAACGAGGGTGTGATTTCAGAAAAAAATTGGAACGATTGGGAGATTTGTTTCAGAGTGAAGAGAAATACAGCCGTTATCATGAATTTTTTCATCGTCCGGGAAATGAAGCGTTGCATATTATGTTATCTGTACGCATGACGCAATATATCTTGCCCAGTTTGTGTGAAGATCTTAAATGGCAGTGCAGGATGGGTTATCTCAACATAGAACAACCGGAGCTTATGGCAAAATTCCTGCTGGGAGGGATCATTGCTTTGTTGCAGGAACAGCCCGCAAATGCAGATTTGCGCTTACATTTTTTACAGCAGGCAGCAGAGCGACTGCTGTTGTGCGATGAGGAACTCTGCGTATAGAAAAATAGAAAATGCTTTTGATGGGATATCAGTTGAAGAAAGCGGGGAGGTAATAGGATGGATGCGAAGAAAAGAGATTTAGTAAGATTTTTATTTTTTTCCTCAAAACGTTTTTCAAATGGTATGCAAAAAATTTATCAACAGGTATTTGAGAATTGGAATATGTCGCCTTTCTTGATTTATATGCTTATGTTTATACATCAGCATCACCATATCACGCTGCCGCAGCTTAGCCGGGAAATGTCGATGTCGTCAGATAGCTGTAAAAAATGCGTCAATCAATTGATCCTTCGGGGTATTTTGAAGCAAGAGGAGCAAGAGGGAGGCATGTGTCTGGTATTTGCTGAACAAGGAGAAGAGATTTGCGAAAAGCTCGATAAAGGTTTGGAAGAGCTTTATAAGAATTATGAAAGAACCCTTGGCCTGGAGTTTTCTGAACAACTGGCGTATGAACTTAGCGCGGCCAGTAATTTTTTGGAAGAAAGTCAGTTATACAAGCAAAGCGTATAAAGCATATGAAGCCCTCATAAGGCCAGAACAAACCATGCTTCTAATAGTGATCACTGCCTCAGTTGTCAATCTGACAATTGAGGCTTTTATATATATTAACTACCGGCTCTGCTTGCTGTGCAAAAAATATTTGCTTGTGTTCACAAAATAGATCAGCAGTTACATCGAATGCTTTTTATTCGTCGGCTGTAGGCACGTTTTCATAGTAAAAACATTTTGAATCCTGTTCGGGGTGTACAAAAATGCTTCATTTTAAATATTGGTTTATATATGCCTATGCTTTGATCTGCTATTGCCAGGCTTCTTTTTTTATGTAAAATCAGGTTTACCTGTACCCACCATCCTAAGCATATCGTCCCAATGGAGAGAAAGGATATTTGTCAGTATGGGGATGTTGTTAAATTATTCCTTGTTCTATAGTTCGTAATAGCATTCCGTTTCTTCAGAGAGGCACTTTCAATAGCAGCCATATATTGATTGAATTCGTATTTAGAAAGACAGAATAATCCCAAATTGTTGTGCTTGTATCAAGGAGTATAAGTTATGGTCCCTTTGGTCTGAAATCTTGATTTTCCGGGACATTTTGCCAATGGGCATATGGAAAATACCATATATACGGCCCTTTGTTAAATGCAAAAAAGTTTGTAATAAGATAGAGCCTGTTTGCAGGTGAGTTTCACAAAAATTATGGAAGAACTGTGGTTAGACGGCATGCGAATACATGCCGTCCCTGCTTTTTTATCGTTGGCATCTTTTAGGAAAAAAAGTCTGTTGTATGATGAAAAAAATACGTTGTATAATAAATAGCATATACTGAATAAGTTATTTTAACAAAAACGTTATTGGAGGAGAGTGGATATACAGATCCAGGAGATGTTTGCAGCGAGATTCTTTTATAATAAATCGCTTGATTCTATGAGGTACAGAAAATCAGGCATTTCATTATAAGAAACTTTTACTTCGTAACTTTATGAACATTCTGCGTATTCTTTGATGATTTTTTAATTGCTGTTTCCTGGCTTCAGCTTGTGCAGTGTATATACAATAGGTATAGTTGATTTTTATTCAATAGGGTAAGATTTTGATATATGTTTTTGAGATGCCGCCAGGGAAGAGGGGGATGTGTTATGGAAGACGAAAAAATGATTCCCCATGTTGGTGGACAAGAAGCCGGATATTTGTTTGAATTTAAACCCGATGGTGTTTTTTTGACGGTGTATCCTTCCGATGGAAGCGTACCGGCTGTACTTTCTGATATGTGCGAGGCTTTAAAAAAGTATGGAGTTATTGATTATGATATAGAGATTTTGGTGCATACTCTGCGTGAAGCCGCGGGAAAGTCCCAGAAATTAGCTGATCATTTTGAAGTTCCCTTTGATTGCCCAGGTGAGGAGGAGACTCTGGAGAAGCAAGATGAAAAGCCTGCAAAAGAAAAGGAGGAATACGCAAAATTTACGATTGAAATCACTAAAGACCGTATGAAATCAATCGTACATATTGATTATGAAACGGGAAAATTAAAACCCGGCATGGATATGATTATGGAAGCCCTGCAAAGTAAAAATGTGATTTTTGGTATTGATTCGCAGGCCGTAGAAGCAGGGCTTGAGGATGGGGTCGAGAAGTTTACAGCAGCACAGGGGATACCAGCTATAAGTGGTATGGATGCGCATATTGACCGCAAATTCAATTTGAGTATAAGAGGAAAGCCTGTGCTTGATAAGGATGATCAGGCTGACTATAAAAATTTGAATCTTGTTGTTTTGGTGAAAAAGGGAGACCTTTTGGCAGAAAGGATTTTGCAAACGGCGGGTACTTCGGGGAGAAATGTTTTTGGTGATGAGGTTATGGCACGTCATGGCAAGCCCATACCGCTTCCAAATGGGAAAAATACTGTTGTGAAGGATGAAAACAGTATTTTGGCAGATATTGATGGACAAATTGTCGATACAGGCGGTAAGATCAGTGTAGATCCCATATTGTCCATTTCGGGAGATGTGGGAGTTTCTACAGGTAATATAGATTTTATAGGTGCCGTTCATGTCAGCGACAATGTAGAGGAAGGATTTGCCATCAAGGCTACCGGGGATATCGAAATCAAGGGCGTGGTGAGCGGCGCGACCATCGAAGGACAGAATGTCTTCATATCCGGCGGTATCCAAGGGATGCATCGGGGTAAGATTGTTGCGCATGGAGATTTGCGTGCAACTTTTGCTGAAAATGCTGATATCCAGGCGGATGGAACCATTTATATCATGGGTGTATCTCTGCATTCCCGGTTGCGAGCCGGCAAAAAACTTATTGTGGACGGTAAGCGTGGACAGGTCATAGGAGGAGCATTGGCAGCAGGCGAAGAGATACGGGCAAAAATTATAGGCAATTTTATGAATGTGTCCACACGGTTATCGGTAGGTACGAATCCGATGCTGGAAAAAAAGTATCAGGATACATGCAAAGAATATGCAGACTGCAAGAAACGCTTGCTGCAATTGACCAAGACCCTGAATACGCTGGGGAAAATCGATATGAGCAAGCTCCCGCCTGAACGTCTAAGACAAATTCGTTCACTGAAAATGTCACAATTCCCTTTAGCGGGCCTGGCAGAACGTGATGAGAAAATCATACATACTTTAGAGACTGAGATGCAAAATATTAAAAAGGGCAAGATCCGTGTTTTCGATACGATATTTCCCGGGGTGAAGATGAAAGTCAATTCTGCGATGAAGAATATTCAAACAGAACAGAAGCGCTGTACTTTTTATGTTGATGAGGATGTTGTAAGGACAGGTCCTTATTGATTGTTTTACCTGAAGGAAAGACGGCGATGGCAACACAATCTGGTGCATGCTCACACGGTCAGATGATTCAAAGCCTGAGAGCTCTGTTTTTACAAAAAGACTGCCGCACGTTTTTTCTAACGTGCGGCAGTCTCATTTTACGAATCTATTCGTTTCTCGATTCATGCAGCAGATTCATTTTCATCTCATAATACCTGGGGCTCATATCAAGGTAATGTACATGTGGATTTTCGAAGCGCTGCTCTTCCTTCCAGATTTCTGTGGACAGTTGCTTTTGTACATAATGACGTATCTCATCAAGCTGTGGCAGAGGTTTTATGCGTTTTCCATTTTTTATTACTTGCTGCTGGAGTGATTCTACACGACAGTGGCTGAAGTAACGATTTTTCCAAGGCTTTTCCGGGTCTACATAACGGTAGGCATTGGTCATATCGACAGCTTCATCCGCCTGTGTGAGCAGGTCGGCTATGGCATGTCCTTCTTCATCATAGATACGGTATACATTTTTTAAACCAGGGTTAGTGATTTTTTCGACGGTTTCCGATACTTTGATTTTAGGATGGAATATGCCTTGCTTTTCGACAGCGGCAATTTTATAAACTGCACCAAAGACCGGGTCACTTTTGGCAGTGATGAGTCGTTCGCCTACGCCAAAACCATCAATACAGGCTTTCTGATTCAGCAGAGAGGTAATCGTATATTCATCCAGACTGTTGGATACAAAAATTTTGCAATCTTGCAGGTTCGCATCATCAAGCATTTTACGCACTCTTTTCGACAGATAGGCCAGGTCCCCGGAATCGAGCCGGATGCCCTTGAGGCGTTTTCCCATGGGAGCAAGAACCTCCCGAGCTATACGGATGGCATTGGGAATACCGGAGTGCAGTACATCATAGGTATCGACCAGCAGAAGGGCAGCATCCGGATAAATTTCGGCGTAATGCCGGAAGGATTCATATTCATTGTCAAAATACATCACCCAGCTGTGTGCCATGGTGCCGCTTACCGGAATGCCGAATTGCTTTCCGGCAAGAACTGTAGCAGTGCTTCCTGCACCGCCAATGTAGGCAGCTCTTGCACCATAGACAGCTGCATCCATATTGTGGGCCCGTCGGGCGCCGAAATCCGATACACCGCGTCCGGCTGCGGCACAAACGATACGTCTTGCTTTTGTGGCAATGAGGGACTGGTGGTTTACCTGCGCCAGAATGGCAGTTTCAACCAATTGGGCATCAATAATAGGAGCAACCACTGTGATGATTGGCTCGTTCGGATACATGATGGTACCCTCAGGAAAAGCGTAAACATCACCTTGAAAGCGGAAATCCTTCAGGTAATTCAGAAAATCTTCCTTAAAAAGATGTAAAGAACGAAAATATTCAATATCTTCCAGATCAAAATGCAAATTCTCGATGTACTCAACGACCTGCTCGAGGCCGGCAAAAATAGAAAAACCGCCCTCATCCGGATTTTCACGGTAAAACACATCGAATACGACTCGCTGTGGTAAATTCTGGACATCAAAATAGCCATTCGCCATAGTCATTTCGTATAAATCCATCATCATGCTGATATTGCGTTTATCAAATTGTGTCACAGGTGATTCCTCCTAGAGTGCTGTATTAAAACCATATTACCCTTACCTGCCATTTTTTGCAAGCAATAAATCATGCGGTTTTGCAAGATCAGCGGGATGGTAACATCCGTTACAGTTCCGTTGCCGGGATTTATGATAAAATAAGAAATTAGATTTGGAAGGAGAGATGCAGATATGGGAAAATGGCTGGTGATATATTCGTCCGTTACTGGTAATACGAAATGCGTAGCTGAGGCTATGGCTGAAAAAATGCAGGATGTGGATGTCTTTTCTGTGGATAAGGTGCCAGAAGATTTTTCTATGTATGAGGTCGTAGTTATTGGTTATTGGCTGCGGCGTGGGGCGCCGGATGAGAGAACACAGACTTTTTTGCCAAAAATTCATGACCAAGCGGTCGCTTTGTTTGAGACGCATGGCGCACAGCCTTATAGTGAGCATACAATTACTGCTTTTGCGCGTGCAGCTTATCTGTTGGGGGAAGGCTGCAATATTCTTGGAACATTTGCCTGTCAGGGGAAAATCAATCCGGCGCTCATTGCGATGCGGCAAAAAGGAGGAGCGGATGACCCGCATGCCAATACGGAAGAAAATGCTGCCCGCTGGGCGTTGGCTGCAGAACATCCGAATGCGGTGGATCTTGCGGCTGCGGCGGAGTTTGCCGGATGCCTTTATCAAAAGCTTGAGATTTGGAAAAAATACCATGAAAAAATCCAGCGTTCATGATACAATGAAAGGGAAAAAGATATGATATACAAGGGGGAATCTCTATGGCAAAAAGTCTTACGGAAGTATTAGGCATAAAATATCCTGTTCTTCAGGGCGCGATGGCATGGATATCGGATGCCGGGTTTGCGGCGGCTGTATCGAATGCAGGTGGTGCCGGGATTATTTCTACTGGGGGACGTACGACGGAATATACAAGGGATGAGATTCGCCGTGCAAAATCGCTCACGGATAAACCGTTTGGCGTCAATATAATGTTAATGGCACCGAATAAAGAGGAAATCGTTAAGGTCATATGTGAAGAGAAACCGGCATTTGTTACACTTGGGGCGGGCAATCCGGTGCCGTTCATTGCACCATTGCAGGCGGCTGGCATCAAGGTGATTCCGGTTGTACCGAATGTGAAGCTCGCAAAACGTGTGGAAAAAGCCGGAGCCGATGCTATTGTCGTTGAAGGTATGGAGGCCGGCGGACATATCGGAGTGCTTACGACGATGGCACTTATGACGCAGGTTATCCCTGAGGTGAACTTTCCGGTTGTCATGGCAGGCGGTTTTGGCGATGGACGCGGTATTGCGGCGGCGCTTCTTATGGGCGCTTCTGGTGTGCAGCTTGGGACGCGTTTCCTTGTTGCTGAAGAATGCCCGGTGCATGCGAATGTGAAGCAGAAGCTTATCGAAGCGGCCGATACGGATACGATTGTGACGGGACTTACGATAGGCGGTGGCGCTGTACGCGGTATCAGAAACAAGTTTTCCGAGCATTTCGTTGCGCTGGAAAATGAAGGGAAAACAGATAAGAAAGCACTCCTGGATATGGCGACCGGGACGAATAAACTCGCGGCTGTCGACGGTGATACGGAGAACGGCATGATGCAGGCAGGCCAGAGCCTGCTGCCGCTCAAAAAAACAGAGCCAGTCAAAGACATTATGGAAGCGCTTATGCGTGAAGCACGGGAAACTTTGGCACAGGCAAAGGACATAAAGATTTAATGGACAGGAGAAGCGGTGTGGACGCTTCTCCTGTATTTTCGCATGAAGATTGTGATTTTACTTGTTGGAATATTTTCATGCTGCCTTTACAATGCAGCATCTTTTGCCGATGCTTTTGATTTTCGGTGCTTCTTTTATCCAGTCGATTACAGGTTTCGGACTTATTATTGTTGCGGCACCGTTTTTGCTCATGTTTTATGATGCGAAGTTTACAATACTATTGGTGCAGTGCGTGGCTTTTTGCTCGAATATAGTGCAGACCCCGCTGCTCTATAAAGATGCGAATGCCAAAATGGTGGGGTTTCTGGCACTGGGTACGTGTCTGGGGCTTCCCGCAGGTATATGGGTGTATCATAGTTTTTCGAATGCGTCACTTAAGCTTATTGTCAGCGCTGTGATTCTGGCTTTTTTGCTGGTCACACATTTTTTTCATCCGCGTATTCAGGAATGCAGGCGTAATTCAATGGTTACAGGTGCTTTGGCGGGCATAATGTCTACGACTACAGGTATGGGCGGACCGCCGTTGGTAATTTATTTTGCGTATACGGCGTTCACCCCAAGGATGCTTCGTGCTACTTGTGTGGCATATTTTTTCTTTGGAAACATTACGACGCTGGGTGCTTTTATATTGAGTAGTGTGAGCCTTGCACCAGCCATTCAGGAGGCATCCTATTTGCTGCCAGGTCTGGCGCTGGGGCTTATATGCGGGCATGTGGCGTTCAAGCATGTTTCTGCGGCGGTGTTTCGCCGGATTGTTTTTGGCATGCTATATATAGCCTGTATATATACGATTTATTCTGTAATCTGAGATTTATGGGTACGGATGTTCTTTTGCCACAGCCTTGTGGCAGCGATATCTGTGCCTTTTTTTTGCCGGGGTTGCTATTCAACAAATAATGTAGTATTATACTATATAGTAATTTTCTTATTTGGATGTGAGATTATACGGGAGGGCTTCTTTTGAGAAAGAATTTGTCTTTATTGCTTAGTTTGGCATTGGCTTGTTTTGTGTTTGCAGGTTGCGGCGGCAATGCTGCGAAAGGGGAAAAGGAGCGGCAAAGCTTCCATGTTGTGACGTCTTTTTACCCCATGTATATTGCTACACTTAATATTACCAAGGGAATTGAAGGCGTGGAGGTAGTCAATATGACCAAACCGCAGACAGGGTGCCTGCATGATTATCAACTTACAACCGAAGATATGAAGAAACTGGAAAAGGCAGATGCCTTTGTGATCAATGGTGGTGGGATGGAGAACTTTCTGGATAAGGTCGTCAAACAGCAGAAAAAATTAAGTGTTGTTGATGCATCCCAGGATATAGAACTGCTACAGGATAAAGATGGTCCAAATCCACATGTATGGGTGAGCGTGACGGATGCAATCAAGCAAGTGAAGAATATAAGTGAACAGCTTGCTGTGTTAGATCCGAAACATGCGGAAGCATATCGGAAAAATACGGAGGAATATGTGGAGAAACTGGAAAAACTTAAGAAGGATATGCATGCCGAGCTCGATGATCTGCCGCATAGGGATATTGTGACCTTCCATGAAGCATTCCCTTATTTCGCGCAGGAGTTCCATCTGCATATTGTAAGTGTGGTTGAACGTGAACCGGGAACAGAACCTTCACCTAAGGAGTTGGAGGATACGGTGGCGCAGGTGCAGGCACTTCCGGTCAAGGTGCTTTTTACGGAGCCACAGTATTCGAAAGGTGCTGCTGAGACGATTGCCAGAGAAACAGGGGCAAAAATTTATTCTTTGGATCCGGTGGTAACCGGCGCGGCTGATGGAAGTGCGCTGGATGCATACATCATGGCCATGCAGAAAAATGCTGCTGTGCTTAAAGAAGCTTTGCAATAAGATGGTTTAATGGATGTTGTGCCTGGAAGATTTCCGGGCACAGCATTTATTTTTATGAGGAAAAATAGCTTGCATAATGTCAAAAAGTCAAATATAATAAGGTAAAAGTCAAATGGTCAATTTGCCTTAGGAATGAGGGTGGTAAATATGAGTAATATTGCTGATTTAATTGAAGAATATATTTTGCGGCGCCTGGCGGCGCAGCAGAATGGTAAGGTGGAGCTTCGACGGACGGATATTGCCGATGAGATTTCCTGTGCACCGTCACAAATCAGCTATGTGCTGAGTACGCGTTTTACCCAGGCTAAGGGTTTTGTGGTAGAATCGCGTCGTGGCCTTGGCGGGTTCATCCGCATAGCGCAGGTACCGTTTACAAATCTCATTTATCAGGATATGATTGAAAAGATGGATGGGAATACGGAATATGCAGAGGTACAGTCGATGGTCCGTTATCTTCTGCAGCATCAGTTCATAGCAAGCCGTGAGGCAGCGCTTATGATGCAGGTCATTACGACTGCATATGATAAACTGGAGCCCAAAGACCGTGTACGGCTTATCCGGGCTCTGCTGCTTACGTTGCAAAATTTTTCTTAGGAGGGTGATAATATGCTTTGTGATGATTGCAAGAAAAATGAAGCTTGTGTGCATATTACGCAAATCAGTCCTGAGGGTAAGATAGATAAGAATCTTTGTCAGGAGTGTGCAGCAAAATATGGAAATTTCTTGTTTGGTGAAGCGAAGAAGAATGTTTCCGTGAATGATTTCTTAAAGGGTATCTTCAGCAATAGCAATGCATCGCAGCCAGAGGAACCTGCAGTGGCTGCACCGGAACTTGTATGTCCAAATTGCGGTATGCGCTATCGTGATTTTCAACAGACGGGGAAAATTGGCTGCAGCGTTTGTTATGATACATTCCGGCAACAAATGGAACCGCTGTTGCGGCGTATTCATGGCTCAAGTGTGCATAGTGGAAAAATACCGCATCGTTCGGGAGGGACGCTTGTGGCCAAGCATGAGCTGGAGCTGCTGCGCAAGAAACTTCAGACTGCAGTGGCAGGCGAGGAGTATGAACAGGCGGCGCAATATCGTGACCAGATACGCGCACTGGAAAAATCACTTGGCACAGCTGGTCCGGAAGGAGGGGAAGCATGATGTCGGTAAAAGAGCTTTTTGACGATTATCATCTTTCATGGCTTGATAATAGTGGGGATGAAAGCGATATTGTGCTTTCAAGCCGCATTCGTCTGGCAAGGAATTTTCGGCAGATTCCTTTCCCGAACCGGGCAGATTTTTCCCAGCTTGCTGAGGTGCGTGAAATGGCGACCTCGGTGCTGGGAGAGGTAGAGACTGCTGCTGGGGAGGCTTTTGATCAGGTATCTCTTGAGCAGCTTACGGATCCAGAAAAGAAGGTTTTGATTGAAAAACATCTCATCAGCCAGAATCTTATACGAAATCCGCAATATCGCAGCGTGTTTGTAAGCCAGAGCCGTCATTGCAGCATTATGGTGAATGAGGAAGACCACTTACGCATACAGTGTATGGTATCAGGCTTTAATTTGGAGACACCCTATGCGATGGCTTCAAAACTTGACGATGTCATCGAGTCGAAATTGGATATTGCCTTTGATGAAAAAATGGGGTATCTGACCTCCTGTCCTACGAATCTGGGAACAGGACTTCGGGCTTCTGTTATGCTCCATTTGCCGGGGCTTGTATTCACGCGCAATATAGGAGGCATTATCAATGTTTCCCCGCAGCTTGGTCTTGCGGTGCGTGGTCTATATGGCGAAGGAACAGATGTAATTGGGAATATATTCCAAATATCGAACCAGCTTACACTGGGCTTTACAGAGACAGGGCTCATCGAGAACCTCACTAGTGCAGTCCGGGAAATCATTGCCCATGAACGCCGGGCACGCAAGGCACTGCAGCTCTATACGAAGGAACGGCTCGAAGATGAGGTATGGCGGGCATTCGGCATATTGAAGTATGCACGTTTCCTGTCAGATACTGAGGTATTGGCCTTGGCAAGCAAGGTGCGATTGGGAATTGATATGCAGCTTATAGATGAAGCGGCACCGGAGTGCTTTAATGAGTTGCTTGTAGCGAGCCAGACAAATTATTTGCAGAATATGGCAGGCAACGAGAATTTGTCGAATAATGAGGTTGACCGTAAGCGTGCAGAAATTGTACGCTGTATATTATCCGGGAAAAGTGCCAGAGAGGAGTGAAGTGTTATGAATAACAGATTTACAGCCCGTGCTGTCAGGGTATTGGAATATGCGCAGTATGAGGCACAGGATTTAGAACAAAATTATATAGGCACAGAGCATTTGCTGCTCGGTCTGCTGCATGAAAGCGAAGGCATTGCGGCAAAAGCACTGCGCCAGCTGGGACTTGATATGAACCTTGTACGGGAGCGTGTCGAGAGTGTTATGGGAGGTGCGGCCAAGTCTTCGGCAAATCCTTATTATACGCCGCGTGCTAAACGAGTTATGGAGCTTGCGGTGGATGAGGCCCGTTCCTTTGGCCACAATTATATAGGAACAGAGCATATTCTTTTGGGCCTCATACGTGAAAACGAAGGCGTCGCAGCGCAGGTGCTTATTTCCCTGGGAGCGGATCTGGATATTGTCCGTTCCACTGTGGTAGAGATGCTTGGTGGGGCGCAGGAAGATCCTCCGCAGGGAGAGAAGCCTGCGACCGGACATAGTTCTGGTACGACATCTACTCCATTATTGGATAAATATGGAAGAGACCTGAATGAGATGGCAAAGAACGATAAAATGGATCCTGTCATTGGCAGGGAAAAAGAGATTGAGCGTGTCATACAAATATTGTCGCGGCGTACGAAAAATAATCCGGTGCTTATTGGTGAGCCTGGTGTAGGCAAGACGGCGATTGCCGAAGGACTGGCGCAGCGCATTGTGCAGGGGGCTGTCCCACATATGCTGCAGGAAAAGCGGGTAATTTCGCTGAGCATGGCCTCTATTGTTGCCGGGGCAAAGTATCGTGGTGAGTTTGAGGAGCGGCTCAAGGGAATTATTGAGGAAATTGCGCGTGACGGCACTATTATCCTGTTTATAGATGAAATGCATACACTTATCGGCGCAGGTGCAGCCGAGGGCTCTGTTGATGCAGCGAACATATTGAAACCGGCGTTATCACGCGGTGAGATACAGGTGATTGGGGCCACGACACTCAAGGAATATAAGAAACATATCGAAAAGGATTCAGCGCTCGAAAGACGTTTCCAGCCAATCATGGTAGGCGAGCCTGGCATCGAGGATGCGATCCGGATCTTGCAGGGACTGCGCGATAAATATGAAGCTTTTCATCGGGCTAAGATTATGGATGAGGCCATCGATGCGGCGGTCAGGTTGTCACATCGGTATATTTCTGACAGGTTTTTGCCGGATAAGGCGATTGATCTTATGGATGAGGCCGCTTCAAAGGTTCGGTTGAAGTCCGTGGCGCAGCCGGCGGCTGTGAAAGAACTCGAAGAAAAGCTTGAAAAGTACTATCGCGAGAAGGAAGCTGCTATTACGGCACAGGAGTACGAACGTGCTGCCAAGATACGCGATGAGGAGAGTGCAGTGAAAACTGAGCTCGAAACAGCAAAAGAAAAATGGCAGAAAAAGGAGAGCAATCGGATTACAGTCACGGCAGAGGATATTGCGGATGTAGTGGCGCTTTGGACGGGAATACCTGTACAGCAGCTTGCCGCCAAGGAATCTGAACGCCTGCTGCATCTGGAAAAGCTGCTGCAAAAACGCGTTGTAGGACAACAGGAGGCGGTGACAGCCGTGGCAAAAGCTGTGCGGCGTGCCCGGGCGGGACTCAAGGACCCCAGACGTCCAATCGGGTCATTCCTGTTCCTCGGACCCACAGGCGTGGGGAAGACAGAATTGGCACGTGCACTTGCTGCAGCACTTTTTGGTACGGAGGATTCTATTATCCGTTTTGACATGTCCGAGTATATGGAAAAATATACAGTGTCACGCTTGATTGGCGCGCCTCCGGGTTATGTTGGCTATGAAGAAGGCGGGCAGCTCACGGACGCTGTTCGCAGAAAGCCGTATGCGATCATACTTCTTGATGAGATCGAAAAAGCACATTATGATGTGTTTAATATCCTGCTGCAGGTACTGGAGGATGGACGTCTTACCGACAGCCAGGGCCGTACGGTAGACTTCAAGAATACGGTGATTATCATGACATCGAATGCCGGTGCGGATCATTTGCGCCTCGAGTCTTCGGCTATGGGGTTTGCCACGGGCACTGAAGGCAGTGCAGATAAGGCAGCGGCTGTGAAAAAGAGTGTGTTGGCAGAGGTCAGGAAGATGTTCAAACCAGAATTCCTGAATCGTGTGGATGAGATGCTGGTCTTTCATCCGCTTGGTAAGGAAGAGCTTGCGGCTATTGTTGATATATTGCTGCGTGATGTGAAGAACCGCTTGGCAGAAAAAGATATCAAGCTTGAGATCAGTCCTGCGGCAAAAGTAGTGCTTGTCGAGAAGGGAACCGATTTCAAGTTTGGGGCAAGACCTTTGAAGCGTGCAATCCAGAAGCTGGTAGAGGATGAAATTGCCGAAAGGCTCCTGCAAAAGGTATTTAAAGCAGGCGATACCATTTATATCCGGAAGTCCGATGGAAAGCTGGATTTTGCCAAGAAGGCAGTGGCGTCAGAGAAAAGTAAGGAAGAACATGTCGAAGTCGCAGGAGAATAAGCTGGCACCAGCAGGTATGGCAGGAAAAATAAAAAATTTCCTGCTGAATTTCCTTTGGGTATTCATCTGGTTTGCGGAAGCGATACCATGCCTTTGGCATAAGTCTGTCCATAGGAAGGATGAAAAGTAACGTGGCAAAAAAGAAAACGGCCTATGTATGCCAGGAATGTGGTTATGATACATCGAAATGGATGGGAAAATGTCCGGGCTGCGGTGCATGGAATACAATGGTTGAGGAGATCATCCGGCCGGATAAAAGTACAGGCGGTATCCGGCTGGGATTTTCGGATGCTTCAAAGCCAAGGCCTATCCGTGAGATCAAGGTTGACGATTTGCCGCGTTTTTTGACAGGGTCGGCAGAACTTGACCGCGTGCTTGGCGGTGGTATCATACCGGGTTCCATGGTGCTGATCGTGGGGGATCCCGGTGTAGGGAAATCCAGCCTTACCCTGCGCGTATGTGCCAATGTGGCGAATACAGGCAAGCGTGTTCTTTATGTGACAGGTGAGGAAAGTACGCGGCAGGTGCGCATGCGTGCTGACAGGCTGCAGGCTCTTGCAGATAACCTTTTTGTAGTGAGTGAAACAAATCTTGAGACTATTACACAACATATTATCGACAACAAGCCGGAACTTTTAGTCATAGATTCGATTCAGACAATTTTTAAGCCGGAAGTGCAGAGTGCTCCCGGAAGTGTGAGCCAGGTACGTGAGTGTTCGGTGGAACTCTTGCGTATCGCTAAGACCAATGGTATAGCAGCTTTTATCGTTGGACATGTGACAAAGGATGGCACGCTTGCGGGACCGCGCGTACTGGAGCATATTGTGGATACAGTCCTGTATTTCGAGGGGGAGCGTAATGCACAGTTCCGTGTGCTGCGAGCAGTGAAGAATCGGTTTGGCAGTACAAATGAACTGGGGCTTTTTGAGATGCGCGATGTGGGGCTCGTCGATGTTCCGGACGCTTCTAAGTTTTTCATTTCTGAGCGTAAAGAGGATACGGGAACAGTCATAATTCCGACGGTTGAGGGAACACGTCCTTTGCTTGTTGAGTTACAGGCACTTGTAGCGCAGACTCCTTATATACCACCGCGCCGTACGGCGGATTCTGTGGATATCAAACGCATCCAGCTTTTGCTGGCTGTACTTGAGAAACGGGTGCATCTCTCTATCGGAGCTTGTGATGTTTATATAAAAGTTGCGGGTGGCATTAAGATTGATGAGCCAGCGGCGGACCTGGGGATTTGTGTGGCTATGGCTTCGAGTTTTGCAAACCGGCGTATGCTGCCAAAGACTATCGTGTTTGGCGAGGTCGGGCTTTCCGGTGAGGTACGTGCCGTGAGCCAGGCGGATATCCGCATCCGCGAGGCGGCTAAGCTTGGTTTCCAACATGTTGTCTTGCCGAAAAAAAACTATACGCAGCTGCTGGGAGTAGAAGCTGTGAAGGGTATCCAGCTCCTGCCTGCAGAAAATGTCAGCGAAGCACTTCAGCGGGCAATGCCAAAGGAATGATTGCAGAAAAAAGAACAGACGGACCACATGATATTTTGATATCGTACGGTCCGTCTGTTCTTTTTCTGTTCAGCTTAAAAGCAGGCTGTCACTGTCCATTTCGCTGCCTGCTGCCTTTTCAAACATTTCAAGCAGGTCTTTGACACTGAGCCCTTTTTTCTCTTTTCCGTCCACGTCAAAGAGGATATGTCCGTCATGCATCATGATGAGACGGTTGCCGCAGCGCAGTGCGTCACGCATATTGTGTGTAATCATAAGTGTTGTGAGATGGTGTTTTTCGACAATATCCGTGGTGATGGAAAGTACCTGTTCTGCTGTTTTTGGATCGAGAGCCGCTGTATGCTCATCTAATAGCAGGAGCTTTGGCTCTGCCATGGTAGCCATGAGCAGCGTGAGGGCCTGGCGTTGTCCGCCGGACAATAAGCCGACCTTCGATTCAAGTCGGTCTTCAAGGCCAAGGTCAAGAGATGCCAACAGCTCCTTGAAGTTTTTCTGCTGGCGTTTGGGAGCGCTCCAACACAAGGAAGGTGTTTTGCCCCGCCGCGAGGCTATAGCGAGATTTTCTTCTATCATCATGCCGGCAGCGGTGCCCATCATAGGGTCCTGGAATACACGGCCAATGTATTTAGCGCGTTTATGTTCGGCCCATTTTGTTATATCTGTACCGTCGATGACGATGCTGCCTGTATCAACGAGGAAGGTCCCGGCAATAGAATTCATGAGCGTCGATTTGCCGGCTCCATTGCCACCGATGACGGTTACGAAATCACCCGGAGAGAGATGAAGGGTGACGTCCTGCAGGGCAATTTTTTCCGTAATGGTGCCGGGGTTGAAGGTTTTTGAAATGTGGTCTATTTTCAGCATTTATTTTGCCGCCTTTCTCTTCCGCGCGTTCAATTTAGCCTGCAAAAGAGGCATGCTGAGTGCAAGCGCGACAAGTATTGCTGTAAAGAGTTTGAGATCATTTGGCGGCATACCCATCTGCAAAACAACGGCAATGACGATACGGTAAACGATGGAGCCGAGTATGACGGAAATAAGACAATTTTTGAAGCTTCTGGTACCAAAGAGGACTTCACCGATGATGACGGAGGCCAGTCCAATAACAATGGTGCCAACCCCCATGCCAACATCGGCAAAACCATTGCTTTGTGCGACAAGGGCACCGGAGATGGCAACCAGCCCGTTTGAAAGCAAAAGTCCTAGGATAATCGTAATATCCGTGTTGACACCATTGGCACGGATCATATGCTGGTTGAAGCCGGTAGCCCGGATAGCGGCACCGATTTCAGTACCAAAAAACCAGTAGTCGATCATACTCACCAGCAGGACAATGACAAATCCAATCATGAGTATAGTGAGCTGTTTGTCGATTCCGGGAAAGGAAATTATGGTAAAAATTGTATCTGTTTTTAAGAGCGGCAGATTCGCTTTTCCCATAATGCGCAGATTAACGGAATAGAGTGCAATCATAGTAAGGATGCCGGCTAAAAGCGCTGGTATCCTGAGCTTTGTGCATAAGAGGCCGGTAATGACACCGCTGATCATACCGGCTGTACAGGCGGCTATGATAGCACTGACTGGGTTCCAGCCTGCAGTCAGCAGAGAGGCTGCGGTAGCGGCACCAAGAGGAAAGCTGCCTTCAACCGTGAGATCTGCAATATCGAGTACACGGAAGGTGAGGTATACCCCGATAGCCATAAGAGCCCATAAAAGACCTTGTGAAATTGTTGGAATGATAAGACTCATTTTTATGCTCCTAGCTTATATGAATTTCATAGTTATTCAACAATATCTGCATCCTTGAGAAGCTCGTCCGGAATTGTGATGCCAAGGCTGGCAGCGTTTTTCTTGTTGATGGTGATTTTGAGATCTTTGGCCATTTCAATTGCCATACTCTCAGGTTTTGCTTTGCCGTCCAGTATATCAGCAGCCATTTGCCCTGTCTGGATACCAAGCTTATAATAATCAATGCCATAGGTCGCAAGACCGCCGGCTTTTACCATATTCGGTTCACCGCATATAATGGCTTTCTTTGCCGGGTCTGTAATGGCTGCAAGTGTCGGCATAGCAGAAGCGATGATATTGTCTGTAGGTTCGTATAAAATATCAACCTTGCCTACGAGGCTTTGTGCAGCCTGCTGTATATCATTTACGGTCGAGATGGTGGCTACCTCTACCTTGAGCCCCTTTGACTCTGCATATTCTTTCATGGCGTTTACCTGGACTTCGGAATTAACTTCGCTGGAACAATAGATGGTGCCAATTGTTTTGGCATTTGGGGCAATTTTCATGAGAAGGTCGATTTGTTCCTTGATTGGATTCATATCACTTGTGCCTGTGACATTTCCCTTAGGTTCCTTATTGGAAGCGACAAGTTTGGCACCTTCATAGTCCGTAATGGCTGTACCGACAATCGGGATATCCTTGGTGAGGTTAGCGACTGTCTGTGCAGCCGGTGTAGCAATCGCACAGATGAGGTCGACCTTGTCATTTACAAAACGTTGTGCAATGTTTTGCAGATTTGACTGATCTGCCTGCGCATTTTGATGGTCAATCGTGAGGTTTTTCCCTTCCTCATAGCCACGTTCCTTGAGGCCTTCAACAAAGCCCTTATTCGCAGCATCCAGCGCATTGTGCTCTACAAGCTGTACGATGCCTATCTTAAAAGATTTTTGACTGCTCGAACTGTTTTCGGTATTGCTGCTCTGGGAGCCACAGCCCGCAATCATGGCTAAAGAAAATACAGCTGTAAGGCCCAGAGTGATGTCTTTCAGTTTTTTTGACATAAACATACAAGTCCCACCTTTTGCGTAGATTTGTGTAAAGAAATTAACAATAAATATTATACAATGTTACATAACAAAAAGCTAGAAATGTTTTTTTGTAATGGACAATTTTCTTGTTTATGCAGGTGGGCAGAAAAAAACTGGAAAATACAATGTCGTATTTTCCAGTTTATATGGTGTGCTTATAAGGTCTCTTTTTTTGTTTCAAGTTCATTTTGCAAAGCAGTTTGCCCTTGATTGGTGATTGTAGTTGTGTAAGCCGGTCCGAATCTTTGCAGGGATTCTTTTTCTTGCTCGGCAGACGCGGCCTTCGCGGTATTGGCAGTGCTGTTGGTATTGGCAGTATTTGTACTGCTTTGGGTCTGTAAGTCCTCAATTTCTTTTTCCAGCGTGTCAATTTCTTTTTGAAGATTTTTTATAGTAGTCTTATTATCTGTTTTGGTGTCCTGTTTAAGTTTCGTCAGATTCGTCTCATCGGTATTTTTTTGTGTCCGGAGCTGTTCGATGCGCTTGCTGTTGTCCGAGCCGGACGAAACTACTGGCGATGTTGCAGTGCCCGATGATACACCGGATACAGGAGATACTGATATAGCCATAGATATCAACTCCTCTTAATTATAATTCTGTCTCTATAATATCATTATAACAGATATGGGTAAAAGATATAGCAAAAAATGAAAAATGCGACTAAAGTATCTTTGTCAGTGTATACAAACGACTTTAAGGAAAATTATTTTGCCATATGCCTGCTATCGATTCCTGCCAGATTTATTGACGAATTCATAGCTGCATGGTATACTTTTCCAGGTGAGTCGGAAGAAATTTCTGACAGCAAACTAATAAACAAAGTAATCGTACGAAAATCCTTCAGGGATGTTCTGGAGAAGAAGACGAGAGCATAGCGAAAAATTAATTCCTGTGCTTTGACACAGGAGTTTTTTATGTAAAGGGGTTGCAATCTGATGGAAAACAGAGTTGCTATGATCGGTCTTATCGTAGGCCGCCGTGATTCCGTACGACAGCTGAATGCATTGTTGCAGGAATATGGCGAATACATCATTGGCAGAATGGGGATTCCTTATCATAAGCGTGAAGTTTCGGTTATCAGTATTGTGCTTGATGCTCCGCAGGATGTGATCAGTGCACTTTCCGGCAAACTTGGTATGTTGCCGCATGTGAGCACGAAGACGATTTACGCGAAATTTCCTGAATCGTAACAGAAAAACGATTTGATGACAATTTCGACTGGTGGGCAGCTCCGGATAGTATATCGCAGGATATCCTTTTACTATAAGGAAAAATTTGGTATATGTGCATTGGTTTTAAGGATAGCTTTATGAGAACTGGTAATATTTTGGCGGACAAAGGGAAGGGTGAAAAGAATGAAGATCATAGATGCGCATCTGCATTTTTGTGCGGAGCCGTATTTTGATGAGATTGCCAAGGCAGCAGGCCATGAGAATACAGACAGACATTTACATGAGCAATATGTACAACGCGGTATTGTACATGGTGTTGTGATGGGGAATCGCACGCTGGCGCCGGAGGAACATTGTTATCCGGAGTATTTGAGCTATTGCATAGGACTTGATAGCACTTGTTTTGATGAAAAGCAACTTCAGCGGCAGGTGGAGCTTGTTGAACTGCATTTGCAGCGTTCTTCCTGCGTGGGAATCAAATTGTATCCTGGCTACAATCATTTTTATCTTTATGAGGAAAAGATGAAACCATTCTATGAACTTGCGGAGAAATATAGCAAACCTGTAGCTGTGCATACAGGTTTGACTGCTACGAGTCAGGCTTTGCTGAAATACAGCCATCCGCTTGTCCTGGACGAAACAGCCGTGTGCTATCCAAATGTGCAATTTGTTATGTGCCATTTAGGAAATCCGTTTTTATCGGATGCCATCGCCGTATTGGAAAAAAATAGGAATGTTGCGGCTGATTTATCAGGACTGCTGGAGGGGAAAATTCCAGATATGCAGGCGTTTTTCAGAAAGAAACAGGGATATATCCGTATGCTGCGTGACTGGCTGGAATATCTGGATGCTTATGAGCGTATAATGTTTGGTACGGACTGGCCGCTGGCAAATCTGGGAGATTACATAGATTTTATGAAACAGCTTATTCCCGAGGAACATTGGGAGGAAGTATTCTTTGCCAATGCCAACCGTATTTATGGCCTGAAACTATAAAAATGAGGCAGAGGTATTCCATTCGTCTTAAAAGTATGTTACTATGAGTTTATAATATAATATGAAGTTGTTTTTTTAGGCGGAGTCTGTTCACTACAGGCTCCGTCTGTTTATATATATTCAAAAATTCTTATCAGGAGGTCTTTCATGGAAAACTCAATGGCAGCAGGGCTTGTTTTTATAGTAATGTATGTGGTGATTGTATCGGAAAAGGTGCATCGTACGGTTGCGGCCATGCTGGGAGCTATCATGATGCTGTTGCTTGGAATCCTGTCACAGGAGGCGGCAGTGTCCTATATCGATTTCAATACACTGGGGCTTCTTGTCGGTATGATGATTATTGTAGCGGTAACAAGCCGCACAGGTCTTTTTAATTATATCGCTGTGCTGACGGCAAAACGAGCTAAGGCGGCACCTGTGCGGTTGCTTATCTATCTTGCCTTCCTTACGGCAGTTTGTTCAGCTTTTCTGGATAATGTAACAACTGTGTTGCTGATGGTGCCAGTTACGTTTGGCATTACGCGCAAGCTGGAGGTGGATCCGTTGCCGTATCTTCTGCTGCAGATATTTGCTTCGAATATAGGTGGTGCGGCTACTCTTATCGGAGATCCACCCAATATTATGATTGGCAGTGCGGTACAGCAGCTGACCTTTGGCGCATTTATTGATAATCTCGCATTTATAGCGAGTCTTGATTTGTTGGCTGTCACGGCAGTGTTTGCGGCGTTTTATCGCAAAAAGCTGCATACGAGGCCGGAACTGCAGGCGAAGGTTATGGCAATGGATGAAAAAAAAGAGCTGAAGGATATCCGCCTATTGAAAAAATGCCTGTTTGTACTTTTTGCTACTATCCTTTGTTTTTTCATGCATTCGCTGCTTCATCTTGCGTCTTCGGTTGTGGCGCTTACGGGGGCCTTTGTCCTTTTGCTGCTCGTGGGGGAGAAAGCAAACTTTGTCGAGCATTCTTTGGATCGTGTCGAATGGACTACAATCTTCTTTTTTATAGGCCTTTTCGTGGCGGTTGGCGGACTTGTCGAAACAGGCGTTATACGTAGCATTGCAGGCAAAGCCATTGCTGTTACGGGCGGTAATGTGCTACAGACATCTCTTCTGGTGCTCTGGCTTAGTGCCATTTTATCTTCCTTTTTGGATAATATTCCATTTGTGGCGACGATGATACCGCTTATTCAGGATATGGGCAGTCTGGGGATTGCAGACCTTGAGCCTGTATGGTGGAGTCTGGCACTCGGAGCTTGTCTCGGAGGCAATGGTACGATCATCGGGGCTTCTGCAAACCTTATTGTTGCCGGCATGGCAGCCGAAGAAGGCGTACATATTTCTTTTATACGATATTTTAAGGTAGGTTTTCCTATCATGCTGTTTACGATGTTGTTGTCTACGGTTTATGTTTATTTACGTTATTTTTATTGAGGTGGAAATCGGTTTTAGCTTCCTGCGGCAAAAATTTATTTTTGTAGCAGGAAATCTTAATTTGTGAATAGAAGTTTAAGACTTTGAGCCGTAAATCTTTGATTGGGAGGTTTGGTTTTGAGTAAATTTGGACGAAACTATGGGATGTGTGTTCTTTTTGTCGTAGTGGGGGCTATTCTTGGTGGTATTTTAGGTGAGCTTATGAAAAATATCGATGCACTTCAGGGCATTGTACCCTATCTGGTACAAACCTATCCTGTTTTCGATATGAAGCCGGCAACGATTAATCTTTACGTTATTCAGCTGACTCTTGGTCTTTCTTTTGCACCGAATCTTATGAGTATCCTGGGCATTGTATTGGCCATCTGGCTGTTCCGCCGTTATTGATAAGGAGGCTGTTACTATGTTTGTTTTGGCGTCTGCCTCACCGCGCCGGCAGGAGCTTTTGCGGCAAATTGGCTGCAGGTTCCGTGTGATGACCCGTGATGTGCAGGAAGAAAAAGGAAATGATTCTTCACCAGAGGAACTGGTTTTGTGCAATGCACGCTTAAAAGCCGGGCAGGTGGCTCTTTTGGCAGAGGGTTTGCCGGTGCTTGGCGCAGACACAGTGGTTTCCGTGGATGGGCATATATATGGGAAGCCGGAAAATGCGGAGGATGCCAGACGGATGCTGTGGCTGCTTTCTGGCAGGAGCCATATTGTCTCTACTGGAATCGTCTTCGTTCGGGGAGGAACATTCTGGGAGGCAGTGGAAACGACCAAGGTAGTTTTTGCATCTTTGACAGAAGAACTTATTTCATGGTATTTGGATACCGGGGAATCTGTGGATAAAGCAGGTGCCTATGCTGTGCAGGGAAAGGCAGCGGTTTTTATCAAGAGAATTGAAGGTTCCTATTCCAATGTTGTAGGATTGCCACTCTATCGTACAGTAAAGCTTGCTAAGAAGGCAGGAGTTGAGCTATATGACAATTATGGTAAGAGATCTTCCTGAAGAGGAACGCCCGCGTGAAAAACTTCTGGCCAAAGGGGCGGCATTCCTGAGTGATGTCGAGCTTTTGGCAGTTTTGCTCCGTACGGGGACCCGTACGGAGTCCGTGCTTCATCTGGCGGAGGCTGTGTTATCCAAATATAAGGATAAGGGCTTGATCTCTGTCGTTCATATGTCCCCGGAGGAGTTTGCGGAAATCAAGGGGATTGGCAGTGCCAAAGCCGCCACTGTATTAGCAGCGGTAGAGCTTGGGCGCAGAATATCTGTGCGGGCGGCGGAAAAACGCGAAGCTATCCATGCTCCGGAGGATGCAGCTGCTTATGCGATGCCGCATTTTCGTTATGAGCGCAAGGAGCATTTCGCTGTTTTATTGCTTAATACGAAGAATCATGTACTGGATATGCCGATTGTATCGACCGGAAGCCTCTCGGCTTCTGTTGTACATCCACGCGAGGTATTCCAGGCAGCTATCCGCCAATCAGCGGCGGCGATGATTTTGATACATAACCATCCAAGTGGATACCTTTTATTAACACAAAAATTAATAAAAAAATATATGAGGTTCTTTATCTTCAAATTCCACATGGTCAATGATTTGTCTCCAAAACAGCTTTTTGCTCTCGCGGGTTAATGCATTGTATAGTTCAACAACATTTTGTCCCTGCAGTTCTAGGATTTTTGGATTTATATTTTTGGATTCTTTTTCAATAGGCAAGATAGCTGCTTTAAGTTCTTTGGTGTATTTGGCATAGTCTTGGGCATATACTTCTTTATCGATAAGATCGTCAATATATAAGTCTTTCAGTTTGGTGAGTTTCGCTTTTATTGAAGCGGGATTCACCTTTTTGATTTTTGTCACTTTCTTTTTTATCTTGAAGGATGCAATATAATTTTGCATGGATTTTTCTAGGTTATTTAATAGTTTTTGTTCTAGCTTTTTTTCGGATACCCTCAATCTTGATTTACACATCGTGCCATTATAGGCGTTAGGGCAACGATAATAAACAAATAGTATATTATTTAGCGTACTTGCTACAACAGAAAGCTTACCATGACACGCAGGACAGCGCAGGAGTCCCGAAAATAAGTAAACCCTATCTGTACGCTGCTTCTTTATATTACGCTCATCCAGCACCTTCTGAACAGCATAGAACAGATTTGGTTCAATGATTTGTTCTGCGAAATTTGGATTTGCGTGGCAACTGCCGGTGTATATCTCATTTTTCAGCATGGAACGTACGGAGGCTCGATGCCGAGAGATGCCATGTTCTTCTTTTAAAAATTTCACAACTCCATTGATGGTATTATATTTAAGATAATATTGAAATGCCTCTACGATCACAGGAGCTAAATCTCCTTTGACTAAGTGTTTATTCTCTTTTTTGAATCCGAGGGGGATGGCACCGGTGATGACCTCTCCACGTTTCACTTTTTCACGGAATACAAATTTTATACGATCACTGGTTTGGTCAGATTCGTTTTGCGCGATGGAGAGCTTGATGTTCAGGTGCAGACGGCCATTTGATGTTGTAGTGTCATATTGTTCCTGGGAGGTAGCCCAGTCGACACCATACTTATCAAGTATCTCTTGCGTCTTATAATAATCAGCTACAGATCGGAACCAACGATCCAGTTTGATAAATAGGATAATATCTATTTTTTTAGCCCGCACATCATCAAGCATACGGATGAACTCTTTACGGTTCGAAGGTTTTTTTCTAGCTGAAATTCCTTCATCGGCATAGTAGTCTTGTATTATATAGCCATGCTCTTTTGCATACCGAGTTAAATCTTCATGCTGGGCATCCAAACTATAACCATGCTTTGCTTGTTCCTCATGGCTTACTCTGATATAGAGTCCTGCACGCTTAATTGTTGACATAAAAAATACACCTCCGAATGTATGGCAAATAAGCCTCGAAGGTGATATACTTTTCATTGATGGGTGGGTATATCCTTTCGAGGATTGCTTGCTTTGGCCGCTTCTGTGCTGGTAACACAGGGGCGGTCTTTTTTAGTATATAAGATTTTGAATAAGCATTTATGTAAAAGTTTTTAGCTGAATTAATTTAGAAGGTATTCCGAGTTCCCTTGCTATGCAATACATTGAACAACCATTATGTTCTTGCAAAAAATTGTCAGGTAACAACAGTTCTACTGCAAATGCACTAGCTTGACGTTCTACTTTGTCAACTGAGAATAGGGTGTTTTTGGTTAACCATTGTGTGTTAATATCTGGATGACATATAGCATGTCCAAGTTCATGTGCACAGACAAATTTACGGAATTCGTCTGCCATATTGCAATTTAAAATGATATTTTGAACACGCCGATATTTTGTATAATAACCAAATGTAGATTTCATAGGGCAGTTTAAAATATTGATATTTCGGGCTTCGGCAACCATAAAAGGATCGTGGGTTCCATGTTTTTTGGCAATTTCTATTGCAAGTTTTTTTACATCCATGAGCAGTACCATCCTTGTTATGTAAGTTGATTATTCCTGTTGATATTTTTTCGGTGTATATTTTTTCTTCGCAATACGTTTGGATAAGCGCATTGCAGTTTCCAAGGAAGCTTTAATCATTGCTACATCCTCAGCGTCTTCGGGATTTCCCATAGCTGCCGCGCCGCTTAGAGAATTGATCATATTCTCGAGGTCTTTGGCTATCTGATGTTCATCTTTGGGCGTGAGCGCTGGAAGAGCACTTTGCGAAGATAATGAGGTTATACTTTCAAGGCCATTATCTTCAATGATGTTACTTTTTTGAAGACCAAAATGATCAGCAATTTTTTGGATTGTGCCCATACGGGGTTCTTTTAAATTATTTTCCCAAGTCGACACAGCTTTGTCAGAAACACCAGCTATGGAGGCTAACTCTTTTTGTGATAAACCATATTTGTTCCGAAGCATTTTTATATTTTTCCCTATTGTCATTAAAGCTCACCTCTTAAAAATCATATCTATATAGTAAACTAAAAGTAGAAAAAAATCAACATTTTCATAAAAAAAATCTACTTTTAGTTATTGACAGTCTACTAAAAGTAGAGTAATATTTAATTGCAGGACAGAGAGGAGGGAGGTAAATGACCTTAAGTTTGAAACAAGCGAGATTGATTAGGGAAAAAAGTCAACGCGATATAGCTGACATATTAGGCGTTCATGTCCAAACATA
Organism: Megamonas sp. UBA1796; assembly: GCA_002319795.1. GTDB lineage: Bacteria > Bacillota > Negativicutes > Selenomonadales > Selenomonadaceae > UBA1796. The sequence continues at coordinate 116,205 of DCFU01000048.1, forward strand.
CAGGAAATTAGAAGAGAATCCTAATCTAACGACTGTTGAACAAGCAAAAAAAATCTCTGCATATTTGAAGGTACCCTACGATGAAATTTTTTTTGCCAGTTAGTTCTACTTTTAGTAGAGCTAATGGAAGCTAAGAACCGGAATATGGCGCTTATATGACTAATCGTTAGAGGAGGTGATGAGTCTGTATGGCTGTAACATTTGCGATTGCAGCATTTATCATATTTACGATTCTGTTAATTCGTATCAATCAAATAGGTGATAGGTGTTGGGAGCAGAATATCCGTCTGAAAGAAGTTGAGGCTAAAGCTGAAGTCAATCGTCAGAGGATTTTTAAATTAGAAGCGAACAAATGAGGCTGAGTATAAATCATCTATACGAGGGGAGTAAATCAAATGAAAGAGGAAATTGTCAATACACGCGAGATGGTTGGGCTTAAACCGGTCAAGGTTTTGACGGTGCTCTATGAATTGTTAGCTGAACAGAATGGTCTGGAAGTCGAGGTTACAGTTTCTAAGAAAGGGGAAGAGAAGGCATCATGAGACTGAATTTGCCAGCACTCAAGAAAGCAACCGTATGCGCAGCTCTTGCAATATCGGGCCTCATCACAACCGGCTTTTACAGCGGCGACCAGCAGTTGGTTGAGACAGTCTATATCGTCCAGCCGGGAGATACTCTCTGGGATATCGCTGAGGCGCACATCGTAAAAAATACCGGAGGGAGGCGATACATCCTTGAATTTAAGAGTGGTATCGAGGAAATGAATCCTTGGCTGCTGGAATCGCATGACCAGCTGCAGCCGGGCGATGAGCTGAAAATTAATTACTGGATACAGAAAGGGGATGCGGAAATTTGAAGCTGCCATATTTTCAGGATCATGTCTGGACAGGCATCTTATTTATCGCCTGTTTCGCTGTTGGCTATTTTCTAGGAGGGAGGCCGTAATAATGAATCTTTACCGAGAACAACTTTTTATCATGGGAACAGCAGAAGTTCTTATTCTTGCTAATAGTGAGGAAGAAGCCCGGCAGGCCCTGATTAATAAACCTTTAAATAGGCCAAAACTCGTTGAATTGAAAGCATGGGGCATTAAAAAGTGTCAGCAAGTACCACCTCGTATGATGAAAGATCTATTTAATGAGCATCTTTCATCTGAGTGGAACGGATGGTGTTCTGGGAATCAATACAAGGGAGGTGAAAATCTTGGATAATACGATGCAGGCCTTGATAGCGGTATTTTCCGACGCCGATTATGTCCGCAAGAATACGGATTTTTGTGGTAGAGAGGCTGTGGATGAGATGGCCCCGACGATTGAGGAGATAGAAAAATCCGCATCGGGTGCAACCGGTGCGGATCGTCAGACAAAACATTTAATTTAACCGTGATTATTATATCACAGATGGGAATAAAAATGAATAAATTAGAAATGTTGTACACACTTTATAAGGAAAATCCAAAATTAACCAACCGGGAAGTTACGGAAAAACTTGGCTGGGATGATGAGCTCACAAAGGTTAAGAAATACCAGCTGAAAAAGCGTGGATATATTGATACCTTTGACGGTGAGGTTATCATTTTAAAATCCCCGTATAAGGAGCCTCCGGAGACGGAAGCCATTGACTGGAAGAAAGATGCCTACCATGAACTTTTTGAAGCCTGCATCAATAAGCTGCGGACAGCAGATTGTTCGCCCGCACAGTATATCAGTCTGGTACAGGAATCAAGATTAATTTTAAAGGAGATTTGAACCTATGGAAACTTTAACATATTCACGCATCAAATCGCGTAAGAATTGTCCCATGGCAGAGCATATTCGCTATGAGCTTGGGTTGGCTCCTAAACAAAAGAAAGGTTCGTTTGCTCTCGGCAGTGCTGTGCATCGGGGACTTGAAACGAATAGCATCGAAGAGGCAATGGCTATATTTAGCGACACGTTTCCGTCCACACAGGAAGAGCAGGACAAGCTAGAAATCAATAAAGCCATTGTGCAGGCGATGCTCGGTGGATATTTTCAGCGTTTCGGTGTATGGCCGGATGATACCCGTAAGGAATCGAAGTTCAGTATCCCTATCATAAATCCGGAAACGGGTGCACGGTCCCGTTCATTTGAGCTGCAGGGAAAAATTGATGCCATTACTGCTATCGATGGACAGAACTGGATCGTCGAATATAAAACAGCTTCGCAAATCAATGACGATTATTTTAATCGCATCGAGCTGGATGAGCAGGTATCAACCTATATGTATGCTGCGCAGAAATTCTTCGAAATCCCGATTGTCGGCATTATCTACCGGGTGCTTAAGAAACCATCCATCCGGCAAAAGAAAACAGAAAGCCTGGAACAGTTTTGCCAGCGTCTGGCGCAGGACTATCTCAATCGGCCGGAGTTCTATTTCTTCGAGGGAAAATTTTATCGTTCACAGGAGGACCTGGTGCAGTACGAAAAAGAACTCTGGGCATTTACGAAGCAGTATCTTTACGAACGCAATCACGGGATCCATTGCAAGAACGCAAGCCGTTGTACTGACTTTGGCCGTTGTGAGTATATGCCGATTTGCCTGCAGGAAGCAGATTGGGAGTTTATCTATGAGAAACGCGAGATTCATGAGGAACTGAAGGCCTGAACTAAATAATCTTGAGGAGGAAACACATATTATGTCACTTTTACCAACAAAACCAACCGAGCCCAAAAATGAATTTGAATTTTTTACGACCCTGGTCTATGGGGCACCCAAGACAGGAAAGTCTACACTGGCCAGCCAGTTTGACAAGCCTTTATTTCTGGCTACTGAAGCGGGGTTGAATTCTTTGGAGACCTATAATATCCCGATTGATTCCTGGGAAACCTTCACAGCGGCCTGTGCAGAAATCGCAGGAGGCAAGCATACATTTAAGACAGTCGTTATCGATACCGTGGATAATCTTTGGAATTATTGCAGTGCCTATATTTGTAAAAAAAATGGCATACAGCATGAATCCGAGCTTGACTGGGGTAAGGGATGGAAGCTTGTTAAAGATGAATTCCGCAGGGCAATCACCAAGCTTTCCCTGCTGCCGTATGGGCTGGTCATTATCTCACATGCGGAAGCCTCCGAAATCAAGACACGTACCGGCAGTATTAATAAATGGATGCCGACCATGGCTAAGCAGGCCAGGGAGATCATCCTGCCAATCTGTGACTTTATTTTTTACGTGGCCATAGAAGATACAGCAGAAGGTGAAAAGCGTGTTGTCCGTACAAAACCATCCGAGAATTGGGAAGGCGGAGACAGGACAGGCCGTATGCCGGAAGAGCTTGCGATGAGCTATGAAGCCATTCAAACAGCATTTAAAGAAGCAACTGCGCTGGAAAAACCAGCCGAAAAGAAAGTGACAAAAGGAGCTAAAACAGCATGAGTGAATTTGAGGGTTTTTTAAAGAATTTTGATACGGCTTTCCAAAAAGCTGAAGCGACGGGATTTGATACTCTGCCGGATGGAAAATATCAGGCGAGCATCGACCGTATCTATATTGCACCGAATAAAAGCGGTGAATTGGCATTACGAATGGAGCTAAATATTGTAAACCATGCGGATTATGCTGGTCGTAAGGTCTTTTATTATAAGACCATCAATCAGGATTTTATAGGCTATGTGAAAGCAGATCTGCAAAAGATTGGCATAGAACCGGAGCCGTTTTCCAAGGTTGAGACCTATTTTGCGGGTGTACTGGATGAAGTGATTGAAATCACCTTGAAAACTGGCAAACCAGCTGCAAATGGGCAGGTGTACCAAAACCTTTACATACAAAAACGAGTAGGGGAACTGCCTGCAAGCCCCGCGTTGCCTGAAAAACCAGCAGCAAAGAAGTCCAAGACTGTACACAAAAACGTATCAGCACCAGCGCCTGCTGTCGGCGAGTCTGCTGCTTTTGATGATTTACCGTTTTAATGCAGCTCAGGGATTACCAGGAGCGCGGAATCAATGATATCCGCGCTCAATTTATAGCCGGATTCCGGCGAGTTTGCTTTGTGGCTCCGTGTGGTGCGGGAAAAACCATGGTAATGGCGTATATGGCAGATACTGCACGCAGGCGCAGCAAACGCACATTATTCCTGGTACATCGGCGGGAGCTCATAGAGCAGGCAGCAGATACTTTTGCAGGACTCCGTATCCCTTATGGGGTGATTGCTCCGGGATATTCCAGGGACACACAGCTCATACAGATAGGTTCGGTACAGACGGTTGCAAGAAGACTGGGCGGGCTGCCGGATCCAGAACTTATCATTCTCGATGAAGCCCATCACAGTACGGCTGTAACCTGGCTCAATATTATTCGCTATTTCCATGATGCACGGGTGGTAGGGCTTACGGCAACGCCGCAGCGCATGAACGGTACCGGTCTTGGAGAAATCTTTGAATCGCTGGTCATGGGGCCGTCTGCACAGGAACTCATTGCGCGTGGCTATCTGAGCCCCTATAAATATTACGCCCCGCCAGTTACGGCAGAGCTTGATGGGATACGGACGGTGTGTGGTGATTTTGACCATACGGAGACGGCATTTCGAATGGATAAACCAAAGATTATCGGTGATGCCATTGAGCATTATCAGAAATATGCTGCCGGTACCCAGGCCATTGCTTACTGTGCTGGACGACAGCACAGCATCCATACAGCGGCATCGTTCCGGGCTGCAGGCATACCAGCCCGTCATGTCGATAGCAAGACACCGGGTGACGAACGTCGCCAGGCCATGCTGGATTTTCGTATGGGCCGTATCCGTGTGCTGACAAACTGCGATTTGTTTGGTGAGGGCGTAGACGTGCCGCAGATGGAGACGGTTATTATGCTGCGGCCGACAAAATCTCTGACGCTTTATATCCAGCAATCCATGCGCGGTATGCGGACTGATCGGAGCAATCCGGATAAATGTGCCATCATTTTGGATCATGTGGGGAACGTTATGCGGCATGGGCTGCCAGACACGGAACGGACCTGGACACTGGCAGGAAAAAAACATACCCGCAAACAGGCAGCTCCGGAAGTGAAGATCCGTGTATGTCCAAACTGTTATTCTGTGAGTGCTCCGGCGGATTCCTGCCCGTATTGCGGCTTTCAGTATCCACCGATGCCCAGGAACCAGCTTGCGCCCTCTGCCGGAGAATTGAAGGAATTTACTTTGGCTAAAATTGAAGAGCTGCGCCGGCGCCGTACAGAAGTCGGCAGGGCAAGTTCCGTTGAAGAACTGCAGCATATAGCAGAAGAACGAGGCTATAAACCCGGCTGGGTTCGGATTCAGGCCAGATTGAGAGGAATCGGATAAATGATAAATTTGTACCCTAAGACGTGTAATTTGTGTGGAGGAATTGTTATTTATGCCTCTAACGCAATTGTATACCATGGGCATAGATATGGTAGCGGGTATTGCTATTATTGCACGCAGTGTGGAGCGTATGTGGGGACACATAATCCGAGGCCAAGAGAGGCATTGGGCATTTTAGCAGATGATTCTATGCGGCGCGCCAAGATGCTGTGTCATGAGATTTTCGATGTGCTTTGGAAAGGTAAGAAGCATGCAAGCCGTAAGAGAAGTGCGGCTTATGGTGAATTGGCAAAGCGACTGGGGGTCCCGTTGGCAGAATGCCATTTCGGATACTTCGATTTACCGATGCTGCGCAAGGCCTATAAGGCTGTCCGTGCAATACAAAGAGAAAGGGGCATCGCGCTATGATGGATGACATCTTATATGAGCAGCTGATCAATGTCCCAAAAGCTACAAAATGTATCAAGGATATAGGCCTGTTCATGCTTACACCCGTTACGGCGGACTTAAACCTTGTAGCTACGGCATGTTTTGTGCTGCAACTGAATGATAAGCAGTTCTTTGAACTGGAATGCAAGCTCGAAGTGAAAGAGCAGAATCGGTGGCTGTACAAAAGCAAGGATGGCCTTACGCCAGCGAATGGTACCGCTGCAGAAGACGTGAAGACGATGTTCTTCGATGCATTCAAAGCAGATTCTATGCAGACTATCCATGCAACCGGATTATCGTACACGAATGGCTGCCGGATCTATACGGATGGATGCGAATACATTGGCATGCAGGAAAAGTTTTTAAATATGTTCACGGCAGGGGTTCCGGTACTGAAACGGGCCCCTGGCCATACGTCGATTATTGTCGATGACCGCCATATACTAGCACCGGTCAATCTGGGCCGCAAAGAATACAGAAATCAATATCTTCGGGATTTTTCCGAAATAAAAGTATTGCCAAGGAGATACCCATTATGACAGAAGCAGATATACAACGCGAAATTCGCAAAGCAATTTCTCCCTATGGAACATACTTCCGGGGAAATGTTGGACAAGCCTGGACAGGAACCGAAATTATGCAATTGCCGTCCGGTGATATCCTGATTAAAAATCCCCGGCCCTTCGATACGGGACTTCCTAAAGGATTTCCTGACCTGTTTGGCTTTACCCTGCGGGCTGGAATTCCTGTGTTTACAGGCATTGAGGTCAAGACTCCGATCGGCCGGGTACGTCCCGACCAAAAACACATGCTTGCGTTTTTGCAGTCCAAAGGTGCGATTGCAGGCATTGCCCGTTCTCCGAAGGATGCCATACATTTGTTGAAATGATATTCCCAAGGGAAAGGGCGGTGAGAATTTGCAAAGCAATTTTTTATATGATCTGTATTCTGATTTTGGCGGCGGTTATACCTATCTATGGACAATGCCAGATAAAAAAACGTATTGGTTCAATTCTGGACGCTTGGACGAGATGCAGAAACAGGCAGGAGAGCTGTCGGAAGCTGGCAAGGATGTATATTTTGGCGTTGGCATAACCAAGGATCCTAAATTCCTGGGCCGGGCAAAATCTGCAGATGTCTGTGGACTGCCGGGGCTATGGATTGACATTGATTTCAAAGATGCTGCTGCGCATGCGCAGACAGACCTTCCTGAAACATTAGAGGAGATTATCTCACGTATTCCGCTGGCACCCAGCATCCTTGTCCATTCGGGACATGGGGTGCATCTTTACTGGCTGCTCCGTGAACCATGGATATTTGATGATGCTGCGGAACGTCAGGCAGCCGAAAAGCTGCTCCATGGCTTCCAGGCATACATCAAGCAGCAGCTTGGCTATAAGATTGATTCGACGCATGACCTGGCACGTGTCCTGCGGTTGCCAGGCACGAAAAATTATAAGAATGAACCAGTCGATGTGCGTGTTCTCAAGGAAGATACAGCGCAGCTTCGGTATAACCCGGAAGATTTTGAACCCTTCACGGTACCGGATATAGCTATCGGCGACTATGAAGAACATGGGCGTTTCAAACGGTTGCCGACCGATGGCATTGCACAGATAGCCATCGACAATTGTCAATTCCTGCAGCATTGCCGTGACCATGCAGAGAGACTGACCTATTATGAATGGCTGGCCATGGTCAGTAATATTGCCCGCTGCAAGAATGGTCCGGAAGCCGTACATGAGCTTTCAGCACCATACCCTAAATATTCCGCCAAAGAAACGGACAAAAAGATACAGAACGTGCTCAATATGAATGGCCCGCTGACCTGTCGGTATATCCAGCAGCATTGTAACTTTATGGACTGCCCTTCCGGAGGCTGCGGTGTAAAAGCACCATGTGCGTTCTCGCTCCGGAATGGGGATACGGTACCGCCGGCGGCAGGTATCGATTCGGTTGTAACGGGAGAGAAGGATATCCCGCATGAGCCGCTTACGGATATGGGCAACGCAGAGCGCTTTTTCAGGCAGCACAGCCATCACCTTAAGTACTGCCCGCAATTTGGCACCTGGCTTATCTGGGATGGCATACGCCACAAAATAGATGATACTGGGCAGATTATCAGCTACGCAAAGGAGACTGTCCGCAGCTTCCATGAGGATATACTCCATGAAATGGATCCGGATAAACGCAAGCGGCTTTTTATGCACGCGCAAAAGTCGGAATCCCTGCCGCGCATTAAGGCCATGCTGGAACTGTCGCAGCATATGTTTGCGGTCCATGTCGATGAGCTTGACCAGAACAAATGGCTGCTCAATGTAAAGAATGGCTGCATCAATCTCAAAACAGGCCAGCTCCTGCCGCACGACCAGGAGCAGCTCATCACGAAGCTGGCGCCAGTTACCTACGATGCGGATGCTGCCTGTCCGCGTTTCATGCAATTCATGACGGATGTCTTTGACCACAATGCCAACATCATCCAGTTCATGCAGCGTCTGCTGGGGTATTCGCTTACGGGCGATACTTCCGAACAGGTCATGGCTTTTGCCTATGGGGCACAGGGGAGCAATGGGAAATCAACGCTCCTGGAACTCTTCCTCAATATCCTGGGGGATTACGGCGAGACTACGGCCAGTGACACCTTTACGCTCAAGCACAATGAAGGTATTCCAAATGATATTGCCCGTTTGAGAGGTGCCCGCTTCGTAAAGATTTCGGAGCTAAAGGAAAATACCAAGCTCAATGAGGCCCTTATCAAACAGATCACCGGGCAGGATAAGCTGACGGCCAGATTCCTCAGGCAGGAGTTCTTCAGCTTTATGCCGGCGTTCAAATTGATGATTCTCACGAACCATAAGCCGAGGCTGACCGGGGATGATCCGGCGCTATGGCGGCGTATTGTGCTGATTCCATTCTTACAGCGATTCACGGGCGAACGTAAGGATAAGCATCTGCCGGAGAAGCTCGCAAAGGAATGGTCCGGAATCCTGAACTGGTGCCTGACAGGATGTCTGGAATGGCAGCGCATCGGATTGGAGCCGCCGGAAGAAGTCCGTCAGGCAACCAAAGAATACCAGAGTGAGAGTGATGTACTCAACAACTGGGTCAGCGATTGCTGCCTGGCACGGCCCAATCTGCAGACTAAAACGGCGATGCTGTTTAATTCCTATGAAAGCTGGTGTGAAGAGAATGCGGAACGAAATTATCTCAGCCGGAATAAATTTACGCAAAAACTGGTTGAAAAGGGATTTGAAGTCCATAGGGGTACAAAAGGGGTTCGTTTTATCCGGGGTCTTGCTCTGCTGGACTTGGAAAGGGATATTGATTTGTCGGTGCAGGATGCGGAAAGACCGTTCTGATTTAGTAGAAAATAGAGTTGTTTGGGTGACACAATGACGCAAGTGACGCAATAGTTCGGTTCTCTCTCATAAGAAACAAAAACCAAAATTAACCGGATTGTTGTGGCACCTGTGGCACCCATAACCTTGAAACTTAGGAATGACGCTGGTTTGGAGTGGGTGACGCAACTTTGATGGGTGACGCATCTCATTATTCTGATAATTTATTTTATAGACTATTAGACCTAAATTTTCATAATTGTTTCCGTAAAGGTGTGTCACCCATACAAGGGAAAAATAGGGTTGGAGCACCCGGAAAGAGGGGTTTGGTTTTATGTCTAAAATTGAGTCGAAATATGACCCGATTTTCCATGGTTATATCATGGAAGATACTTATGGGTGTCTTTCACCGGAGGACAGTAAACAGTGGATGAAGATGTTTTACTGGAGTGAGAAATATGTCAGCAAAAATTTTTGTGACCGGTTGCAGTATATACGGAATTGCGGTTCCAAGCTGGTTCGCAATGCAAAATATGGTTATATCATCCGGCCTGTGCTTGGTGTATATGGATGGAAAAATAAGGCTGTGTATGAACAGAACCGTAAGATTCTGGTTCCTTATCAGCGATTGCTTGTTCTGATGCTGAAGAAGCTGCGTGAAATTTATCCGTGAATGGAGGAAGTTATTATGAAAAATACGCTTGGAGATTTAAACAATCATTTATTTGCCCAGCTTGAACGCTTGGGAGACGAAGAACTCACGGGAGATAAGCTGGCAGAAGAAATCAAAAGGTCTGAGGCTGTGACGGATGTGGCTACACAGATCATAGCGAACGGAGCACTGGTATTGAAAGCAAAAGTGGCCTATGAGGACAACCTGAGTGCGGATCCAGAGGCAAGGCCGAAGATGCTGGAGGGATAAAATGGCAGATAAACTTTTATCTCCAGAGCAGGCAGAATATCTAAAGCAGCATGTAAAAAATATTTCAAATAGCGATCTTGCAGATTTGATGAATCAGCGCTTCGGGTTATCCCTGACACGCCGACAAATCAATACTTACAAGAAGAACCATAAGCTCCGCAGCGGTCTTGACGGGCGTTTTCCTAAAGGAAATATTCCCCCAAATAAAGGTAAGAAATTCCCCAATATGCCCCATAATGCTGGGATGTTTACAAAAGGTCAGAGACCGCATAATCATCTCCCTATAGGAACGGAGCTGATAAAATCCGATGGTTATATCTGGGTGAAAATTAAAGAACCAAATAAATGGCGGCAGAAACATGTGCTGCTATGGGAAGAAGTGCATGGCAGGAAGCCGCGGGGAATGAAGCTGTTGTTTGCGGATGGAGACAGGCAGAATTTTTCCATGGACAATATCATTTTGGTGAGCAGTGAGGAAGTACTGATAATGAACCGCAAATCCCTGATTATGCAGGATAGGGAGCTTACGAAGTCGGGCGTGTTGCTGGCGAAGGTGTATGCGAAGATGAGCCGGAGAAAAAGAGAGAGGAAAAGTCATCATAAATGAAAATAAATACGAGCATCCAGCTGATGAGGAAATATGCAGCCTGTCCTGCTTGCGGGAATTCACTGTTAGGCAATGGCAATGGGACGCTGGTAGTTGACGATGACAGGTTTGTCCGGTCTTGCAGGTGTGGCTGGCATGTGGAGCTTGGGCCGGAGGGAATTAAGCGATTTGAGGAAGCGGCGAAGCAAGGAGGCCCACCAGTCAGGCAGGAAACAACATAAATAAAGGGAGGGCTAACCATGCTGGAAGAAATCAAGAAAAATATTGAGGATATGAAGGTCAAGTCGGATGCCTATTTGGAGGGCTATAGCGATGCCGTGCGTGATGTGGAGGAGCTGCTGGAGAAGCGGACAGGCAGGGAAACAACTCAGCTGAAGCCGTGCGAATGCGGAAATACTTTTTGTATCGTTCGAGTGAGCGTGCACGGTTATTATGTGGGGTGCAGCAAATGTGGAAAAGAGACGGCATGCTATATGACGAAAAAGCAGGCTGTTGAAGATTGGAACAGGAGGAATGAAAAATGTTAAAAGTTACGGGCGCTTCGGATGATCTGATTGAACTTGAGGGAGATTTAAACGAGGAATGGGATAGGTTTGATTCAGCAGGCGATTACCTTGCGTTTTCGGATGGGACGGTGCTCTTCGCGAAGTATGACGATGATGGCATATGGCGTTTTACACCCTATGCTGTTGGTACGCTGTACGACCATGTTGTGCAAGGCGTTGTTGCGGATGATACCTTTGATGTGGTGCGTTTTAAGGATGGAATCAAGTGGTGCGTATGTGGAAAGGATTATGTTCATGCGGGCCATTGATAAAATTAGGCGCCTACCGTTCCGTGTACAGCCTGTGTCGCATATTGTTAAGCGGCACAGGCGTAAGCGGGAGGCTGAGGAGCAGCATTTTAAGAATGTGCTGAGCGATGCGGTTGGAGAAGAATCTTCGGAGAGAGGGAGCTGATTTGAAATGGACGGGATGACAGATACAGAATTTGAGATAGCTGTTCGGGTTGGTCTGCAGCGTAGCGATGCAATCCAATTTGTTGTGGTATATGAGAGTCCAAAGGATTACCCTGGTCAATACGTGGCAAGAGCACATTTCGTCGGTCAGGGATTACGCTGGGCATCGGCAGACACCTTTATAGTACGCGATAGTATTGCTGGTATAAGGCGCCTGATAGCTCCCCTGGGGATGTGTAGAATCAATCGGGATATCAAGGACGACGCTGTGATTGTGGAATCGTGGATATGAAGGGAGCTGGTCTGATTGGATATATCGGAAATCATAGCGCAGTTTCTCGCCCTGGTGCGTGAAAACGGCGGACGGTACGCAGGCAGCTTGGAACGCATCAAGCTGCAGGATGCCCGGACGCAGGATATACTGCATGATATTGAGCTTAACGAGCACACGGATGCAGAGCTGCTGGCGCTGACGCAGGAATTGGCGGCTGTCCGGCGGGAGCGCCGTATCGATAAGGATGCTTTTGAAATAGCCGAAAAAATTAAACTCTGTATGGCTAGGCAGGAAATCCCTGTGGCCGTCAAGGCGTTTGAGCGGATGTTAGGCGATGTGCGGAAAGTGGAAGCGTATCATGAAAATCGTAGTTATCACAAAAAAATAATTCTGTAAGGGGATAATCAGTGTGAAAAAATATAACGTTGAGATTTTGAGTCTGCAGCTAAAGACAAAGTGGAAGTTACGGAGGATATAAGGATTATGCGAAGAAAAAGAAATCCGCGTTGGTGTGAGGAATGCAAGTGCGTAATGGTTTATGATAAAGAAAATGATAGGTATATTTGTCCAAAATGCCATGGCATATTTTATCCTGGCGATAAAGATGATCCGCATATTGAAAACGATGTAATCACAACGTTAATGCGGGAGAAGTACAAGGCTAACCTGCCGCCAGTTGATCCTTTGCCAGCGGGGGAGGCACTAAAAGGGGCAGGTGGCGGAAGCAGTAAAGGGAGAAGCCGAAAAGGTGAAATGAAGAAAAAATCTTTAAATCAGCTTTATAAAGAGCTTTAAGCGCTTGACACTTGACTAGGATATGATAGAATTAGGATTGTAGTTGCGCCTATGTGATATAGAGTTTTGAGCCGTTCGATTAATTTCGGGCGGCTTTTTTTAGGTGCATATTTATTTTAATTTCAAGCAGGAAAAATGTAATCTTTGTATAATATTGTTATTTATGGAGGTTGATTAGTTTTGGAAAATAAATATGAAATAAAATTATCAAGCCAGGAAGTACGCGACTTAAAGACAATCCTTAAGCTTGCGCGGAACTGGTTGCCCAATAAGGCAGTAGGAGCGCAGGCTGAAATGCTAGACTCTATTCATTGTATGGCGGATAAGCTTGATGCCTTGCAGATTGACAAATAAACGTAGGTTTTAACGCAGGGCAAAACAAACGAGCCTTGCCGGATAATTCCCGGCGCCCTGCTTAAAATACAAGCCGTTCGATTGATTTCGAGCGGTTTTTTACTAGCTTTTTATCAAACGAAAATTTATAATATATGTAATGAAGTTGCGGAAGTAAAGAGGGTTATATTATGAATTGGATAGAGAATAAATGTGACTTAATTGTGAATGGATTGAAAGAACACTTTAATCAGTATAAAAAAACATTTATTGTTGTAAAATGGATAGCAGGTATATTGATTATCAGTTTAGTTGTTTTTGAATTATATGAAATCGAACAATATTGTTATGCTAATGGTTGGTGTTATTATTTTTTTGATGTTTTGGTAAAGGCATTTAGTGGAATGGGAGCAATTTTAGCGGGAGTATTTGTTTATGTAAAATGGAGAGATGAAAAAACCAGAAAACTATATGCGAAGAGTTTATATAAAGTATATACACCTTTAATTAGCGTAATCATAAGGCAGGAAGAATATAGGCGAACTATTTGCCCTGATATTGAGCAATCGGCTGTTCCAATTTTATCTATAACAATAACCACAATAAGGCAGCACTTAACTTTTTCTTCTGGTGTTCAGTTTTCGCAGAGCAAAGAAGAACGTGATGGTTTATTGAGTAATAAATTTTTTTTTAGAGCAATAAATTCAGATCAAGAGGCATATGGTTTGATGTCACCAACCTTGCTAAGCTACATTCGAAGTTATGGTCTTTTGGTATCACTGGAAGAAGAAAAGATCAAAAAATTATTGAACGACTATCCAGCATTTCAGTCAGACGAAAAAATGTATGGTCAAGCGATAGCTACTGAACAAGGAAAAGAACTTTTAAAAATAGCCGGAAGACGGGTTGAGATAGAAAGTAAATTGATACTTGAAATTATTGAGGGATATAATAAATGCGTAGATAAATTGGGCATGTACAAAGATAAAATTAAGCTTTTGTCAAAATAAATTCTGAGTTAACCGTTCAATTAATTTTGAACGATTTTTTCTTTACTTTAGATAGGAAAAGCCATTGGTTTGTCGAAGAGTTTAAAGACAAATATAAAGGGAGATGGCTTATGTGGATATGAAAGTAGCAGTAATATTTAGTCAAAATGAAAAAGGTTTTTTAAATAATGATGTTCATCAAGAATTGATAAATGAATTGTCAGGTACTATTGCTGAAAAATTAGTTATATATTCGGATGATGAAACTCTCTTAAAGAAATATCCTGGTACGATGAATATACCTATTCTTTTGAAAAACGTTATAAATAATCCAAATGAGGCAGATATTAAGCGAGTTTTGCATACATTCACAAACAAGTTTCCAGAATACTATGATTTACAAGTAAAAAAATATTAAATATAGGAATCCTTAATGGTTACTTAAGAAATTTCAGTTAATAAGATAAGGAGATACTGCTATGCCGAGGGATCATTATGTTTCACAAACCTATTTGAAACAGTTTCATACTACCGATGGTCCAATGATGGTGTATATGTTGCAGAAGACAGTAAAACCAAAATTTAGATTGGTTAATGTAAAAGATGTATGTAACTTAAAGGATGGGAATAGAAGTGACTTTTTTCAAAATAGGGATATGCTAGAAAATATGTTGAAACAATGGGAACCAGAATTTCCACATATTGTTAGACGAATAGAACAAAACAAAATTTTCCAAAGTGATATTCCTATATTAGCTCAGTTGATGGCATATTTTTTCCTTTGCAATCCTATTCAGAGACGTAATACTGAACAAAGTGAAACAGTCATCCTAAAGATGGTTTTGCATAATGTAATAAAAAATAAATTAGTACCTCCAATGCCAAAAGGACTTAGAGAAGAGGATTTGGTACCTGAAATTGATTCCGAATATATTTTATCTCAAAGAGCATCACTGATAGAGCCATTTTGTGAAAAAATACGACAGTGTAAATGGGTGTTTTTTAAAAATGATACAGAATATGATTTTTGTACGAGTGATTATCCTGTGATAGTTCAATATGTAAAAGGAGAAAGATGTAGTCGAATAATCTTTCCATTAACACCGCGAATAGTAATAGAGGTAAAGATATTGGGGGAAAATGTAACTCAAAATTTTCAATATTGTATAGAACCTATACGATCATTTCGGAGAGTTAAATGTATAAATACTGACATTGTCAAAGATGCTAATCAATTTATTTTTTCACATGATAAAGCGAAATGTTTAGTTACAATGGTAAGTAAGCTCTATGATTTTCAACATGAAATTATATTAAAAACTGATGGCAGCTTGCTAATTGCAGATTCAGTTACTAAGAAAATAAACAAATTCTAGATGTTTTGTTATAAAAAATATTTTATATGGAGAAAATATGATGCAGCTACAAATCCATTGCGCTTATACAGAACTTGCGGATCCGGAAACGCTGGTGCCGAATCCGCGGAATCCAAACCAGCATCCCAAAAAGCAAATAGAACTTCTTGCCAAAATTATACAAAGTCAGGGCTGGCGGGCACCGGTGACAGTGTCCAATCGCTCTGGCTTTGTTGTTCGTGGGCATGGTCGTTTACAGGCAGCACTGCTGCTTGGCTGCCAGGTCCCAGTCGATAGGCAGGATTACGCGACCGAAGCTGAAGAATGGGCTGACCTTATTGCAGATAACCGTATTGCTGAACTGGCTGAGATAGATGATGATGTGCTGGCCAACAGGATTACCAATGGCAGCATGAGCCAATCTTGTACGGCTGGCGTCCGGATGGGCCGCATCAATTTTTTGGTGGCCGTAAGCAAGGTACCGTTTTTGATAAGGATTCGCCTGTCGTGCTGCAGGCCGATGGCGACAACACCTTGATATGTATCACAGTTGGCGCGGAGCAGCTGGTTATACGTGCAAAGGAGGCAGAGGTCATATCGCAGGCAGATGATGCGCTTATGACGACATGGCGTGTTGAAAAGCCTATCCGCAACGGCGAGCATCCGACCATGAAGCCTATACCGCTTTGTGCGAGGGCCATTCAAAACAGCAGCCGGCCGCAGGAGATTGTATTGGACAGCTTCGGCGGCAGCGGCTCGACGCTTATGGCGGCGGAGCAGACGAACCGGGTATGCTACACCATGGAATTGGATCCTATTTATGTAGACGTTATTATTAAACGCTGGGAAGCTTATACGGGGCAGAAAGCCGTGAAGCTTGTCAGCGTTTAATTTTGCATAGAAAAAAGACAGGTGCTTTTGGCACCTGCCGACGAACTGGCACGGAAACAGCAGAGAGAAGGTTTACTGGACGGTAAAAATTAAGCTGTTGCTTCCGTACAAGTGTTCGTTAATCTTTATTATACAGGAGATTAGCGGATATGACCAGTCGAAAATTTACAATCCCTGAGAATCAGGATGAACTTTTGGCAGCCTATAGCGCTGAACAAGAAAGTAAGGTACAGGTGTCCAAGGATAAGTATCGCAAAGTTGTACAGGCTGGCATAGCAAAGTGGATTTCTGATTTTCAGAAGGGAAATATTGTCATAAATTCAGTGTCAGATTTAAGGCAGCTCATTGAACTTGACTTAGAGCTGCAGCAAAAATGAAAGTGATTGCTATAAGGATGGTGGTGGATATGTAATGGCAAAAGCGAGGAGTCCAAATCGACAGCAGGCATTTGAGCTTTGGAAAACATCCGGAGGGAAGATGCCGCTAAAGGAAATTGCGGATCGCGTAGGTGCTTCGGAAGGAACTGTCCGGAGTTGGAAAAATCGGGATGGCTGGATTGCAACGTTGCAACAAAAAAACTGCAACGTTGCAGAAAATAAAGTGCAACGTTGCAAAAAAACAGGAGCGCCTTATGGCAACCATAACGCAGCCGGCCATGGGGCACCCAAGGGCAATAAAAATGCGGTTGGCAATTCCGGAGGCGCGCCGGTTCGTAATACGAATGCGGTCAGCACGGGCGAATACCAGACTATTTGGCTGGATGTCATGGATGCCGATGAGCAGGCCATGTTTGCATCTATCAGTACGGACCCGCTGGTGCAGATCGATGAGGACATTCGCCTGCTGACCTATAGGGAACGCCGGATGCTCACGTATCTCAATGACCTGAAAGCAAAAAAAGAACTCTCTGAGCAAAAAGACGTCTATGCCATGCAGAACATGCCAGTAATAACAGAAGTCTACGATGAAATGACCGGAAAGAAGCATCAGGAGAAAATAACGCAGCAAAAAAAGGTTCTGGTCGAACAGACGCAGACCACAAAGATGCTCATCGATAAAATCCTACGGGTGGAGGAGGCGCTTACTCGTGTCCAGGAAAAGAAAATACGGGCCATCGAAAGCAAGCACAGGATCATGAACACGAAAACGGGTAGCACGGATGAGCCCATTGAAATCCATATTCGAAGGAAGGAATCCCGCGATGAAAATTAATAAAGAAGTGAACCCGCATTTCGAGGATTTCCTTTTTGACTGGGATAGCAAGTTCTATTTCCTGGTCGGCGGGTATGGCTCATCGAAATCCTATCATGTAGGTTGCAAGCTCATACTGAAGCTGCTGCAGGAAAAGCGTACGGCACTGGTCGTGCGCGAGGTGTACGATACCATCCGGGATAGCTGCTATTCTCTTCTTGAGGAAATTATCGTCGACCTTGGCCTTGAAGATATTGTGAAGTTCCGTGAATCGCCGATGCGTGTGCGTTTCCCGAATGGCAGCAAGATTATTTTTAAAGGTATGGATAAGCCGGCAAAACTGAAATCTATCAATAACGTCAGCATCATCTGGATTGAAGAGGCTTCGGAGCTGAAGTACGCAGGTTTCAAGGAACTGGTTGGGCGTTTGCGCCATCCGACATTGAGTTTGCATATGATTCTTTCGGAGAATCCGGTAGGCAAATCAAATTGGACGTATAAGCACTTTTTTAAGATTCCAAAGGTGAATGATAAGGAGCTTTATAAAAAACGCATCATGCGTGTCGGGAACACGTATTATCATCATTCGCTGGTTGACGATAATATGTTCCTGCCACAAAGCTATACCGACGAACTGGAT
Source organism: Megamonas sp. UBA1796 (assembly GCA_002319795.1). Lineage (GTDB taxonomy): Bacteria > Bacillota > Negativicutes > Selenomonadales > Selenomonadaceae > UBA1796. Next base: position 134,230 of record DCFU01000048.1, read on the forward strand.
GCCATAAAAGCGTATGATCCGGATTTGTACCGGATTGCCCGACTGGGAAGGTTTGGCATCAATGGTACTTTGGTGCTGCCGCAGTTCAAAGTTATGCCGCATGCGCGTGTCATGCGCGCTGTGGAGGATATACCGAAAAGGTTCCGGCGTGTGGGCATGGACTTTGGTTTTGAGGATTCCTACAATGCCGTTTTGCGTATGGCCATCGATGATGAACGTAAATATCTCTATATTTACTGGGAATATTATAAAAATCATATGACCGATGATGCTACAGCCGTAGACTTGGAGGAATTCGCGGAAAGCCGGGAACTTATCCGGTCAGATTCGGCGGAACCGAAGACTATAAAGTACTATAACCAGCAGGGATTCCGTATGGTCGGTGCCAAGAAATTTCAGGGCAGCCGTTTGCAGAATACGAAAAAAGTGAAACGTTTCAAGAAAATCATTTGTTCAAATCGGTGTGTCCATACGATTGAGGAGCTGCAGGAGCTTACGTTTGCCCTGAATAAAGATGGGGAGCTTATCGAAGATGAATTCAGTCTCGATCCGCATACGTTTTCTGCTATATGGTATGGGCTCGATGGCTATGAGGTAGCAGACCTCAAAGGCGGTTATGAGAAATTTGGTATCCGTTCCGATTATGTCTGAAAGGTGGTGAGAATTTGGCAACGAAGAATAGACGAGCCGTAAGCCGGGAACGGCAGGCAATCGAGAATTATGTAAACTGGCAGCTTGATTTCCCCAGTGATCCGGTATTTTTGCGCGATGCCTACCATGGCACGGGCGGATTTAAGACAGGGGATTATCTGGTACCGCATCCGCGGGAAACACAGGCAAAATATGACCGGCGCAGGTTTATGGCCTATTATACCAACTATGTTCGGCCATGTGTCGACAGCTTCGTGAATCCTATTTTTAAAGAAGCCCCTGTCCGCGAATATGCGACCAACAAGTTTTTTGAGGCTTTTACGGAGAATGTGGATTCCGGTGGCAGCAAGATCAATCGCTGGATGAAACAGGCAGCTCTGAAAGCAAAACTTTATGGTGGTGTGCTCGCGGTACTGGATAATTTTTCCGAGCGCAGTGAAAGCCAGGCGGATGCGCTCAAGAATCGCCGGTATCCGTATTTGTATTTGGTACGGCCGGAGCAGGTGACGGACTGGGCGGTTGACCGGTTTGGCAATTTATCCAAAATCAGCTACAAATTGACCTATACGGATATTGTAAACGGCAATAAGGTAACACGTACGGATGCCTGGACCTGGACAGCTGATGCATGGGCCTGCGATAACCAGGACGGACACAGCGAAGGTGAGAATACCATCCATAAGATTCCAGTGGTACCGCTTTACGGAGCATTGCAGGACAATGACGATATTTCAGACAGCATTGTTTCCGATTATGCGGCGAGTACGCTGTTCCCGCAGTCCGCGTATTATCAGATCGCACGTTGTAATCTGGCGATTTTCAATGCCTGCAGTGAGCTTCGGGAGCGTAACCGTAACCAGGCATTTAGCATCCTTGCCTATCCGATTGGGGAGGGTGACGATTATGAGGTGGCATCTGAGGTAACAGCCGGCTCCTCGAATATGTTACTCTATCGCGGTGGGGCGGGGCAGCCTGGCTATATTGATCCGGCAAGCACGCCGTCGGATGTGCTGCTCAATGAGATTGCAAATATTGTGCAGGAAATCTATCGTATGGCCGAACGGGCCAATGTGACCGGGGTACAAACCCAGAACAGCGGCCTGGCCAAGGAATGGGACAACAATACGGGCAATCAGACCATTGCGGATTTTGCGAACAACCTTGAGGAATTTGAGGCACGAATTGCCGAACTGTTTGGGCTGTATATCGGTGCAGACCTTGCTTTTACCGTGAAGTACAATAAGGAGTATGGGCCGGTTGATACATCGGCCGAACTCGATAAGGCGACGAAGGCCCTGTCATTGCAGACGGGCGGCAAGTTTGACACAGAAGTCAGGAAACAGGCTGCGCGGTCGCTGTTCCATGGTTACGATGACAGCCAGCTCAATGACATGCTTAAGGATATCGATGCGCAGCCGGCCATTGCAGCGCAGCAGTCCTCCGAGGAGGGTGACACCTGATGGACGATATCGACCGCGAGGCCGTCCGGGAGGTTATCCGGCAATACCGTAAGGAATATCGGGAGAATATTGAACCGGTCATCGATAAAATACTGGAAAAAGTCCATAATGGCCAACGGGTCTATGAGGCGGTATCCGATGCATTGTCGGAAACGCCTTTTTTTACTGCCAATCGGCAGGCTGTCATAGATGTTGTATGTTTGGCCGCTTGTGCCGGGTATGGCGTGCTGCCGAAGATGGTGGCAAATATGGAGGGTATAAAAGGGAAACTCCTGAGTGAATCCTGGACGCCGGACAAAATGCCTTTGTCTAAGCGGTTGCATGGTACAGACGCAGCTATGCGTCGCACAATCATCGATACAATCCAGAGTGCCATGACCATGACAAAATCCGTCAAAGATATAGCGATGGATCTCTACGATGGGTATAACAGTGGCAAGACGGTTATCCGTCAGGCGGAGTTGCCTAGATATCTGGACAAAGTGGTTACCTATGCACGTTGGGCATCCAATGGCGAGCAGGAAATGGTGCAGCCGGTGCTTGATGCTGCAGCACAGGCAGAAAAGCTTATCGGGAGTGTCGATACGCCTGCTTTGAAGGCAGCATATAAGAACCTGATACAGGCGGCGAAGCTGTTTGAACCAAAAGCTATCGATAAAGCCGTGCATGTGGCCATGGAGGAAAAATCCCGCTACCATGCGGAGCGTATTGCGCGTACAGAAGCTGCGCGGGCCTGGTATGAGGGATATATGGCGAAAACAGAGGATGATGAAGACATCTGGGGTTATAAGTATTGCCTCTCCAGCCGTCATTATTTGTGTCCCTATGACCAGTGCGATGTGCTGGCCAATGCAAATATGGGCTATGGCAAAGGCATCTACCCCAAAGGCAAGCAGCCAAGCCTGCCACGGCATCCGCACTGCATGTGTATGCTGCAGGCTGTGTATCATTGGGAAGTCGATAAAGACCAGACTTTCAAGCCTGAAGGGGCACGTGACTATATCGATAGTGTTACGGCATCCCAGCAGCAGGATTTATTCGGCATAAAGGGCGCACAGGAGTATAGAGTAGGCGGCGACTGGCAAAAGCTGTTGCGTGGTTTTGAAGGCTTTGGGGAGCAGCCTGCTGTACGGCTGAAAAAAGAGGATTTCCAGTTGAAGCTGATTGCTCAAAAACCTTTACCAAATTACGAGAAAGCAATCATTCCAGATGCAAAGATATTCAATTATGCTTTAAACATGGATCATCCTGTAGGACGTAATAAAGCCGTTGTTTTTGACAATGTATTAGGTTATAATAAAAGCAATGGAGAGAAGCTTATTTCTGCGATTCGGGAGCATCTTCCGCAGATGGAATGTATTTCACGAAAAGGGAAATATGGTGTTCAGTATAGTGGAAAAATAGATTTGACAGGTCCTAGTGGAAGAACCGCTCGTGTCAAGGTCGCTTGGCAGATTGACAATGGTACGGATTTTCCAAAGTTGACTTCAATTTATGTAGATGAGTAAAGGAGGTGCTCGTAATGGATATTAAAGAATTGGATGTTGTGACTTTAAATGACGGTCGACAAGGCACGGTTATTGATATACAGCGTAAGGATGACGAAGCCGTATATCTGATTGAAATTCCGGGCATCGACTTTTTTAGTTGCCCATATGTGCACAGTAAAGATATAAAGTCTATTGATTGGCGTGATGATGGTGGACAACCATCCAAGAAAACAGCATAAGTATAGATGAATAATTCTTTGAGGTGGACAATTTCGTGGCATCCACACGCCGATGGTTAGACAGGGGAAACCCGAGAAATGCAGGGGTACGCCACGCCTGCCAAAGAATGATTCTTTTGGTAAAGCACTTGCGAGTAATCGTGAGTGCTTTTCTTATGCCCATTTTTAGATTTGGAGGTGTGATAATGCCTGAAGCTACGTTTGAAGAGAAAATAGAAAAAATAGCGAATGCTCTATGTGACGATATTCTACAAAATGGTTATGATCCAGAAACAGTAAAATCCATTGCGTTATTGGTTGAAACTTTGTGCAGATATCGTAGTGATGGGTGGAGGTGAACACAGATGCATAGGATACGGGATTTTCCGGAGGGCCGCAGAGATGCGGTCTATTTTTATACTCATTTTTAGGAGATGATGAATTTTGACATGGGAAGAAATATTAGCCATCCTTGCAAAAGCAGAGAATGGCGCTGCTGCGGTCGAGGCATTGAAGAAAATCGATACGGAGAATCGGAATGCGCTTACGAAGGCTAAGACAGATGCCAAAAAGGCCAAGGATACACTTAAGGAGTCGGATACAAAGCTTACGGCTGCGCAGGAACGTGCTGAGAAGGTCCTGGAGGCTATCGGGGTAGATTCGGATGCGGATGATGGTGACCTGGATGAGGCAATCCAAACGGCTCTCAAGAGTAAGTCGGCGGATCCAGCGCTTACGAAACGCATTGCCAAGCTTGAAAAGAAAATGTCCGAGCAGGATGCATCGTATAAATCTCAGCTCAGTGAGGAACGCGGCAAGCGCTACGATGGCATGAAGCGCACGGCGCTCATGGAAGCCCTGGTAAAAAATAATGCGGACGATCCAAATTTCATTTTGGATATGCTCATCGGAAAAATGACGGTGAACGAGGATGACGAGTCCATTGTCTTTAACGATGACAAGACGCCAGAGGTTGACGGTTATGTGAAATCGTTCCTTGAAGCCCATCCGAAGCTCGCGAAGGATACACAGAATACCGGAGCTGGCAGTCTTGGCGCAGGTGGACGGGTAAATTCTTCTGGGAAAGAGGATCCAGATGTGACTTTTGCAAAAGGACTGGCGCATAATAATGCACCTACGGAGGGTGCTGCTAAGGCTCTCGATACTTATTTTAATTGATAGATAGGAGGAAATTCAGATGAAATTTACGACAACAAATTATCTTGGGACGAAGCAGATTTTAAAATTTCCGGACCATTATGTGGCCATGACGGTTACGGTCACGGATGATGGGGTAGCAGAAGACAGCGATGGCAATAAGATTGTACCCATGGGAACCATCGTTGGAGGGAATGGGGTACTGCAGAATCCCGGGAATCCGGTAGCGAATGTGCGTGCGGGTGAAGCGAAGGCAACTCTTGTGACTGCCTGCACTGCGAAGAACAGCAATATCAGTTACACGGCTCATGCAGCGGGTGTTGCCGGCAATGCCATTAAGATTGCTTACTTGGATCCGGCAGCTGCCAATGTAGCGCTCGCTGTAACGGTAGCCGGTACGGTGATTACCATAAATCTGGCAACAGATGAGAGCAAAGCTATTACGACCACAGCCGGCGATATCATTGCGGCAATCTTAGATAATGCGCCTGCTGTGGCATTGGTGGATGCGGTACCGAGCGGCAAGCTGGATACTGGCGTGGTCAATGCCATGACAGCAACCGCACTGGCAGGCGGCGCGGATGGTACGGCTGGTACCGCGGAAGGTGTGCTCATGAATGATATCGATGTTACCTATGGCCCGGCGCTGGGTGCAATGATTATTCATGGTTTCATTGATATCAATAAAATGCCGGATAAGCCCTCTGCTGCAGATATTGCTGCACTGCGGCAGATCGTTTTCATAGGTTAAGGAGAGGATGATATAAATGCCAAAAAATATTTTTGACTTAGTCTCTGCCGCATTGATTGCGACATATTACATTGAGAATCCAAGCAATAAAATCCCAACGTTGGGAAGCCTGCTTTTTCCAAATCAGAAGCAGGTTGGTTTGGATTTATCTTGGATTAAGGGCCACAACGGCCTGCCAGTATCTCTGGCACCGGCTGCGTTTGATGCGAAAGCACCGCTCAGAGACCGTATCGGTGTAGAGAAAATCGAAACCGAGATGCCGTTTTTCCGTGAGGGTTTCCGTATCGGTGAGAAAGAACGCCAGGAACTGCTGAAGGTCCTTGGTGGCGCAAATCGTTCAATTGTGGAACCAATCATCCAGAAAATATATAACGATGCGCAGAATCTCATTGATGGTGCGGATGTTGTCGCGGAACGCATGCGGATGCAGCTTTTGTCAAAGGGCGGTATCCAGATTGTGGGCGACGATGGCAATGGATATAATTACAACTACAAATTCAGCAACAAGCATAAGTCCAGACTCACGGGTACCGACCGCTGGTCGAATACGAAGGCGGACGTCGTTGAGCAGATTACGACATGGCAGGACACAATCGAGGATGATACTGGCAATCGCCCGGCAAAGGCTATTTGCACGCGTAAGACTTGGAAGAACCTTTTACGCAACGAGACCATCCGGCTTGACATGAATCCGGTTGGTGGACAGAATGTTATTCTGACCGATGCGATGCTCAAGGCGTATGTTTTGGATAAATTGAACCTGCAGGTTTCAGTCTATAACAAAAAATACCTGCCGACACAGCATAGCGCTGCGGAGAATTTCTTCCCGGATGATACATTCTCGCTGATTCCGGACGGTAATCTTGGTAACACCTATTATGGTACGACGCCGGAGGAAGCAGACCTTATGTCCGGAGGAACGAATGCGCAGGTAAGTATTGTAAATACAGGCGTGGCGGTCAAGACAATCAAGGAGCCGGATCCGGTCAATACCAGCACAATCGTATCCGCCATTATGCTGCCGTCATTTGAGGCGATTGATTCCGTATTTATTGCTAACGTGTGATGCGCTATGGATATAAAATTTCAGGTGGATGCCGAGGCCGTATTCAACGCTTTTCAGGCATCGCCTAAGACTACAGCAGAAGAGATGCGCAGGGCTCTTTTAGAGTCCTGCCGCCTTGTGCAGTCGGCGTCCAGGGCAAAGCATAGGTTCCGGTCTAGGACAGGTATGCTGGAGAAGGCCATTGATTATACGGTGGATGCTGCTAAGTGTGAGGGGATTATCGGTATCAATCCGATAATTGCACCGTATGGCCATTGGGTGCATAAAGGAACGAAAGCGCATGATATTTTCCCTAAAAATAAGAAATGCTTGCGTTGGGTAACCGCAGTCGGTGGAAAGCAAGCGCTGGGTCCTGGAACTTACCAGAATATGCGGAATGGGAAATACCGTGCTGGCAGCGAGTTTGCTTTAGCGAAGCATGTTCATCATCCGGGGACCAAACCGGATGAATTTTTGTATCAGGCAGCAGAGCGCAGCCGCGGGGAAATCAATGCGATATTTGGCCGGCATGTGGATGAGGCGCAGAGAAAGGCGGGATTGAAGTGAGCCGTGTATATTTTGATGTTGGTAGTGTTGATGATGAACTTCTGAAAGATAGTCTTACGCCGGAGGCCATCGAAAAATCCTCACGCTATATTGAAGACCTGGCCTATGGCCTTGGTGTAGAAGTGCGGGATATTGTGGACCCGGTACCTTTTAAGGTATCCGAACTCGCCGAAGACTATGCCCTTATGGAGACCGCAAAAAAGAAATCCATGATGAATTCAAACGGTACTACCGAGGGCGCAGATGCTTATGAACTCAAACGTCGGGTGTATGCCCGAGAGGTGTCTGAGCTGGAAGGACAGATTACAGCCGATATGCTGGAGGGGACCGATTCGGTCAAGCGCCGTACCTTTCCGGGCAGTGTCCCAATTTATAGGTGCTGAACATGAAAAGAATCACTTACTGGTGGCCGCTGGCAAAAAGTCTGGCGGCCTTTTTGAATGCGCAGCAGGATGAGGCTGGCAAAAATATTTTTGAAGGTGTGGCTATTTACACAGGAACCAAAGGAACTGCGAAGAGCTATCCCTGTATTGAAATTACCTATGATGGAGAACAGGAAATTTCATTTACGCAGCCACGCGGCAATATAGACCTATGGGCAGATATCTGGCTCAAAAGCAGCAGCAGTGACCCGGCAGATGCCTACGAATTGCAGGATGCAATGCAGCAGAAAGTGTTTGTCGTTCTCATGGAATGGCCTGAACAAATCCTTGCGGAGCTTGGCATAGCCACAAAACTTACGATTAAGGAAGTTACTTCGGATGGGGATTTATACCGTCCGAGCGTTGGAGCACGTATCGTGCTCAATATTGAATGGAGGAATAGTATATGACAGATATTTACATGCCATCGGCAAAGAACCTGCTGCTTGGTGCGGGCAAAACCTATTTCCGTCGCTGGGATTATGCAGGAAATCCGCTGATTCGCAGGCATTTAGGGAATGTACCTAAGTTCAATCTTACGCCGACGATAGAAAAAATACAGAAATTTAGTTCGATGGACGGCGAAAAGGAACTTTATGGTGAAGCAGTCAAGTCGATGCTGTATAAGGCCAGCTTGGAAGTCAATGAAATAACGCCTTATAATCTGGCACTGGCAGTATTTGGCGAGGAAGGTGTAGAAATCCAAGACGCTAAGATCGTTACGAATGAGGTATATACAGCGCATTTAGGTTCGCCCATCGCCATTCCCTACCGGAACATTACGGATGTAACCATCGCAGCACTTGCAGTAGCTCCCGCATCTATCGGGGCAGCTAGTTCCTATGCAGCTGTGGGGAGTCCGGGAACGGCAAAGCTGACTTCTGGCGGTAATTATACTGGAACTACCAATGGTGCGTATTATATCAAGATTACAAAGGCGAATGCTGTTCCTGGTACGCTCACAGATGCGGAATTCACTTGGCAGAAAGGGATTGGTGCTGTGCCGGGTGCAGCTGTAAAAGTCACGGGTACGGCACAAACCTTGGATGAGGGTGTTACAGTATTGTTTGCACCAGGATCCAGCGGACAGGATTTGGTCGCTGGTGAAATCTATGAGATTCAGGTTACGGCAGCCGGTGGGAATTATGTTGCTGGTACAGATTTTATCCTGGATAAAACGCAGCTGCGTGCCGGTGTTATTCCGATTCCGGATACTTCAGGCATCGTGGATGGAAGTAAAGTCAGAGTAAGCTACAATGTGCCGGAGGGTAAATATCCGAAGGTCATGGGTGGCGCTGTGCGTGCCATTGAAGGGGATTTGCTCTTTATTGGGGCCCCATCTATGGGGCGTGCGTATACGGTTGAAGTCTGGCACGTATCGATTACGCCGAGCGGCGATATCGGGCTGATTGGCGATGACTGGGGAAGTTTCACGCTGGAAATGACCGTTCTGGCCGACCGGATCAATCATCCGGATGAACCGTTCTTTAAGATGGTGAATGCATAAAATGGTGGCCGGCCGCTTTTTGGGGAGCGGCCTGATTTTTTATATTTTGGAGGTGCTTTTATGGCAGTAAATGAAATGGAAGTTTTGACCGCATCCGTGGGGCAGGAAATCACGATTGCTGGTGAAAAAATCACTGTGAAGCCTTACAGTTGGGCCAATACCATCAAAATGGCGAGGCCGTTATCGGTCGTATTGAATGGATTGTTTGCAAATTATGAAGCGTTGGGAAAGCTGCTGAAGGATACAAAAAAGGAAAACCTCGTAAATCAATTTGTAAAGCTTTCTGGTTTTGTATGTGAACTGGAGAATGCGGAGGAACTGATTGACGGACTTACGGAAATGATGGCCGTGGCTGCAGGCAGAGACAAGGATTTTGTGGCAGATCTCTTAGCAGATGATGCATTGACACTGGGCCGCACTGTATATGAGGTGAACAAGGCTTTTTTTACCAAGCGGCTGGAGCCGATGCTGATGAAGATAGAGACACCGAAAGAGAAACCAAAGAAGTAACGCCGTATGAGGTTATACAAAAATTAGTTTCCTATGGTCATACGAAGCAGCAAATTTTGACGGAATACAGTCTGCCGGAAATCAGGTTACTTTTTGAGAAAGTCCAGGCGGAAGAATATGCATCCCGGGCAGATTTTATCGAGGATGTCGTTGCGGGCATAGGCGGGGCATTTGGTGGTTTTGATGATTTGAAGCCGATGCTCAGGGAATTGCGAGGGATAAAATAGGAGGCATTGTGATGGCACGGATGTTTTTACCAAAATGGATTGCAAGGCAATTGGAAAAAGATGAATTGTTTTGAGAAAGTAGGAGGATACAGGGGTGATGTTTCCTTTCGATTATTCTGTCAAGCACATAAATTTTGTAACGAAAGAAGGGAAAGAGCATGTGATATTTTTCCGTTATAGCTGGAGAAAAGGTATTAACGAAGTATTACGTTTTGATGAAGAATGTGATGGCATAAAAATAACAGATGCGTATCCTTCATGCTGGGAAGCAATAAAAAGGTCAGCACCTGTTATTTGGTGGGAACTGCAGAAACACTTTAATCGATGTAAAGAGATTTGCCAGTTGCTGTTAACTGGCAAATGGCACCACCGATAGCCCAACGCTTGATTTTAATATATCCTTGTGTTTCAAGCGATTTAAGGACTTGTTGTGATTCTATGCAATTTTTGGAAATAAAAGAGAAGGGTATTACAAGTTGCAGACAGTTGCCTTTTTGTAGGAGTTTTAAAACCGCCATTTCAGCCTCGTCCAATATGAATCACATCCTTTGTATCTTTTGCAATTTGATTATAACATAGAGAGGTGAAAAACTTGGCAGATAATACCATAGAGGTACATATTACAGCGGAAAACGCAAAATTTGTTGAGAAGATGCAGGAGGTTATTGGCGTTATTGGAGCGGCAAAGCAATCTTCCAGCAGTGCAGAAACTTCTATACAGGGATTTGGTTCCAAGCTTGCAAATTTGACTGTGATTTCGGCCGGTGTCTTTGGAGCCCTGCATATGGTGAAGTCAGTTCTCGACAGTACGGTAGGCGCGGCAATCAAATACAATGCAAATATGGAAGATAACCAGGCCGCATTTGAAGTATTCCTGGGTAATTCGCAGTTGGCCACGCAGTATCTCAATGACTTGAAAAAAATTGCGGCAGAAACCCCATTTGACCTTCCGGGCGTTGCAGATGCAGGGAAGAAATTGCTTGCATTTGGCTTTGATGCGAAGACGGCACTCTCTCTGCTACGTACGGTCGGCGATGCTGCGGCAGGACTCGGCAAAGGCCAGGAGGGTATAGAACGCATCGTACTTGCGCTTGGACAGATAAAAGCTAAGGGCCGTGTCATGGGGGATGAGCTTCTGCAGCTTACCGAAGTCGGTATTCCTGCACAGCAGATTTTAGCCGAAAAGCTACATTTGACGGCAGACCAGGTAAAAAATATTGGGGATGCTGGCATTGATGCAGACACGGCTATCCAGGCACTTACCGAAGGCATGAATGAACAATTCGGCGGCATGGCCAAAAAATTATCTAATAATATACATGCACTCATGTCGACGATTAAAGATAATGTTAATAATATCGGTGGTTTTGCGATGGAGCCGTTGTTCAAGGCATTAGAGCAAGGGCTTACAAAGGTTCGCGATTTTACGGATCAGTTTTCGAATGCTATTAACGGAACCGGTGATAATATTGATGAAAATTCCGGGGCACTGCGGTTTGTGGCGACGCTTCAGGTCGGCATGGAGAAGGCGCTGGCACTTCTTCGGAAGTTCGCGGAGCAATATGGAGCGTTTGATGATGATGGTTCTTTTTATATGTCGGAAGAAACGCTGCAGAAGGTAGAGGAGTTCGGCCATCTTATGGAACTCGCGTATGGATTCGTGCTGGACGTTGCGGCAGCACTGTCTTCGCTATCACCGATAGCCTTAGAAATTATTAGCCGTATAGGGATATGGGTAGATTTATTGCTCAATGTAGCGGATACGATTGTCAACGTTGTAAAAGCAGGGGCCGATGAGGCCAACGGCTCTTTTAGCGTGACGAAGACCATTATTGATGCAATTGTTGATGCTATGGCAGGCTTTTTTATTATCGAGGGGATTATTAAGCTGGTGGAAGGGTTGGTTGCGGCTTATCAGGCTGTGAGGGCTGCAGTTATAGGTGTGCGAAAGGCAATTATAGCTACTGGGGTTGCACAGATTGCTATGAACGCGGCCGCTGCGGCTGCATCCGGAAACCCTACAGCGCTTATTGGTATTGGTGGTGTAGCTGCTACGGGGTGGCTGGCTTATAAATCCGGTGCTTTTGATGCTATCATGGGAAAACTTGGTGGCGCAATCGATGGGTTAGAAAGTAAATTGTCTGCAGGTGAGTCGGACGTTGACACTAAGGTACGTGAGATACAGGAGAAAACAGCTGCCGCGAGGAATAATCAGCAGCCGTACCCTGGTGGAAAGCCGAGCGCATTGCAAGATGGTGTAGACAAAAAAGCAATTCAGGAATCTCAGCGTGCCATGCGTGACCAAATCCAGTACCTCAAGGATAACCTTGCAGATCAGCTTGATTATTTTAAGGAAAAAATGGATGATATCGAGCTTGAATTTAAGCAGGGAGCCTTATCGATTCAGGAATATTTTGCGGCAAAGGAACAGGATAAAAAAGATGAGACACTGTCTCGCATTGACGAAATTGAGGCTGAAATTGCGACAGTTCAAAATACTCCTTATGAGCATGAGGTCGATAGACAGAGAGATTTAAGTAAATTAACCCGGGAACTTAATAAATATACAAGACAGTTAGAAAAAATAACGCAGACGCAAAAAGAAATTGCCGCAGTCACCTTACAGGCTAAACAGGAAGAAGCTCGTGTAAAAGCTCTGGAAGCTATGGGAGGGCCACTGGACAGTAAAGGGCAGCCAACGGTATTTACTGGTGATGATAAATCTGTAATTCAGCAGGAAGCACAAATTCAGCAACTCCTCGAGGAATGGGGTAAAGGCAAGGGAATAGATGCATCCTATGTGGACGCTGCTATGAATTCCTCGTTGAAATATGGCGTAGATCCGCGTATGGGTCTTGCACTAATGTTGCAGGAATCAGGCGGGAATCAGGATGCGGTGTCTTCGGCTGGAGCCATTGGTCTTATGCAACTTATGCCGGGGACTGCAGCGTCGCTTGGCGTAGATCCATACGATGCAATGCAAAATATTGATGGTGGAATTCACTATTTAGCTGACCAATTGGTTACATTTGATGGTGATTTCACGAAAGCGGTTGCTGCTTATAATGCAGGAGCTCAAAAAGTAAGAGAATATAATGGTGTCCCACCATATAAGGAAACCCAGAATTACGTCAAGGCAGTACAAGATAATTATGGGTCTATGGGGTATATCCCAGATTTACGAATCATAGCAGGGGAGCTTCCAAAAGCGTATGCAGATGCCTACGCACAGGCCGATATTATCAATAAGCAGAATCAGCTTACGGGGCACGGATATGCACCGCCAACAGAATATGATTACCATGGTCTGGACAATCGGGTTATTGATGTGAATACAGAAAATGAAAACGTAACCAACGTATCCAATATGCAGGCCGTATTTAAAAATGCGCTCAATGGTGCTGCTAAGGATTTTTTTGAACAGACTGGGCAAAAGTTGATGCTCACGGGTGGGGCTGAAATAGGATATCATGCGCCTGGGGAATGGGGGCATGAAGGCGGCTGGAAAGCTGATATCGTAAATGTGGGTGGATTTGACAGTTTGTTTGTGAAGCTGGCTGAGAAATATGGTATTGCTGTTGGTAAGGAAAAAGATCATTATGACTTATCTGGAGCACGCGGCCGGGTTGGCGGCACAAAACTCACATCAAATATTACGGGAAACTTAGATACGCAAATTAATGCCAGTAATATTAGTGCAAGCCAGTTGGTTAATAATACTACTTTGCATAACGCTGATTCTGTAGATGCTCTTACAAAATATGAAAAAGAATTCTTGGATATATTGGGTATTGACCTGAGATTAGCTAACACTATGTCCCAGGGTATGAAAGAAGAAATTGCCATTGAAGCCATCAAGACCGCACAGGAGATGCGTAAATATGGGAGCAATGCTGAAACCAGAGAGAAACTGCAGAAGTTATATCAAGAGAAAGTTTATGGTATTCAGGTAAAATATATTCAGCAGGACTTAGATTTAAATATTAAGGAAAAGCAGGATGCAGGCACTAAAATGGGGTATAAAATTGCCTTAGGCCTGTATGATGCTAAGGAAGCAGTAGAAAAATATTTTAAAGATTTTACGGATGGGATAGATGATGTAAAAAAATCAGTAGATAAAGCGGAAAAGCCTAAATTTGATATAATTGGTGATCAAATTAATGCCCTACGTAAAGCCATGGTTCATTATAAAAACGTTGATAATTTAAAAGAATATCAGTCCGTGAAAGAAAAAATCGATAAAGTATTCACTGATCTTAGTAATATTTATAAAGATTGGATCCAACGTATTGATGATTATGCATCTTTTAGAAGTAATTTGATAGAAAATAATCAAAGCATGACTACGATGCAAAAAGATGATGCTAAAAAATCTGTTGCGGCTAAGAAAGCTGCGGATGATGGCATTGTACAAAAAACCGAGCTTAAGATGTATCAACTCCTTTTAGAAAAAGATAAAAAGGAGTTATCAAAACAGCAAACTATTGCTAAAAAAAGTAAAGAGGGTAGCGCTGAACGTATAGATGCCGAGTCTATGAGTGAGACGTTAAAAGATGATATTGATTCTTTGCAATTGAATATTATCCCGCGTTTGCAAGAGGCAATTTTACTTAATAAACAGCTTGAGAAAATACCAAAATTACTTGATAAAGTTCGTCAGTCTAGTAAGCAAGCCCTGGAAGATGGACTGGTTACCTTTTTGACAGATGGAGTTAATCAAGCAGAAAATTTACTGGATGCATTGAATGATCTTCTTACGTCTGTCCTGAAATCAATTCAAAAAGTTTTTGCTGAATCTATAACGAAAGACTTTATGAATAAATGGTTCCCTGCGGAAGATAATGACCCGTTGCGCAACACGGGTTATAATAAGAGCTTTGGTTATTCTGGCAATATACTGCAACCAATTGCGCAGTCAGGGCTATCATTTTTAACAACGAAGAACAAAGGCTACAATACGGGATATGATGATCGCTTTGGTTATTCTGGTAACCTGTTGGATGGATTTTCGCAGCAGTCAGGAAAATTGAGCGGCGTTCTTGGACAGTCTAAAGGTTATACAGCAACCTTCATTTCACAGGCGGATATATTCCTGCAGTCCATTACTGATTTTGCCACACGGGCAATATCTACTTTGCAATCTGCCACAACACAGATTAATGCGGCGTCAGAAGTATCCTCGCCTTCAGGAACAGGCTATACGTTTTCGGCTGGTAATCTAGCGGATGTCCAGCATAATGCAGCTGGCGGACACATAACCGGACCAGGAACAGATACGTCAGATAGCATTCCGTCCTGGCTCAGCGATGGGGAATTTGTTGTTAAAGCTGCAGCAGTAAAGAAATATGGTCTTGCAACATTGGAAAGAATTAATAATGGCACATTCGGCAATATTCGTGTGAAGGTACCAAAATTTTCTCGTGGTGGTGCCGCTGGGGGTGTCAGTTCAGCTGCAGCTAGTCGGTTTACAGCCGATTTGGGAGCCAATATACCGGTTACTCTCAAAAATTACAATTACGTTGATGGTCACAGAATTTTTGATGAATATGGTAAAAATATGGTTCGGAATGAAGTTGAGAAGGTTATGATTAAGAATGCCAAGCTTGACTCCATGCTTAAAAAGAAATTTTAGGAGGTTATGAAGTTGTAATTATTTCCAGTAATTGCTTATGACGATATGATATAATGTAAGAAAAAATACATGGAGGTATTTCGGAATGAAAAGGATTGTACAGATGGTTTCGTTGGTATGTTTTTTTGGTGTTATTTTAATGGGGGGAGTTGCATTTGCAGAAGGTGATACGGGTAATATAAAAGGAACTATAACTTGGCAGTATAATGACTTTGTGGGTACTAAGGGTGATGTTGGTGCTAAAATTGAATTAATCCCGTTTGACTTTGATATAAATACTATATCTTTAGATGATGAAGATCGATGGCTTATGTTAGATAGGATACCAGAAAATAGCAATATATTTATTATGAATGCGGATGGATATGGTAATTACGAAACAGAAGGCATCCCAGCAGGAAAATATTTAATGATTATTGTATCTAAAAAAACAACAAGGAATTTAGATATGGAACCACCTAAGAGTGTTTTTGATAGGTATACTCGTGAATGGGATAAATTCAAGCTATTTATGTTTGAAACAAACAAATATACTTTTAAAGTTATTGATATAAAAGTTAATACTTCAACGACTGTCAGTTATGATTTTGGAAATACTTATATGTAACTTTGCAGAGCACCTCTTCGGGGGTGCTTTTCTTATGCCCATTTTTAAGGAGGGATATTAATTGGCAGTACTAAATGCAACGGCAACGACAGTAAAACAGATGCTGCAGGATATTACAACGTTCCTAACCAATGCAAAAAACTTTTCATCGGGCAACCAATGGCAACTCATGCAGCCGGCGGTTATCGATGTCAGCACAACAGAGGTTATCCTCAAGGGTGTCGGGGATGGCAAGGACGAAATCTACATCGGTCTAAAAATCAAAGCGCAAGGAACGGATCAGGAGAATATTCTCCTCAATGGCTTTTGCGGCTATGATGCAAACCTAGAATGGTTTGAACAGCCAGGAGCTATCTATAAGGACTGTCTGCCGTGTGTGCCGCTGGCCAAAGATGTATTCATGACGTATTGGCTTACCGCTAATACCAGCCGGATTACGCTGCATGTCGAAATGTCAAACCAATATGAGACTGCCTATCTGGGATTCATTACACCGGTGGCCATAGAGCGGCAATATCCGTATCCGCTGACAATTGGCGGCAGTGCCTATGATGGTATGGCGTGGAACGATAAGGGCGACGCGCATAGTGCTTACTTTGCGCCGCACATTTCAAAAGAGGGATTTTCAGCGTTATGCATCCGGCGTCCGGACGGTGTATGGCGCTATGGTGGTAGTACGCTTTTGACCTGGCCCATCAATACGGCACCGGTAGACACGCTCACAGTTTATAAAAAATCCAAGCAGGAGGCCACGATGGAAGACCATATGCTGTACCCGGTCATGCTGTATGAAACGGATCCGGTCGGCATGCTTGGTGTGCTGGACGGTCTGTACTGGATTGGTGGCCGTGCAGATTTATCAGTTAAAGATAATGTCATTTACAAGGATAAAACCTACAAGATATTCAACAATATCTTTCGCCGTGAAGATGACCAGTACCATGTAATAGAATGGGCGTGAGGGTATGGCC
>DCFU01000040.1 GCA_002319795.1 Megamonas sp. UBA1796
TTCTGAATTTATAGCATATCCCGGCTGGCAACAATATCAACGCCAAGTCCCAGGATGTTTTCGGCTATTACATCGCCTTCATGTACCGGCGCCTTGACTTTGACGCTCCGCAGCGCCATCGCGCAGTCCAGGATGCGTTCTTTCGGCAGCACGCTTTTCGATACTACCGGCAGCTGCGGCAGCATTCCGCCTTCGATCTCTACCGTCGAGGTCAGCATGCGTTTTGGGGCCGTGAGTTCTTCTTTCGCGTATTTTTCTCCCCGCGGACAGCTGTTGCCGCTTATTTTCGTGATTTTTCCATCCACCAGGGTCGCGGTTATTTCACAGCCCATCGGGCAGGTGATGCAGTTCAGTGTTTTCGTTTCTTCTGCCATTGGTTATGCCCCTTCCTTGATGCCTACTTCGAGTTTTTCTGCGAGCCCTGCCACTTTTTCTGCCGGCAGGTCCACGGCAATCATTTCACTCGGTTTGGCTACGGGCAGCGGTTTGGTCAGGAGGATTTTGCCGCCGCTCCTGATTTCGAGTTTTACTTTCCGCATGGGTTGTCTGACCCGCATGAAGAGGCGTACGGTTTCGCCTTCTGCGCCCAGCCGCAAGTGCTGTGGCACGCAGGTCCGTATGCCGTTTGCCGGTACGACTTCGATGTCTTTCAGGGGTTCTTTTGTTTGTTTCCTGACTTCGAGCGCCGCATATTTGCCGGCGATTTCGGCTTCTTCGGATACGAAGTCTACGAGGTCATGCACATGGACGACGTTGCCGGCGGCAAAGATGCCGGGCAGGTTGGTTTCTCTGTGCTGGTCGACGATAGGGCCGTTGGTCAGCGGGTGTATGGCAATGCCCGCTCCCCGGCTCAGTTCGTTTTCCGGGATGAGGCCGACGCTCAGCAGCAAGGTGTCACAGTCGATGTCGAATTCGCTGCCGGCTATGACTTGCATGTGTTCGTCGACTTTGGCTGCGGTGATGCCGCTGATCCGGTCTTTGCCTTGTATCCGGGTGATGGTGTGGCTCAGGTACAGCGGGATGTCATAGTCCTGCAGGCATTGTACGATGTTGCGGGTGAGTCCGTTGGAGAACGGGCAGATTTCGAGGACGGCTTGTACTTTGCAGCCTTCGAGGCTCATGCGCCGCGCCATGATGAGTCCGATGTCGCCCGAGCCCAGGATGACGATTTTTTTGCCCGGCAGGTAGCCTTCCATGTTGACCATGCGCTGCGCGGCTCCTGCGGTGTAGATGCCGGCCGGCCGGTATCCCGGAATGCGGATGGCTCCACGGGTACGTTCCCGGCAGCCCATAGTGAGGATGATGGTGCCGGCTTTGAGTTCCATTAGTCCTTTTTCGGGGTTGACGGCCAGGACGGTTTTGTCGGGCCGTATTTCCAGTACCATGGTGTCGACGAGGATTTCTATGCTTTTTTTGTTTTTGATGCTTTCATAGCAACGATGCGCATAGCCCGGCCCGGTGAGTTCTTGTTTGAAGTGATGGAGCCCGAAGCCGTTGTGGATGCATTGCTGCAGGATACCGCCGGCTTCCCGGTCCCGTTCGAGTATGAGGATTTTTTCTGCGCCGTTTTTTTCGGCGCTGTATGCTGCGGAGAGCCCGGCCGGGCCGCCGCCTACGATGATGATGTCATAGTTTTCGCCCATTATGCTTTTCCTCCGCTTGTTTTGTCTTTGTTATAGAACATGTAGCTTTCCCGCATTTCTTTTCTGACTTCGGTGACGGGGATGTCGAGTTCGCGCGCGAGGATCTGGGTGACACGCGGCCCGCAGAAGCCGCCCTGACACCGCCCCATGCCGGCCCGGGTACGGCGTTTTACGCCGTCTACGGTGCGTGCACCGCAGGGACGGTGGATGGCATCAACGATTTCGGCTTCGGTGACGGTTTCGCAGCGGCAGATGATCCGGCCGTAGCGGTTGTTTTCTTTGACGAGTTGTTTTCTTTTTTCGTTGCTGAGGGTATGGAAGGTGTGCCGCACCGGACGGCCTTTCTGGTAGTGTTCGTTCTTTTTGGCCCCGGTTTCCTGTACAAGGATGCCTGCGAGGTATGCCGCGATGGCAGGCGACGAGGTGAGTCCCGGGGACTGGATGCCCGCTGCCTGCAGGAGGTTGCTGACGGTTTCGGATTTGCCCAGGATGAAGTCTCCGGTGCTGGATACGGCCCGCAGTCCGGCAAATTCAGTGATGGCAGCTCCCATAGGAAGGTTCGGCAGGAGTTTTTTCGCCGATTGCAGGATTTCGTTCATGCCCTGCACGGTGACGGAGGTGTCTTCTTTGTCGTCCTGGTCCTGCGCGTTCGGCCCGACGAAGGTGTTCCCGTGGGTGGTGGTGCAGACGAGGATGCCTTTGCTGGTTTTGCTCGGGGTCGGGAAGATGACGCCGTTTACCATGTCTTTGCGCGCGGCTTTGTCGAAGAGTACGTATTCGCCTTTCCGTGGGTGGATGGTGAAGCTTGTGTCTCCCGCCAGGGCGCTGATTTCATCGGCATGGATGCCCGCGGCGTTCACGACGTATTTCGTTTGGATGGTTCCTTTATCGGTTTTTACGGCGGTGATGGCATTACCTTTTTTTTCGAAGCCTTCGACTTTGCATTCGCGCAAGATCTCAGCACCGTTCATTACGGCGTTTTCGGCAAAGGCGATGGCCAGCCCAAACGGCCAGCAGACCCCCGCACTCGGTGCCCAAAGTGCACCTTTGATGTCTTGCGAGAGGTTTGGCTCCTGCGCACGCAGTTTGTCGCCGCTCCATATGGCCAGGCCCGGTACACCGTTCTTGTTGCCGCGTTCGAGAAGTTCCCGGATGGTGTCCATTTCTTCGTCGTTCGTAGCCGCTACAAACGAGCCGGTCCATTCGATATCCAGGTCCAGTTCTTCTTTGCGCTCGTGGTATATCCGGTTCCCTTCTACGTTCATTTTTGCTTTCATCGTGCCTTCATGCGCATCGAACCCCGCATGCAGAATCGCACTGTTCGCTTTTGTCGTTCCACTCGCTATGTCTGGCTCTTTTTCTACCAGTATGCTTTTTAGCTGGTATTTCGTCAGTTCTGAGAGGATGGCTGCTCCTGCGATGCCCCCGCCGATCACTACGACGTCTGCTTCTCTCTCCATGTATACAACCTCTTTTCTTTCTGCTTATATCTATGTTAAATCATCCTGTTGCTAATTTTTATAATTTTGTGTTTTCTTTTCCTTGTTCTTATTATAATCTCATAAGAACAAATTTTCAATGTATTTTTATCTTTTTTTCTTAAAAATTTTATTACTTATTATTGATATAGTTTTTCCATGTTTTCTGTTAATACTTGAGAAAATACGCCGAGCATTAAACAAGGAGAAATTCTTTATTATTAATGAAGTTACCAGAATAATTTTATTCAAGTAAAACCACTTTTTACTATTGTTATTATCTATAATAATTTGTATTTCCAAATGATAATTCAATTCAAAATCGTCTATAAGAATAACAATAACGATATCTTTTCACTCAATCAAAAGGTCTTATGAACTTTTGTTCAAAATAAAACGCTCAATTTTTGCAAATAAAAACTGAGGGCCTCCGCCCTCAGTTTTTATCTCTGCTCATCTTACTTATAGTAACGGATGCCCGCCTCAAAAATTTGCTGATCCTTACGTCCAGGAACATTGACACCCACAGAATCCCCTATACGCTCAGAATGACCCATTTTGCCAAGCACACGGCCATCCGGGCTCGTGATACCTTCAATAGCATTGACAGACCCATTCGGATTAAAAGGTATATGTACTGCCGGAATCCCCATATTGTCCACATACTGCGTAGCAATTTGTCCATGAATCCGCAGTTTGGCAATAATTTCTGTATCGGCTACAAAACGCCCTTCGCCATGTGACACTGCAATCGTATGAATATCGCCCACAGAAACATTGTTAAACCAAGGGGACAGGTTGGAAACGATTTTTGTCTGTACCATACAAGACACATGACGGCCAATCTGATTGTGGGTGAGTGTTGGGGAATCTTTATCCAAATCACGAATCTCACCATATGGCACCAATCCCAGCTTGATCAGTGCCTGAAATCCGTTGCAAATTCCCAACATCAAACCATCCCGCACCTTTAAGAGTTTCATTACCTCTTCCTTAATACGTGGATTCCGGAACATAGCCGCAATGAATTTACCCGAGCCATCGGGTTCATCCCCCCCGCTGAATCCGCCTGGCAGCATAATGATCTGGGCTTTGCGTATACTCTGGACAATGGCCTCAACAGATTCCTCTACCGCCAATGGTGTAAGGTTGCGCACAACAATTGTATCCACGACACCGCCTGCGCGCTCAAAAGCACGTGCCGAATCATACTCACAATTCGTCCCTGGGAATACCGGAATAACCACGCGCGGTTTAGCAATACTCACCGCTTTTGTCACACGGCAGCCACTTTTATAAAGCATTGCCGAGGCGACCGTCTTGGGATTTGTTTTCGTCATCGTCGGAAACACCTTTTCCAGTGGTGCCATATAGGCTTTGAGCGCTTCCGTGAGGCTTACAGCGGCTTGTCCGAAAACAATGCTTGGTACTCCTGTTGTCTGCCCCAATTCGTAGGCGCCCGTATCCGCAAGCGCCACCGATATATCCGTATTTTCCGCAACCTCCAGGATGATCGCACCATAATCACATTTAAACAAGTCTTCCCGCCGGGCTGATCTGCTAAAAGAAAAGCCTACGCTATTTCCCAGACACATTTTCGTAATTGCCGCCGCAATACCGCCAATACGTATACTCTGTGCGGCAAATACCTTTTTCTCAGCAATGAGATCGCTGATCTTAGTAAAATTCTTTTTTAGTCTGGCAAAAACCGGCATATCATATGCATCACGCAAAACCGGCACGACATAGACCTTATCCCCGGCATATTTAAACTCCGGCGATATCGCATTATCTGCCCGCATCACATCTACGGCAAAAGCTGCCAACGAGGGCGGAACCGTCAAATCCATAAAAGTTCCTGACATAGAGTCCTTGCCACCGATAGCCGGTATTCCCAGCGCATGCTGTGCCCACAGCGCACCCAGCAGTGCGCTGAACGGCTTACCCCATTTTCTGCTGTCATGTCCAAGGCTCTCAAAATATTCCTGAAAGGTCAGGCGTATCGTATCACTCCTGCCGCCCAAAGCCACCATTTTAGCTGCAGCCTCCACCACAGCATAGGCCGCGCCATGGAATGGACTCCATTCCATAAAATGCGGATCAAAGCCAAAGGTCATCGCCGTCGCCGTGGTAGTTTCGGCACCCAATACCGGCAGCTTGGCTACCATCCCCTCGGACGGTGTCAACTGTGCCTTGCCACCAAACGGCATAAGCACCGTATTGCCGCCAATGGTAGAGTCAAACCTCTCGGCCAGCCCTTTTTGGCTGCATACATTCAAATTCCGGAGATTTTCCAGCCAGGCATTTTCGAGATCCGTTCCGCAGCTACGCACCGCCGCTGGAATTTTATTAAGGTATCGCGCCTTCTCATCCGGACCGGAAATTTCTACATTTACATGCTGACGGACACCGTTCGTATCAAGAAAAGCACGCTCCATGCACACGATTGTTTTACCGCGCCATTTCATAACAAGACGCGCATCATCCGTGACAAGTGCCACCAGCGTGGCTTCGAGATTTTCCTGCTTCGCATAGCGTATGAAACCATCGAGATTATCCGGTGACAATACCACAGCCATACGTTCTTGCGATTCGGAGATAGCCAATTCCGTACCATCCAGCCCTGCATATTTCTTTGGCACCTTATCAAGATCTATAATAAGTCCGTCCGTAAGCTCACCAATAGCGACCGCAACGCCGCCTGCGCCGAAATCATTGCAGCGCTTGATCATACGGCTGACCTCCGGTATGCGGAAAAGGCGCTGGATCTTGCGTTCCGTTGGCGGATTTCCCTTCTGTACTTCAGCTCCGCAGGCCGTCAACGACTCTTCGGTATGCTCCTTTGATGAACCTGTAGCGCCGCCGCAGCCATCACGCCCCGTGCGTCCGCCCACCAGCACGATAGCGTCACCGGAAGCCGGAACCTCCCGCACAACATTCACCTTAGGTGCTGCCGCAATGACCGCGCCGATTTCCAGACGCTTTGCCATAAATCCCTCGTGGTACACTTCATGGACCTGTCCCGTGGCAAGTCCGATCTGGTTACCATATGAGCTATATCCCGCAGCCGCTCCCAGAGTAATTTTCTTCTGCGGCAATTTTCCTGGTATAGTCTCCGCGACCTTACGCCGCGGGTCCGCCGAACCCGTTACACGCATAGCCTGATAAACATAAGAACGTCCGGACAGAGGATCACGGATCGCACCGCCAAGGCAGGTTGCCGCACCACCAAACGGTTCTATCTCCGTTGGATGATTGTGTGTCTCATTTTTAAACATCACAAGCCATTCTTCATCTCTGTCGCCAACATCCGCATTCACCACGATACTGCAGGCATTGATTTCCTCAGATTTATCGAGATCTTCCAGCAGCCCCTGCTTGCGCAAGGCCTTCATACCAATAATCGCAATATCCATCAGCGTAACATCACGCTGTTTCTCTCCATAAACCTCCGCCCGATCTTGCAAATACTTCTCATAGGCTTGTTGCAGCATCGGTGAAAAATATCCCTGCTCTATCTTCACCTGGTCTATAACCGTCGTAAAAGTCGTATGACGGCAATGATCTGACCAATACGTATCGATTACACGGATTTCTGTAATCGTCGGCTCACGTTTTTCTGTATCACGAAAATACTGCTGGCAAAATTTCAAATCCTCAAAACTCATAGCAAACCCGCGCTTTTCCATAAAATCGTGCAGCGCGGCATCATCCATAGCGTTAAATCCCTGCAGAAGTTCGACCTCAGGAGGAAGCTCCACCTTCATATCAAGCGTTTCCGGCTTTTCAAGTGAAGCTTCCCGGCTTTCGACTGCATTGATATAATAGGCCTTAATTTCCGCAAAAGCCTGATCGTCGACCTCACCAACCAGCACAACAACACGCGCCGTTTTAATGACGGGACGTTCCTTCTGTGTAACAAGCTGCACACACTGCGCCGCGGAATCTGCCGTCTGGTCATACTGTCCCGGCAAATATTCTACGGCAAAAACACGGGAATTTGGAAAACACGGCAGAGTTTCTTCATAAATAACATCCACTGGCGGTTCAGAAAACACTACCGATTTCACCTGTGCATATTCAGCGTCACTGATCCCCTCAATATCATAGCGATATATGAGCCTTACAGCTTTCAGTCCTACTAATCCAAAGCTCTCAACAAAATCGTCACAGAGCTGCTGTGCGGGAATATCAAAAAACCCTTGCCGTTTCTCTACAAATATTCTTCTTACAGTCATGAAATCTTTAGCCTCCAAGATTGAATTTGCCTTGCAGCATTTGATCTATGGATCATCAAAAGCATAAGCAATAGATCCCTTGCTTATGCTTTTATTCTATACAAATACCAATGGATATGCAATGACTGAACCCATACATTTTTTATCTTTTCCAAAATATCCGCTGTTGACATATTCGATAGGAATGCTTTCCGCCTAAATATTTCCATTATTCCTGTACGATATCAGGAAATAAGGGGGTTCATCTGTCCAGCCTGCACCATCCAGGAAGTTACACCGCTTCTTCTTTTTACATTGCCTCCGGCCCCAAAACCAACTAGAACAAAAAGCTGTTGTAGTGGCACGTCCTGTCATTTCCCACACCCCATATGTTCCCTATAAAAAAATATTTATTCTTTATGTCTCTCATATATAAATTTTGCTTGCAATTTATTTACTGCTTATGGTATTATTTTATACAAATACCGAAAGATATGTGATGATTGAACGAGTACATTGAATGTCTTTTTCAGAGAGATGGCAGAAGCTGCGAGCCGTCAAAGACAAAAATGGAAGGCTATTCAGGAGCATGCAGGCGATAAAGCCTGCCGCATGGCTGTGATAAAGCCGCATGAGTGAGCTGTGAGGCTCAATTAAGGTGGTACCACGGGAATTAACGTCCTCGTCCTTTACGGATGAGGGCGTTTTTATTTTACCCATATACAATTCATTAAAAGGAGGATTTTTTCATTATGAGAGAACTACTCGAGCTTTTAGAGCATGACGCACGGCGATCGGTGAACGAGCTGGCAGCCATACTGCACCGCAGTGAATACGAAGTCGAAAAACAAATAGAGCAATTGGAAAAGGATAAAATCATCCTGAACTACAATACACTCATCAACTGGGAAAAATTTGGTGACAATACCGTAACCTCTATCATCGAGGTCAATCTCATGCCGCAGCGTGAGGTAGGGTTCGACGCGATTGCCGAGCGCATTTATCGTTTCGACGAAG
Source organism: Megamonas sp. UBA1796 (assembly GCA_002319795.1). Classification (GTDB taxonomy): domain Bacteria; phylum Bacillota; class Negativicutes; order Selenomonadales; family Selenomonadaceae; genus UBA1796. The sequence continues at coordinate 8,356 of DCFU01000040.1, forward strand.
TGCGCACGGTCTATCTCATGAGCGGCAGTTTTGACCTTTTGGTCATCATTGAAGGAAAATCCCTGCAGGAGGTCGCAAATTTCGTAGCAACACGGCTTGCTACGATTGATGGGGTCACCGCTACGCGCAGCCATTTCATGCTCAAGCCATACAAAAAAGACGGTGTAATCATCAATGACAAGGAACGCGATCACAGACTGGTGGTATCGCCATGACAGATTGGAAAAGCCGTATTTCACCCTCGGTCAACGCCATTGCTCCCTCGGGCATCCGCAAATTTTTTGATATTGCGGCCGAAATGGAGGACGTTATTTCTCTTGGTGTCGGCGAACCCGACTTCGTAACCCCATGGTCTATCCGTGAAAGCTGCGTCTATGGCCTTGAGCAAGGATACACTGCCTATACTGCTAACCGCGGCCTTCTCACGCTGCGTCAGGAAATAGCGGCCCTGCAAAAACGGCTCTATGATACTACCTACGATCCTGCCAGGGAAATCCTTGTGACCGTAGGCGTAAGTGAGGCACTCGACCTTGCTATGCGTGCCATCCTTGCGCCGGGTGACGAAATTCTCATCCCCGAGCCATGCTATGTTTCCTATCAGGCCTGTGCTACGCTCGCAGGTGGCATCCCGGTATCCGTACCTACAAGGCTTGAAAATGAGTTCCGCATCACACCAGCTGAGCTTGAAGCTCACCTCACCACAAAGACCAAAGCTCTGCTCATCGGCTATCCAAACAATCCTACCGGAGCTGTCATGGGGCGCAAGGAGCTCTCCGCTATTGCCGAGTTCGCCGAAAAATACGATCTCATCGTGATTTCCGATGAAATCTATGGAGACCTGACCTATGGAGACGAAGCACATGTCTGCTTCTCTTCTCTGCCAAAAATGCGGGAACGTACGATATTGCTCAATGGTTTTTCCAAGGCTTATGCAATGACCGGCTGGCGCATAGGCTATGCCTGTGGAAATCCCGTCATCATCTCCGCTATGACCAAAATCCATCAATATACGATGCTTTGTGCACCGGTTACAGCGCAGATTGCAGCTATAGAAGCCTTGCGCCATGGTGAGAAATACATGAAAAAAATGGTTGCCGAATATGACCGGCGCCGTCTGTTCATCTATGACGGTTTTTCAAATCTCGGTTTGGCCTGCTTTGAACCCAAGGGGGCTTTCTACATTTTTCCTGATATCAGTTCCACCGGCTTCACCTGTGAGGAATTTGCTGAAAAGCTGCTTACGAGTGAACATGTCGCGCTCGTGCCTGGCAACGCCTTCGGAAAATGCGGTGAAAATCATGTACGCTGCTCTTACGCAACTTCCATTGACAAAATCGCCGAAGCCCTCGCACGTATCGAAAACTTCTTGAAAAACCACAAGAAATAAAAAATATCGCTAAGCACAAATACGTGCTTAGCGATATTTTTATAACAGCCTTATACGAATACCTAATATTTATTCGACTTTGAACTTTTCCAAGGAATGTTCCAATTGCAAAGCATGTTCAGCCAAAACTTTTGCACGTTGGGAAACCTCTCCTATAATAGCCGTAGTTTCCTGGCTAAGCGCCGCAACTTCTTCCGTTCCCTGTGCTGCCTTCTTAGAAATTTCTGCAACCTGTTCAATTTGGGTTCCCGCAGATTTGGCATCATTGCTGATAAGATAAGAGTTTTCTGCAACATCGGTAATTTTCTTTTCAATATCCATAATATCGGCTGACATCTCCGTAAAAAAAGCAATGATCTTTTTCAAGCTTTCACCCTCAGCTTCAACCGCCTCATTCGCTGTTTTTACATGATCCGCTGTATTGCTTACGCCATGATTTACTTCATTCACGATTTCAATGATTTTCTGCCCTGATTGGTCCACTTGTTCCGCTAATTTCCTTACTTCCTCAGCAACAACAGCAAATCCCCTGCCTTGCTCACCCGCGCGGGCTGCCTCGATCGCTGCATTTAAAGCCAAAAGGTTCGTCTGGCTGGCAATTCCCTGTATAACCAGAATAATATCTCCTATTTCTTTTGACTTATCTGCCAACGATGTAATGGATGTAGAAATCATCTGATATACCTCTTTATTGATTTCCAATTTATCTCTCTGATCCTGTACCAAAACAGAACCCTTCTTAACAGATCCTCCGACTTGAACAGTTAAATTTTTAGAACCTGCAATATTCTCATTCATTTCCTCCAAACGTCTCACAATGCCTTGAATACTTTCATTTCCCTTTATGGTGGATTTAGCCTGATTACTGGCACCATTTGCTAAATCCATAATGGTATTTGCCGTTTTTTCTGAAGCCGTCGATATTTCTTCCGTCGATGAAATCATTTTATCCGCTTCGTTGACAACTTCCTTGCCCAGAACCTTTGTATTTGCCACTAAATCTCTTACATTAACTACAACATACCCAAAGGATTCCGCAATGATGCCCAGCTCATCCTTTGCTTCAACATGCAGATTTTTGGAAAAATCATAATGCGACAATTCTTCCAAATAGGACAGGATTTTTTTCAGTGTCAGGTTCAACGGTCTTAATATAGTCAAATAAATCAGCCCCAAAGCGACCATAATCACTATGATTACTGAAACAGACACATTAAAAATTATGGCATTTCTTTTTTGTGCCAAATCCCCTACATAAATTCCAGTCCCTATAATCCATTGCCATGGTTCAAAACCCTTGATATAAGAAAACTTAGACTCTGATACCTTGCTCCCTGGTTTAGGCCACTCATATCGAACCAGCCCTTCTCCGTTTGCTTTTGCTACTTTTGTAAATTCAGTAAAGATAGCTAATCCGTTAGGATCTTTTATATCGGCTACATTTTTACCATCGAGAGATGGATCTATTGGATGCATGACCATATTAGGGGTATAATCATTAATCCAAAAATATTCATTTCCCTCGTAGCGCAGCGTTTTGATTGCATCCTCTGCCAATTGCTTGGCCTGTGCTTCTGTATAAACACCCTTCTGGGATTGGTCATAGTAAAATTGTATGACATTATATGTCGTCTCTGTTAAATTTTTCAATTTAACCTCAGATGAATTTTCTAACGTATTGGTAATGACAGGTAAAATATAAAAACTGACTAAAGCAATAAAGCAAGCACTTAAAAAGCCTATAACAAATAAAATCTTAGTGGATAACCGAAAGTTTTTAAAAAGGTTCATATCCCCTTCATCCCCTTATATATTTTATTTTTATACTATATTGCTATATTCAGTAATTTCTAACATTATTTATAAAGTCCTGCTAAATCATGCAATATTTTTTTACAAAAAAGAAGGGGCGGTGAAATCCTATGATAAACGACCTATTGATGACAGAATACCAGCATATAGTCATTGCCAGCATAGCTCATCTGGCACTTATAAAAAACACATTGAAATTATAAACATGCACCAACTTTTTAAACAAGGCAAACCTCTGACAAATCTCTACGCTTATTTTGGTACGAAAGTTTGGTGCGCACCAGCAAGAAAAAGCATATAGAAAAGGCATTGCAAGCAATTTGTAAACAAATCGCAAAACAATGCCCCTGCATCATATCATCCTGGCAAACAAAGGCCTTGGAATAAAATCAGGCTTATTTCTCAAAGGTTTTGACAACCTCCTTAAGCCATTTCGTAATTTCAATATGCTGCGGGCAGGCACGTTCACATTGCCTGCAGCCGATGCAGTCCGAAGCCTTGGCGAAACGCTGGCTGAAATTCCGATAATATACACTCTGCGCAGAAAACGGCAGCTTTATAGATTGCATTTCCGTATTATAGAGCGCAAAATATTTTGGTATGGGAATATTCTTTTGACATCCCTTTACACAATACTGACACGATGTACATGGAACTGCAATAGACTCGTTTAATATATTCACAGTCTGCTTTACAAGAGCGAATTCTTCCGCCGTAAAAGGCTTGAAATCCTGCATATAATCCGTATTATCCATAAGCTGTCCATAATCCGACATACCCGAAAGCACCATCCTCACACCTTCATGACTCGCTGCGAAACGGATGGCCCAGGAAGGTGTTGTCATATCCGGCTCAGCCGCCCGCAAAAGCCTTTCTGCTTTTTCCGGAAGCTTAGCGAGAGTCCCCCCCTTGATTGGCTCCATAACAACAACAGGTTTACCATGCCTGCGAGCCGTTTCATAGCATTTGCGTGATTGGATGCTTTCATTGTCCCAGTCAAGATAGTTTAGCTGCAGCTGCACAAATTCAGCCTCCGGATGTGCCGTAAGGATTTCATCAAGAAGCTCTGCATTATCATGGAAGGAAAAGCCCACGTGGCGGATTTTTCCTTCTTTCTTTTTTTTCTGTACAAAAGCAAAACTATGGAAACGCTCAGCTGTCTCATAATTTTCCTTGCCAAGATTATGTAACAAATAATAATCAAAATAATCCACACCGCATTTTTCCAACTGCTGGTTAAAAATCTGTTCCTGTTCTTCCTCTGAGCACAGCATCATCGTCGGCAGTTTTGTTGCGAGAGTAAATGTATCACGCGCATGGCGCTTGACCAGTGTCTCTCGGACTGCCAGTTCGCTTTTAAATGCATGATACATCCATGCCGTATCAAAATAGGTAAAGCCCCTTACCAAAAAAGCATCAACCATTTTCTTTACCTGTTCCAAATCAATACTGCCCGGTTCATCTGAATCCAGCAGTGGCAGCCGCATAAAGCCAAATCCCAGTTTTTTTGTTGCCATTTACTCATTCCCTCTTTCATATCGGCAATTTATCCACATTGCCATCCCCACTTAATCGCTATATGTAAAATAATCTGCTTATACTTTACCACTTAGACCAGACTCCAGGTCAAGTACTTTCATTTTTATTTTTCTGTACCGAAACGACCAAATTGCCAGCACCGGATTGCAGAAAGTCAAGCATGTGCATAAAACAACGCTAAAGGATGTAATATACTGACATAAAAACACAATCATCAGCACAGGAGAACAACGGGCCCAAAAATAAATGCATATATTTTCCTTAAACAGTAAGCACATTTGTTCACTTTCAACAAAGCTCCATGAGTAATGCGCATATATGCTATATTTTTCAGGCAATTGTTACGAGACAAGCTTATTGCTATAATGAACGTATAGAGCAAAGCAGCTTACAAAAGAACATTTTCAAATTTCACAACGAGAATACCATGTCAGGCAACAGGAAATAGTAAAAGTTGTATCAAGAATTTTTGTTTAATTCATTCTTTTCAAACTGTATACTTTGTTCTGTATATAATATATAAAAATATTATTTCCTATGCTTTAACGTATTCTCACTGAAAGATGTTTCTGATTTTTTTAGAAAGGCAGCGATATCTATGGCAAAACAGTATGATCCTTATGAAAACATGCTGTCCATACTGGACAGCGCAGCAGCAAAGCTTGGCCACAGTAAGGATGACAATGACTACGTCGGCATCCGTGTACCAGAAAGAGCTTTAATCGTCTCGATTCCGGTTCTCATGGATAATGGGAAAATTCAAATTTTTGAAGGCTACCGGGTACAGCACAGCAGCACCAGAGGGCCTTGCAAGGGCGGCGTCCGATTCCATCCCGATGCAAATCTGAACGAGGTCAAGGCGCTGGCTGCCTGGATGACAATTAAATGTGCTGTGGCTAACATTCCTTATGGTGGTGCCAAAGGCGGCGTCAAGGTCGATCCTTCCAAGCTCTCAGAAGGAGAACTCATGCGCCTCACAAAAAGGTATACAGCACAAATTCTGCCAATCATCGGTCCGGAACGCGATATCGCTGCACCAGATGTGAATACCAGCGGCAAAAATATGGCCTGGATGATGGATGCCTACAGCATGATGAAAGGATATGCTGTCCCGGCAATTGTTACCGGCAAGCCTCTTGAACTTGGTGGTTCCCTGGGAAGACCTAAAGCCACAGGCAAAGGTGCGACAATCACTCTGCTGAACTATTTAAAGAAAACAGGTCAAAACCCGGTTGGTATGACCGTTGCCGTCCAGGGTTTCGGCAATGTGGGCAGTGCCGGCGCAGAGCTCATGCATGCACAGGGCTTCAAAGTCGTTGCAGTCAGTGATTATAATACGATAATCTATAAAAAAGACGGCATTGATGTCAATGCCGCAATAGCCTTTGCTGAAAATCATGGCCACACAATACTGGGTTATGAGGAACCCGGCAGCAAAACAATTTCAGCCGATGAGTTCTGGGGACTGAATGTTGATGTACTATTCCCTGCTGCTATGGAAAATCAAATCAACGAGAAAAATGTCAATACTATAAAGGCCAAAGTCATTCTCGAAGGTGCAAACGGCCCGACAACCGTGGAAGCAGATAAAATACTGGCTCAAAAAGGTACGGTCGTACTGCCTGATGTACTGACAAACGCAGGCGGCGTTGTCGTATCCTATTTTGAATGGGTACAAAATCTCGAATCCTTTATGTGGGAAGAGGATGAAGTCAATAGAAATCTCAATAAGATCATGACAAAAGCCTTTGACGAAGTTTGGGGCATCCATAAAGAATTCAACGTCCCCTTCCGCATGGCGGCCTACATGCTCGCTCTGCGGAGGATTATCAAAGCAAAATCCCTGCGGAGTATCTTCCCCTGACAAATAAACGCCGCAAAAATATTTTACGGAAAAATCAACATCGGTTTTTCCAGTTTGTCAGTCCGGTAAAATATTTGTTTTTAGCAGACAAGAGAAGTATCGCCTGTCACAAATTGTGATTGGCGATATTTTATATCTTTTGCAATTTATGTATTTTGTTTTACAAAGATGGATTTATATCTGGATTTGTAGTATGATAAATAATCATGTATGCTATACTTTTCCGTTGCTATGATTAATGAAAAATAGCTGGTATAATAATTAATGCATACCAGATACTGGATTTATCTGACTTCCACAGAATTTCAGGATTAATCACTAGCAAGCAATGGAAAGTAATAGAAGGGGAGATGACGCGTAATTTTTCATTGAATTCATTTTATTTAAACGTCTATTATTTTTCTGCCTTCCTTTTTATGAGCATCCGCACATGAATGTATTCCCATAACCAAAGTTGGACATAATTTTAGTTTTCTACACGGAAGGAGAGTTTCTTTATGAGTTTAAAAAGAAAAATGCCAAGCCTTGCTACACAGATATTTATCGGCCTTATATTGGGCGTCATTTTCGGGGCACTTTTCCCGGAAATAGGAAAAACCCTTAAGCCGCTTGGCGATGCCTTTATCCGAATGATTAAAATGATCGTAGTTCCACTTATTTTCAGTTCCCTTATCATGGGTATTGCCGGTACCGGAGATTTTAAAAAGTTGGGTATTCTCGGCGGGAAAGCAATCATATGGTTTGAATTTGCTACCACGATTGCGCTGATTATAGGCCTGATCTCGGTAAATGTTTTACAGCCGGGCGTGGGCGTTACAGTACAGGCCAGTGCTTCCGATGCAGTTACGGCTGCTGCGGGAAAGCATTTGGATCATGTGCAGATGCTGCTCAACATCATCCCGTCGAATATTGTGGATGCCATGTCGCGGCAGGACATGCTGCAGATTATTTTCTTTTCCTGTTTCTTTGCAGTAGCGGCGGCTGCTGCCGGAGATAATGGCCGCCATGTCATTAATCTCGCCACGGATGTCGCCAATATCATGTTCAAGTTCACTGGCTATGTCATGTATTTGGCACCGTACGGCATTTTTGGTTCCATGGCCTATACGGTTGGCATGTATGGCCTTGGCATGCTGTTGCCGCTGGGTAAGCTCATAGGTTCTTTATATCTTACCCTCATCATATTCCTGGCGATTGTCATAGGAATTGCGGCCTGCCTGACGAAGGTGAATTTCTACCATTTGCTCCGGGCAATCAAGGAACCGCTCACATTGGCTTTTTGTACGGCAGCCAGCGAGGCAGCTTTGCCGATTGCCATGGAAAAACTGGAGAAATTTGGTGTGCCAAAGCACATCGTAACTTTCGTGTTGCCGCTGGGTTACACCTTTAATCTGGATGGTTCTACACTTTATAGTGCGCTGGCTACCGTGTTCATCGCACAGGTTTATGGAATAGATTTCCCTATAGAAGCGCAGATTCTCATGCTGATTACCCTCATGCTTTCAACAAAAGGCATCGCCGCGGTTCCGGGTGCATCCCTTATCGTTATTGCTGGTACGGTGACTGCATTCGGGCTGCCAGTTGAGGGTATTGCCATCATCCTCGGCGTAGACCGTGTACTTGATATGGCCCGCACTTGCTGCAACGTTACCGGAAACTGTATAGCTGCTGTGGTTGTAGCACGTTGGGAAAAAGTGCTGCCAGATGCAGTCCTGCAGGAAGCTTATAAGAAAAATTACAATGACTGAATAAACATTTAGTCTAAAAAAATACAGACAGACAGTTTCTTAAAAAAACTGTCTGTCTGTATTTTTATGTACAAAAACGATTTAAATGAGCAATGAATCGCGTTCTTTATATCGCGAAAGCAGTAGCTCTGTATGTACAGAAACAATACCCTCAATAGATTTTAATCTTTGCAAATAACGCGCAGCATGCTGCTGATTGTCAAAAAGCGCATGCGCATGCAGATGCGGCGGACCGCTCATCGCATAAACATTTGTAACCTCTTCTGTCGCTAAAATCTCTGCAGCAATAGCGTCCACAGATTTCCAATCTGTTTCTATGTCAAAAAAAACAGATAACTGCTTTCCTGCTTTCAATGGATTTACAACGATTGTAAAATGCTCAATAATACCACGTTCAACAAGCTGCCTTACACGTTCCCGCACCGCTGCCCGCGTCAAGCCTACCAGCCGTCCAAGCTCTGCGTAAGGAATCCTGCCATTTTCAGACAGATATTTTAATATTTCTTCATCTATATGATCTATACTATCAAATCGCATGTTCTATCCCTCAAACCTTTTATTGCACTTTAATACAATTTGTTTTATACTTACGATATAATAATACCATAAAGACAATACCAATGTATATCAATTTCTATACATTGGTATTAAAAGGAATAGGAGTCTGCTTATGCCTATGAAAACTGCCCTTGCGTCTGCAAATGCCCATTTTTATTGGGAATTATTCAAATCTACGTTTTTAATCAGTGCTTTCACCGTTGGCGGTGGTTTTGTCATTATCCCGCTCCTCAAAACAAAATATGTTGACGAATACGGTTGGCTCACCGACAAAGAGGCCTTGGATCTGGTTGCTATTGCGCAGTCGATGCCTGGTGTTGTCGCCGTCAATGCTTCTGTTATTTTAGGATACCGTATGGCCGGTATCCGTGGTACACTTACCGCTTTGCTGGCGACAGTATTGCCGCCCCTTATCACCCTGTCAGCTATTTGCTATTGTTACGATCTCTTTGCCTCAAATCATTATATCCAGCTTATCCTCAAGGGCATGCAGTGTGGTGCTACCGCACTGATTGTCAATGTTGGCATCGATCTTTTAAAGAAGCAATGTAAAAAGAAGCTCATCCTCCCCATAGCTATTGTGCTTGTGACCTTCATCTGCAATCTTTTTTTCGATGTGAATATCATGCTCCTTGTTTTCGCAGACGGCCTCATCGGTCTCCTTTTCCTCAGAGCAAAAAAATATAATTGACGGAGGTTACTGCTATGATCTATTTGCAGCTTTTTTGGGAATTTGCTAAAGTCGGCATGTTCTGTGTTGGTGGCGGATATGCTTCTATGCCGCTCATTCAGGCAAGCGTTGTAGACACCTGGCATTGGCTGAGCCTTAGTGAATTTGTCGACATTTTTACTATTTCGCAGATGACCCCGGGCCCAATCGGTATTAATGCCGCAACTTTTGCCGGTATGAAAGTTACAGGTTTTGGCGGCGCGGTTGCAGCAACTTTCGGTTTTGTGGCACCATCTCTCATTTTAGGTGTAATACTCGCCAATCTTTTTTTCAAATATGGAGATATCGGCCCTATCCGCGGTGTCCTCAACGGCTTACGTCCGGCCGTCATTGCCCTCATTTGCGCTGCGGGCATCAGTTTTATTTTTTTAGCACTTTGGAATACAGAGACCTGGCCCGAAGAACTTTCAAAAATTGATTGGAAGGGTCTCCTGATACTCGGTCTTTCCCTTGCCGCTATCCGTCATAAATTCGGTGTCATCCGCGTATTGCTTGGCTCCGGAATATTAGGTTTGTTTTTTGCTTTCCTCCCTTTCTGACCAAGGCTATAGCATCTCGAAAAAATATTTTTCATTATCTTCCATAAATAATACTGCATAAGAAAGAGAATGGTTCTTGGTATAGTTTCATGCCAAGAACCATTCTCTTTCTTATGCGTTATCCCCAAACAACCCTTTGTGCGAAATATTATTTTTAGAACCTGAACTTCTGCAACGAGACCTGTAATTCATGCGCCAGCTTGGCAAGTGCATCACTTGCTGAAGCGATTTCCTCGGCCGAGGCCGACTGTTCCTGTGTTGCTGCCGATACCGACTGCATCTCCTCGGATACTCTGGCACCATGCATATCAATCGTCTCAACTTTTTGTGTAATATTTTCCACGTCCTTTGTCATGACCACAATCGCCGTATCAACCTTTTCCACCTGCGAAGAAACACCTTCTACCAGTCCACTGATTGTCTGGAATACCTCCCGCAGCCCTTCAACAGCCCCCGCGCCCCGAACAACTGCCTCGCGCCCTTCCTGCATAGCTGCTACAGCCTCTAAGGTATCTTTCTGTATGCCACCAATGATTTCCGAAATCTGCTGTGCGGCTGTTTGTGACTGCTCAGCAAGTTTCCTTACCTCCTCGGCCACAACAGAAAAGCCGCGTCCCTGCTCGCCCGCTCTGGCCGCCTCAATGGCCGCATTGAGCGCAAGCAGATTCGTTTGTCCCGCAATGCCGGAAATCGTATCGACAATCTGGCCGATTTCCTGTGAACGCCCACCCAGCCGATCAACCAGTTCAGCCGAAGAACGAACCACTTTTTCCACATCTTTAATCTGCATTACAGAAGCATCCACAGAGCCATTTCCTTTTACCGCCTGTTGTGCAGCTTTTGCTGCATTATCTGTTACCTTGGCCGCTTCCGTCCTGATATGTGCAACCGTCTGGTTAACCTTCTCTACAGAATTTTTTCCGCTCTCAACGGATGCCTGCTGCTGCTCCGTTGATGACGCTGCCTTGGACACAGCCACAGCCACCTGGGTAGAAGCCTGTGCGGATTGCTGTGAGCTGGCTGTTAGTTCCTCCGAGGATGCCGCTACCATTTCGGCCGAGGTATGTATTTTCTCCAACAGTTGTCCCACTTCCCGCCGCATTTCCATCAATTCATTCGCCATTTCACCAAATTCATCCTGCCGTACTGCAACCATGGAATCATTTCTGAAATCACCATTTTTAAGTTCCCGGCAGGTACGCATCATCGATTGCAACGGTCTGGTAATCGCTCTTACATTCCAAATCGTACTCATAATGAGCAGCAACAGTGCAACTGTTGTAATGATAATCATATTTTTGATGGCCGCCGCATCGGCGTTTGCATTCTCCTGCACCATTTCATCTGCATGTGAGCTGGCGATGGTCTGCAACTCATTCATATGATCCCGGAGCTGCACCATTTCATCTTTTCCCTTGGCATTATAAAGCGCCAACGCTTCTTCACGCTGCCCGGCAGCTGCCAGATTCCCCATCTGACCAATGGTTTGTTTATAATTCTGCCAGATAGAATCCACTGCCGCAAGCTTTGCTCCAGTTTCCGGAACTTGTACCGCTAGCAGCTTATACTGCGCCCAGGCATCTTCATAGGCCTGCATGTCCTTTGGCAGTTCCTGTACGAGTGATACGGTTCTGGACGGGTCTGCGATTGCCTGAATTGCACGTACCTGAAGCAGTCTTGTCTGTACGCGGGCCTCACTTAAGTATTCTACAGACTTCATGCCATTGGACGCCATTTGCTGCATTCCCATATCTGCCCGGCGCAGAGATGCATAGCCATTGTAACTTATAAATATCAACGCTACCGCGGCAACAACAACAAGCAAAGCAATTTTAAACTTTACCTTTAAATGATTGATCCATGCCATAAAAATACCTCCTAAAAAATATATTATATAGACTATAGTCTTATATTTATATATACAGAAAATACTGTATATATACTTTTTTTCATCACTATAAGAATAAATGTATAGTGACAGCCAAAATATGTAATAAATAAAAGCCATCACATAAATTTTATTTTCTTTAATTGTACCATACTTATATTTGTAAATACAGGGTTATACTAAAACATCTGAACTATATAGGAAAATAATTTGTTCTATATGTATATTATATCAATACAAAATACATAAAACATATTTTGATTATTCCATCGGCCAGCAATTTACGTTATACTTATAAACTATAATCCATTGAAGGAGTTGATCCTATGAGAGATGAAAAGCTTTTGAAGCTTACGCTGGCAGCCATGTTCGCTGCTTTAGCCTTTATCTGTTTCACTTATTTTCGCATTGAGATTCCCATGGGCGGCGGCCTGCCCGGCAAGATTTATGTAGGTGCTGCTTTTATCATGCTGTCGTCTTTCCTGTTGGGCGGCAAATATGGCGGCCTCACCGGGGCCATCGGTCTCACGATTGGCGATATACTTGTCGGCTATGCAACCTCGGCACCACCAACTTTTGTTTCCAAATTCATTTTTGGCATTGCCTGCGCTTTCATGGCACATACGATACTACATATTTCGCATGCACAAACAAAAAAGCAAATGTACCTGCGTGCCGCACTTTCCGGACTTTTTGGTGCATTGGTTAATGTACTCACAGAACCTGTCATCCGCTGGGCCTTCAAAGTGTATATACTCGGTCTGCCTGAACCGGTAGCCTATATATCCGCTGTGAACTGTGCCATCTCTATGGCCGTGAATGCCCTGCCCTCCGTCTTTGTTGCCACTCTACTCTATGCATTGGCACGCACAACCGTATTAAAGGATCGTAATTTATTAAACTCGTAACATGGAATGCACTGCCCTTTCCGTACTGTAGAATTCCATAGATATTTCAAAGTAAATACGAAAAATGACATATTTACATGTTCAGTTGTAGCAAAAAAGGGTATTGTATCGATCAAAATTTAAATTGATCGATACAATACCCTTCTACTTATATAACATAACCTCTACGCAGTAATAATAGTTCCCTCTTCTTCCGTAACCGCTTTATAAGCATTTTCCAGAGAAGTAATAATCGCTTTATGCCCTGGTGCAGCTTTTACAAAATGGACAGCCGCTTCAATTTTGGGCAGCATAGAACCTGGGGCAAAATGTCCCTCCCTGCTATATTGTTCAGCCTCTGCCGTGGTTATCCTACCAAGCCATCTTTGCTGGGGCTTGCCAAAATTTATAGCTACCTGGGACACAGCGGTAAGTACGATAAGCGCATCCGCCTGGATGAGTTCTGCAAGCCTGGCTGCTCCTTTGTCCTTATCAATAACCGCATCGATTCCATGCAACTTTCCATCCTTGCGATAAACGGGGATACCGCCCCCACCACAGGCAATAACGACATCACCATTTTCCATAAGGCAGCGGATTGTACCTTTTTCCTTAATATCAATAGGTTCCGGTGAAGGTACTACCCGTCGAAATCCGCGTCCTGAATCCTCAATAAATTGATATCCTTGAGCGGCGGCAATCCGCTTGGCTTCAGCCTCACTGTAGAATACGCCTACAGGCTTCGTGGGATGCTGGAAAGCTGGATCTTCGATATCAACTATGGTTTGCGTAATAGCTGTCGATACATGCGTTGTCATCCCATGTGAAAAAAATGTGTTCTGCAGCGCATTTTGCAGATGAAACCCTATATATCCCTGGCTCATGGCAGCACATTCCGCAAAAGGCATTACAGGGACCTTCTGATCTTCGTTGCGTGCAAGCTCAAAGGCAAGATGAATCAACCCAACCTGTGGTCCATTTCCATGAACAATAACGATTTTATAGCCATCCCTGACAAGCCCGACGATATGGCCGGCCGCCACCAGAACAGCTTTTTGCTGTTCTTCCGGAGTACTCCCCAGAGCATTCCCCCCCAGAGCGATAACCAACTGTTTTCCCATTCTCATTCCCCTTTTTTAAATCCAGATGTCAGCCAGCCCTGGAAAGCTCAAAGCATTACATCCCGATTGCAATCCTTGGAATAAACATACGCAAAGTTTTCATCGCGCCCTACAGCATAACAGGCCTGTGGACAATAGGCTCCCATGAAAAGATAGTCACCTTTCTTCACCGGAATCCAGTCATTATCGAGGTTGTACATCCCTTCACCACTGAGGCAATACGCACCATGTTCCTGTACATGCGTCTCAATATAGCCATGGCAGGCACCCGGTTTGAAACTCAGGATATGAAAGTTGCAGTCAAAAGCCAGATCCGTGGTCGGCAGGAAGTCTTTGACCAAAACATCGCTCATGCCCTCATAATCCGCCCAGGCCTTTTCTTCCATATTCCCTGTAACAACATACGGCACATGTCCTTCCAGCGGCGTATAGATACGCTTGTAAAGGAACGCACGCACCGTCTCACCGCTCTTGTTTTCAAAATAGAGCTTCATGCCCGGCGGGCAATACACATAACCGCCAGTGGTAAGTTCATATTCTTTATCTGTCTTAACCGTCAGACCGCCCTCAATGATATAAAAGAGAATCTCTTCCTGCGCTGCACCAAAACCAAGCACATTTTTCCCACCCGCATGGACTGTTACCAGATAGTCCACAAAGCTGGCTCCAAGCTTTGGCGAAGCCAGAATGGTCATATCACAGCCCTCAAATCCAGGAATGGTGTTTTTTACAATACCGTCCGGCTCAATGACCGCATAATTCGCTCTTTTCACGACAGAACGATTCATCAGCAAGTCCTTACGATAACCCGTAACATTATTAAGATAACTCATATTTAAAATCTCCTTTGATTTAATAATTTAAATGCCTTGATTCGGCATCATTTACTAAGAAAGCGCTTGCAAATGGACCCCGACATGCCAAGAAGAAGCAGCAGAATCCCAAAACAAGAAACCATCACATTATCCGAATGACCACCAAAATATAAAACAGGAAAAGCAATAAGAATAAAAATTGGAAACCAGATCACCAGCTTTTTCATTTTCTCACCACCCCAGCTGATAGGATAAGAATACCACAATTCCAAAAACAGCACAAAGCAGCAGTGCCAGTCCCATGACCCGGCCCATGACTTCCCCTTCCCGACCAAGAATCCCGGCTGCAGTCGTCCCTAACAGAATCTTGCTGGGCGACAATATGCTGCCGACACCGCCACCGACTGTTTGTGCTGCCAGAAGCTGTATTTTACTGATTCCGAGCATACCTGCTACCTGTTCCTGAAAACCTCCGAACAGTATATTCGAAGACAAATTACTGGCTGTCATGAAGGTTCCCAACAAGCCGATAAACGGAGCCAGAAAGGGATAGAACCCACCTGCTGCCGCAGCTGTACCTTGCGCAAGAATCGTCGTTTGTCCAGTTTCATCCATGACCTTGGACATCGCAATAAGACCGATGACGGCAATCCCAGAAGGAATTGTCTTTTGCAGGGAATTTTTTACAATATGGCCGAAGCCTTCATCCCCGATATACTTCCAATGTCGATAGCAAATATAGCCCATCGCTGCTGCGGCTATAAGAAAAGCTCCTGAATGTGTGAGTGGCGCCAAGGGAGCGTAAGCACTGGAAGCATGTGTAGCAAAGCCCAGCGCCGTAGTTTTACCATCAAAGGCCAGCGCAATTTTCCATTGCCCAAGAAAGTTTTTCAGGGAATCATTCAAAAGAACCAGCACTGCGGCCCCAACCAGAAAGACATACGGGATAAAAGCCTGCAGCAGACTCATGCCATTTTCTGTCTCATAGCTCTTCTCTGCTGTCGGCAGGGCATCGTTAAGCTCTGCAGGATGACGATAATACGGCAGACGTCCGATGATAAAAATAATCCCCATAGAAAGTGTGGCAACGATAAAATTGCAGAGTGCCGGATTCAAAAGGGCGAATCCAGTTTGTCCGAATCCTTGTGCAGCTGCCAACAGGACAACAGTAAAAGCATTGCGCCGGACGCCTTTCCTGCCGCCTGCAAGCCAGGTAATCGCAAGACCAGTTACAATATTGACAACAACCAGCATGTTGGTTGTCCACAGCAGCGTGGCACGGAAAACCTCCGGATTGCTAAGATCCGACTGTCCTACGAGTCCTTCCCACGCCAGACCAAGCGTACCAAAGGTATTCCCCCAAGCTTGTCCAAGCAGTGTAATAGCAACGGCAGTGAGCGGCCTGACACCCATGCTGATGAGAAGCGGCGCACACACGACCACGGGGACACCAAAGCCTGTGATACCCTGCAAAAAATCAACAAAAATCCAGCCTATTGCAAGAACCTGCAGAACCTTATCCGGTGTGAAGGTCTCCATGCCCTGCCGAATAACAGAGAAAGCGCCTGCTTCTCGTGACACTTCATATATCAGCAATGCCGGGAAGATGACAAGTATGATTGACAGGGAGGTCCACATTCCTTTGGCAACCGCCAGCGCAAGCAAATCCGTCCCGCCGCCGAAAAGTCCGATGGCAACGATCATAGCCACGCAAAGCCCGGCTACTGCTGCCTCATCACCGCCCCAGTGAAAATACAGCAACAGCAGCAAAAGGGCCAATATAGGCAAAAATGCCGCCAACCAATGCACAATATCAAATGACATAAGCATCCCTCTAATCTTTTAAGGTTTTGGCGAATGCTGCCAAGGCCTGTTCAAAGCACGCATGCGGAGCTTTAACAACACCTGCACCAATCTGACCGACACCCGGCAGTCGGTGAGCTATACCTGTATTGATGACTGGCACAATATCATTCTCGATTACCTTGCGGATATCAATGCCAAGCGGTGTGCCATCAAAATTCATCGTAGCCAGCAGGAACTGCGTGCTGTGTCCGTGGGAGATTGAACCCATGGACTGCGTATACCGCACAGCATCATCCTGTGAACCAGCTCCCACAAAACGCACAACTGCCGGAGATGCCGCCATCGCTACACCGCCAAGACCAATGACCTCAAGAATTGCACTATCACCCATATCGCGATTTGCATCTTCCGGTCCATATCCTGGGAAATACAAACCTTCCGGCATATTCGCCTGTGAAACAAACCATTCCTCACCCGTGGCAGCTACCTTCACACCAAAATCCGTGCCGTTACGGCACATGACTGTCACAATAGAGCTTTCCTGAATGCCATGTGCAGGATCTGTAATGGATTTTGCTGAAGCCATTGCCAGATTCAGGAAGAACTGATCGTTACCGCAAATAAACTGAATAGCTTTTGCCTTATCAGCATCACTGACATCCGACAGAGCTGCAATAAGCGGACAAATCTTGCGTGTGAACAAGGAAGAAGCCGCTATATTGCGTTGATGGAGCTCATCGCCCATCGTCAGTGCCTGCGCAATGATGACCTTGAGATTGATACCACCTGAGGCCTGAATAGCCTTGTCCAGGATTGGTCCGAGACTATCACGGAACCACAACAGACGGTCAATAACTTCCTTATCATTGGCACCAAAGCGTAAGACCTTTCCCAAACCTTCATTAATAGCACAATATGCCATATTGCCAAATTTTTCATTTTTCACCACAAAGATGGGCATATGATACGTAATCATACCCGTCATCGGCCCCACTGCACTATGATGATGATTCGGTGACAGCTTGATTTCACCGTTTTTTACCATTGCAATGGTTTGGTCGTCATTATCCGAAAGACCCTCAAAGCGTGCCGCCCCGAGAATAGCTCCCTGCATAGAACCGCACATTTGCTCCCACCGGACCGGAGGACCGGCATGGAAGATGGTCTTCTCATCCAATCCTTCAAGAACCGTATGTGCCTCTTTTACTCCAATCAAAACCGGCTGTCCATCGTTATATATCTGCAGCACTTTATCATTGGCTGCATTGATGCGATTCTCATAACGATCCAAAATCCGGGCAATTTCTTTATTTCCCCCGGCCGGCGGACGCCATGACACATGTGCAACCGGCACATCCTGCTCAGCCAAAGTATCCGCAAAAAGCTTAAGCCCGGCATTAACTACATTCAGATTCTCATGAAAAAGCTGATTTGACATATTATTGTTTCCTCCCATCGGCGATCTGTCTGGCAACCCGGACTGCCTGTGCATTTGTATCAGTAACCAAAGCACCTGCCTGTTGCAGCTTGGCAATCTGGTTGGCCTTGCCCTGTGCATCCAGTACGGTTCCGCACACATACGCTACAACAGCAAGTGTACCGCCGTTTTTCCTGGCAATTTCTCTGGCTTCCGTCAAAACCGGAATAAGTTCTCCTGCCGGATCCGCTGCAGCACCATAACCAATGACTACATCGATAAGCAGTACTGCGGTTTCAGGATCTTTTGCGACCTCCAGGATATACTCGTCGCGCAGTGAACCGTCAATCATCGGATGCGGCCGCCCCATGGTAAAATGATCATCTCCCAGATCAATGGCCGTATGATGTCCCTGCACCACAACTTCCTGTGTCGCATATTCGCCATGTGCCAAATTGGAATACAGTGCCGGGAAATGTTCACCTAACAGCAGCAACGCCTCATAGCAAAGCGTACCACCGGTATAAAGAGCACGTACATAACGCTGCGCAGATGCAAAATGCTTCTGCATCTCTTGTGCCCATGCCTGCTTTTCCTTTTCGTGCACCAGCAGCGTAATCTTCTGTTTACACAACTCTGCGGTCTTGATTGCCGCGTCTTCAAGCCCATTTGCTACCGTAACATTGTCTGGCACCTGCTCAACCGTTGCTCCGATGAAACAAAGGACGACGGGTTTGTTCGTCAGCCTCAATTTCGCAATCACCTTATCCACAACCGATTGGGCTGGCGGTTTGGAAATCAGCACGATGACCTGTATCTGCTCGTCCTCAAACATCATATCAAGCGTCTGCAACATAGTAGCCGCACCAATAATCTCCTTTAAATCGCGGCCACCAGTGCCAATCGCCTGGCTGACACCGATACCCATGCCATCCAGCAGGCAGGTGACTTCCTGCAGTCCGGTCCCAGATGCAGAAATCAATCCTACCGGCCCGCTGCATACTTTGTTCGCAAATCCTACACCTACGCCGTTAATAATGGCCGTACCACAGTCCGGACCCATGACAAGCAGCTGTTTCTGGGTCGCCAGTGCTTTCAATGCGGCTTCCTCCTCGATGGACACATTATCACTGAAGAGAAACACGTTTTTGCCATGCTGCAAAGCACGCTCTGCTTCAATCGCAGCATATTCTCCCGGAACCGATACCAGTGCCAGGTTTATCTCCGGATTGCTCTTATAAGCCTCCAGCGTCGAACGGATTTCCAACTCTTTCGTCTTTTGTCCGCTTACGTTTTTCTTGGCAATCTGCTCATCAATCTGCTTGACAATAGCATCCATATCGACATTTTCTGGTGCACGGAACGCCATAATCAGGTCATTCGGTCCAGCTTCCCTGCCCTCCTCACCCAAAAGATTCGCATCCTGCAAAATGCCATGATTCGCAGGCGTTCCCATCATAACCGAGACATCATCAAGGCCCTCGACTACCTGTCTAAGTTTTTTGGAAATAAGCATGAGCGTTACTGAATCATAATAATTATTCTTACGTATGACGTTATAGATTTTCATATACTGACTCCTTCCCGTTGTAATTTTTTTGCTGTTTTTGCAGTTCCACTGCCATAAGGGCAGTAAAACCGCCGTATATAAATCCTGTAAGTACATCTGCTCCTGATGAATGACCCAGCTGCATCAAACTATGCGCTTTGTCCATGATAATCTGCATCGGACATGAACCAAATGCCGTAATGAGCTCACATAATCTCTGATGATAGGATCCATGCAGCCCATATTTCAGATAAGCCAATGATAAAAATGTTGTTGCGCCCGGCGCCTCTGCCCGAAGAAGGCGGGTCATCGTATATACAGCACGTTGATATGCGCTGGGAAGAAGATAACGACTGGCACTCAGAAAGCCCATAAGAAAATCATCGCCGGCCGGCGTAGAGCCAGGACCAACACCAAGCAAACCGCAGATCCCCTGGCGAATCAAGGGTTCCCGATCACCAGCCACACCCTGAATCAATACCTGAGCGGCACGCGGCACGCTTTCGCGGCATGGATCCAGATCCCAGCAAAACGACTGCACATCCTGCTGTCCCAGATAGGTCAAAATGCCGCTATCAACCGCAAAATCATGACACAGCTTTTCCAGCTTGCGAAGCTTTTCCTCACACTGTTGACCCGCACTAAAAAAGATTGGCTGACAAGAAAAACGAAAACAGTCTTGAATACCGCTGATTTCCAAAATATCCTGTATAAAAACGGAATCTTCTGTATACCGTACAATCTGCTCGCGTTCCAGACCAAAATCCAGCCAGGAGCCAGGCAACATAACCTCAATGCCAAAAGGAATATGATCACATCCACTGCGAACCAATGTGATAAAATCTCCATCGTTTTGCAAATTGATATAGTCGTTATGAACCGAATATACCCTTCCGGTATATCCGATTGGCAAAACCAATGCACTAGAAACCGCTGCTGTTTCTAAAAGCCACATTCTGATCACCTTCTACAAGTTAAATTATAAAAATTATTCTGATTTTCTTCTAGTGCATTCAGGCTATAAAACATAAGGCTATATGAGCAAAATGCACATTGTACTGCAAGAATACAAATGGCCGCTCCGAGAGGTTTTATCTCCGAAGCAGCCACATATTCAAGATGACAAACCAAAGCTTATGCCCAAAGCAGCAAAATATATTTATTTCTTCTCAAAAACCGTTCCCACTATGAACTGATAATCTTTGCCTGCTGAGCGCATCATAGCATAATAAGCGATGGCACCAACGAGCAGACCTATGATCCAGGCGAGTTCAACCTTTAAAAAGGCTGCTCCGGCTCCAATCAGCATAGCGATGATCGCATAACGGTTATAGCCGCTGAACGGACCGTCCTTCTCATAAAGCAAATGAATATTGATGTCTTCTTTACGCAAAAGATAATACTCAATGAGCAGAATCGCTACAATAGGTCCGAGGAACGCAGAATAAATCAGTATGAAAAGCCCCAGACCTTCAGCCGAAGAATCCTGTACCAGAAGCCACGGACAGGTGCAGGATGCCAGAAGACCAGAAATCGTGACCGCCACTTTGTAGTTGACTTTTGTGAGAAGCGTAATGACGTACGTAGGCGGTACAATATTGGCCACCATATTGACAGCTACTGCGCCCATCACGATAAAAGCAGAGATGAAAATACTGATAGAAGGATTATTAACCAACACCGGAATCGCCTTAGCCGGATTGGATATCCCTGTCACCGATGCCAGCATAGCACCGATGCAGAGGACAAAACCATAGGCAATAAGAATTGGACAGAAATACAAACCCCAACGCTTACCATTGCTGATACCAGCCTTCAGTTCACGGGAATAATCTGCAGCCGATAAGAAAATAGCCGCATAGTTTCCCATGAACATCATGATAAAGGCAAAAAACGGTAAGCCCCAGCTGCCTTCAGCATTCACCCACTTGGTTGCAATGATATCACTATGCTGTGTCACCAGCAGAATAAACACATACAGGAGCGCCAGCAGAATGACAGTGGAAACAATGGACTCTACCCATTTGATCGCATGGAACCCATAAAGAGACAATCCGATCAGGAATACTTGCATAATAGCAAAACAAAGATAAGTATTGTCAAAGCTTCCTCCACTCAGAATCTTAAAAATCTCATTCAGAGCCGTACCGCCAATCCAGCTCTGAAAACCATACCACACCAATGCCGGAATTCCACGTAAAAGTGAAGATACTACACAGCCCTTAACCCCAAACGACATACGAAGCTGTACAACATAAGGAATACCGGTCTTGTAGCCGAGACGATCATTCAAAACGAACACAACTGAGATAATCGCAATCGCAATGATTGCTGCCGCAAAAGTTTGGACAAGGTTCAGCGTTGCTACGCCAGCGACGACCAGACTGGCACCCAGTGTCATATTCCCCAAATTGACACCATCCCCGAGCCATAAGCTCATGTAGTTCAGTGCCCCCAAGGTTCTTTGTTCCGGTTTCTTTGGCAGCAGGGATTCATCAATCCCCATGGTTTCTGCCTGGCTAAGATTATTGTCGAATTCAGTGCTCATTTTCTTTCGTCCTCCTTCAGCGTACCGGCCGGAGCAGCCTGCCCATCGGGTTAGCTACAATTTTGCCGTCTTTATAAATGGTCGTACCTCTGAGGATTGTCTGTTCTACAATGCCTTTAAAGGTGTCTCCAATATACGGAGTTGCCTGATGCTTGTAGAAAAGATCCTCTGCCCTGAGCTTGTAAGTTTTATCCAGATCGACAATAGCAAAATCGCCATCCTTGCCTATAGAGATCGAGCCTTTATTCGTCACACCAAGAATATTGGTAACATTCCGCGAGGTAAAATTGGCAATTTCAGGAAGTGGAATCTGCCGCGCATGATATGCATGTGTCAGCAAGCCAGTTAATGTTGTCTGGCAAGAAGAGATGCCACCCCATACCTTCATGAACGGTCCATCCTTCAATTTTGGATCACATGGAGAATGATCCGAAGAAACAAAATCAATCTCGCCATTCATGAGACGCGCCCACATCTTCGTCTGATTTGCCGCGCAGCGAACCGGCGGAGAACATTTGGCAACCGTACCGAGTCGGGCCACATCCTCATCGGTAAGAATAAGATACTGTCCGATGGTCTCGCACTGTACATCAACACCACGCTGCCGGGCCGCAGTCACAATATCCACCGATTTCGCAAGGCTCACATGGGCAATGATAAGCTTGCATCCCGTCTCTTCTGCAAAAGCGATCATGCGGGAAACGCTTTCCGTTTCCGTAATCGGTGCGTGTGTACGGAAATAGGCCCAGACATCATCATTGCCAGCCGCAAGCTCATCCTCTCCCAGCTGCTTGGTGAGGAGCGCATTTTCACAATGTACCATGAGTGGCAGTCCAAGCTTCTTGAGCTTTTCCATGCCTTTGAGTGCCGTATAATCATCTGCTCCCTCAAACTCTGGTATACCGCTGTAACATGCAAACGCTTTAAAACCTATAACCCCGCATTCCGCAAGCTCTTCCAGCCGATCCAGATTCTTAGGTGTAAATCCACCCCAAAAAGCATAGTCTACCAGAGAATCCTTTTGTGCCACCGCCAGTTTTCGATTGAATTGCTCCGCATCCAGCGTACAGGGATTGCAGTTCAAAGGCATGTCAACAAATGATGTAGCACCTCCAGCTGCCAGCGCCGAACTGCCTGTTTTGATAGTTTCCCATTCTGTACGCCCCGGATCATTGAAATGTACATGTCCGTCAAACGTTCCAGGGAAAACATATTTCCCGACAGCATGAATCTCTTCTGTTGCAGTCCCGGAAATTTCATCCTTAATCTCAACAATTTTTTCATCCTTAACTGCAACATCTGCCTCTTTGACACCATCAGAAAGCACCAGCTTTCCTCCACGAATGATTAAATCATACTGATTACTCACGATCAAATCCTCCTTTGCCATATTCATCTATATAGTACCGAATTGCCGATCCCCATCCTGCGTTTTGCATCATTTGATCTTTTTAACAAATTTGCCAAAACCCTTTTCTCCAGTCAGCTGTCCATCTTGCGCCACAACCTTTCCCCGGATAATCGTACATACTGGCATTCCGACGCCCTTGAGACCGACAAAGGCAGAAATTTTATTCACATAATACAAGGATTCAGGAGTGATCTCCCAGTCCTGCTTGGGATCAATAAGGATAAAATCTGCATCAAAGCCAATCTTAATAGCGCCTTTCTTTCCATAGATACCAAAGACTTTCGCCGGGCCTTCACTCAAGGCTCTGGCCAAAACCACAGGACTATAGCCACGCTTGGACACCCCCTCACTGAAGGCAGCCTGTACCGTATTCTGAATGCTGCTGATACCGCCCCAGGCTCCGAAAATACCATGCTTTTCTTCACTCTTCTCGCTGAGTTCACAAGGAGAATGATCCGAGCCGATGCAGGAAAGTGTACCATCTGCAACATATTCCCAAAGCGCATCAACTGCAGCATCGCTCCGAAGCGGTGGTGCACATTTGAACAGGCTGCCATTCTTGAGAACATCCACATCGGTAAAGGTCAGATAATGTCCGCAGGTCTCAGCCGTAACATCCACACCTTCTCGCTGTGCCTCGCGAATAACCTCTGCTACACGCGGATGACTCACATGACAAATATGAACCTTGGCCTCAAGAGTACGCGCCAACTCAATAATATTTTCCGTTGCAACCAGCTCTGCAGCCACGGGACGGGAATCCAAAAAATCCTGCCAATCATTTTTTTCTTTTCTCTGCGCGCGCTGTTCCTCCCACTTGATTATGGAGTAGTCTTCGCAATGAAAGCCTGCCCGTGCATCAAACTGCTTCAATATCTCAAGAGCTTCCTTTGCCTGCCCGATGCTCAATGAAACATAATCCGGTGACACCGGTCCGATAAAAGACTTAAATGCTACACAGCCACGTTCATCAAGCTGTCCGAGCTCCTTGAAATTGTAGTCTACCAAGCCGCCCCAGAAACAATAATCCACATAGGCATTGGGTTTGACATGATCCAGCTTCTTATCCATGATTTCGCCATTGGTCATAGCTGGCTCATTCTGCAATGGCATATCCACAATCGTCGTATAACCGCCGACTGCTGCAGCTGCCGTACCATGTGCATAATCCTCACGCCAGTTATAGCCGGGATCATTCAAATGCGCATGACTATCAATGGCCCCTGGGAAAAGATATTTCCCCTTTGCATCCATGGTTTCAGAGGTTTCTCCCAGTGTTCCCGACGCACCGATTGCAGCGATCTTTCCATTCTTCACAGCCACATCACCAACAAATACTCGTTCGGAAGTAACTACCTTGCCATTTTTAATAATTAAGTCAAACACGATATCCCCTCCTGCAATACATTGTAATTTTCTCCATTAAAGTAATAAACGATATACGAATTTTACAAATTATACGACTATTGTATGTGGTTCAGGCACAGGCCACTATAATATTCCATTCCCAAAAGCCTGCGGCAAGAGGAGAGGCTTTTGGAAGATCTCCCCCGCTGCATCTTTGCCGACACTTGCCGGCCTTACCGTATATAGACAAGCCAACAGCACAATCCTGTCTGACATCCCAGTCAGGATTCCCTATCAGCAATTATTTAGCAAAAGCACCTTTATGGTCAAAACGATTGTTATGGATCACATCTGAAATGAGGTATTTATAAATCTCGTCCACAACTTCTACACCATTTTCTTCACTATCCTGCTCACGAAGCATACTGCGCTGTCCCGGATAATAAACCTGGTCAAAACCTGGTGCGGGTTTGATTTTATTCAGTTCATCCATCATATTCGTAATATGCTGCAAAAAGAGCTCAAGACTGGTGAAGTACGCCGGATTGATAACAATATGAAGTTGTCCAAGGTTGCGGTATTCCGTGAGATCATGATACATAGAGCTGACCTTCGCACCATATGGCAGACCAAGCAGCACGCCAGAAAGAACATCCACCATCATCTGAAGCGCATAGCCCTTCGGGCCAGCAATGGGAATCAAAGAAGCAACCTTGTACGGATCCGTCGTAGGATTTCCATCTTTATCGATCGCCCAATCTGCCGGAATCTCAGCATGCCGTGAGCGTGCATCCAGAATTTTTCCCCAAGCCTGTACAGTAGTAGCCAGATCCATCATGAGAATGCGTCCATCCTTGCCACAAGTCGCAAACGCCATTGGATGCGTTCCGTAATAAGGTTCAGCCCCACCGTACGGAGCAGCCATCGGGTCCGACTGGCACATTGCAATACCGATGAGATTTTCCCGGGCTGCCTGCTGTACGAAATAAGAAAGTGCACCCGTATGTCCGATGCGGCGAACCCCAATGATTGAAATGCCATTTTTCTTTGCCATTTCAATCCCTTTATCCATGGCGAGCTTCGCTGCTACATGTCCGGAGCCGTTATCGCCATCAAATACGCCACTGCAGGGACCCGTTTCTTTATAGGTGAAATTTGGTGTCGTATTCGTACCACCCTTGGATATCCGCTCTGCATAATATTCAACACGCATAGCGCCATGCGAATGAATGCCTCTTGCATCTGCATGTGCCAGCACATCAGCCATGATATCTGCATGTTCCTGGGATAAACCCGCCCTATGCAGTTTTGCTGCCATCAATTCCTTCAATTTTTCCTTTGCGATTCTCATACCTGCACCTCCAAAAATAATACCCGAAATGGGTGTAAAACTTTTATATAATTTCCAATTTCAGCTTTTCAGCTGCGATAGGCCAGTTCATACAATGCTCCTACTAAGGCATGAATTCCTTCAGCCAGGTCCTCCGGCCTCGTGTATTCAAGAGGTGAATGACTGATACCATTATGGCTCGGCACAAACAGCATCGCCGTCGGGATCACCGAAGCAATAATCTGTGAATCATGCCCTGCACCACTATGCATCGTACGATAGCTCAAATTTTGTTTTTCACACTGTCGCTCAAGTACCTGAACAATTTTTTGATCCATGGGCACCGGATCTGCATCCATCCACATAGAGGTCTTAAGTTCGACAGCAACCTCCTTAGCAATTGTCTCCATTTTCGCCGATATCTCTGCGGTAAATTCTTCCAATACTTTTTTATCTGTATGTCTGATATCCAAAGTAAACAAAGCCTTTCCCGGCACAACATTGACGATATTTGGCTCTGCATTGATTTTTCCTACCGTAGCCACAAGTGGTTCTCCGTAGCCAGTAGCTGCTTCAATAATCACACAAACAATACGGCTCGCCGCATAAAGCGCATCATGTCTGTAACTCATCGGCGTAGTTCCTGCATGGTTTGCTTCTCCCTTAAGCTCAATGGTAAATCGCCGCTGTCCGACTATATGCTCAACTATCCCGACAGATTTTCCCTCACGTTCCAATACACCGCCCTGTTCCACATGGACTTCAATAAAAGCCTTGATATCATCCCTTATCTTTGCATCCGCCGAACGGAAAGAAAAGCCGGCCTTACTCATGGCCTCAACAAAAGGAATCCCCTCAAAATCAACCATATTTTCTACGTCTTCCCGCTTGGCGATTCCCAATATATTTTTTGATCCCCAAAAAGCATACGGGAAGCGGCTGCCTTCTTCCTCTGCCATAGATACAACCTCAATATTGCGCAAAGGCTGTCCATATTGTTTCTTCAAATGCTCCAATGCCAGCAATCCGGCTACAATTCCAAATTGTCCGTCATATATTCCACCATTTTTCACTGTATCAATATGGGAACCTGTCAGAATGGTTTCCTCTGGATAGCGGCTTCCCTCAAGCCGGCCAAATAAATTACCCACTTCATCATATTTCACTACAAAGTCCCTTTGACGCATATATGCCGCCAACACCTTTTGCGCATCTGTCCACTCCTTGCGATACAAAAACCGTGAAACACCGCCCTCCGGGTCCTTGCCATAGGAACCAAGCCATTTTAATTTTAATTCAGCTTCTTCACCCAAATCGAGAGTACTCATAATTTCCCTCCGTATACCTATTCTAAATTTTTTCTTTTTCATTTATAGCTTGATTATATTGAAAATTCTTTTTTTCATCCAGTGCATAATATGCAGATAAGCTTCTATGAATTATGCATCATGCACATAATTTTTTTTCATCCAGTAAAATTTCATAACAATTTTCCCTGAAAAGGATTTCACTACCCCCCTGTCGAATAAAAGCGATATGTATAACAGGGGAGGCATCACACCACCATGTATTTAACCATCCGAGATGTTCTACAGCTCTTTCATAATAAGTCCGTAACCCTGATTGCCGGCTCCACGGGAATAAACAATACCGTATCCTCAGCAAATATCATGGACGCTCCTGATATTCTTAACTGGGTTAAGCCCGGTGAACTCATTCTCACAACGGCTTATATCATAAAAGATAATCTAGAGCTGCAAGAACGGATAGTACGGGAACTGGCTGCTATAAATGCAGCTGGCCTTGGTATCAAAACCAAGCGGTTTCTGCCTGAAATCCCGCCTGTGATCACGAAAACGGCAGAAGAACTTGGCTTTCCGATTCTCGACTTGCCGCTGGATCTCTCTCTGACCGAAATCATGAACCCTATTATCAGCAGCATCGCAGACAGACAATCCTATATTTTACATCGTACAATCGATATTCAAACAACGCTGAACCGTGTCGCCATTGAGGGGGCAGGGCTTTTATCTATCATAAACTGTCTCAGTACACTTACACAGTCACCCGCTGTCTGCTATGACAACAACGGTGTTCCTTTAGTTCATTGCCTGCCGGACAAGCTCCCCGGTGTATCCGATATGCATCGCAGTGATTTTGAAGCTTTTATAAACAGAAATTTCCCCAGCAATGATAAACTGCTTGACTTGCTGGCTCAAACAAAACTGCCTTACACACAGGAAATACATATCCATGATCACCTGTGCTGTATCACCTCTTTTCCTGTGATGTCCAACAATGAATCCTTTGGTCATATTACGATTATGCAAACCAACCGAACATTTTTAGAAATTAATTGCATTGCCCTGCAACAGACTTGTATAGTAGCTGCATTAGATTTTGCCAAACAAAAAGCTATCTCGCAGGCCTATCGCCTGCAAACCAGAAATCTCCTGGAAAGCTTGCTCATAGATGATTTTCCTAAAAACGACCTCAATGAGGTACTCGCTGATTCACGCATCAAGAATGCCCATTTCTTCGAATGCTGGGTTATTCATATTGATGAGTCAGAACGTTTGAATCTTCCTGTTGTTCTCACCCGTCTTTACAAAGCCTCACAACAATTCCTTATGTCCGAAAAACCCTTTTCTCTTGTATCGGAACGTGCGGACAAAATCATTGTACTTGCCGCCTCCATGAAACAATTCAATGACAAACCTCATTTGAGCCTTGCTCTGCATGAGGTATTCAAGAGCATTTACAAAAACCTCAAGATATCTATCGGCATCGGCCCCGTAGTAACAAACATTGCCGAAGCGCGCCAAAGCTACCACATCGCTTGCAATTGCCTGCGTCTCGGGCTTGAGCTCAAAGGAACCGGTCAAATTACATTTCCCTATGAAATCGCCTGCCGCTCTATCCTTGAACACAATACGGCAACTGCTCTGCTGACACAGCTCTATGGTCCTGTCATCGAAAAACTCAACCAGGAAAGCCCCATTCTCCTGGAAACACTCGCAACCTATTTGGAATATGACCAACGTATGACAGATACGGCTCATGCCTTATACATCCATCGGAATACACTCACGAATCGTCTGGAAAAAATCTCCTCCCTGGTAAATTTTGATTTTGAAAACAAAGAAGCCGTATTCTGTTTGCGGCTGGCACTTCGTCAACAACACTACAATAAAAAAACCAAGCATTGAAAAAAGACACAAACCTCATCCACGAATTTGGTTTGCGTCTTTGCAATATTTCTATGTAATTACAGTTTCTATTATAGAGAATACACTCCCCTGATACAATATGCAAAATGACTATTTATACGACTCATTTATGTGCAAAACGCCTAGCCTTAAATATTTTGACTACGATTTTCCGTATATACATTCTTAGGCAACACCTCATTTTCCCATAAATCTCAAACCAAAATTCCGGTTACATAAATTTTTTTAATAACCAAACAAAATTTATTCTAATTTAAAAACCAAATTTTGTAACTAAGACTTGACATCATCCCCAAAATTTTGCTACAATATTTAATGTTACGGAGAGGTGTCCGAGCGGTTTAAGGAGCTGGTCTTGAAAACCAGTGATACTGCAAAGTACCGTGGGTTCGAATCCCACCCTCTCCGCCACGGAGTGGTACTCAAGAGGCTGAAGAGGACGGTTTGCTAAATCGTTAGACTGAGTAATCGGTGCGAGAGTTCGAATCTCTCCCACTCCGCCACGTCGAAAGCATTTGAGGCTTTGGAAGAAATTCCAAAGCCTCTTTTTGTTTTGCCAATGGGGTTATTTGTGGATTCTTGTCGCAAATTCCAATATACGCGTTTATAAACAGCAAATAACCGTTGATATAACGCATGGTTCCTTTGATCTTATTATATTAATAAAATGGTCACCTCTTTTATGTCCTTAATATCCCCCAGAGCATGCATTCACAAAGCAACAGCTCTGAAAGAAGAACCCCGCCGGCCCACTAGGTACATTTATCTTCTCTTTTGATATAAATGATTTCCTATGTGGATGTACATACATGCTGGAAACTTTGAAGATTATAGTATCGCCGCTTGCTTATTGCATAAACCATGCCTTTTTGAAAAGCATCAAAGAAAATAAATCCGTGCATAAAAATGGCCAGATGAATTTCTCATCCGGCCATAATCTTATTATTTAACAAACAATTTTACGTTTTCTTAAATATCATGTAATATATGCAGGATTTCACTGCTATTGCAACAGGCTGACAAATGATTGCGAAAAACCGGATCTATAAGCCGGCGCGACAAACTGGCCAGCGTGCGCAGATGGAGATCATCATCTGCATCTCCTACTGCTATCATGAAGACCAGCCGCACTTTTTCATTTTCCTCATCGCCATAATCGATTCCCTGGCGGGAAATTCCAACAGCAACACGTGCCTCACTGACTGCTGAACATTTTGCATGGGGAATAGCAATACCAAAACCAATCCCCGTAGAAGAAAGCTTCTCCCTTGCATAAATGGCCTTTTTATAAGCGGCCGCATCACTAAGCACACCCGCCTGATTCAATAACTGTATCATTTCATCAATAACCTGTTCCCGAGTGGTTGCCTGCAGATCTGCCAAAATCGTATTCTCTTGAAAAATATTTATCATAAAACCTCACCTTCTTCTGCTGCCGCTTGCGGCACAAACAGCAATGAAAAATAAGATGTACGACACCATCTCATCCAGTATCCTATCTATCCTTAACAGAAACTATGGCATTACAAACTATAGTGCAATGGTGTGGCCGGGTATTAAAGCTACATTCTTGCATATTATCCCGCCTTATTCCTCTACCGGTTTTTGACGGGTAATACCGTAAATAACCGCGCCAACAGCCGAACCCATAAGTATGCAAAACACCCAGGCCAACGGCTGATCCACCAAAGCCAGAATCAGGAAACCACCATGTGGAGCTGGTACTTGTATTTTCATTAGATAAGTAAGTACTGCAGAAATCGACGATCCAAGCATAAGTATCGGCAATACTGTCAAAGGCGATTTCGCTGCAAACGGAATAGCGCCCTCTGTAATATGTGTACATCCAAGAATATAATTCACCATACCGGCAGCCCGTTCATCTTTAGTAAACTTGCTTTTGAAAATAGTCGTCGCCAAAGCAATGAGAATCGGTGGCGTAATACAAGCCGCCGATACCCCAGCCATAAAAAAGAAATTGCCCTGTCCAAGAAGCAGCGTACCTGTGACATAAGCAGCCTTATTCACTGGACCTCCCATATCGAAAGCAGACATACAGCCAATGACGATGCCAAGAATAATTGGATTTGAATTCTGCAGATTCGAGAGAAATTCCATCATAGCTGTATTCACTGCAGCGACTGGTCCCGCGAGCAGGCACATCACTGCCCCAATGACAGCAACACTAACCAAAGGTACGAGAAAAATGGATTTCAGCCCTTCAAACTGTTTGGGCAGACCGGCCATGGACCGGACCAGGAACCGACAAAGGTACCCGGCCATGAAACCACCAATGATACCGCCAATGAATCCCGAACCGGTAACAGCAGCAATCGTACCAGCAACAAAGCCAGATACCAGCCCCGGACGATCGGCTATTGATTCAGCGATATAAGCCGTGAGAACCGGCACCATAAGCCCCATCGAATACCCACCGATCTGCTTCAGTAATGCGGCGATCGGATTGTACTGTTCCGAATTGGGATCAAAAGAATATATGCCCCAAAGAAAAGACACAGCAATCAACACACCGCCAGCAACTACAAAGGGAATCATATGAGACACGCCATTCATGAGGTGCTTATAGATTTCATGCGCTTTGCCCGGCTTTGCATCAATCTGAAACATGTCAGCCATACTGACCTTCGCTTTATCCCCCCGCAACGGCACCATGCCGGACAGAGCTTCAGCTACAAGCTCCGCTGCATGCTGGATACCCTGACTCACCGATACTTCTAATACCGGTTTGCCATCAAACCGTTTCATATCGACTTTTTTATCACAAGCAACAATAATACAATCCGCCTCCGCAATATCCGCGGCTGTCAATACATTCTCTACCCCAATAGCCCCATTCGTCTCGACCTTCATCTCAGCTCCCACTGCCTCAGCTGCCTTTTTCAGCGCTTCTGCAGCCATAAATGTATGTGCTATGCCGGTAGGACAACCAGTTACACCAAGTAATTTCTTCATTTCATGGTTCCACCTTTCTCACTTCTATATTTTTCTTGTAGGTTTCGACTTTAGTTAAATCTCCCAAAGCATTGCTCTCAGCGACATTTGCTCCAGCCGCTGCGGATTTTTTCAAACCTTCGACCGCATCACCATTCTTCAGCCAGGTACTCAAAAATGCCGCCAGTGCAGCATCTCCTGCACAGGCCGAACTCACCAGCCGGACGGACTGAATACCGCAATGGTACAATGCCTCACCGCTACGCAGCCATGAGCCTTTTTCTCCCATAGTCAGCAGAATATTCTGTGCTCCCATTATCTGCAAATTATTCATGGCGCTACGGATATCAGACTCTGTTTCCATTGGAAAACCAAAAACCTTACGAACTTCATCATCATTCGGCTTGATGAGCAGCGGGCGATATTTCAACAGTTGCCTGAGCCGCAGTGAACTTATATCCAGTATCACTTGAATCTCACGCGCTGCACAAACCTCCAATATCCGATCATAAAACTCCTCAGCAACTCCCTGTGGCAGGCTGCCGCTGATAACCAGATGAGAAAAATCCGGCAATCCACTCAATTGCTGCAACAAATCCTGCTGTTTTTCCTCTGGTACATAGGAGCCTGTATTGACAAATTTATATTCCTCATCTCCATCGTTCACGAAGATGTTGATCCGTGTTGTATCCTTCACCCAGATGGGGCGCGAATTTACCTGCCGTTCGTTCAGCGCATCAATGATATAGTGCCCGGTAAAACCACCAAAAAAACCCAATACCTGTGATTGGACACCAAAATGCTGCAGCACCAGACTCACATTGACGCCCTTTCCATTCGGTGAATAAACAATCTTTCCCGTGCGATTCACGCAATTGGGTCGAATATCCCGGCCCGTGAGGTTCATATCAATTGCTGGATTCATTGTCAGAGTATAAATCATTTGGTTTCACCCGCTTCAATATTTTCCCGCACTGCCGCAGACTGCGATTTTGTGCCTTACTACCACCCGCATGGCCTCCTTGGCCGGATTCAGATATTTACGTGGATCAGTGGCTTCCGGATGCTGCTGGAAATAAGACTGGATGGCTGCCGAAAAAGGAATTTTCAAATCCGTAGCGATATTCACCTTGCAAATGCCAAGTGAAATTGCTCTCTGTACCAGTTCATCCGGTACATCAGAGGCACCATGCAGTACCAAGGGTGTATCTACCACCCGGTGGATAGCTTCCAGACGGTCAAAATCCAATTCAGGTGTTCCTTTATAAAGCCCATGAGCAGTACCAATGGCAACAGCCAGCGAATCTATTCCTGTCTCTTCTATGAAGCGTACCGCATCCTGCGGGTTCGTATACATACTAACCTTTTCGTTCACTACAAGGTCATCCTCTATGCCTACCAACCTGCCAAGCTCAGCCTCTACAGTCACATCATATCGATGCGCATAAGCAAGAACTTCATTGGTCCGTTCAACATTTACCGAAAAAGGGGCTCTGGATGCGTCAATCATGCAGGAGCTGAATCCAGCATCAATGGCCTGCTGTATATCAGAAAATCGCTCATGATGATCCAGATGCAGTGCAATTGGAATATCCGTACGTGCTGCGGCTACTGCGGCCATGGCTACCAAATAATCCGCCCCTGCATAAGCTACTGTTGATGGCGTTGCAGCCAGAATCAATGGTGAATGCAGTTCTGCTGCCGTCTCAGTTACGACCTGCAAAGTTTCCATATTATGAATGTTAAAGGCCGGAACCGCATATTTTCTCTTTTGTGCATTGAAAAGCAATTGGCGCGTTGATAAAAGCTGTTGCATAAAATTCCTCCATATCTTATAAGACCAATTTTCATCTCAAGCTTGATTGTATTCATCATAAGACAAAACCGGATGAAAATCTTTTCACTTTTTGCAAATTGATTTTCATCCGGTTCTCAATATGGAAAATATGTCATTTTTCTGTCTTGCCCTGTTCTACCAGATAATCAATAATAATTCGCGACATCATGCCAAGCGGCAGCCGCGATGTTACCTCGTATTCCTTGATGGATACATGGGGCTATGCTTATAGCCGACAAGATACTTCGCAGAGTATTCCAGCAACGGGCTCTGATCCGAACAGCAACAGGTAATGACCTTTGCTCCAACCAGGCTGGCATTACGCGCTGACTCGATCAATTCCCGGGTCGCCCCATTCAGGGAAAATATAATGACCAACGCATTGGAACGCAGATGCTGCGTGACACTGCACATGATATTTGGATCATCGGTTTCCATGACATTATAATCCAAAAGCTCCAGCTTGAAACTGAATTCCCTGGCTACATAAGTAGTAAGACCTCGGGAAAATACATATATACGTGACTGACGTGCCTTTTGTATGCAACGCACAATTGCCAATATGTTCTCCATAGAAATACGTTCCAATACGGCTTCAGCTTCGATAAGTGATTTATTCATGATTTCATTAATGCTGGCAATGGCCTTGTCTTCACTTGGCTGCATGAGACGATAGCGAAGTTCATTAAAACCATTGATGCCGCATTTTCGGATTGCCCGTGATACCGTGGATGGAGAAGTAAATGTCTCAAACGCAATGTCAACAATAGACATCTTTGACAGTTCTTTTTCATGGGTATTGATAAAGTTGACAACATTACGCTCTGTTTTGGAAAGGTTTCCGGCCACCTCATCATCTAATTCAATAATCATTGCATGTCCCTCCTGCAACAGCCGTTGTTATAGTGAAAGCACACGAATCCTATCTATTCTGAAATCGGCTCCGCTCAGCGCCAAGGTCCGCCTGCAATTTCCCAACTGGTACATACTTATCTATCAGCACCGAGTCCATGACATTCGATTCAAAAAAACCACCTGCACATTCATTATCATACTGTTTTTGATATCTAATAGCAACAACGTTTTAAACTATACGCTTGCTGTACGGAATAGGCAATACAACAATTTTCTTATGCGTCCTTTACACTGGAAATCTCCTCTGCAAGTTCTCTCCTCTTTTTCCTCTCAATTTGTAACATATGTTTGTAAAGTCTACATACATATAATTTTCTTTGTATTATAATACTTGCATATTGACCATAAGTGTGTTATAGAAACAAGCCAGAAGATACACCCAAGCAGAGCGGCTAGCACAAAATTTTTAAAATACCATTCATGCATGTAATATTCTGCAGTTTGACAGATACAGACGAATCTTATATGCTATGCTATAATAATAAAAGAACGCATAAAGAGGATGAGCACACATGCAAGCAAAAAAAAGCCTTAATTTGTGGCGTGATCTTTACGAAGTCACCGGAAACCTCAAACAGCTGGCACCATGGGAGTACCTATGGGATATGGACACCATAATCATCCTGCTGCAAAAACCAAAGACAATAACACTATGCAGTATTATGGGACGCAACGGTGAATGCTACGGTATCAGCAGTTACATTGGCAGTGATGCCATGCAGGGCTTTGATATGTTGGCAAAAAACGATGCTGGTTTAACAACGGAATTCGTCATGATGGAGCAAACCTGCCTTACCGTCTATTGGGGCGATCGTGAGGAAGTCCCGCCGCAACAGAAAAGAATCATTAAAGAACTCGGCCTTAAATTCCGTGGACGCGGCAACTGGCCATATTTTATATCCTACAAGCGAAAATATATCCCTTGGCCCATTGATATGGACGAGGTGGATTTTTTGCTTAAAATTTATAAGAATCTCTTTATGGCTTTGCGTGCATACATCGAAAAAAAACTTTCTGTTGATTTTATAAATGGTGAACATCTCATCCGCCAGTATGACAAAAAAACCAAATTATGGCTCAATTACGCTGCCCCCTTTGATATTGAACCGCGCAAATATCCGTCTCTCATGCTCACCGATGAACTGCTCAAACAACGCTTAGCCAAAAGGAAAAAAATCAGAGTGGACTTTTCCATTGATATTTCCTATCTCGATACACCTATCAAAGATCAAAATTGCCCCCGGCCTATCAATCCCAGAATTTTTGTAGTAATGGATCACAAGACTGGTGAGGTCATCACTGCCCAGCTATTAGAATATGAAGACGAAGAAGCCAAAATTGTTTTGACATTTCTTCTCAGCTTCATCGAACAATACGGCTGGCCAAAAAACATTCACGCCCGCAATCCATGGATTATCGGAGGCATACATGCCTTCTGCGAGGAATTTCAAATTAAATTAATAGAAGAGGCACTACACGAAGTTGACGAATTCCTTGACGGCATGTGTGCTTCATTTTGAAGGCTGAAATCACTTTCCGTCTTTTTCCATCTCATATAAACAGTATGCACGGAAATGACGGCGCAAATCACACAAATCCTTGCCAAAACTTTTTTCTAAAACAGCATGATGCTTTTTTAAGATCTCTAAAAGATATAAATCGTGGATAATCATCTGCGTGATTGGTATCACGAGCCCAGGATGTGCGCTCCATGCCGCCCGGCAGTCTTCTGCCAAAGACACAATTCCGGCAAGTGCTTCCTGGGAATCCGCACTGAAAATGAGCCATCGCCCACCACTTTCATTTTCCTCCAAAGGATAGTGTTCATGAACTTCCGCAAACGGAAGACTTATCTTCCCATAAACCACTAGTGTAATCTTCACACCTTTTTTCGCAGCCAAAGCTAAGGCATCCCGTATCTCGTAAATATCCTCCGGCCAGATTTCAAGAAATATCTGTTTTTGAGCCCTTGCAATGATGTCTGCCAAGCGCAGGAATATCCCCTCACGCCCTTTTAGATTCCATATATTATCTTTTTGCAGCTTTTTCCCTTCGTAATCTGCAAACAAAGCCTCCGCAGCGGAAAAATTCTTTTCCGCTGCTTTTTTGCGCCGCAATATAAGCTCCCTCGGCGGAATCGGCATATATAGCGCTGGGGATTCGTGACTGGCTATAACATCCCCGCGCTCCTCCAATCCGCTAAGCACATCGTAAACACGCGACCGCGGCACGCCAGACTGGAGCGCGACTGCATAACCGGATAACGGTGCGCCACTTTTCAGTAATGCTACATAAGCCTTTGCTTCATATTCGGTAAAAGACAACTGCTGTAAAACCTCATATACCTGCCGCTTCATAAAATCGCTCCCTTTGCGCCCCAGTCAAGCCTTTCAGGCAGCTATAGTATACCATACAGGTCTTGACACAGGCAATAAATGGCAGTACGCTTACATAGTAGCTACTACATAAGCTACTATTAGGTTAAAGGAGGCACAATCGAAAGGCATTCGCCCTTCGAAAACACTTTATGGTTTTTTTTACGATTTTCAATCAGGTCCTTGTTTTATTTTTACTCATGGGCACCGGTTATATACTGGCAAAAAAGAATAAGCTCGATAAACCCTGCGCAGACCAGCTCACCTTCTTGCTTTGCTACATCATTATGCCCTGCGTCATCTTTTCTGCTTTTCAGGTTGACTTCGACCCTGTGATGTTCCACAATCTTCTCATTGTAGCTGCCATGACTGTTCTGATCCACTTCGGCTTTATCTTGGCAGCGCATCTCTTATTCAACAAAAAAACAGCTCCATCCGACACCGAACGCTGTATGCTGCGTTTTTCTTCCATTTACTCAAACTGCGGCTTCATGGGATTTCCTCTGCTCAGCACGCTGATCGGCATGCAGGGTGTATTTTATGGCTCGGTTTATAACGGTTTTTTTGGCATATTCCTGTGGACGCATGGCTTTCTGCTTTATGCACACCGCCTGGACTTCCGGGCAGTGCTGCGGGTTCTGGTAAATCCAAATATCATTGTCATTGCTATCGGCATTCCACTCTATATCAACTCTGTCCATCTGCCGTTATCGCTTACATTGGCCATGCAGCATCTTGCTGAGCTCAACACTGCACTCTCTATGCTGGTCATCGGTGCAACTATGACCAACCTGCCGCTTTCTGACCTGTTTTCAAATCCAAGGATTTGGTTTTGTGTGCTTTTGCGCAATTTTATTTTTCCTGGAATCGTACTATGCAGTCTTCATGCACTAAGAATCAACCAGGATCTTCTTCTTTCCCTTACAATCCTTTCTGCCTGTCCTACCGCTGGAGTAGCCGTCCTGTTTGCACGTCTCACAGGAAAAGACCCTGTTTTTCCTGGAAAGGCTCTGGCGCTTTCAACCCTGCTGTCACTTATCAGCATGCCCCTGCTTATTGGTGCCGCAAAAAGCATGTAGTTCTATAAAGCACAACCTTATTTCTGTGCGTAAACAAAACCCCTTCCATCCAAGTTTTTCAAGTACAAATCCGTCATGATACAACACGGCTGTATAGAGTGTTTTGCAAACAATCCTATCATACAAAAAACAAATTTCACTTCCCTATAAAAAAATGCTGCCATATAGAAGCGACTCTGCTTCTATATGGCAGCATTTTGTATTAAAAAACCCCTAACTCATGCAGGCCACGATAAACGACCAATCCTGCCATAAGTATAAGATATACTCTGAGTGACAACAATGCATACTTTACGCATGCGCTCATTTTCATTCTTCCGAGTCCCTCAACATCACATTTTTTTTCTTTCTTATCAAATAACGGATGCACCACACTATATTTTTTTATTACTTTTTCTTTTTTTTCCATAATGACGATTCCTCCAATCAATGAAACGCATTCGGCAAAATCACTTCTACCGCCAAAGTCAGTGACAATAAAAACAAAACAACGATTACAGTCCAGTTGATCAGGTTATTCCAAGCCTTATTGACAAATCTTTCGTCCAATAATTCCTTGTCATTCAACAAAAGCTGCAAAAATATAATTGCCGACGGCAGCATCAGGCCAGCCAGGACCTGAACACTCACAATAATCAGCTGTAATGGTGCATTCGGAAGCAGCACAATGGCCGCCGCAAGCAAAACAGACCCAATATAAACGATATAGAATCCTGGCGCTTCTTTTACCGATTTTTGCAGGCTGTGCGACCAGCCCTTGACTTCACCATATGCCCAGGCACTCGACAAGGAAATCGTCATCGCCCCTAAGACAGCGGCATTGACCATTAATAACAGGAAAAGATTTCTAAAACCCTCACCCAGCAGCGGTGCCAAAGCAGCAACCATTTGCGCCGGGTCTTCAAACGCAAGACCGTTCTGATTGGCAAAATTTCCCACAATCATCATACAAGCCGCAATAAATATTGTACAGATTGCCCCAACAAAGGTATCCATTCTCGCTGATTTCAAATCAGAAAACCGTAATTTTTTATCAGCAATACAGCTCTGTTGAAAAAACAATTGCCACGGCGCAATAGTCGTCCCTACAATAGCAATAATCAAAAAAATGAGATCTGAAGTAATCGGCCCCTGTGGAAGCGATGGAAAAATCAAATGATGCGTAACCAAGCTCCAATCCGGCGAAACCCATTTTGCCAAAAACACCCAGGATAAATCAAGCAGACAAAGACATACTGTCACTCTTTCCCAACGCAAGTAGCTTCCGGTAACCACAAGAGCAATCAGTGCGACTGCCGTCAATGGTACAGCATAAAAGGGAGAAAAACCCAAACCATTTAATCCCATATAGATAGCTGCAAATTCAGTAACTAACGTCAGAAAATTGACCAGCAGCAAATCAGCTAAAGAAAAGGTTCCCCACCATTTGCCAAAACGTTTATAAATCATGGCAGCATGTCCCTGTCCCGTAGCAATTCCCAAACGTACTACCATTTCCTGTATAAAGTACGTAATAGGTAAAAGCAAAACCAACAGCCACAATAAATGAAGACCGTAATCCGCTCCGGCCTGTATATAAGTTGAAACCGCTCCCGCATCATTGTCAGCAACCATAACAATAAGTCCTGGTCCCATAACCATAAAAAAAGTCATAAGCCGCTGCATCCATCTGCTATTTACAACGACCTCACCACGAGACGTTGCCACAATCGGCATATTTTTTAATCTCAATATCTTCTACCTCCCAGCATGCATGACAAAGCACTACACTGGGAAATATTCTTTCTCAACAGCTATAGAGTCCAAACAAAACGCCAGTATAAATACCTTGTATTCCTTAATTATATTTTTTAAAATCCATAAATGAGGACCACCATCTGTATCCATAGCTGCCACCTCCTTTTTTGCACACAAAAAAACAAAGCCTGCCCAATTTGCAGAAGGCTTTGTTTACATGCAAAAGAAAACCAGCCCCCTCACTCGTTGAGTTTTGGCACTAAATAACGTAGAGTAAAAAATACTCAGCCATCTTATGTAAAGCCTTAATCCGGCAATACCTGTTCTACCCATTGGCGTCTCTCGACGTTTCCGAGCAATGGCCTATGTTTATCTAGGAACCTCACCTAACAAAGATGATTGAATTCTTTTTAAAGATACCACTAAAATAAATACATGTCAATAATATTTTCATATTTTCAAGCGTTAAATATATGATATTCCCGTTGAATTTATAATAGATTTAGTATCAATATCATATATATTCAATAAAATCTTAATTTCTCTCATTATTTCTCTGTTTATCGTCATAAACCTTAAATCTGCCCCTGGGAAAAAGCATCTACGGCTACAGCTACATTGTCTTTGGGATGTATTTTATATATTTTTTCCATACCAATTCTCCTCAGGCCTGTTTGCCAAGCTCTTCGATATGGGCTTTAACTCCGACCGCGGCGATGCGTTCGAGATGGTTCACGACGGCGGCCTCAAAGCCCGCTATCTTCGTAAGGTCTTCTCCCCAGAAGTTCTCCTGCGTCATAATGGCTTTTATGTAATCCGCATGAGAGAGTTTTGCCTGCTCTTTTACGAAGGCAAGCTTGTCCGCATCGTCATGGATTTCAT
>DCFU01000030.1:0-70564 GCA_002319795.1 Megamonas sp. UBA1796
GCTTCATTTTTATCCCTCTTTCTCTAATAGATTCATTGTAATCTATTAGACAGAGGTGTTACAACTTCACTATACCACTACATTTTGAGAGAACCACAACTTTTAGAAGACTACCTCCCGTGGAGTGAAAAATACAACAAAGCTGTAAATAAGCATAGCAGTCGTTCGATTGGTATTCATATTTTGAGTATACATCGATGGCTGCTATTTTAATATACACTGTTTGGTTGTACGCTTACCGAAGAGCTGCGATATTTTGAAGTGGGAAAGAAGAAAAAACTATCTTATTTTTCATAAAGTATCCTATTAAAAAAAGCAAGGAGAAAATTAAGTATTCTGATTGTTTTTCTGCGCA
Organism: Megamonas sp. UBA1796; assembly: GCA_002319795.1. Lineage (GTDB taxonomy): Bacteria > Bacillota > Negativicutes > Selenomonadales > Selenomonadaceae > UBA1796. Next base: position 356 of record DCFU01000030.1, read on the forward strand.
AAAAATAGCGGTATAATCAGCTTTCAAACTGAATATACCGCATTTTTATGTAAAAATCATGCTCTACACTGCATGATTTTTGTGGCTACTGTTGGTGGAGACGAAGAGGATTGAACTCTCGACCCCCAGATTGCGAACCTGGTGCTCTCCCAGCTGAGCTACGTCCCCAACATAAATCATTCACAACAAGAGATATTATAACGCGTTTTTGAAATGTTTTCAAGAGGTATAAAAATATATTTTGCTCAAAGAGTATACTGTTGCATTATATTGTTGCTATATGCAACAATATAATGCATATAGCACATCTACACGCTGCAGCATTATGACAAAACATAGGTTTTGTGCGATTTTTCCGAGTTGGCACACGAATTGCATATATAACAAAGTGGAAGTCTGGTTAAGAGAAGGTGAGGACATGGCGAGACTGGCAGTGATTGCGGATGATTTGACAGGTGCCAATGATACCGCAGTTCAGTTTGCCAAGCGGGGTATCAGTACCTGCGTGCAAATAGATTTTGACCGTAAACAGCTTGCAGAACAGGATACAGATGTTATTGTACTGAATACGGACAGTCGTGATATGGAAAAAAAAGAAGCTTATGAAACTGTAAAAAAAGCAGCTTCAAGCCTGAAGACACAGAAGATAGAGCATATTTATAAAAAGGTCGATTCAACCTTGCGGGGGAATTTTGGCGTTGAGATTGCTGCGGTCGATGATGTGTTTCATCCAGCGATTATAGTAATAGCTCCGGCGTTCCCCAAAAATCATCGTATAACGATAGGTGGATACCATTTTCTGGATGGGTTGCCGATTGAAATGACAGAGATTGCCAACGCACCCAAAACGCCGGTACATGATTCATCTATCGCACGACTTATTGAAATACAGACAGGAAAAAGTACAGGTCTTATTTCGTTGGTCATATTGAAGCAGGGGCTGCAAAAGGTCAGGGAAGAAATTAGCAGACTCCTGGCAAAAGGAGAACGATGGATCGTTTTTGATATTGTACAGGAAGAACATTTTAATCTGCTGTTGCAGGCTGTAGAAGAATATCAAGATGTGTTGTGGGTTGGTTCAGCGGGTTTGGCCAATTATCTTCCCGAGATTTACGAGTGGTCACCTCACCGTTGTATCAGGGAGGATCCGGCGACAAGTGGGCCAGTGCTTGTCGTAGCAGGCAGCGTGAGCCATACGACGCAGGCGCAGGCGACAGAACTTATGCAACAGCCGCGAGTAGTGCTGGTAAAGATCGATATGGAAGCCTTTTTTGATAATGCGCCAGAGGAACTGGAACGCTGTAGGCGGGATATAACAAAAGGTTTTGCCGCAAAATGTGATGTTCTGTTTGTGAGCAGTATGGAGGACGCCGATGTAGAAAAAGCCATGCAAGCTGGAAAAAGGCATAGCCTTTCCGGCAGCGAGGTCAGCGAGGGCGCAGCTTGCTTCATGGCGGACGTTATAAGTGCTTTGGACATGCGCAGCCTGGCAGGGATGGTGCTTACAGGTGGGGATATTGCGGTACATGTACTTCGGAACCTTGCGGCAGAAAATATAGAGATTCTATCGGAAGTGGCAGCTGGAATTCCTCTGGGGAAACTGTGTGGTGGCTGCTGCGATGGCATGAAAGTTGTGACCAAGGCGGGTGCTTTCGGTGCTAAGGACTGTTTTGTACAGGCACTCAGAGTAATCCGCAGAGTAAACCAAAGGAGATGCAACAGAATGAAAAAACCAGTTTTGGGCATAACAATGGGCGATGCGGCTGGCATAGGTGCAGAAATTATTGTAAAAGCGCTCGAGGACGCACATATATATGAAATTTCACGGCCGGTGGTTTTTGGCGATAAAAAAATATTGGAGCGTGCCGCAAAATTAGTCGACAGCAAGCTGACAATACGGGCGGTCGCGCAACCGGCCGCAGGCGGCAGTGATTTTGGCATCATTGATGTGGTAGACCTTGACAATCTGCCTGTAGATCTTCCGTTTGGCAGGCTGGATGCGAGAGCAGGTAAGGCGGCCTATGAATATATTAAGGCAGCTGTGGAATATGCGATGAAGCAGGAAGTGCACGCAATCGTTACAGCACCACTGAATAAGGAAGCACTGCATATGGGTGGCTGTCCATATCCGGGACATACGGAAATATTAGGAGCGCTCACGGGGCAGAAGGACTATTCGATGATGCTTGTAAGCGGTCCTTTAAAGGTTATACATGTTACGACGCACGTATCCATGCGTGAAGCATGTGATCTTATCAAAAAGGAACGTGTAGAGACTGTCATTCGGCTGGCGGATGATACCTTGAAACTTATGGGGATTGGAAAACCCCGCATTGCCGTAGCAGGCTTCAACTGTCATAGTGGTGAACATGGACTTTTTGGCGGCGAAGATGATGCGGAGATACTGCCGGCAGTTGAGGCGGCAAAGGCGCTTGGCATCGATGCAGATGGACCAATTCCGCCGGATACGGTATTTCATCGTGCGGCCAATCTTAAAGAGTTTGATATTGTTGTCTGCATGTATCATGATCAGGGACATATTCCTATCAAGGTGTTAGGTTTTGCGACAGGTGTCAACGTTACGGTAGGCTTGCCCTGCATCCGTACATCGGTCGACCATGGCACAGCCTTTGCTGTTGCGGGTAAAGGAACAGCAGACAGCCGGAGCATGACAGAAGCACTGCTTCTGGGTGCACAGATGGCTAAGGTGAAGTTTATTAAAGAATTAGCTTAAAGGCCAATAGGTTTAATAATATTTATTGGTTACTATATAGAAAAGGAGAGATTTTATATGTTTAAACCAAAAGGAGTTATTACACCGGTACTTACAGCACTGACGGAGGATGAAAAATTTAATCCGCAGGCCTATACGGAATTCATTGACCATCTTATTGAAGCTGGTGTGAAGGGGATATTCCCTTTGGGAACGAATGGAGAGTTTTATGCGTTCTCGCAGGAGGAAAAAATCGAAATCATCCGGACGGCTGTGAAAGCAGTCGATGGACGGGTGCCGGTATATGCGGGGACTGGCTGTGTCACAACCAAGGAAACCATAGAACTGTCCCTGGCAGTCAAGGCTATGGGAGGCGTGGACTGTTTGTCGGTTATATCCCCTTATTTTGTAGCTGTGTCACAGGACGATATCTATCGCCATTACAGTGCGGTGGCCAAGGCCGTGAATATGCCGATTTTGTTGTATAATATTCCGGGACGTACAGGCAATAACATTGACTGGAAGACGGTTAAAAAACTTGCCTCTTTTGAAAATATTGTTGGAATCAAGGACAGCAGCGGTAATTTCGATAATACTTTGAAATACATTGAAAATACAGACACAAGCATAAATGTGCTTATGGGCAGTGATTCGTTGATTCTCTGGGCGCTTATGGCAGGTGCGACCGGTGCTATAGCCGGCTGCTCGAATGTATTCCCGGAGCTTATGTCTAGTATCTATGATCTTTGGGAGCAGGGAAAAATAAAGGAAGCAAATGAAGCGCAAAAGAAGATTCGTCCGTTCCGCAATGTTATGCAGACGGGTAATCCAAACTCTGTGGTTAAACGCGCGGCACAGCTCAAGGGCTGGAATGTTGGTCCGGCGCGTGAGCCGTCCAATTGCGTAAATCCGGCAATTGATGCAGCTCTTCTAGAAGTGTTTAAACTTTACGAATAATTTGGAGGAAATGAATTATGGGAAAAATTGTTATATCTCATCGATTACATGACGATGGGATGGTTGTTTTGGAAAAAGCAGGTCTACAGGTGGCTATTACGAATAGTGGAGAGCCCGAGGATATGTTGCCGGAATTAAAGGATGCAGATGGCGTTATTATCCGTATCGGGCATATTGATAAAGCAACCATGGAGCAATGCCCAAAGCTGAAAGTGATTGCTCGGCCGGGGATTGGAGTAGACAATGTTGATGTGCAGGGCGCAACCGAATTGGGCATACCGGTAGTTATAGCGCCTGGAGCTAATACGCGTTCGGTAGCAGAACAATCAATGGCTATGATGTTTGCTTGCGCAAAAGATATGCTCCATAGTGACTGTGAAATGCGCAAGGGGAATTTTGGTGTTCGTAGTTCTTATAAGGCATATGAACTGTTTGGAAAGACATTAGGACTGGTTGGATATGGACATATTGGCAATGTATTTGCAAAAATGGCAACGGGTATAGGAATGAAGGTTTTGGTTTATGATCCATTTATTAAGCCGGAGGCTGTGGAAGCCCAAGGATATGGATATCGTCAGGATGTTCATGATATCCTAAAGGAAGCGGATGTGGTATCTATACATACTCCACTCACCACTAAAACTAAAAATATGATTGGCGAGCAAGAACTAAGGATGATGAAGCCAACCGGGATTATCATTAATTGCGCTCGTGGCGGTATTGTGGATGAAATTGCATTAGATAAGGCTTTGACGGAACATTGGATTCACAGTGCTGGGACGGATGTTGTTGTTCATGAGCCGATAGATCCAAATGATCCTTTGTTTAAACACAACAATATTATTGTTACGCCACATATGGCGGGTCAGACAAGAGAAGCTGCATCTAGGGTCGCAACAATGGCTGCCGAAGGTGCTGTAGCCATTGTTAATGGACAGAAATGGGATAAGGTATGCAATCCTCAGGCCTATGAACACGCGCGTTGGCAGAAAAAATCGTAGGATGTTTTGCTTGGAACGGCCTTTTTAAGAATCAATATCTTTCATGCTTAAATAAAAAGCATGAAATGATTGCCGCTGTTTGAGAATGCCCATTCCCTCTGCCAGCAATGATTCATACTATAAATAGTATAGCGTAATAAGACGGTCATATCAAATAGAAAAAATCATGTTTAATACTGTTGTTGTTTTCATACGTTATTTTTTTATAAGGAGAAGGTGTATTAAAATGGAAGAAATGAAAAAAACAAATGCACGATGGACCATATTCATCATGTTGGCAATAATTTGTACTATTAACTATATTGATAGAGCGGTTATATCAGTTTGTATGCCGCAAATTCAAGCAGAATTACAATTTTCGCCGGAAATCGTCGGGGCTATACTCAGTGCTTTTTTCTGGGGATATGCATTGATGCAGATTCCTTGCGGTTGGCTTTGTGACAGATTTAAACCTGGTAAAATTTTGTTGATTGGTGGATTATGCTGGGGAGCCTTCCAGATTTTAACAGGTATTGTCAGCAGCAGTAAAATGTTTATGTTTATTAGAGCTTTACTAGGTGTTTCTGAAGCTCCTATTTATCCGGCTGGGGCTAAATTACAATCAATCTGGCTTCCGGTTACAGAACGTTCTCGTGGCAGCGCACTTGTAGACGTCGGTTCTTCTTTAGGAAATGCATTTGGTGCACCACTTGTAGCTTTATTCGTATTATGGCTTGACGGTTGGCGTGCAGCTCTTATCGCTATCGGCATTTTAACCGCCATTACCGTTCTTCTTTGTGGTAGAAAATTGATGACCACACCTGATACGAATAAAAATCTTAATGAGGCTGAACGTAAATATATTAATAATGCTTTAGAAGAAGAATGGAAAGCTAATCAAGCAGATAGTCAAATAAAAAAGATTAAGGTGGGATTGAAACAATATTTCGCCAATAAAAGTTTCTGGGGAATGTGTTTTGGGTTCACTTGTGGTAATTGTATTGCATACGGGTTAATGACTTGGGGGCCAATGTATTTGGCAACTGTACATCATTTAGATATTAAAGGCTTAGGCGGAGCACTATTTATTATTTATGGTGTAAGTGTATTAGGTGGATTATTAGGTGGAACCATTACAGATATGCTGAAACGCAAGTTTGGTAAAGAAAAGTACAATAAAATCATGCATGCAAATCTGTTATTGATTGGTGTAGCCACTGCAGTAGCAATGTTTTTATTGAGCCAGGCAAGTTCTATATATATGGCTATTGCTTGCATTACTGTAGCACTGTTCTTTCAAAAATGGTCCGGGTGCTTGTACTGGACGGTACCGGCAGCTTTGGCACAGCGTGAAAATATTGGTACAGTAGGCGGATGTATGAACTGTGTTGGTAATATCGGCGGTGCAATCATTCCGTTGGTAATTGGTGCAATCGTAGGTTCGACAGGTTCTTATTTTTTGGCAATATTATTGTTTGCATGTTTTGGTTTAGGAATAGGTTTATTTTCCTTATTGATTAACTTTAATAAAAAAGTTGGAGAACAATCTAATTGATGGTATTTATTGGAGAAAGAAGGCATTAAAATGAGCAAAAAAATAGATATATTAATTAAAAATGCAAATGTAATTAATGCTGAAAAAGGTACTATTGAAAAAGGGGATGTAGCGATTTCCAATGGAAAATTTGTAGAATATAATTTTAATGAATCGTATATCGTCGAGGATTTATTAGACGCAAAAGGCTATTATGTAAGTCCGGGCTGGATTGATTCGCATACACATATTTTTAAAGATGTTACGGAGCCTGGAATGGCAGCAGACCTAGGCTTAATTCCAATGGGAATCACATCGACGATTGATGGTGGTAGTGCGGGTATTGGTACATGGCCAATTTTTAAGAGACATATCGTTGATGCTGGTTATTTAAATATTTTCTATTCTATTAATGTTTCTCCAGCAGGCCAAATTACGGAGCGTTATCCTGAAAATGTAGATCCACAAAATTATGATGTTGATAAATTAAGAGATATTTTGGAAACAGATTCAGAACATGCAAGAGGACTAAAATTACGTTACGGAGCTGAAGTTGTTGCACCTTTTGGGAATGATGTTTTAGATAAAACAATAGAATTGGCGGATAAGTTAGACTGTACGATTACATTACATGTTACAAATCCACCTTGTTCAATGGAAGAGATCGTTTCAAAAATGAGACCAGGGGATATTATCTGTCATATTTATCAAGGAAAACGCAGCACTATTATTGATGAAAATGGCAAAGTAAAAGATGCAGTATTTGAAGCGAGAAAACGTGGCGTATATTTTGATTCTGCTGATGCCCGGATAAATCATTGTTATAAAGTTATTAAACCTTCAGTGGCACAGGGGTTTAAGCCGGATATTATTTCTACTGATTTAACACAAAATGGTATATTTAGTAATATGTGTTGGGGGTTGCCGGTGGTGCTTTCAAAATGGCTGAATTTAGGATTATCGTTGGAAGAAGTCATTGCGGATTGCACATCTCATCCAGCTAAAATTCATCATTTGCCCAATGGGATTGGAACACTTGATAATGGTGCTGCCGCTAATGCTACGATTTTTAGTTTAGAAGATAGAACCTTTCATTTAAAAAATAGAATGGGAGAAGAGTTTGATGGACAAAAATTAATTATTCCTCAAGTCACCATCATCAATGGTAAGGTCAGATATAAAAGTTTATCTTTTCCACTTTAATGGTTAGAAGATAAAAGATGAATTTTTTATTTATGAAGAAATAAATTGGGGGACTTAGCAATGAAAGAATGTCAATTAACGATTCCGGCAATGATTTATGCAGGACAGGGAAGTATAGAGAAATTGACGGAGATTATCAAAAAGGAAAAGGCAGAATCCATTCTGCTTTTTACAGATAAAGGCGTACGCAGTGTCGGGCTCACGAAGCGCATAGAAGCAATCTGTTCTGCCGTACAGTGCAGGGTTGTCGATGATCTGACAGCAGAACCGGCGGTCGCTGATGTAGAGCGTGTTATTGCCGAGGTTGGCAAAGAGCAGGTGGATCTTATCATCGGTGTGGGCGGCGGAAGCGTCATGGATGCATCGAAGCTCGCAAGTATTGTAGTAGGGGCCGATTATACGCTGCGCGATCTTTTGCAGGACAGCGGCATGGCGAAAAAGTATATTAAAACGGTCATGATACCGACTACCTGTGGCACAGGTTCTGAGGCAACCTGCAATGCAATCGTGGCAATTCCGGAAAAGGAATCAAAGCAGGGAATAGTAAATAATTGTATGATTCCGGACTATGTGATTCTTGATGCAGATATGATTGCCGGATTGCCGCAGAAAATCATCGCGGCAACGGGTGTCGATGCACTGGCACATGCTGTTGAATGCTTCACTTCCAAGAAGGCCACGGTGCTCAGTGATACTTACGCGCGTGAAGGCGCCTGCAAGATTTTTCACAATATCCGCCGGGCTTACAACAATCCGGATGATATGGAAGCAAAAGGCGAAATGATGATAGGGGCTTTTTACGGTGGGGTAGCTATCACAGGTTCTGGTACGACCGCTGTACATGCACTGTCCTATCCGCTTGGTGGCAAATACCATATCGCGCATGGTGTATCCAACGCAATTCTCTTTGCCCATGTCATGGCATTCAATAAAGATGCCTGTGTGGAACGACTGGCGCTTCTCTGTGATGCGGTTTATCCCGAGCTGTCGGTGAGAACTGCAGAGAAAAAAGCAGATCATATTATTGAAGAAATCGCTGCGATTGTCAGAGAGACAAATATTCCGACCAGCCTGCAGAGCTTTGGGGTAAAGCCGGAGGATCTGGATTTTTTGGTCGAAGCTGGCGGCCAGCAGCAGCGACTTTTGGTAAATAATTGTAAAAAACTTTCACTGGCAGACATCCGTATGATTTACAAAAAGGTTTTTTGACAATATACTTCTTAGTAAGAAATTGGGAAACAGGCTGCTTGCTGTATGCGGGCAGCCTGTTTTTTATAGAGCTTTTTTCTGTTTCGTTGTATAATCAAGACGTTGCAATTTAAAACGAATTGAAACTTTTTGCATCTATAAAGAACGGGAGGGGTATCTTTGGAAACACAGGTTTTGTTTGTTGCACCCTTTGAGAAGCTGCATAAAATAGCAGTACAGGTCGTTGAGGAAAAATTTGCGGCGAAGAAGGGCCGCATCCGTGTCATCAAGGGCGACCTGGGAGAAAGTATGCCGGTTGTGCGCCAGGCCGTTGAGGATGGTATCGAGGTTGTTGTGAGCCGCGGCGGCACAGCCAAGCTTATTGCGGAGAATGTGCAGGTACCTGTTATTCCAGTGCGGATCAGTATCATGGATGTCATACGGATGCTCTCTGTACATAAAGATGTTTATGAAAAGATTGGTATTGCGGGTTTTAAGAATGTGATTTATGGCAGTGAGGAAATTGGTAAAATTCTGGGTATTGAGCTGGTGGAAATTCCGCTGCAGGGAGAGGAAGAGGCGCTGCAAAAGCTCGCCGCAGCCAAGGCGGACGGGGTTCAGTATATCGTGGGAGATTCGATCTCAGTGAAGATCGCGAAGCGGTTGGGGCTGCCCGGCGAACTTATTGACTCTGGGCGTGAAGCCATATTCACAGCCCTGAAGGAGGCTATGCTCATTGCGAAGATACGCCGGGAAGAACAGGAACGCTCGGCTATGCTGCGTAAAGTCATAGATCAGTCGGCTGACGGTATTGTAGCAACGGATGCTGCAGGGCAGATTACCATGATGAACGCACAGGCTGAAAAAATATTCAAGGTATCCCATTTTGACGCACTTGGCAAAACAATAGGACAGGTATTCCCAGTTCTGCAGATGGCTTCGACGAAAGAAGATAACGGCTATTTCGATGATTTTCATGAAATCGATCAGAAGACCTTTACCGTAAAGCACAGCTTGCTGCGTATAAAGGAAGAAACTATCGGTGAATTGTTCAACCTGCAAAATGTCTCACGTCTGCAAAAAATAGAGCGCAGCGTGCGCAAGAAACTGCACCAGAAAGGCCTTGTGGCGAAGCAGCATATGACAGACATCGTGGGAAAATCTGCGGGCTGTATGGAGATGAAACGCAAAGCAGCGAAATATGCCCTGACTGAATCCACCATACTTATTACAGGAGCTTCCGGCACAGGTAAGGAGGTACTTGTACAGAGTATCCATAATGCGAGCACCCGCGCTGAAGGCCCCTTTGTAGCTGTGAACTGTGCAGCGCTGCCGGAAAATCTGCTGGAGAGTGAACTTTTCGGCTACGAAGATGGAGCCTTTACGGGTGCACGGCGTGGTGGAAGGCAGGGGTTGTTCGAACTTGCACATGGCGGAACGCTGTTTCTCGATGAAATCGGTGAAATGCCGATGAACTTGCAGTCGAGGCTGTTGCGCGTGCTGCAGGAAAAGGAGGTTATGCGGCTTGGCGGAGACAGTGTGGTTCCGGTCGATGTCCGCATCATTTCCGCAACAAACCGCAATTTGGCGCAAATGGTGGAGCAGCGGCTGTTCCGTGAGGATTTGTATTACCGGCTGAATATCCTTCGAATCCAGATGCCGACATTGGCCGAGCGAGCCGTTGATATTCCGCTGCTCGCTCGCAGCCTCATGCGCAGTATGCAGGAGGTGAATCCACATATTGCGGGAATAGAGCCGGAGGCCGCAGACTATTTAAGATCGCGTGCCTGGCCAGGGAATATCCGACAGTTGTCCAATGTGATCGAACGCGCGATGCTGCTCTCTGAAGGCCCACAGCTTACGCGGGAGGATTTCCTTGCCTCCATTGAGAGCAGTGAGGAACCCGTCCGGATGGAGAAGGAACAGAACGGAGACGGAAGAGATGCGTCGATTTGGCCGATGGCAAGTCTGGCGGAGCTGGAACAGGAGGCTATGGAGAGAATCCTGCGCGAGGAACATTTCAACTACAGCCGTACGGCTGCGCGTCTGGGAATTCATCGTACGACACTCTGGAGGCGCATGCATCGCGCCAAACAGGGAAAATAAATCGGGCCACGGGCAGGAATATTTCTTATGCATAACGAAAATATACAGAAAATATGCATATTGCTTTTAATCCAAAGGAAGGGATGTGTTTTCACTAAAAAAGTTTCAGCAGAACATATATTATTAAAGTTTATGAGTCGTGTCTTCAACTATAATTACAGGTGGATTTTTCTTTTTAATGGGTATATAATTGAAGGCGTATGCGAAAATGTTTTGCAGAAACAAACGTAGAACTCATTTTATGGTATACGTAATTTTTAAAAGATTCTCTGGAATCGATGAGGAGGTAAAAAAGTGGACAAACGGGAGAGTATGTGGGATGTATATCTCAGAAAGGGCATAAGCCGCCGCAGCTTCCTGAAAGGCTGTGCAGCTCTTACTGCCATGATGGGACTCAGTACGGATATGCTTTCTGAAGTAGTTGAGGCCGCAGAAGCAAAACCACTGCCGGTTGTAATCTGGCTGCATGGTCATGAATGCACCGGCTGTGATGAGTCTTTTTTGCGTTCAGCTTCACCGCTTGCGTCCGACGTTGTGCTCAATAATATTGACCTGGAATACAGTCATGTTTTGAGTGCGGGCAGTGGTGAGCCGTTTGAGGCACATCTTGAGGAAACTATTCAGAAATATGCAGGGCAGTACATTCTGGCAGTAGAGGGAGCTGTATCGACGAAGGATAACGGCATTTACTGCATGACGGGCGGCAAGCCGTTCGTACAGACATTGCAGCGCGTAGCCAAGGGAGCTGCAGCTGTTATCGCTTATGGGACATGTGCGACCTCCGGCGGTATTCAGGCGGCAAATCCGAATCCGACCGGTTCCAGCGGGATTTCTCATTTTATTGGGGACAAGCCGTTGGTGAATGTTCCGGGATGCCCGCCGATTCCAGAGGTTATGACGGGTGTGATCATGCATGTAGCACTCTTCGGCAAGCTGCCGCCGCTTGATGGGGATGGCCGTCCGAAGCAGTTCTATGGCAATCGTATCCATGATACATGTTATCGCCGTCCGTTCTTCGATGCGGGACTATTTGCGGAGAGTTATGATGATAAAGGCTCGAAGGCTGGCTGGTGCCTTTACAAACTGGGCTGCCGCGGGCCGGAAACTTACAATTCGTGTGGCAACATGCGCTGGTATCAGGGCATGTCCTATCCAATCCAGTCGGGGGCACCATGCATCGGCTGCAGCAATGCGCATTTCTGGGATGAGGCGCCGTTCTCCAAACGCTTGCCGGAATACGGTCCGCTCGGAGACATCGACAAGATCGGTGCGGGACTTGCGGTTGCGACAGGCGTCGGCGTAGTGGCACATGGGGCGCTGAGCACGATTCAGAAGAAAAAACGTCAGGAAGCCGAGCAGGCTGAACATGACGAGAAGCAGGTGAAAAAATGAAACACGTTGTAGTAGATCCGGTAACGCGTATAGAAGGTCATCTTCGTGTCGAGGTGCAGGTAGACGAAGCATCCGGCAAGGTGCAGGATGCCATATCGAGTGGCACGGCATGGCGTGGCCTGGAGCTTGTCATGAACGACCGCGATCCGCGTGATGCCTGGGCTTATATTCAGCGTATCTGCGGTGTCTGTACGACAGCACATGCGCTTGCGTCCCTGCGTGCGGTAGAGGATGCACTGGGCATCACGATTCCGAAGAATGCCCACTATATCCGCAGCATTATGGCGGCTTCACAGACGATACAGGATCATGTCATTCATTTTTATCATCTGCATGCCTTGGACTGGGTGAGTCCGCTGGAAGCTTTGAAGGCAGATCCGATTGCTACGGCGCATCTGCAAAGTGTCGTGCTGCAGAACTACAAGCTTCCGTTCACGGGACCGGCCAAGATTGATACCGAGGCATATCCCAAGGAGTTCCCGCAGGCTGCACCGGAGTATTTCGATACTTTCAAGAAAAAGATCCAGGCCATTGTTGAAAGCGGACAGCTGGGTATCTTTGCCGCGCAGTGGTGGGATCATCCGGATTATCAGCTTCTGCCGCCGGAAGTTCATCTTCTTGCGGTAACGCATTATTTGGAGATGCTTGATAAGCAGCGCGAGATCGTTATACCGCATGTCATCCTGGGCGGTAAGAATCCGCATCCGCATTATATGGTGGGCGGCATGCCATGCTCGATTTCCCTCGATGACGGCAACGCGCCGTTGAATACAGCACGTCTTAATATCGTGGATCGTGCCATCAATACGACACGTTCCTTGGTCAACAATTTCTATCTGCCGGATGTTTTGGCGATTGGTGCACTTTATGTCCAGAAGGGTTACGTCGATGGCGGCGGACTTTCCAAGGAGCGTGTGCTCGGTTTTGGCGACTATCCGGATGAGCCTTTCTCCGGCGCATCGGATGGCAGTTATTTCAAAAATCAGCTCATCCGCTGCAACGGTGTAGTCGAGAATTTTGGCAAGGGAGTTGCACAGGCGGTCTATACAGAGCTGAAGAGCGAGGATATTACGAGTCCGGAAGTGCTTACAGAGGGCGTGGAGCATGCCTGGTATGAATATCCGGGGCACAAGAGTGACGAGTCACTTCATCCGTGGGACGGCATAACCTCTGCAAAATTTGCCGGACCGAAGGAAGGCACGGAGACCGATTGGAAAGCACTGAACGAGCAGGGCAAATACTCCTGGCTCAAAACGCCGAAATGGCGTGGCAAGCTTTGTGAAGTAGGGCCTTTGGCGCGTTACATTATCATATATACGAAAGCGAAGAAGGGCGTTCTTGGCGAACCTACCTGGGCGGAAAAAATGATTCTTGACCAGATCGATGCGGTATCGAAGGTCCTGAAGCTTCAGCCGGAAGTATGGATGCCGACGATGGTCGGACGCACAGCGGTACGCGCACTTGAAGCGCAGGTGAACTCGGAGATGAGCCGGTATTTCTTCGACAAGCTCATCGCGAATATCAAATCCGGTGATACCAAGGTTGCCAATACGGATAAATGGGATCCGAAAACCTGGCCGAAGGAAGCAAAAGGCGTAGGACTCTATGAGGCACCGCGCGGCGCACTGAGTCACTGGATTGTCATTAAGAACGGCAAAACAGCGAATTACCAGGCTATTGTGCCGACTACATGGAATGCCTGCCCGCGTGATGACAAGGCCGGACATGGTGCTTACGAACAAGCTATGATGGATACGAAGGTCAAGATTCCGGACAAGCCGTTGGAAATCGTAAAGGTTGTGCGTTCCTTTGATCCGTGCATGGCGTGTGCAACACATCTTTACAATGCAAAGGGCGAAAAAATCAAGGTCGTGACGACGGATCCCTATACGGGGACGCATGTCGAAGAATAAAATCTGACGAAAGGAAAAGCTACGAAGAACGAGTAGCAGGGAACAGTGGAATGAAAGAAGTACCACGCAGAATATATTATCTGTTTAGTCCGTTTTTGCGCATTTTTCACTGGGTTATGGTTGCCTGTATTCTGACGCTCTTTGTCACAGGACTTTTCATTACAAAGCCTGTAGGGCTTCTGGCAACAGATCCGACGTCTACCATGCTTACAATGGATATGATTCGCAGTATCCATTTCCTGGCAGCGTTTATCTTTTGTGCGGTTTTTATCCTGCGCATCTATGGCTTTATCGTCAACAAAGGAGACCGTCTTTTCCCGCGCGTGTGGGAGGGCCACTTTTATTCCGAGACCATTGAAGTCGCGCTTCATTATATGCTTTTGAAGCCGTCGCATGCGCCGTTTTTGCGGAATCCGCTGGCACGTATGTCGTATGCAGGTCTCTATGCCATGGTGTTTGTTGAGATACTTACTGGCTTTGCCATGTACTTCCCAACGAATATGAATTCCATCGGGGGGACGATTTTCAGCTGGGTGAATATTGCACTTGGCGGTGAGTTCATGACCCACTTGGTGCATCATTATGTTGCCTGGTTCATCATCGTTTTTGTCATCGGGCATGTTTACATGGTGGTGCGTGCCGATTTTATGGAAGGCGAAGGCGAGGCATCGAGCATGATTTCCGGTATCAAAATCTTGGAGCATGTGCCTAAGGATGTAAATGAAATAGAGAGCAGGGAATAATGGCCGGCTCTGGGGGAGTGTGAAACAGTATGTGTAAGGAATGTGGCTGCGGGCAGACGAATGGCAACACGCGTTTGCAGTTCAATGCCAAAGGATATACGGAGGAAAGTGCCAAGACCGTGGAGAAGGCTCTGTTGGGGCTTCCAGGGGTGCTTTTCGTGCATATCCACGCGCATGATGGTGAAACAACCATCGACTATAGCCCGGCAAAGACCAAGCTCATGGATATTCTCAAGATATTCAGTGATCATAGTGTCGAGGCTGCTTTATAAGAATTGAAGGAATCATGACAGGGGACGCTTTTCTCTGCCGCCTTTCTGCGGAAAGATGGCGGGAAAAGCGTCTTCTCGCTATGTGGAGGTGTACCTATGCACGAAATGGCTGTTGCGGAAGGAATCCTCGATATCGCACTTGACTATGCGGCCAAGAATCAGGCTGAAAAAATCGGTAAGATTGGCCTGCGGCTGGGTGAGATGGCAGGTGTGGAGACAGAGTCACTCGAATTTTGTTTTGAATCGTTGGTGAAGGGGACCATCGCGGAGGGTGCGGAGCTTGCGCTGCATCGTATGCCGCTGGTGGGCCGCTGCCGCAAATGCGGGCATGAGACGCATATCGAGCATTATAATTTTATTTGTCCGGCCTGTGGTAAGGGTGCGCTCGATATTATATCGGGCCGGGAGCTGCAGGTGGAATATTTGGAGGTGGACTGAATGGAAGTTCAGGTCATGCAGGATATATTGGGGAAAAATGACCGCATTGCGGCGGAGAATCAGGCGCTATTTGCGGATAAAAAAATATTTGTGCTCAATCTTATGGGCTCGCCGGGATCCGGCAAGACAACGCTTTTGGAGCGTACGATGGCGGCGCTCAAGGATGAGCTGCATATGGCCGTCATTGAGGGTGATCTTTTTACGACCAAGGATGCGGACCGCATCGCAAAATATGCGGTGCCGGTAATGCAGATCAATACAAGCGGGGGATGCCATCTCGATGCGCCTATGGTGCAGGAAGTTCTGTCCCAGCTTGTCTTGGACCGTCTGGATCTGCTTATTGTAGAAAATGTCGGCAATCTCGTTTGTCCGGCGGAATTTAACATTGGAGAGGATGCCAAGGGCGTGGTGCTGAGCATCACGGAAGGCGATGACAAGCCTATGAAATATCCACTGGTATTCAAGGAATCCTCGATTGTTCTTTTGAACAAGGTGGACATTCTGCCATATACGAACTTTGATATGGCGGCAGCGCGTGAGGATATCCATACGCTGCACCCGGATGTGAAACTGGTCGAAGTATCCTGCGTGCAGGATACGGGCCTGAAAGATTGGTATGACTGGCTGCGCGCTAAGGTCCGTGCAAAGAAAGGGTGAAGAGCATGCATGAAGATATAGAAGTTCCGGAAATCACCGTATTGGGCATAGGCAATGTTGTATTGCAGGATGAAGGCTTCGGTGTGCGGGCTGCAGAAACGCTTGATAAAAAATATGATTTCCCGGACAACGTACAGGTTTTGGATGGTGGGACGCTTGGTATGGAACTTCTGGGCTTTGTTACCGGAACCCAAAAACTGTTGATTCTCGATTCTATCAATGGCGGCGAGCCGTCGGGGACGATTTTTCGGTTTGCCGGCAAGCAGGTTTCTGCACATTTTCAGGATAAGCTTTCCATGCATGAGGTCGGCATTCAGGATGTGCTGGCGCTGCTTACGGTAACGGATAAACCCATACCAGAGGTCGTGGTCATCGGGGCCCAGCCATTTGCGATAGAAGCCGGGGTGAGCCTCACGGAGCAGATGGCAGAATTGCTGCCAAAGATAGAGCAGCGTGCGCTGACGGAGCTTGCGGGCTGGGGCGTGCCATATACATTGAAAAAAAATGCAGCAGGGCTTTCACTGCATACGGTTGCTGAAGAACATAAGGAATGAAAAAGGTTTTACAGTCTGTGCTGCGAATCTGAAATTCCGGCAAAATGGAGGGAACGGGGCATGCGTGATATTTGTATAGTTTTTTGGGATGTCGATGCGACACTGCTCGATTTTGAAGCATCGGAAGTCATCAGCCTGCGGGAATGCCTGCAGGAATACCATGTAAAAATAACCGATGAGGAGCTTGCCGCTTATCGAAAAATCAACCGTTCTTATTGGGAGCGGTTTGAACGTAAGGAAATCGTCAAGCAGCATGTATATATGGGACGGTTTGTTGATTTTTTTGCTTTGCTGGGTGTGAGCCATATTCCCATCATTGATTTCAATGCGGCTTATCAGCTTGCTATCGGGCGCAATTTTGTACCTGAGGATGGTGCATTTGAGGCCTGTGACGCACTCAAAAAACAGGGCTGCCGGCAATATGTTGTCTCAAACGGCAGCGGTGTGGCTCAGCATGCTAAGCTTAGCGGTTCGGGACTTGATAAATATATGGAAGATATCTTTATTTCTGAAGAGATGGGCAGTGAAAAGCCGGATCCGCATTTTTTTGCGCTTTGTGCCCACAGGATAAAGGATTATGATAAAGAACATGCTGTTATTATAGGGGATTCGCTTACGAGCGACATGCAGGGCGGCAACAATGCGGGTATTCGCTGCTGCTGGTTCAATCCCCGGGGATTGCCGCTTCCTGCCCAGCTGCGGATTGATTACAATATTCGAAGCCTGCGGGAGATTCCGGCGGTTTTAAAGTAGTTTACAGAGGTGATAAAAATGTGTCTGGCTGTACCGGCAAAGGTCATTGCCATTCGGGATAATTTGGGTACTGTAGAGCTTAGCGGCGTGCATCGTGAGGTGAGTCTCATGTTGCTGCCTGAGACTGTGGTAGGAGACTATGTACTCGTGCATGCAGGTTTTGCGATGCAGATTGTTGATGAAAAGGAAGCAGAGGAAACCAATGCGCTGCTGCGGGAGATGAACGGTGAGGGGCGGACGGTCCTGTAGGAAGAGCAGGCTGCAAGACTGATGATTACAGATTAAAGAGGGGCTGGAGTCTTTGGATAAAAAGGAAGAGCGTGCGCTGGCGCAGAGAATCGTGGCAGAGATTGTACGGCTCATGGCAGACCGTGCGCAGCCTGTACGCTTCATGGAGGTTTGCGGCACGCATACGGTGTCGATTTTTCGCGCGGGGCTGCGGCAGATACTGCCTGAAAGCGTGGAGCTCGTCTCCGGGCCGGGATGCCCGGTATGCGTGACGCCGGATGATTATATGGACAAGGCTATTGCTTATGCCAAGCGGGAGGACTGCATCATTGCGACCTTTGGCGATATGCTGAAAGTGCCGGGTACGTCATCGAGCCTTGGCGAGGCGCAGGCAGAAGGGGCAGATATACGTATTGTGTATTCGCCGCTCGACAGCCTGAAAATTGCCGTGGAAAATCCGGATAAAAAGGTTGTTTTTTTGGCGGTGGGTTTCGAGACAACGGCACCAACCGCGGCGGCGGCGGTGCTTGCTGCCCAGGCGCAGGGACTGGAGAATTTCTATGTATTGTCCGCGCATAAGCTGGTGTCGCCGGCACTTCGCATGCTGTTGGCAGACCCACAGGTGCGTGTGGATGGCTTTATTTTGCCAGGGCATGTGTCTGTTGTGACCGGTACGGACGTGTTTGCGTTTTTGCCGCGCGAGTTTCATATGCCGGGCGTAGTTACGGGCTTTGAACCCTTGCAGATACTTCGCTCAATCTATAGGCTGGCCAGGCAGGTGGCAGAGGACAAGCCAAGAATCGAGAATGAATATGGCAGTGTGGTGCGCCGCGAGGGCAATCCGGCCGCAAGGTCCGTTCTTGACAGGGTCTATGAAACCGTGGACGCATGTTGGCGCGGCATTGGCAGGATTCCGGCATCGGGGCTTCAGGTGAAGCAAGCATATCGGCGTTTCGATATTGAAGCTGTTCTGCCGCTGGAGCTTCCGGCGCAGGAGAAGAAGACGGCCTGCCGTTGCGGCGAGGTGCTGCGCGGTATCATAAATCCGCGTGAATGTCCGCTTTTCGGGAAGGCATGCGTGCCGACACATGCGGTGGGGCCCTGCATGGTATCGGTTGAGGGTGTCTGCGCGGCGTGGTACAAATATGGCGGTGGGAGGTTTATCTATGGAAAATGAACGGATTACTCTGGCACATGGTGCGGGCGGCAAGCTCAGCCAGGAGCTTATTGAGCAGGTTATATTACCTGCATTTGGCAACCCGCTTTTAAATGAGCTGCATGATGGCGCCACGGTCAACATGGGGGGGCGTGTGGCGTTTACAACGGATTCCTATGTGGTAAAACCGCTTTTTTTTGCGGGCGGCAATATCGGCAAGCTGGCGGTCTGCGGCACGGTCAATGATCTGGCGATGACAGGCGCTGTTCCGCGGTATCTTTCGATGGGACTTATCCTTGAGGAGGGGTTCCCTTTTGCAGAGCTCAGGCAGATCGTACATACGATGAAGCTTGCGGCGGATGAGGCCGGCGTATATATCGTTACCGGAGATACAAAGGTTGTCGGCAAAGGTGCCGCAGATGGCATATTTATCAACACAGCGGGCATAGGGGATGTGATTCCCGGCACGCATATTTCGCCGAAGCGTGTGGAAGCGGGGATGGATGTTATTCTTTCCGGCTATATCGGGGATCATGCTGCGACTATTATGGCCGGGCGGCACGGGCTTGAACTGCCGGCGAGCATCCAGAGTGACTGCGCGCCGCTTGCGGGGCTTACGCAGGCCATGCTTCGGGCGGCGCCGGGAATAGCGGTGCTGCGCGATCCTACACGCGGCGGCATTGCGGCAACGCTCAATGAGATTGCGGAGCAGTCGCATACGGGCATTCTGCTCGACGAGGAATCAATTCCTGTACATCCGGAGGTCCGGGGTGTCTGTGATATCCTGGGATTCGATCCCCTTTATCTGGCGAATGAAGGCAAGCTGCTGGCCTTCACGGCGCCGCAGGATACTGCAGCGGTGCTTGCGGCTATGCATGCACATCGCTATGGACAAGATGCCTGCGTCATTGGCCGGGTTACAGCGGAAGCCAGAGGGCAGGTGGGCCTGCAGACTTCTATCGGCGGCATCCGTGTGGTGGATATGCCGCTCGGAAATCTTGTACCGCGTATTTGTTGACACCGCTGGCAGTCTTTTTGCCAGAGTGCTTTATATAAAAACAGGAGCGTGATGTATTATGAAGGTTATCGTTGGTATTCCGGCCAATGCAACACATAGGAAATGGCTGGGTGAAAAGGCTCCGGGCGCAGAGCTCGTCTATATTCCTGCCAGCCGGGTAACGGCTGCCGACCTGGCGGATGCGGATGCGGTCATTGGCAATGTGCCGGCGGCGCTTTTGCAGGAGGCACCGCGTTTGCGCTGGCTGCAGCTGAACAGTGCAGGTGCAGATGCTTATTGCAAACCGGGAGTTTTGCCGGAGGGAACGCTGCTCACAAACGCCACAGGAGCATACGGGCTCGCACTTTCCGAGCATATGCTGGCAATGCTTCTGGCTATGATGAAAAAACTTTATCCTTATTACGACAATCAGAAAAAAGGCTTGTGGCAGGATGAAGGCCCGGTGACTTCCATTTATGGGGCGGTGGTGCTCGTGATTGGTATGGGAGATATTGGCGGACAGTTTGCGCGCCGTGCCAAGGCACTCGGTGCCTATGTCATCGGTATGCGGCGCCGCAGTGCATCTGTACCGGAGTATGCTGATGAAATGGGCACGATGGATGAGTTAGATTCTTATCTCGCCAGAGCGGATGTTGTGGCAACAAGTCTGCCGGGCACGAAGGAAACCTATAAGCTTTTCGATAAGGAACGCTTCGCTGCGATGAAGCAGGGCGTCTATTTCGTAAACATCGGACGTGGTACGGCAGTAGACAGCGAGGCACTTTGTGAAGCGGCTGCGAGCGGACACATTGCCGGGGCGGCACTTGACGTGACAGATCCGGAACCTTTGCCGGCGGAGCATCCCATCTGGCGGGTACCGGGCATCTACATCACACCGCATATTTCGGGGCAGTATCATCTGGCAGCTACGCTTGATAACATTGTGCGGATTGCGGCGGATAACCTGGCGGCTTTTATAACAGGAGCTGCGCTGCGCAATGAAGTGGATCTTTCCACAGGCTATAAAAAATAAGCCGAAAGACATGGATTTTGGCGTAAGCCGGGTAAAATGATAACGCATTGACGAAAATCCAAAATTTATTTATAATAATACAGGGATGAAATTCATCATATTTTCATCCCTGTATTTTTGTAAGTAGAAAAGAGACGAAAATAATGTGGCAAAAAATGCGGAAAGTCTTTTTAATGGTGGGATTGGTAATGCTTTTTGGGAGCTCTGTATGCCTTGCAGTGGACTTGGGCGATGCAGATCTTCAATTTGTCGATATGCGTGATGATACAGGATATTATGTGGATGTGAATTCCATTGTCTATACGAATGATCATGAGCTTACAGCCGATGTTGCTATGATAAAGCCTCTTACCAATCGTATGTTCCTGTATGGCATTCATTTTGACAGTACGGCAGCTACCTATCAGATACTCAACAGCAAAGTTATGCGTTATGATACGAAAGAGCAGATCAGCGGCTCCAACCAGGCGCTGCCACCATCTGCCTATGGCGATAATTCTCCAATGAAGAATATTGTGGATTATATCTATAGTCTGCGGAAATCATCCTGAGGGATGCGGCTGTGCTGACGATAGCACAGCCTTGATTTTTGCACAAAAAAATGCCGGGCAAATGCTTGCCCGGCCACCACAAAATAATAAATAAGTGCTTTTGAGTAGGTTGAATTCGTCAACCAAATGTATTATATATGAAAAAAAGCTGAAAGTCCAGCAAAAATTTTTATAGATGAGGGTAAACTCTATCACGTTTTTCAACTTTACATGCATTCCTCTGCGTGATAAGATGAAAGCAATTCTTAGGAGGACTTGTTATGCAAAATTTAGATGTACTTAAAAAGAGGACAGCATGGCTGTCCGTTTGTTCTAATACAACGCTGGTATTGTTGAAGCTTATAACGGGCATGTATGTGGGAGCCGTCAGTCTGGTGTCAGAGGCTATGCATTCCGGGGTGGATCTTATCGCGTCTCTCATTGCGTTTTGGGCGGTGCAGAAATCTGTTGTTCCGCCGGATGTGGAGCATGATTATGGACATGGAAAATATGAGAATATCTCATCGGGACTGGAAGCGTTGCTTATTGTCGGGGCAGCTGTGGCAATCATATGGGAAGCCATAGCGCGTTTCAATGCCGCACATACACCGGAATTTTTGGAGTATGGCATCGGCGTCATGGCGATTTCCATACTCGTCAACTATATTATTTCAAAGCAGCTTATGAAGGTAGCGCGGGAAACCGGTTCGCAGGCCCTGGAAGCGGATGGGCTGCATCTGCGTGCGGATATTTGGACCTCAGTGGGCGTGCTTATAGGCCTGGTAGCTATCAAGCTTACGGGCTGGCCCTGGCTGGACCCGGCCATTGCTGTTTTTGTAGCCTGCATTATCCTGCGTGCGGGATGGAGGATGGTCGTGGAGTCCGCCAGAGAGCTTACGGATACGAGCCTGCCGCCGGAGGATGAAGCCCGCATCGGAGCAATTTTCTCGCGTCATGAGGAGGTATTAGGCTATCACTGCCTGCGTACACGCAAATCAGGCTCCTACAAGCTGCTCGATGTGCATCTTTTGTTCAGCCCGGACATGCCGCTTTTCCGGGTGCATGCTATATGCGATGATTTGGAGCACCAGATACGCGGCGTTTTTGGTACCTTCGATGTACTGATCCATGCTGAGCCGGCAGATGGGCATCCACCGGAAACAAAAAAAGGCCAGTATGAAAAATCGCATCAGACAGAGTAGCAGGAGTTTGTGCTTTCATGCCGAATATCAATGACAGAGATAGAAGTGAGAACGATTAGGGAGGGTATCAAATGTACATAAGAAAACTTTGGTGTATACTCATGTGTGCGGTATTCCTTGTATCCACCATAGGTGGAACGGCTGCCGCGGCTGTTCCGGATACGATACAGGGCAAGCTCGCGATTGTGGAGCAGACGGCCTATGGTACGGAGCAGACAGGCGCGCTGCTTGACCGCATCAACAAGCTCGAACGCGATTTTACCGGCACGCATGCACAGGGAAGCATAGCCGACCGTGTGGGTTTGCTTTACAACTATATGTTCGATAACAGTACGTCACCGTCACTGGTAACGCAAATGAACGCTATTGAATGGGGCATTACGCATCAGGTCAGTATGAAATCCATTCAGGAGCGTGTCACTAATATGGAAACAACCGTGCAGGGCAAGCCCTCAGAGGGAACCTATAAGGCACGGATCAACAAGCTTTCATCCTATGCTTTTGGCGGTAAGGCGGTTCCACTGGTGCAGACAACCGTGCCGGAAAATACACTTGTGAAGATCAGCCTGGTAACACCCATTAATGCGAAGGACCTAAAAGCTGGAGATAAAATCGAGTATCAGGTCGCCGAAGATGTGATAGAGAATGGCATGCTGGTCTTCGCCAAGGGTGCGTTAGGTGAGGGTAACGTAAACAAGGTGGTACAGGCCAGAAACTTTGGACGCGATGCCGAAGTTGCTATAGATTTTAAGACGGCCAGGGCAATCGATGGAACGACGGTGGATATGTTCCTGGGCGAAGAGGCCAAGAAACAGATGAAGAGCATGGCTATGGCGGCAGGCGCAAGTCTCGCGGGCATTGTATTGCTCGGTCCTGTCGGCATAGTCGCCGGGGTTTTCGTCAATGGCAAGAATGTTAACCTTCCGGCCGGGACGGAGATGTATATCCAGACCAAAGCGGCCAATACACTTTACGGTATCCAGACGACAGCGGAATGAACGCAAAAGAGAGGCGCAATGCCTCTCTTTTTATTTGCGCTCCGGCCTTTGATGTTGTACTATTAGATGAGCAAGAATTTTTAGCAGAATAAGTATGAAATGATAGGAGTAATCTTACATATGCAGACAAAGACAAAAATAACAGTTTGTTCAGGAGTAATAGCAGCTTCACTGCTCCTGCCGGGCTATGCTATGGCAGCACCGTATCGCTCGGATTCCGAAACGGGTGTTGATGCGCTTGATTATATTGAGAACCAGCACCGGGCGGCACGTGAGAATGCCTTGGATGCAGAGCAGCAAAAACTCCTGCAGGATACACAGAATATGAAAGCACATCTGCGTCAGCCGCTGGATGTGAAGAAATCGGTGCCGCTAACCATGGAGGGCGATGACCTGTCCTATGATGAGCGTACGGGAGCCGTCTATGCCAAGGGAAATGTACGCATCACGGAGCTTGATGCAAAAAGCTTTACTACGGATGAAGCCGATGGAAACCTAAAGACACAGGATGTCGATATTGAGGGCAAGGCGCACATGCTGCAGATTACGCCCCAGGCGCCGCGGGTGAAGCTCGATGGCTATAAGACACAGTATAACTATGGGAACAAGACCGGAAAAATGGAAAATGTCGTGGGTAAGGTGGATCATCAGTATGTGACGGGTGAACGTGTAGAATTCTATCCGAAAGAGGTCATTATCTATAATGGCACAGCTACAAAATGTGCGGCCAAAAAGCCGGATTACCATACACAGGCAAAAAAGATAGAAATCTGGCCAAACCAGAAAATCATCATGCATGATGTGGACTTCTATATCGGCAGTGTACGACTCTACCATAAGGATAGGACAGAGACCAATATAGGCCCGGATGCGAAGAATCCCGTTTATCCACGGGTTGGTTATGATAACGACGACGGTCTTTGGATTGAGCAGGATTTTACGCAGACGGTGGCCCCTAAGGTGACGGCCTATGCGGATTTGCGGCATACAGGTAAATTTGGCTTTCGCAATGTGCTGGGCACGCGATGGGATAATGGCGGAAACAGCAGCCGCGTAGAATATGGTTATTTTGAGGATGGAAATAACCATTGGATAAAAAAACAGCCGACTTTTGTCTATAACTACGGGCACCGTATCGGGAGCTGGCCAATTTCTTACGGACTGAACTATGAGCTGGGAAACTGGTATAATAATGGTATCCATAGCACGCATACCTACTATGGACTTAGTCTGTCACGGGATCCTATCAGCCTATATAAGAATATGACATTGTATCTGAGTACAGGGTACTCTGTCACAAAGGAAAGCTACAACGAATCCAGGGTCCAGGGCTTCACGTATGACGCGACGCTGGTAAAGGATTTCAATGACCGCTGGTCTGCTTTTACCGGCTATCATTATTCAAAAAATAATTCGCAGAATTCCCTGTTCAATTTTAATGTAGATGACTATTCCCGCAAATTTGAGGCGGGCTTCAGTTATCGCTTCAGTGATAAAGACCGTTTTGTCATAGGGCAGAACTACGATGTGGAAAGTAAGCGGCTTAAGGATGTAGACTATTACTGGTATCACGATGTCCACTGCGCGGAGCTGATTGTGCGTTATCGGGCCAAACGCAGTACCTGGCATATAGGCTTTCAGTTTACCCCATGGTGATGAAAAATAAAATCTATTTTGCTAAGGGAGATTGTAACAGATGAAACAGGAACTTGTTGATATCATAGAGCAGCTGCAGGGACAAAGAATTCTTGTTATCGGGGATATGGTAGCGGATATCTATCTGGAAGGGAAGATTTCACGTATTTCACGCGAAGCTCCTGTACTCGTGCTTGAGCAGGCGGCGGAGAAAATTGTGGCCGGTGGGGCGGCAAATGTCGTGAACAATGCAGCGACACTGGGCGGCAAAGTTTTTGCAGTCGGACTGTTGGGGCTGGATAACGGCGCCAAGGGACTGAAAACCATACTGTTCGAAAATGGGGCCAATACCGACGGACTTTTTTGCGATGAAAAGCGGCCGACTATTTCCAAGACGCGTATCATTGCTGGTGGGCGTGCGACTGTAAGCCAGCAGATCGTACGCATTGACAAGGAAAGCAAAGAGCCTATGGCAAAAGCCTTTGAATCTCATATCGAACAATACATGAAGCCGCTCCTGCCGCATATCAGGGGTATTGTGCTGAGCGATTATGGCTGCGGCACAATCACCGAAACTCTCAAAAAACAGCTTTTGGACTATGCACATAAGCGCGGGATTCCGACGATTGTTGACTCACGTTATGATATTCGCGGCTTCGGCGGCGTCGATTATGTAAAGCAGAACGATGCAGAACTTGCCGCTGCGGTGGGACGGAAGCTGCCAGATGAGGAAGCTCTCTACGAGGCAGGACAGGAGCTGTTACAGGATATGCAGGCCAGAGGGGTACTTATTACCCGCGGTGAAAAGGGTATGGTGCTTTTTGAAGCAAATGGAGCAATTCACGATATTCCCGTGTCGGACAAAAGTGAGGTCTACGATGTATCGGGCGCAGGCGATACCTGTGTGGCGACGTTTATCCTCGCGCTTGCCGCAGGAATAGAACCATCGCTTGCTGCGGAGCTTTCCAATGTTGCTTCTGGTATTGCTGTACGCAAGCTGGGTACGGCAACCGTCAGTACCGAAGAGCTGCTTGCTGCCGTCCGGGAGTGAATGAACAAGAGAAATGGAGGCAATCATGCGGATTGATGCCAAAAATATAGAAAAATTTTGTGATATCCTGCGTGCGGGCGGAAAAAGAATCGTTTTCACTAACGGTTGTTTCGATATTTTGCATGCGGGGCATGTACGGTATCTGAACAGGGCGCGTTCCTTTGGTGACTGCCTTGTACTGGGACTGAACAGCGATGTTTCTGTGCACCGGCTCAAGGGGGATTCCCGCCCTGTCAACAGTGAGGCGGATCGTGCCGAGGTCATAGGAGCGCTGCGCTCAGTTGATTATGTGGTGATTTTTGGTGAGCAGACAGCGGAAGATCTCATCGCGAAGGTAAAACCGGATGTTTACTGCAAGGGGGGGGACTACACGCTGGATACCCTGCCAGAGGCTAAAATCGTGCAGAACTATGGTGGATGCGTTGAGTTCATCGATATCGTGGAAGGTCGTTCTACGAGCAGCATGATTGAAAAAATCAGGAGTACGATATGAAAAATATCCTTGTTGTCAAGCTCAGTGCCATAGGGGATGTCATCCATGCGCTGCCGGTGTCCTATGCAATCAAAGAGACCTTTCCGGAAGCACATCTGACCTGGGTGGTCGAACCGCCGGCCTATGGCATATTGCAGGATAATCCTTATATAGATGAAATTCTTGTTTTTGAAAAGAAAAAATTTAAATCATTCAGTGGTTTTATTCAGAATATAGGACCCTTGCGGGCACGTCTGCAAAGCCGCAGCTATGATGCAGCTTTGGATCTGCAGGGGCTTTTCAAGTCCGCAGCCATTGTCTGGCTGTCGAAGGCACCTCTGCGCCTTGGTACCTGCAACATGCGCGAGTGCAGTGACCGCATAAGCCGCCCGGTTGCGGGGATGCATGCGGAGGGACATATCGTGGAACGTTATCTCGATGTGGCGCGGGCAATGGGCTGCCGGGTAGATAACGTTAGATTCCCGGTCGCAATATCGGAACGTGAACGGGAGCTTGCGGGACGTATTTTGCACCAGGGCGGAGTAAATCCGGACATGCCGTATGCAGTGCTTGCAGTAGGTGCGAATTGGCCGAACAAGCGTTGGCCCGTGGAGAGCTATGCGCGCCTGACGGATTGGCTCTATAACAGAAAACTTATCCCTGTGCTTATCGGCGGCGGGGTCGTAGATGAACGGCTCGCGGCTGAAATAGTCTCTGCGGCGGAGATACCGCCCGTCAGTCTCGTGGGGAAAACTTCGCTGAAGCAGCTGGCGGCCGTCATACAGGGAGCCAGATTTACACTTGGCGGAGATACCGGCCCGGTGCATTTGTCAGCTGGTCTTGGTATGCAGACCATCATGCTCATGGGCCCGACGGATGCCAACCGCAATGGGCCTTATGGGCAGCCGGATCATGCCATCGAGGTGAACCGTCCCTGCAAATATTGTTGGAAGCGGGCCTGCCCGAAGGGACTTGACTGCCTGGCGAGGATATCCGTGGAACAGGTAAAAGAAAAAATCGAAATGGTGATAACATGAGCCAGCTTATACCAGCCAATACTATATTGATCATCGATCTTGCCTTTATCGGCGATGTGATACTGGCTACGCCGGTTGTGCGGGCTGTGAGGGCGGCGTATCCCGATGCGCACCTTACGATGCTGTCTGTGCCGCTTACTGCGAGCATTGCGGCGATGAATCCTTACATCGATGAAGTGATTCCCTATGATAAGCGCGGACGTCACCGGGGCTTTTTTGGTATGTTCACTATGGCCCGGGAGCTGAAGCGGCATGCCTTTGATATGGTGATTTGCATGAATTTCGCGGTACGCGGTGCTGTGGTAGCGTGGCTGGCGGATATTCCGGTACGCGTAGGCTATGATGCGCAGCATGCTTCGTTGTTCCTGACGCATGTAAGCACAGCAAAACGTACGGGTATTCAACATGAAACCCTGAACCATCTTGAGGTGCTGCGTCCTTTGGGCTTGGCAACGCAAGATACCTCGTTGGTATTGCAGCCCTCTGCCGGAGCCATAGCTTCTTTGGCGGCGAAAAAAGAGCGGTACAATATTCCGGCTGCGGGTTATGTGGCGATTTGTCCCTTTGGCAGCTACGCAAAGAAAAATTTGTCCCTTGCGGCTTCGGCACATTTGGTCAGGCATCTGAGCCAGCATCAGCCGGTTTATCTTATCGGCGGAACGGCGGAGGGCGATGGCCTTGCACAGATTGCACTCCTTGCCGGGCTTGACTTTTCGCATATTCTGGCGGGTACGTTTTCTTTGGATGAGCTGGCGGCTTTCTTGCAGGATGCCGCCTGCCTTGTGACCGTGGATACGGGCCCTATGCACATAGCGCAGGCGGTTGGCTGCCCTGTGGCAGCAATCTTTGGCCCCACAGATCCGGTTGTCTGGGGGCCTCGCGGTGAGCAGGCAGTGGTGCTCTGCAGAGAAAAGAAATGCGCGCCTTGCTGGGGCAAGGGCACCTGCCATCAGAATGACTGCATGCGGGAAATTACGGTTTCGGAGATTCTTGCAGCGGTAGAGAAACTGCTGGAGGTGAAATCTTTATGACCAGACTGGCTGTGCTTATTTTGACCTGTAACGAGGAAAAAAATATTGCGGACTGTATCAAAAGCGCTTCCTTTGCGGATGAAATTGTAGTCATTGATTCGGGTAGTACAGACGCAACAGAGTCTATTGCTGTTGCACTTGGAGCGCATTTTTGCTGCCATGCGATGCAGGAGGATGGCTTCGCGGGGCAGCGCAATTTTGCGCTTGCGCAGACAGAGGCAGACTGGGTGTTTTATCTTGATGCTGACGAAAGGCTCACCGATGAGGCAGGCCGGGAAATACGCGCGATGGCAGACAAAAATGAATCCGCTGCCTACAAAATCAAACGCCTGAATCTGGTGCTTGGGCAGTGTATGCGTTATGGTGCCCATCGCCCGGACTGGTCGCTGCGCCTGTATCCCCGGCAGGCGGTCCATTGGCGGGGCGTCGTGCATGAGAGCGCGGAGCTTTCTATTCCCGTGCGCTGCCTGCAAGAGCCTATGCAACATTACACCTATAAAGACTGGGAAACATATTTCCGGAAATTCAATCAATATACGACACTCGCTGCCCAAAACATGAAAAAAAAAGGCGCCCGGGCCGGGTTTGCCGGAATCCTGCTGCATCCATTGTTTGGTTTTTTCAAAGCGTATGTTTTAAGGCAGGGCTGGCGCGACGGCCTGCTTGGCTTCATTATGTCGGTGCTGGCTGGTTTTTCAACCTTTGTAAAATATATAAAATTGAGGTATCTGTGAATGTATAAAAATATTCTTGTCATCAATCTTATGCATATTGGCGATCTTCTGCTGGTTACGCCGGTTTTGCGTACGCTTCGGGCGAACTATCCAGAAGCGCGTATTTCGCTTTTGGCGGATAAAAAGCTCGCGGATCTCGTGCAGTATAATAAGCATATTGATGAATGCCTGCTCATTGATAAAAAAGGAAAGGATGACCATATTTTCAGCTTTCTGTTATTCATACAGAAGCTGCGGCGGAAAAAATATGATCTGGTCATCAACCTGCATCGTAACGAGCGGGCCTCGGCACTGGCTGCTTTTAGCGGCGCGAAACGCATTGTCGGTTACAGTAAACCGGGATTTTCGCTGCTTTTTGACAAGGTCATGCCGAATACCAAGGCTGTAAAGCATCAGATACATTCACATTTTGATGTGCTGCGCGAAGCTGCAGGTGTTACCAAAATCGATGACGGCGGTATTGAGATGTGGCTGCCGCCGCAGGCTGAGCAAAAAGCCGATAAGCTTTGGGAACAAAGCTTCACTGCAGGAAAAAAAGTTGTCGCGCTCAATATCGGTGCGAGCTGGAAAACAAAACGCTGGCTGGACAGCTATTTCGCCGAAACGGCGGATCGTCTGGTCGAAAAGGGATATGGCATTGCCTTTTTTGGCGGCCCATCGGACAAGGCCCTGGTAGAAGAGACGATGGCGCAGATGCGGCATCGGGTCAACGATTCCGTGCGGGTATTCACTGGCAGGGTATCCCTTGCCGAGCTGGCCGCGCTTTTAAAAAAATGTGTACTTTTCATCACGACGGATTCCGGTCCCATGCATGTGGGAGTTGCGCAGAACGTGCCGATTGTGACGATGTTTGGTTCGTCTCCTGTGCCGGGCTTCTATCCCTATGATGCGAAGGATATCCTCATCAAGACCCCGGAAAAATGCCATCCCTGCGGTATTCATGAATGTCCGCGGCCGGGGAAGGACAATATGGCTTGTATGAAACGCATTCCCGTCGATGTGGTCATGGAATATGCGGAGAAACTTTTGCAGGTTTATGAAAATCAGGCAGGTAATATTCCGCGGATTTATGGACAATATGAATGCAAGGTTGTAGAATTATAAGAAACAGAAAATCAGAGGAAAAGAGGCGGCGGCGTGCGAATCATACAAGTGGCTCATGCGATGACAAAGGATGATGGCGCGAGCAGGCATGTGCTTAATATGGACCACATATTGAAGCAGCTGGGCTATGATACAGTTATGTTTTCTCATAAGATCGATGCGCGCATAGAAGCGGACATCCATTCCATGGAAGAATTTGACGCCGATGCGAAAGACATCCTGATCTATCAGATGACTTCCGGTACATCTTTCAATCAATGGGTATACCGATATCCACATAAAATCGTGCTGTATTATCACAATATAACCCCAGCCAGATATTTCTTCGGCAATGCCTGGGGTTCATGGTTCAAGTGCCTGAAGGGGCGCAGAGACCTTCGGCGCATTGTCGGGAATGCATTCTATGGCTGGGGGGCGTCAGAGTATTCGTGCCAGGAACTCAAAGACCTGGGACTTGCGCATACCAGCGTCATGCCCGCGGTTGTGGAACCGCAGCACTATCTGGGGTATGGGCTGGTGCAGCCGCTTTATGAGAAATACCATGACGGATGGCTTAATTTGCTTATCGTTGGTCGCGGTGTGCCGCATAAAAAGCAGGATGAGGCCATTGCCATAACGAACTACTATAAGGAGCATATTTCGGCTAAGGTACGTCTGATTATCGTCGGCAACATTAAACCAAGCTTTGCTAAAAAGCTGCATGCGATGGTAGACAGCCTTGAACTTGCAAAGCATGTAGTATTTGCGGGACAGGTTTCCAATGAGGAACTGTGCACGCTTTACCGCTTGTCGGATGCGGTGCTTTCCATGAGCGAGCACGAGGGTTTTTGCGTGCCGCTGGTTGAAGGCATGATTTTTGGCAAGCCGGTTTTTGCCTATAGCTGCGCGGCCGTTCCCGAGACTTTGGGGCGGGCGGGTATATTGCTCAGCGACAAGACACCAGCCGTGGCTGCGGAGTGCATACACCGGAGCCTGCAGGATCAGGTGCTGCTGGAGCAGCTGGCCGTCGGGCGACGGGAGCGTTTACAGGAACTTTCCTATGATAATATCGTAAAAAAGATAGAGTATGATATGCAAAAAATCCTGGAACTTTGGGGGAGGCAGACGAATGGAAATCAATTATGAGAGGCTTTCGAAGTTTGTGCAAGATGGTACGGCAGCCTGCAGGGTGCTTGTCGTAGGCGATGTGATGCTGGATAAGTACTATTATGGGGAGGTCACGCGGATTTCCCCGGAGGCGCCGGTCCCAGTCACGCATGTGCTCGACCAGAAGGAAACCCTTGGCGGCGCTGCCAATGTGGCGCATAATCTCGCGCTGCTGGGCTGTCAGATCTCGATTGCGGGTTATGTGGGCGAAGACTACCATTGCCAGAGTCTGCTCGATAAGTTCACGTCGCGCGGCATCGACTATAAGGGGCTCGTGCATACTGAGGCGCCGACAACCACCAAGCTGCGTATCATGGGCGGACATCAGCAGATGCTGCGTCTTGACTTTGAGGAAACATCCCCGGTGATGGCGCCTTACTCCACACGTTTGCTGAACTATGTGGAGCAGAAACTCAATGAAGGTCTTGATTGCGTAATCCTGTCGGATTATGGCAAGGGGGCCTGTACGAGGGAGACTTGTACGCAGATTATTGGACTTTGCCATGCAGCAGGAATTCCCATTATTGTGGATCCGAAGGGCAGCGACTGGAAAAAATATGCAGGTGTGGATTATATCACGCCGAATATCAAGGAAATCAATGCAGTATTGCCGGAACCTGTCAAAAATAAAGACGAAGCAGTCGAAAAAGCCGCACGGTATCTTATGCGCAAATACAAAATCAAAAATATCGTGGCAACGCGCTCAGAAGCAGGGCTGAGTCTTGTACGCGCGGATGAAATTGAGCATATACCAACCAAAGCACAGGAGGTATTCGATGTATCCGGTGCCGGAGATACAGTCATTGCCGTTATGGCACTGGCAATCGCGGGCGGCATCGTACCTGCTGAAGGGGCTTATCTGGCAAATCTCGCGGCGAGCGTTGTTGTGGCCAAGCTGGGTACCTATGCAGTAAGCAAGGAAGAGCTGTACACGGCATTATATGGAAAATAAAGGCAGGGTAAAATTTTTGGAAAATGCAAAGCTTATAAAAACAGGGCTGTAAATTTTTGGTTTAATAAAATCTGTAGCGCATGAATTGTGTACTTTGGCATCCGGGACTGGTATAGGGGACGCATCTTGCATATTGGTCATTTTTTTCGATTGTAACGGGCCTTATGCTGCAGAGACTTACAGAATATAATATGGACAATTCTGTGGTGACCAAGCGTTTCTGGTTTTCACTCGGGATATGCTTGCAATGGATACGACTCAGTAGGGAGGAAAGGGTAAAATGATTATAGTAACAGGTGGTGCCGGTTTTATTGGCAGCAATATCGTAAAGGAGCTTAATCTTCAGGGCAGGACAGATATTCTCATTGTGGATGACCTCAAGGACGGACAAAACTACAAGAATCTCAGAGGGCTACAGTTCATCGACTATCAGCACAAGGATGATTTTTTGCAGAGCATTGAGGATGATGACTTTGACGGTACGGATATCGATGGGGTTTTTCATGAGGGTGCCTGCTCAGATACGATGGAATATGATGTCAACTATATGATGAAAGTGAACTATGAATATTCAAAATCTGTGATGCATTTCTGTATGCAGCATCGCATCCCGTTTCTGTATGCGTCCTCCGCTTCGACATATGGCAGCGGGAAGAATGGTTTCTGTGAAGGGGATGCGTGCGAAGATGCACTCAACCCCTATGCTTTTTCCAAGCTGGCTTTTGATCGCTATGTGCGGCAGGTACTGCCTGAGGTGCGCAGCCAGATTGTCGGCCTCAAATATTTCAATGTTTATGGCCCGCAGGAACATCACAAGGGGAAGATGGCTTCAATTTTTTATCAGCTGTATCATCAGATAAAGGATACAGGCGTTGCCCGCTTGTTCAAGGGCACTGATGGCTATAAAGACGGGGAACAGCGCCGGGATTTCGTCTATGTACGCGATGTTGTGGGCGTGAACCTTTGGTTCTGGAAGAACCAGGCACCGAGTGGCATCTACAACTGCGGTACGGGGCACGCACATACCTATAACGAGGCAGCCAAAGCAGTTATCAGTGCGCTTGGCGAGGGGCATATCGAATATCGCGAGTTTCCTTCGGTGCTGCGCGGCAAATACCAGAACTTTACCGAAGCGGATACCACAGAGCTTTTAACTGCGGGATATGATCAAGGCTTCTATGAGATGCAGGAAGCTGTTGCCGAATATTGCAGGTTCCTCGATGAAGGCGGTTACTTTATTTATGGCAAATAAAGCGGCTTTCTTTGACCGCGACGGAACGCTCAACGTAGATATCCATTACTTGTATCGTTCGGAAGACTTTGTCTGGACAAAAGATGCAACAGCCGCGGTGAAATATTGCAACGATAACGGCTACAAGGTCATTGTGGTAACGAATCAGAGCGGTGTGGCACGCGGCTATTATACGGAAGAGGATGTGCAGCGTCTGCATGCCTGGATGAATCAGGAGCTTGCGGCAGAGAATGCACATATAGATGCCTTCTATTATTGTCCACATCATACAGAAGGTACCGTTGCTGCTTACAAGGCAGCGTGCGGCTGCCGCAAACCGTCACCCAAAATGGTGAACGAAGCCTGTGCGGACTTCCAGGTAGATAAGGCCCGTTCCTTTTTCATCGGAGATACGGCCTCTGACATGCAGTGTGCCGCTAATGCTGGTATCTGCGGGCAATTGTTTGCTGGCGGCAGCCTCCTTGCGTCTGTCAGGACCGCGGAGATAAAAGTTTCAGGCAAAATTGGAGAGAAATAGATGCAGAGTTTTATTGCTTTAGGCAAGAAAATATACAATATGGATAATCCGCGCGAAGTGCGGCGCATGGTGGTTTTTGTCGTCCGCTCCTGTCTTTATAGAAGCAGGATGGAACGGCTTTTTGCTTTTTTTCATACAACCAGCCTCTTACAGGAAATCGCGGACATTTATCCGTTCGTATATGAACAGCCCACACGGGCCTTTTTTTACAATCAATCCACTTTCCACGAACGCGCACAGCTGGTGGAGGAACATATGGAATTCATGACGGAACGGCTTAAGCCGGAGGTCGCCAGGGATATTTACCGCTCCCGCAACATACCGCTCTGGCAGGCTGCCTGTGAGGAGCAGACCTTGCAGCTCGTGCTTTATTATGAGCCGGGACAGCGCAAGGAAGGTCTGCTGTCGGTTATGCTGCGGCTGGAGAACCAGCCATTATATCAGATTATCTTCTGGCTGGCCAGGAACCGGGCAGGGGAATGGTCTATGTGGATTGGTGCCATGCAGGGGCCGAAT
This sequence comes from Megamonas sp. UBA1796, assembly GCA_002319795.1. Lineage (GTDB taxonomy): Bacteria > Bacillota > Negativicutes > Selenomonadales > Selenomonadaceae > UBA1796. Next base: position 35,350 of record DCFU01000030.1, read on the forward strand.
ATGGAGAATGCCCGGGATATCGTGAAGAAAATTACGAAACAATGCCATGCATACAGGACGAAGAATCTTATTCTGTATGCAGTGCAGGCTGTGGCCAGGGCATTGGAACTCCGGCATATCTATGCGGTCACGAATTATGGCTATTATGCGAATAACCATATGCGCATGGATCGCAAGCTCAAGACTTCGTTCAGTGATTTCTGGCAGGAGGCGGGAGGACAGGCGACAGAAGACAAGCGCTTCGATGTATTGCCTCTTACAGAGCATCGTAAGACTATGGAGGAAGTTCCTACACGTAAGCGAGCCGTTTATCGCAAGCGCTTTGCCATGCTGGACGAAATCGATGCAGCGATTTCGCAGGAAATGGAGAAAATCATGCAATGAGGCAGTACAGCAATATTCTGGTGCACTCGCTTGTGAACCTGGGGGATGTTCTCCTGGCCACGAGTGCGGTGGCTCTGATAAAAAAAATAAATCCCAGTGCGAGGATTACCATGATGGTTCGTCCTGCGGTACGGGAACTTGTGGAGAATAATCCGGTCATTGATGATGTGTTGCTTTTCGATTATAAGGCCAAGCAGCGTTCTTTGCGTGCTATGCTTGCTATGGTAAGGGAAATCAAACGGCGGGAGTTTGATCTCTGCATATCGCTGGATCGCAAGCTGCGTCCAGCGATCCTGACCTGGCTGGCGGGGATACCTGTACGGGTTTGTCCGGAGCGCATCTTTGACGCACGGCCGAGTCGCGTGACCTGGTTTTATACGGATGTTGTACCTATGCCGCATGACATAGCCAATACTTTGCAGGCGGAGAACTGTCAGGCCGTTGTGCGGGGATTTTTTCATGCAGAGCTTCATGCAGAGCCAGTCATGGGACGGCCCTCTGCAGCCAATGAGACGAAAGCAGCAGAGCTTTTGCGGCTTCTCCCCCCGGCGACAAAGCGCATTGCTCTGTGTGTGAAGGGGACTTTTCCCTTAAAGACCTGGCCCAAGGAGTACTTTTTGGATTTGCTGGGAAAAGTAGCAGCAAAATATCAGGCGGCTTTTTTCATCATCGGGTCACCTGCGGATTATGATTATGCGGAAGAAGTCGTGCAGGCGAGTCCTGTGCCAATTGCGAACTTCTGCGGTAAGACGATGCTGAAGGACATGGTGCCGCTCTTTCGGCATACGGATTTGTTCGTGACGGTAGATACGGGAGCCGCGCATATAGCTGCAACGACCAAAGTTCCTATGGTCACAATCTACGGTTGTGAGAGCCCCCGCCGCTGGTATCCTATCAATCCGAATGCCCGGGTGCTTACGGCGGATATGGCCTGCTGTCCCTGCCATCTGCCCGTGGATGCATGTCCATCGGCTCCTGAACCCGAATGCCTTTGGCGCATCGAACCGGATGGGGTGTTGGCAGTTTGTATAGAATTATTGGAGAAAGCCGGGCAGGAGGAAACGTAAAACGATGGAAGCTGTTATTTTAGCCGGAGGGTTTGGCACGCGGCTTCAAAAGGTGGTCGCAGATGTGCCCAAACCAATGGCGCCTATTCATGGCAGACCGTTTCTGGAGATACTTCTAGATGATCTGTCACGGAAGGGCGTGACCCATGTAGTTCTTGCCGTGGGATACAAAAAAGAATGTGTTATCGAACATTTTGGGACTTTGTACAAAAACATTCAGATAGAGTACTCGGTAGAGGATAAACCGCTTTTTACCGGCGGGGCCATAAAGCAGGCCTTGCGCTTTTGCCGGGAAGATTATGTAATGGTTCTGAATGGGGATACTTTCTTTGATGTCAATCTCATGGCTATGAGCAGCCAGGCTGTGAAGAGCGGGTCACCGCTTACGATTGCCGTGAAGGAAATGTTTGACTTTGATCGTTACGGCAAGCTGCGTATAGAAAATGACAGAATTCTGGCATTTGAGGAAAAAGTGTTTGCCAAACAAGGATATATCAATGGCGGCATTTACTGCCTGCAGCGGGATGCATTGACGTCTATAGAACAAGAAGCATTTTCTTTTGAAATGGATTTTGCTGAGAAATATTGCGACAAATTTCTCATACGGGCATTCGTAAGCAATGGCTATTTTATCGATATTGGAATTCCGGAAGAATATGAACGGGCGCAGCAGGACCTTTGAGAATAAAGCCCGGGGCAACGGAGGAGACTATAAATTGATTATTACCAGAACTCCCTTTCGCATGTCGTTTTTTGGCGGAGGAACGGATATGGCATCTTTCTATGAAGAGCATGGTGGGGCTGTACTGTCGACTACATTTGACAAATATTGCTATGTGAATACCCGCCACTTGCCGCGTTTTTTTGATTACAGGACACATCTTACGTATTCCAAGACCGAATGTGTAAATCACGTTGATGAGATACAGCATCCTTTGATTCGGGAAGCTATGCGTTTTTTGGATATCCGCGAGATTCGGCTCATGTATGATGCCGATCTCCCAGCGCGTACGGGGCTTGGAACCAGCAGCTCATTTGCCGTGGGCATGCTCAATGCTTTCTATGCGCTGAAGGGGAAGCAGGTTGATGCGAAGCGCCTGGCGGACGAGGCGATTTATTTGGAACGCGTGCTTTGCAAGGAGGCAGGCGGTATTCAGGATCAGATTGCGGCAGCCTATGGCGGCTTGAACCGTATTGATATAGACAGAAATGGCTATACCGTATCCCCGGTGGTGCTGTCAAATCAGAGGAAAAATGAGCTGAACCAAAAGCTTATGCTGTTTTTTACGGGCTTTTCCCGTTTTTCTGCCGATATTCAGCAAAAAACAGAGCAAAATATAGAGAAGAAGACACAACAGCTTTTGGAGATGAAGCGGCTTGTTGACGAGGCGGAAGGCATCCTTATATCCAAATCCGATTTGAGCGAATTTGGCAGGCTCATGCATTATTCGTGGACCTTAAAACGAGGCTTGTCAGATGGTATCTCTACGAATGCTATTGATGAGGCTTATCAAGCAGCAATTAAAGCCGGCGCTGTGGGTGGCAAGCTTCTAGGAGCAGGCGGGGGTGGATTTTTGCTTTTTTATGTTGAGCCTGAACAGCAGGAACAAGTGAAAAAAGCCTTAGAACCGCTTCTTTATGTACCATTTCTTTTTGAAAACGGCGGTACGCGTGTTGTGCACTATACCGCAGAGGACTATGCCCTCGCTGAATAATACGTGTCTCCAAGGTCATAGATACCAGAAATAAAGAGTCTTTGGAAATGGTGCCTGGACTCTGGAGCATAAGCCAGCGTCGTGAATATTTCAAGATCGATTTATCACCTTAACATTTAGGGAACCGCTGATTCAATTCAGCAGGCCCATTGAATCAGCGGTTCCTTAAATGTAGTCTCTGAAATTCCTCCTCCGCAATAGATAATACCATTTCAGGGGTTATCCCATAATTGCATTGGCGTGTGGGACAAGAGGAAATACCTTCATTCCGACAACCTGTACATGGCAAACCAAGTGAGATGGCACGACAATTTTTTTTAGGAGCCCAACGAGAAGGAAAATCATTACTAAATAATGCAATTTGTGGAGTGTTCACAGCTGCTGCAATATGCATAGTACCACTATCAGGTCCAATAAATAATGCAGCCCGTTTTATTAGCTCCACCATTTCATAAAAAGAAGTTTCTCCTATCAGATTGACACCGCTGCATAGATCTTTAACCGTATTTTTCTTTGATGGCGGCCCCAACAGGATAACAGGCAAAGAAAACTTTTTTTGTAGTAAATTAGCTAACTTTACCGTATTTTTTATGGGCCAATTCCGAGGTTCGAACCCCGTAAACGGCGATAGGCAAATATAGGATTCATTTGGCAATAGCCCATGGTTCTTCATCAACAAATCAACCTTGTGGATATCTTTTGCTTCAGGCAAAGTAATATCGAGTCGGTTTATATCCAGCTTTAGCGATATTCCTAATACAGCACTAACGGCATTGCCAACGGTTTCAGCTGCATAATTTTTTGTATCAAGAACCCAGGTACGAATGGAATTCTGAATCATTTTATTATAAATAGTTTTTTTGATGTTGTTTTTGAATCTGAATTGTACTTTTGATCCATTTGTGCTTATACACGGATGTCCAAAAGTATATGCTAATAAAGCGAGCTGCACATGCCAATCGGCAAAAAAAATAAAATCCTGGTTTGTTATATAAGGAATCAAAGACAACTTTTTTAGAATATTTCCTCGCTCAAAGGGCACGACATGGTCAATGTAGGGGAGGCCTTTTAAGGCATAATGGTTGATTACTCTGGTTATAAAAGTAATCGTACAAGTAGGATAGGCTTGTTTTATAGCTCTTAATGCCGGGGTAAACATAATAGTGTCACCGATGCCGGCATAGCTGTAAATCAAGATATGTTTTCCGTTTAACAAGTAATCACCAGCGCTTTCTTACATTATTTTTGGAATACACTCTGTTGATATTAAATTTTATAGACTAGTGTAATTCCAATCGGGATTTTTTAGTTAAGTTTTGTCCATGCCTATCTCAAAGCACTTTGCCAATACCATATCTGCTGTTATATCGCGCATACAGGCAACATTTTGGCAGTTTCCGGCCGTTTCACCATAACATGGAGAACAACTTTTATTTAACATAACGACCTTGCAATTTCGGTGTGGTGCCCAACGAGAAGGCAAATCCTTGCTAAACAAGGCAACTACTTTCGTGCCCACCGCTCCGGCGATATGCATGGGGCCGCTGTCCGGCGTTACCAATAGACTTGCTCGGCGGATAAGCTCTATGAGCTGTGGTATATTTGTTTTTCCAGCCAGCGTATATGGCGAGATTTTTTCGGCGTCCGGGATGTTGTCTGTGCTTCCTGTTACAATAACCGGGAGGTGGAATCTGTCCTGGATACATTTGGTGAAGCGTTTTGCCTCGTCCACGGGCCAATATCGTACAGCATCACCGGCAAAAGGAGATAAAAGCAAAAATGGAGCTGCTGGGGCCAGTCCCAGCGAACTTAGCAGCTCATCCACTGTGGCCTTGACCGTGGCTGTAGGCTCCGCTACATCACATTGTGTCATGTCTCCATCCAGGGTGACAGATAATGCACCACCAATTTCTTTGGCCCTGCGTTCACCGGCGTACTCGAGGAAAGTTCGTTGCCTGTCGTCTACAGGATTTATCAGACAATGGCGGAGTATGGATCTTTTCCGTTCGATACCTCCGCGCACAGGCACTCGCATAAGATAGGACAGCAACAGCAACTGCGGCTGCCAATCGGTAAATGCTACTCCATCCTGTTGACATATTTTATGCAGCAACCGAAATTTACTAAACAGCCTTCCACGCTGCAGGCCCAGGATTTCGTCGATATAAGGCAATCCCTTTATCGCTGCCACATGGTTATAACTTGTTAGCAGGGTGATGTGACAGAATGGATATTTTTCTTTGAACCGCCGCAGTGCTGGTGTACAGGTAATAACATCGCCCAGTCCGTAACAGTTGCTTATCAATATGTGCTTATGGTTCCAGTCCATAGGTGTACCTCACTTTGACTATATTTGCAGTCATGTTTTTTCACAATAAAATTATAGCATGTTTTTCCGGATGCTTCACCTACAACATCCGCAGAGACATAGTTAAAGATAAAATTTTGCCTGCGTAGATTTTCACTATGCAGCTTGTACAAATGTGATATAATATGAAATATTGTATGCAGCTTATGTTTTGGCGTATATGTGAATAATTTGACTAGGAAATAGGGAGATTTAAATTTTTATTTTTATGCATACAGAAACCGTGGATGAAATATATGTCAAAATGCCAACATGAGGAATTGTGCGGTTTTGTTTGCTTTGTAACAGGGGGCTGAAGGTTGTTTGCATTATTTTTTTCAGGATTACAGCAGGATTTAAAAATTTTCCTGTTTGCGCCAATGCTTTGTGCGATTTTTCGTTTCATTTTTCTATGGGTTTTTTGGCCGTATAAAAGTATGCAGGGTAAGAAGAAGGCGGTTTTTCATTGTTTTCGCTACGGTTTTTGGTGGGGAATGGATTTCAATGCATACGTATTTTTGTTCTCACTTTTGCTTGTAAGCTTGCCGGGTGTTTTCTTTCCAGCTTATTTTGCTGTCGGCGATATGCTGCGCACTGCAGGGGTGTTGTTTTATGCAGTCGTGCTTTATGGAGCTTTTGTGGGCAAGCTGATTTTTTATGAACATTATCATGACATTTATAACGATTTAGTCTGGCTTGGAAAAAATGCAGAAAAACATAACCTTATCGATGTGTTTTTTCATGAAAATCATGGCGTTTGGGTACTTCTGGGGTATATTCCATTTTTGGGCGTTTCCTGGCTGGCTATACAGGCGCTGTTGGGACTGCCGAGCCTCGAGCTTCCAGTATCTGTTTCAGTGATGGGGCAATACGCTTTCAATACCGTAGTAGTTTTGGTTGCTGTTGCCTTTTTTTATTATTGCCGTTTTGGTGGTACCTTTCGGCACGAAAATAAGCCGGAGTGGGATACGATACCGAGTGTAGTCAAAAAGAATATATTTCTGGCGCGGGCGACGGTAGATGATCTTATAGCCTTGGAAAATGTCTGGAAACATCCATTGCAGGAAATATTGACACATACGGATGAAGACGATATTCCAATAATCGACTCCATAATGCCAATGCATATGCAAGATGGTGCCTGGCAGCGACTGGACAGCCCGGCAGAAGCGTTCATACGGCAGGCTAAGGGAGCGCGCATCAGATCGCCAAAGCATATTTTCCTTATCGTAGGGGAGAGCTACGCGCAAATGCCGCTCGATGACATATATACCAATTTGCATCTGTGTGATGGCGCGCGTTCCTTTCGGGCAGATCCACACACGGTATCTTTGGACAATTTCCTGCCGGCGGGGATGCTTTCACGTCCGTCCATTGTCAGCCTCATGACGGGCATCTTCGATGCCAGGCTGGAGCTTAACGAGCGTGAAGCTTTTTGGCGTGGGACGGTCGCCACGTCGCTGCCGCTCCAGTTGAAAAAACTTGGCTATCGTTCTATCTATTGGTATGGCGGCAATGCGACCTATGGCAATTTCAATCAGTATGCTCCGGCGGTGGGCTTTGATGAGGTTATGGCAGCAGCAGATTTTTGCCCGCCCGATGCACCTCGGACATGGGTAGGGGTATACGATCATATCTTTTTGGAACAGACGGCGGCAAAAATACGGCATATGGATGAGCAGCCGACCTTCCATTTCATCTATACGACTTCAAATCACGGACCATATAAAATGGATTTGGCCCAGTATGGCTATGATGCGGAAAAAGTTATGCCGGATGCACCGGAAAGTCTCAAAAAAAGCCATGCATGGCAGCAACAGATGGGCACCTATTGGTATTCCGATCAGGCTATATCACGTTTTGTGAAGGATATGCAGCAGGTATATCCGGACAGTCTTATCATCGTCACGGGCGACCATGCAGCGATACCGGTGCCTATGGATATGGGAATTATCACGCGTACAGAGGTTACTTTTCGGGAAGAATTCTGTACCTCATTTGCTATGTACCATCAGGATATTACGAAAAACATGCTTGCAGGCAACACGATTGGCGGGCATATGAACATTCTGCCAACCATATTTGAACTGATAGCACCGAGGGCATTTAGGTACTATTCTTTGTTCCCGGCTTTGCTGGAACCCATAGACCATATTGTAACACCCTATCATTGGTTGACCCGCGATGCTATAGGACCAGCTGAAAAGGGTTTTTATCAGGGACTGGAAGCAACGGGTGCGCCAGTAGAAACATTACTTGAGGCTAGTGGGAAAGGGCGTTTTATTGAAGAAACAGAAGGCTATAAAGCACTGTCAGGGTGGCTTGTTCGGCACCCTGATATATTGCGCGCAGCAACGAAGTGGTTATAAAAGGATGCGGTCTGATGGAGCACTTGATGCTATCAGGTGCTTGCAACATAAACATGAAGGGCGGATATCGGATTGAAGAGGAATATTAATGTAGGGGAAACGGCGATGTATGGAGTTCTATTGTTACTGGCATTTGGGGCAAACATATCTACAGCAGCCACAAGCTGTGCGATTTTGCTTGGTGCGGGTATTATGCTCATACAAGGGGTTAGAACAAAGTCTTGGCCGGCAGTCGATAGAGGACTTGGAAAAGCCATTTTGGGATATTTGGTCATACAGTGCATAATAGCGGCATTTTCTTATGAACCCATGGTCAGTTTTGGAGATGTGTGGGCGATAGCATATCGTTTTTTGCCATTGTTTTTTGCGATGCTTTATACGAAGACACAGAAACAATTGGCTGGCCTTTGGCTGCTGTTTGCCGTTTCAGTTTTCCTTGATGATATTGTTGCGGCGTATCAGCTGGTGCATGCAGGGCAGTTTCGTCCGTACGGGTTCAACAATACTCCTACCTTTTTTTCCAGCCATATGCTTATGGCCCTTCCAGTATTGTTCCTTGCAGCGCAGAAGTCCTATATTTCCATATGGGGACGACGCTTTATCGTTTTTACAGGAGTGCTGTCGTTTATTATGCTTATTGCTTGCGAAACTCGTGGAGGCTGGGTGGCGTTTGCTGCTGTTGTTCTGGGGCTGGCCTGTTTGGAAAAGCAATATCGAAAGAGGATTGCTGGGAGCATTGTTGTTATAGGCATTGTAGTTTTTATGGCTGGGCATGTATTTCCTTTGTTGGAAATGCGTGCTGCCAGCATTATTGATCCGCATAATGTAGCTAACTCGGAGAGGATACTTATGTGGAAGTCAGCACTTCATATCAGTGAGGATTATCCTGTTTTGGGAATTGGGCAAGATGAATTTGGTGTATTTTATAACAGTTGGTATATTTCTCCTTCAGCACGAGAGCGTCCGACAACATCCAATCCACGTTCCGGACATGGGCATCCACACAACAATATTCTCAAAATGTTGAGCGAAGGTGGTGTGGTGGGACTCATGGCATTTTTTCTCTTTTATAGTTATCTTTTTTATCGCCTTTACCGATTATATAAAGAGGAGCGAGGGAAGCTGAATATTTCCTATGCATTGGCCGGGATGTTGATCTTTATCGGAATACAGGTGGAAGGGTTGACAGATACCAATATGAATCAGGTTCCGATCATGCGAGAGTTTTGGTTCCTTATGGGACTCTTATTTGTAGCAGGAAGAATCGAATTAGCAGCAAAAAATCAGGGGAAAAGTCTATAAGCAGAGGAGAAGATAGTTTTCGCATAGTATGTAGGGGCGTTCATGTGATTGATGGTAGAGTACTCTGCTATTATACTAATGGTAAATCGCTGTGATTGCCTTAAGCACAATCTGTTTCTGGGTATGATAAACAGACTTTTTGTTCTTCAGAAGGTTATAGTAGGCGTTGGGGCAAATGTTGCATTTACGCAATAGCCAGCGCACGCTAAATGCATGATGATGTTCTTGGATAAAACGATATGTCTCTAACCGATTTCCTTCGCAAAGAATGCCGCTGCTTTTTCAGGAAGAGATTCTCTTTTCGGAGCTTACGCATTTCATTCATGGCATCATATTCATTTTGGCTTTCTGAGTTATTTTGGTATTCTTGGCGAAATTCGTTGCATCATTTGGCGACACTGGATTTTGATATCCCATATTCTTCAATGAGACTTTTCATCGATCGTTCTTCCTCAAGTGGAAGACGGACGATTCTCTTTTTAAAGATTTCGTCGTAACATTGTGGCATGATAACATCTTCAAATTCTATTATATTTTATCAGTCATTGATGTTACAACTTTAGTTTATCACTTCAATATAATAGCAATGAGAAAATAGCGAGATGTTATAGCAAATCAAAGTGAGTAAGATAAGGTATTGATATTTTTTACAGAAAAAATTTTCATATATATCACATAAGTAAAGATTTTGCCTTTTTTTGTTTATTATGTTATGATAAAAAATGATTTTTAATAAAAATATAAGTTTCTTAAACATATAAGAGGAGATATTGGCGCATGCAACAGCAATCTCAAAACAAAGACAAGGGAATGCATTTTATAGATAAATATGCTTCTTTTTTTTGGTCTATTATTTTGTTTGGAGTTGATTATGTTGCTATTGTTGCTGCTGAGGGGCTGTCCTATATAATGAGGAGAGATCTTTTATTTATAGCAAATCATTCCTTTTATATTTCAAATGTTTATTTTTATATTATTGTGCCAACAATATTTTTATGCTTTTTGCATTCTTCAAACACACATATTCGCCGTATGCCGTTTTGGAAAATGGCACAAAATGTTTTTTGGGCCATTTTTTACAGTATTTTAACAATTATTATGCTTATGTACTTTGGCAGGGTTGCCGAGGTTGTTTCCCGCCTTTTTGTGGCTATGACCGGAGTATGTTCATTCATTTTTATTTTAGTAGCACGCTATACTTTTAAGAAATATTTTAATGCACACAATTTGTTACAAGTTTCTGTGGTATTTATTGGTGCAGGGAAGACAGCAGAGCTTGTAGTAAATTCATTCAACCGTGATTCGGGATTTGGATATAGGATTGTTGGTTTTATCGATGATCATCCTGTCTCAAAGAAATTAGCTGAGGATTTTTGTGTTTTGGGTGGTTTTGATAAAGCGGTAGAAATTATACATAAGGTTGGTGTGCAGACTGTGATTATTACAGCACCGGGTCTTTCTGCGGAGAAACAGGTGGAACTTGTGAATCAAATACAATTGCATGTAAGAAATGTTGCTTTTGTACCGGATCTTATTGGCACTCCTTGTAATCTTGAAGTTGAAAGCCTTTTTGATGAAAAGATTATGCTGTTAAAGGTTAAGAATAATTTAGCGCTATGGTATAATCGACTCTTGAAGCGTGTGTTTGATTTAGTTGTCGGTTCGTTTGGAATGTTGGTTGTCGTTCCCTTAGGAATTCTTTTAGGTATACTTATTTATATAGATAGTCCGGGTCCAATTATATTTGCGCATCGTCGCATTGGCCGATATGGAAGGGAATTTTCTTGTTATAAATTTCGTTCTATGGTGCCAGATGCTCAGTATATATTGGAAGGATATCTGGAATGTCATGCTGAGGCTCGTGAAGAATGGCAGCGTGATTTTAAGCTGAAAAATGATCCACGTATAACTAAGGTAGGAGCATTTTTACGTAAGACAAGTTTGGATGAGTTGCCACAATTTTTAAATGTTATTAAGGGAGAAATGAGTCTCGTTGGTCCTAGACCGATTACTAGCGAAGAGGTTTCTAAATATGGGGACTACATTAATGATTTTTATCTTGTGCCGCCTGGTATCACTGGTATGTGGCAGGTCAATGGGCGTAGCAATATAAGTTATGAGGAACGTGTTGCAATGGATTCATGGTATGTGAGAAATTGGTCTGTATGGATCGATATGGTGTATTTGTTAAAGACTTTGAAAGTGGTATTTCAAACGAAGGGGGCCTATTAAAAAAAGGAGCGTTATATGGTAAATTGAGTTTGTAGGATGGAAAGGAAACGAATCCTTTTAACAATGGACTTAGTGAATGATGCTTGAATTTATTTCGACAGAGATTTCGATGTTTAATTAGTTTGGTTTGAAGGTTTTTGTGTGTTTTACTATGAGGTTAGTATGCCCCTAACTGTGGATTATTACGTATATATAATTTTCATGATTGAGAATATGAGAAATGCTTTGTATATAATACATTAATTGGTTACTATGTGGAAAGCATATTAGTACAAACCTTGAAAATAAAAGATAGTGGTTTTTTCAATCTGATGAATTTACAATAGAAGTGCAACAACGATGAAATAAAACATGGCACATAGACTTCTGATATAATGGTGTTTGCAAAGAAAATGGACCGAAACAAGTCAATAATTTTCTGTGAGCTTCACCGAAATTCTTCCACCGGATACTATATCCTCGTAAAGGCCCAAGAATACTATATAAATCGCCGTAAAATTTGTAAACCACCTATCGTGCTATTTATGCGGGTGACCTAGACGATAAGCCGCTTTCTCATGGGAAAGTACGGCGTGGTACACAAGTTACGCCATCACGGCAAAAACAGACACGTAAAGATAGCATCTCAAGTATTATATCTTGTGGTTTTTTTGTTGAGTTTGATTTGTGCAGTACTATTAATAAATTACTAGTACTGCTATCGTATATAATGTATGTGTACTGCACAAACCAAAAAGCCGAGCTCATTCCTTGGACTGAAATTGAACGCGAATATGCCAAACTTTTCAAAGGGATTAAAGGCCATGTAGCAATTTCTGCCCCGTATGGCATTAGTGGCTTTGCTCATTCAGACCGAATACGGATACTCGGATCAAGAAACGGTAGAACAGATTCAGGAAAATCCGTATTTGCAGTTCTTCTGTGGATTACCCAGCTACAAGTATGAACGCCCCTTTGATGCTTCGGTCATGGTGCGTTTTCGCAAGCGCCTGAGCGCGGATACACTGAAATAAATCAATGAACACATCATTCGTAAGGCGGAAGCTTCCCAGAAGGAAAAAGATGACAAAAAGAATCAGCCTCCGAAGAATTGTGGTACTATGATCGTAGATGTGACCTGTGCTCCCTCGCAAATCAAATATCCCAGAGATACGGAACTCTTGGATGAAGCTCGCGCAAAACAGGAACAAATGGTTGCTGTTTTGCATGATCCGGCAAAGGGCAGGAAACCTCACATGTACCAGAAGATTGCCCGGAAACAACATCTAGCCATTGCCCGTAGTAAACGAAACAGTGTCAAAAAATTTGGAAGGCGAATCGGTAACAACTGCAATACATTCGGCGTGATCTCGGTATTGACCGAACGCCTCTAGAAAAAGGCGGGAAACGCAGTAAGAGACAGGAATCGCAGCTGCAGGTGATTGAAAAGTTCTACGAACAGCAAAAATACATGTATGAAAACCATCTATAGCGTCAAAGATCGGATTGTCAACCTCTGGCAACTCTATCTGCGCCCCATCGTGAAAGGAAAATCCAAGGCACCGGTAAAATTCGGAGCAAAACTCGATGTCAGTGTTTTGGATGGCATGGTACGACTGAAAAAGCAAAGCTTTGATGCCTACAGCGAAAGCGAACTGCTGGAGGTGGAGATAGAAAACTATCAGCGCTGATACGGTTGCTCTCCTGCGAGGATGCTGGCCGATAAAATCTACCGGAATCGGAAGAATATGAGCTATTGTAAAGAACATGGCAGATATTTTTGCCTTGTCGATTTTAGCATCGAACCTGAGCCGAGCTTTGCGTGTGCCAATTTTGAAAATGGTACATATTTTATGGCAAGTGCTTCTTGGCAGTTTCAAATGGAGCTATCAGATAAAATTGCTTTTTGAGCAGTGGGCATTATATAGCTATAAGTAACACTGTATATATTTTTAAGACAAATTGTCTTGACAGGTTTGTTGCTGGTATGACTGTATAGCAGGTTTTTACGAAATATTTATAGCGAGGTAAAATAATTGCAAATCAAAATATTCGTTGCAACTCAAAAAAAATATTGGATGCCTAATGATAGTGTATATGTACCTTTACAAGTCGGAGCTGAGGCAGGAAATAACTTAGGATATGCCCAAGATAATATCGGTGATAATATTAGTGAGAAAAATGCTCATTATTGTGAGCTTACAGGTCTTTATTGGGCTTGGAAAAATTGTGCACAATTTGATGCTATAGGTTTGGTACATTATCGTAGATATTTTGTATCGAGAAGGTTTTGGGAAATTTTGAAAAAGAAAAAATGCAGCATTTTGCATAGAGATGATTATAAAGAGCTTTTGCGGCAGTATGATATTATTTTACCTAGAAAAAGACATTATTATATTGAAACCGTGCGTAGCCAATATGAGCATGCCCATTACAAAAGAGATTTAGATGTAATAGAATATATTATTAAGGAAAAATATCCTCAGTACAGTAACTCTTTCGATAAAGTTATGGCGAAGCGAGAATTGTATCTTTATAATATGATGGTTATGAAAAAATATATTTTTGATGAGTATTGTACGTGGTTGTTTGATGTCTTATTTATGGCAGAAAAACGGATAGACATCAGTGGATATGATGTATATAATACAAGGGCTTTTGGTTTTTTGGGTGAAAGGCTGTTTAACGTGTGGCTTGAAAAAAATCATCAGTTTACAAGAAAAGAAGTTAGTGTGCTTTGTTTGGAAAAACAAAATTGGGTAAAAAAAAGTACCTTGTTTGTAAAGAGAAAAATAGTGGGGAAGTAAATGGAAAATTATGTTCGATAACTGTATATCAGGAAATGAAGACAAGTGATTTATATATACATAATAATAGTTTGAAGGGTGCATTAGATTTTATCACTTATTTTAATTCATTTAGTATAAAAAATGGCTGCGGTATACGACTCTTCAATCTATTGACGTAAAATTACAAGTAAAAGGGCGATTTTTTATTGTTTGGAAACTCATTAGCATTGAAGGAGAAAAAATATTTTTTCAGAAACAATAGAAAAGGAAGTATATATGCGCCATTTTTGTTTAAACAAGTTAAATGGCGATATTTTAGGCTTGGTGCTATATAAACAAGATAGTGCTAGTAGGTTTCTTGAAGGAACATATTATGAAGATTTTTCGTGCTGGCAGAATCAGAGACTAAGGGCTGCAATTTGTACATATCGTAGAGAAAAATATATGATGCGTACAATGTATGTTTTAGAAAACTTAATTGATAAATATTCTTGGATGGATGTTTTAATTATTGATAATGGTAGTACATTGCATAAGTATACTAAATCTAGAAAAATACGTGTTATACAAGATCGAAATTATGGCGGAAGTGGAGGATTCACTCGCGGAATGCTAGAATATATGCAGCAGGGAAAGATAAATTATATATTATTAATGGATGATATAATATTAGAACCATTAATAGTGGTTGGAAGCTAATAGTATGAAGTATCAGGAAGTCAATGTGGCTTATTTAGAATATCAAAATTGGCCAACAAAATTTTGATAGAGAAAGTTTTTTTAGGAGTGGGAGTTTGGGAACATATTTTACGACATTTTATAAGTATAAATACCTTTTATATGTTTTGGTTGAACGGGATATAAAAAAGAAATATCGTCGCAGTGTTTTAGGTGTGCTTTGGAGTATGCTGAATCCTCTTTTAATGATGATTATTACGGTAATGGTTTTTTCAACACTGTTTCGTTTTGATGTTGAAAATTATGTGTTATACCTTTTAGTCGGTCAGGTGGCATTTACTTTTTTTAGTGAGGCAACATCATTTGCTATGGGGTCAATTCTAGAGAACAGTGCATTGATTAAGAAGGTTTATATGCCTAAATATTTATTCCCTTTTTCGAGGGTTATGTCAAGCTGCATGAATTTGGTGTTTACCTTGCCGGCTATTCTAGTGATTATGATATATACAGGGCAGATTCCTACATGGAAAACTTTAGCGTTTATTTTTCCGTTGTTGCTTATGCTTATTTTTTGTTTGGGGATAGGATTGATATTATCAGCATGCGTGGTCTATTTCCGGGACATGTTTCATTTATATAGAGTATTGATTTCTGCATTGAATTATGCAACACCTATTTTTTATCCAGAATCAATTATTCCGCCAGAATACAGATTTTTATTGGATTATAATCCGTTATACTATTTTATCAAAGGATTTAGAGAAGTTATCTATAGTGGTGGATTGCCGCATATGGATACCGTGGGAATATGTTTTGGGTTAGCATTAGCTTCTGTGTTGGTGGGTATTATAGTTTTTCGTAAAGCGCAAAATAAGTTTATCTTGTATCTTTAAGGAGATTTGTATGGCTGAGAAAATTATTGAAGTAGATCATGTAACTATGAAATTCAATTTAATGGAAGAAAAAGTTGATACATTGAAGGAATACATCGTAAAGTTGATTAAGGGAAAACTTATGTATAATGAGTTCGTTGCCTTGAAAGATGTTTCTTTTTCTATTGAGAAGGGAGAAGCATTTGGCTTAGTGGGGTTTAATGGTGCAGGTAAATCAACGATGCTTAAAGTTTTGGCAGGAGTGTTGAAACCGACAGAGGGACAGGTTATTGTCCGAGGTAATATTGCGCCGCTGATTGAGGTGGGAGCAGGATTTGATCCGGAGCTGACTGCGATGGAGAATGTTTTCTTGAATGGAGCCATACTAGGACATAATAAAGCTTTTTTGCAAGAACACTTTAATGCAATTATTGACTTTGCTGAGTTGCGTGATTTTATAAATGTACCAGTGAAAAACTTTTCGAGCGGAATGTATTCACGGCTTGGCTTTGCAATTGCTACAGAGGTTCGGCCAGATATTTTGATTGTCGATGAAGTTTTATCTGTTGGCGATTATCAATTTCAGCAGAAATGCGAGCAGCGAATCACGCAGATGATGGAAGCTGGTACGACAATTATTTTGGTTTCACATGATATACATACGGTTGAAAAGATTTGCAATACCGTAGCCTGGTTAGAACATGGTAAACTGCGTGATATTGGTGAAGCGGGAAGGATTTGCAATGAATATCAGAAGCATTGAAAACGAAATGGAATTGATTTATCCGATTACTTTGCCTGAAAAAAAAGAAACGCAGAAATTATATATTTTGGGAGATAATATTAGACGAAGCACAGAAGGGATAGTAGTCAGCAGGAATGAGATAATGGACTTTGGGACTTATTTCAATTGTTTTTCTGTAAAAAAATGGCATGATTATACATCGTTGACAACAGTACATATTTCTTTTTCCATGATTGGGCGGGCACGAGCAGAAATTTATGCAATTAATGCAAGTGGGAGGCAGATGCTTCAGGTAATTGAAGCGAATGATGTTTTTGTATATGATTTACCATTTGACCAACTATTGGAAAAAGGCATAGATGTTATTGGAATAGAATTGACAGCGTTATCAGATGAACTTACGTTTGTTAAAGGTGGGGTGTATGGCAATTTTGCGACGAGACAGGATGTAAGAATCGGAATTGTAATTTGCACTTTTAAGCGAGAAAAATATGTAAAACATAATGTAGAAGTTTTGAAAAAGCTTATTGATGCAAATGATAAGTTTAGCGTCATGATTGTTGATAATGGTCGGACGTTAACAGACGTTTTAGGAGAAAATATTCAAGTGATACCGAATCCTAACTATGGTGGGTCCGGTGGCTTTACGCGTGGATTGATGGAACAGGTTAATCAAGGACGTAATAATTATGTTTTAATGATGGATGATGATGTTGTTATTGAAAATAGTGCGCTGGAACGTGTTTATAAGGTTTGTCAGCATGTTAAAGAAGAACGGAACATGCAAATGTTTGGTGGTGCAATGCTAAATATGCAGAAACCTACAGAGCAATTTGAAAATACAGCTTACTGGAAACGTATACAGTTGATTGCATTTGGGCGTAGCTTTGATTTGACGGATAAAAAGAAGCTTTATGAAAATGAGAAGTTTCCCGAGAAAATAAATACTTATGCGGCATGGTGGTTTTGCTGTATACCGATGCAGGTTATTCGACAGAATGGTTATCCGCTACCAGTGTTTATCAAAAGCGACGATATGGAATATGGTATACGCAATAATGAGCCAGTTATGACTATGAATGGTGTTGGTGTATGGCATGAAACATTTGAAAAAAAAGCAAATCCGGCAATTAATTATTTTAATGATCGCAATATGCTTATTTTAAATCATTTTGCAATGGGCTGCAGCCGTTGGACCTTTTTTTTAGCAGCCATGGGGCGATTATTTAGGCGTGTGTATCATCGTGATGGTCTTGGTGTAAGGAATTTTGAGATAGCACTCAGGGATCATGGTGCCGGATTTGAAGAGATTACGCGAATGGGGGCGGATGAAAAATTTGCGGAGGTTAGAGGTTATGGCTATGATAAAAATATCGCATGCTCTTTTTTGAATACTTTGCAGATGGTAATTTGCCAATTTGTGAAATACGAAGCTATTCATAAAAGATACCTTGATTTTCGGAAAGAACGGCTGACAGATCAAACATTTTGGAGACATTATTTACGATTGGAATGATAGGTTGTGACGGATATTTACCAATTGAGCCAGAAGTATACTGCGCCGATTATTTATTATTATGTAAAATGGATTATCCAAAAGGCGGTTTCAAGCAAGATTAAGACGTTATACTTTTTGGCAAGGGATGGATATGTGCTTTGCAAGGTTGCACAGATGATTTGTGAACAGGAAGGAATTGCAATAGAGTGCCGGTACTTGTATTGTTCGAGAAACGCGTTAAGATTTCCAAGCTATTATTTTATTGGAGATGAAGCTTATCATTTGATTTTTTTGCCAGGGCTTCATGTTAACATTCGTGATTTATTTAAACGGATTGGCTTGATTTCTTGTGAAATTCAGGACCAAATTATGAAAGAAATTGGCTTTGATAAAATAAGAGCTTCAGTTGAGTTATCTGCGCCAGAAACAGAGGAATTATCAAAGTCATTAAGACATAATTTTGTGTTTTGCAGCACAATGAGGAAAAATTCCGAAGCAAGATTTGCTGAGACGATTGCCTATTTTCGACAAGAACATATGTTTGAGCAGAAGGATATTGCTATTGTGGACAGCGGTTGGAGTGGTTCCTTACAGCGTTCAATGCGGCAGCTGATGCAACATGCCGGATATGTGGGTGGGTTTAAAGGATTTTATTTTGGATTCTTGAATAAGAGGCACGACAAATCAGATGGTGAATACTATTCGTGGTACCTTACGCCGCATAGCAGCAATAAGGATAAGATATATTTTAATACGCATTTGTTTGAGTTGATGTTATCGGCTCCACATGGCACAACTTTATCTTATAAAAAAGATGCTGCTAAGTATGTGCCGGTTTTGGATATATACCACACAGATGATCTACAGGCAAAACTTATTGATATGCAGATTCAAGGGATTTTGGACTGGGTAAGACAGAAAATAGAAGTTGAGCATGAAGTTTTAAATATGCGGATGTCCAGAGTTGAATGGAATATGACGAGAAGGCTTCTGCATCGTATTATGGCATATCCTACTCGGGAAGAGGCCTATACTTATGGGCAATTCGCTTTTGCAGATGATATGTTTGATCAGAAAAAATATCCATTAACAGCACCGGAACAATGTGAGAGCTTGAAAATATACAATGTTTATGAGATGCTATATAGAAAAATATGGGGGGGATATTCTTTGGAAGGGATAAAGAATATTTACTGGCCATATGGCACAATAGCTTTCCTAACTTCATCTTGGAAGCGGCTATGGTATCGATGGAATATATATATTTGGCATTTGATTTTATTTAAAAGGAATCAACTATGAAAAGATTGTTTCGTAGATCCTTTGTGAAAGTTGCTGTCTTTCTGAATCGATGTCGTTGGCAGTTTATTTCGCCGACATTGTTAGCATGGTATCTTTCAAGATATCAAGTAATTTCATTTGATGTTTTTGATACATTGGTTTTTCGGAAATGCGACATTCCGGCAGATGTATTTACAGAAATTGGTTATGAAATAGGAATTCCAGATTTTCGTGAACGACGTATTTGTGCTGAGATAATAGCAAGAAAACGAACGCAAAAGCCAGAGAGAGAAGTCAACCTGCGAGATATTTATGAAAACTTTCCAATAAAATTGCCAATATCACTGAAAAAAGCGATGGCAATAGAGATTGCAGCGGAAAAAAATTGTATTTATGCTAATTTATATATGCTAGAGGTTTTTCATAGATTGCAACAGAGAGGAAAGATTTTAGTTGCAACTTCAGATATGTATTTGCCGGAGGTGGAAATTCGGGATATTTTACATCAGTTGGGATATAAAGGATTTTGGGAAATTTTTGTATCCAATGAAATAGGTTGCAATAAATGGTTTGGTCATTTGCAGCAATTTGTGCGAGCTACAACTGCAGTACCATCGGATAAGATGATTCATATTGGAGATAATTATCGAATCGATATAGTGGGTACACGCTATGTCGGTATAGATGCTGTGTGGTATACTGGGAAATTCAGATGAAAGGTGGCAAGACCATGAAGCAAAAGAAAATCGCGATACCATATCCTTGGCCAGGGATGAAGCTTGGTGCGGAACTGGAATTAATTAAAAGAATTCAGCATGCTGCTGAGGAAGAAGATATAGAATGTGTGGTAATAGATAATAGTGGACATCTGTTGGATGACGAAATTAATAGTACAGAATGTATGGTTCGGGAAGAAGAACTAGATTTTGTTTTGTCTATGCATTTTCTTACCTTTAAATCTTTAGACGCTTTTTATTATTGTGCGATTTGGAATCCGCCAGAGATTCCTTTAGATAGTAAAGACTATGGAAATTTTGTTGACAATTATACGATGTGCGATGACTATTTAATTTATGATCATGGTGGAATGTCCAATCATTTAAAAAGTATGTTGTGGGGAAAGCAGAGAACCTTAACGGGATGTTCACAGCTAATGGGGACTTTTCCTGAGAGTGCAATTATGCCTGTTGAACTAAATGAGCCAAAGTTATTTTACTGTGGTATAAATTGGGATGTATTGGTTCATCAAAGTGGTCGACATGAATCCGTAATGAAACTTTTGGATGATGCAGAAATTATATGTATTTATGGTCCAGATAAAGCATGGGGAGGAATACGGCCATGGGCAGGTTATCGTTGTTATCAGGGCGAGATTCCTTTTGATGGATTTTCTTTATTGCAATACTTGCATAAGTGTGGGGTATGTCTGGTACTTTCTTCGGATATTCATCGAAAGGCTGGAGCAGTTACAAATCGTGCATTTGAAGCTTGTGTTGCAGGTGCAGTTATGATTTCGGATGATAATCCTTTGATGAAAGAAATGTTTGGGGATGCGGCACTTTTCATAGACTATAATAGAGCAAATCCACGAGATACAGTGAATCAAATTATAGAGAAATATGAGTGGATTTGTACACATAAAGACGAAGCAAAACGACTTGCGGAAAAAGCACAGAAGATTTTTTGTGAACGATATACTTTGAATCATTATTTAAGATCAATATTAAATAATCATGCAGAACGCTTGGCTGTACACAGGTCCGATTTATTTGCAACGGATGAGTGTGAACGGGTCGCTGTTTTCTATGTTTGTGATAGTATCAAGCCGAGCGATTTGGAAGATGAACTATCTGTTGTATGCCAAAATATTAAAAGACAAGTTTATAAAAATATTATTTTAGTGGTTGCAGTAGATGTGCAATTACACTTGGAAGTTAATCAAGCAATAGAAAAAGAACAGATTGAAGCTAGAGTTGTACTGATGCCATTGCATGATAAAAATGGTGTTCGTAAAATATCAAATGGGCAAGCAATAAAAGAACTTAGGAAATTAGAGCCGCATGATGACTTTATGTTTATGATATCAGATGAATATTGGTTTAGAGATCATGTGACGACATTGCTTCGGACACTAGAGGATAATCCAGAAGCGTGGGGGGCAAATTCTGGTCAGTTGGAGAAGACTGAAGACGGAACCTGTAGGGTCAATCTTTTTGAGAAGATAGAAGAGATTGAGCTATATAATCAGCTTCAGAACGAAGATTCTGTAGAGTTGGCTGCGGGGGCAATTTTATTACGTGCAAAGGTACATGCATTATTACCAGAGTTCTTTTTTGATATGTTAGATGGAAAAGAGCATTTAGCTTATGTTAGTATTTTGTTGGAAAAAGATAAAAAAAATCTAGTTTTTTCTAGGCGAATGACATTGCGAAAAAGTTATAAAAAGAAATATAATTGCAATACAGTAATTAAAAATATTCATGAAAATAGATTTTTGTGCGAGTTGACACGATATGATCATCAAGCTGTAAATAAGGCAAGAAATACAAAAAAAAATGTGCTGCAATCGATCATCGAGTTGCCTATAAAATCGTATTGTATGGTTAGGGTGTACCGTATTTTGTTAAGGATAGTACATGGGCAGAAAATCCGGCGGTTACTGGAAAAAAAATATCATCAGCAATTTGAACGATATTTGAGAAATTTATGAATGAAGAGGTGGTTATCACATGAATAAAAGGCGCTTTGGTATCATTTTAACTTGGCCAGGCATAAAAAATGCAGAGAGTGAGATAATTAGCCGTACAATGCGGGCAGCACAAGAAATTGATGCTGAATGCGTACCTATAGATAATTATGGATTTGTATTGGATGCAAATTATGAATCAACAGAAAAAAAAGCGGAGAATTTGGAATTTGTTTTATCGCTACATTATGATACACCGAAGCTTATAGATGCTTTTTACTACCACACAGTTTGGAATCCACCAGAAATTCCCTTGAAATTTGATGGCTATAGGCAGAGTATAGATAATTATATTATGAATGATGATTATCTT
Source organism: Megamonas sp. UBA1796 (assembly GCA_002319795.1). Classification (GTDB taxonomy): domain Bacteria; phylum Bacillota; class Negativicutes; order Selenomonadales; family Selenomonadaceae; genus UBA1796. Next base: position 57,667 of record DCFU01000030.1, read on the forward strand.
ATTTATGATAAGGGAAGTATGTCGGCACATTTGCAAAGTATATTGTTAGAATCGCCCCGAAATTTAACAGATGCTTCAGTAATGATGGGAACATTCCCAAAAAGCGCGATAATGGAACCAAATCTTGCTAATCCAAAGCTGTTTTATTGTGGGATGAATTGGGATATTCTTGTTGATAAACATGGCAGGAACGAAAGTTTGATGAAACTTTTGGACACTGAGGGCGTTGTAAAAATATTTGGACCAAATGCAACTACGAATAAAGCATGGGGGGGAATCCATCCTTGGGCTGGGTATAAGTGCTATCAATATCCAATTCCATTTGATGGGTTTTCTTTATTGGATGAACTAAATAAATGTGGGATTTGCTTGGTTTTTTCGTCTGATGTTCATCGTAGGGCAGGAGCTGTTACGAATCGTGCTTTTGAAGCCTGTGCTGCAGGAGCGGTTATTATATCAGATAATAATTTGTTGATGAAACAAATGTTTGGTGATGCGGCACTTTTTGTTGACTATAATAAAAATAATCCGAAAGATACCTTTCAGCAAGTTATGGAAAAATATCGCTGGATACTTGATCATAAAAAAGAAGCTATGACATTAGCAAGACAATCGCAGCAAATATTTTTGAAAAAATATACATTAAATGCTTATTTGGAAAAAATTTTTGAAAATCATCCAAACCGTCTAGAATCTGTTAAAACATCATTATTTTCCAAAAATTCACAGGAGCAGGTGCATGTTTTATATGTTTGTCCGTATAGTGATTTGAAGAGGGCAGGTGAAGCTATACGAAAAGTCGTAAATAATGTAAAACGGCAAATTTTTGCATCAATTTATTTAACTGTAGCTCTTGATATTACACTTAATGAATTTATATGTGAACAATTGAAGGACACTAAAATTAAAATATCAATTTATCCAGTTAAAATGTTTGACTCAAATAAGAATATGGTGCTGACAAATGGGCAGATATTTGCACAGATATCTCGATATATTAATAGTGAATATTTTATGATGACAGATGCGGAAGAATATTGGTTTAGAGATCATGTTACAACATTAATGCGAACTTTACAGGATAGCAAGGGTATGTTGGCTTGTTCAGGACAGCTTTATGTCGATACAAATGGAATTTGGCAGGTTAAGTCTTTTGATAGACCTAAGGAAAAAGATTTTATCTTGTACTACAATGGCAAGTCTGCATTGAAAACATCGTTTCCGTGTCCTGGTGTGTTTTTATTTGATAAGGTAGTATTAAATCAGTTGCCCCAATATGTATTCGACTCTATAGATGGAAATGAATATTTAGCGTATGTTTATACGAGCGTCTTAAATAAAAAAACAGATGTGGTATTTAGTAAAAGAATGACGTTTGTTTGTGGGCGTCGTGCTGATTGTAAGAACAAATTGGTTCAGCCGGATCAGGAGATGCGTTATATACAAGGACTTTGTCGTTATCACGAAATAGGAAAAGACGATTTTGGAATGTGGCTAAGTACTATTCCTTTAAAACCATACATTATAATTAGAAGTCTGCGAATTATAATGAGAGTCATACCGAAAAAGAGTTGGTTATATATCAAAATAGGAAAAATTTATGGTCGATATTGTAGAAAGTATTTCAATTTTTAGAATAAAGGCGGTGTGTAAAGTGTACTTGATTATTGGAGCAAATGGCTTTATTGGTGCGTATATGATAAAAAAAATTTTGACATATTCTAATGAAATGATATTGGCAACAGCCAATAGTAATAATCACCTATCTTTAATTTGTGATAAACGCGTACAATGGAGGCATTTGGATGTTTCGGATTTTGCAGGAGTAGACTTATTGAGTGAGGATACAGCAATTACTCATGAGAGTTTGAAAATTATTTATTTAGCAGCATACCATCATCCTGATCAGGTGGAAAAAAATCTACAGTTTGCTTGGCATATAAATATCACCTGCTTGTCTTATTTTATTAATAAATTCTATGATACAAGATGTTTTTTTTATCCTTCTACAGAAATGGTCTATGGAGATGGAGGTGAAAATAAAAAATTTAATGAAGAAAGTTCACTCAATCCATTAAATCTTTATGGAAAACATAAGAAAATTGCTGAAGAAATTGTTTATGGTGCTGGGAAAAATGTACTTCGTTTTCCGGTGTTGATGGGGCCTAGTTTGCTGATGCATAAAAAACATTTTTATGATTGCATTATAGAAGATTTGTCACAAGGAAAACGTGTTGAGATGTTTTCAGATATGTATAAATCTATGCTTGACTTTGATACTGTGGCGAAAATAACCATCACGTTGATGGAAAGTTATACTGAAGATATGGCTAAGTGTTTAAATGTTTCAGGGGACGAGTCATTAAGTAAATATGATGTAGGAGTCCGTATAGCGCAGAAACATGGTTATCCCACGAATTTGATACGGCCGATTTCTTTAAGTGACGATAATGCGATATTTGCAGTTAAACGGCCTAGATCTGTTTTATTAGATAATGCTAAGGTAAAAAAATTATTGCATTTAGAAGAAATAAGAATGAAGTTTGAATGAGGTGGATATAATGATAAAATTTTTAAAACCGGATTTTATTTTTAAGGATCAGCGGGGGTGTTTGACTCAGCTTGTGCGTGAGGGGTATAATCAAATTAATGTGACCGAGGCAGTCGCTGGGTCAAAAAGAGGTGGGCATTACCATAAGCTGAATAATGAAGCTTTTTATATTGTGCGTGGTTCTTTTGACTTGGTGGCGAGAAAGGATGGGGAAGAAACAAAACAGTCTTTTTATCAAGGGGATATGTTTCTAATACCACCTTATGTTACACATGATTTTATCTTTAAAGAAGACACAATTTTTATTAGTATGTATGACAAAGGCGTAGAGCTTAATGATAATAGGAAAGATATATATGTAGGATAAGGAGAAAAAATGGAAAAATCGGCTTTAATTACAGGAATAACAGGACAAGATGGTGCATATTTATCAAAGTTTTTGATTGATAAGGGGTATAAGGTATATGGTTTATTGGCAAGACGCTCAACACCAACAATGTGGCGTCTTGCGTACCTTGGAGTCGATAGAAAGGTTGAAATGATTGAGGGAGATTTGAGCGATGTGACATCAATTATTCGGGCAATTCATATAGCGCAACCAGTAGAATTCTATAATCTTGGTGCTCAAAGTTTTGTCGGAACATCGTGGAATCAGCCTCAGCTAACGGCATTATCAACCGGGTTTGGTGCTTTAAATTGCTTGGAAGCTATCCGTTTAACAAATCCTAAGATAAAGTTTTACCAAGCATCAACTTCAGAGATGTTTGGAGGTATACCTGCATATCCGTTACAGTCCGAAACGACGCCATTTTATCCGAGAAGTCCATATGGTGTTTCAAAACTTTTTGCACATTGGATGACAATAAACTATTATGAAAGTTTTAGTATTTTTGGTTGTTGTGGTATTTTGTTCAATCATGAGTCGCCCTTGCGTGGAATTGAATTTGTGACTCGGAAGGTAACGGATGCTGTCGCGCGTATTAAGCTTGGTGTCCGGGATAAATTATACCTTGGAAATATTGATGCAAAGAGAGATTGGGGATTTGCTGGGGATTATGTTGAAGCCATGTGGTTGATGCTTCAGGAAGATGAACCCGATGTTTATGTAATTGCTACAGGGCAGACGACTACTGTACGTGATATGTGTCAAATAGCTTTCGAACATGTGGGCTTAAATTATCGGGATTATGTAGAAATAGATCCATCATTTTATCGGCCAGCTGAAGTTGATGTACTGTTGGGGGATCCGACAAAAGCACAGATTAAATTAGGATGGAAGAATAAGACATCATTGAAACAATTAATAGAAATGATGATTGAAGCAGATTTGAAGCGTGTAAAGGCAGAGGTTAAGGTTCAGAATATGTGAGGTGGCATCCTTGAAAGTAGTTATATTGGCAGGTGGCGGCGGAACACGACTTTTTCCACTATCTAGAGAGAGCAGGCCTAAACAATTTTTAAATATTGATGACAATAAATCGTTGTTGGTTCATACGATAGAACGTTTTCGTAATATTTGTCAAATATCGGATATTATTATTGTGACTAATAAAAAATACCAATATTATGTACAAAATGAGGCTGCAATGTGTGGAGCACATGATGCACATATTTTATTAGAGCCTGCATCGCGAAACACAGCACCTGCAATCGCATTAGCAGCGAGATATTGCCAAGATGTTTTAGGTTGTGATGATAATGAAATATTGTTTGTATCTACTTCGGATCATATAATCCGTCCTAACAATGTTTTTTCGGCTTCAGTTGAAGAAGCTAATATATTGGCTGCTAAAGGAAATGTGGTAACCTTTGGAATTCCTCCCACATATCCCGCAACCGGATTTGGTTATATGGAGGCAGTAGATTCTTATCCAGGTACAGAAGCCTTCAAAGCAGGAGAGGTTAAAGAGAAACCAAATTTAGAAACTGCTAAAAAATATATTAAGGCAGGGAATTTTTATTGGAATTCAGGGATGTTTTCTTTTACTATTCGTTGTTATTTAGAGGAATTAGCAAAATATCATCCGGATATTTTGACTTGTTTGCAGGAGAACTATGCTGAAACAATTCAACAGTTTTTGAAAATGCCAAATATTTCTATTGATTATGCAATAGCAGAAAAATCGTCAAGAATTGTTATTTTACCTTTAAAGCTTTATTGGAATGATGTAGGGTCATGGGATGCAATTTATGATGTCTTGGACAAAGATGCGAAGGGAAACGCAATTAAGGGAGATTGTATCGCAATTGATTGTAAGAATAGTCTAATGGTATCTAATGGACGATTGATTACAGGCATTAGTCTTGAAAATTTGATTATTGTTGAGACTCCGGATCTGGTTTTAGTGTCTCAAAGGGGAACATCGCAAAAAGTCAAAGATTTAGTCGATGAATTAAAAAAGCGTGGGCGTAAAGAAGCTACAGAACATACGACAATTTATCATTCATGGGGTAGTTATACACTGCTTGGAGAAGGACCTGGATATCGGATGAAGAAAATGATTATCAAGCCTGGGGAGAAAGTTAAGATGCATTTGCATTACCATAGATCAGAGCACTGGATTATTGCATCAGGGACAGGTAAGGTATTAAAGGGCGATGAAGTTCGTTTACTGCACGAGAATGATGGTGAGTTTTGCCCAATTGGAGTAATACATGCCATTGAAAATCCTGGTAAAATTCCATTGGAAGTCATTGAGGTTCAAAGTGGAAGATATTTGGAGGTAGATGATATAAGATATGATAAGCAGAAGTGAACTTTATGCTTGGATAAAAAGAAGGAAGCGGTGATTTTAATTATTAGATATATAAAGAATAATAGATATGAAATAGTTTCGTCCTTATTTATAGCTATGTTGGTTTTTTTACCTTTTTTAGGTCAAAAGTTGTTCTCGGATATTGTTACTTTTTCTAATGCTAATGATGCGTTTTTATTAGGGTATCCATCTTTTTTAAAGCTGGTATCATTTTTACAGCAGGGAAATTTATATGGAATAGATACAGATACATTTAACGGGTCATCAGAGTTTTTTATGAGAAGTAACATTACAACGTCATACTTGTTCAATTATTTATTTGCACTTTTGGCTACGCATATACACCCTAAAATTGTTTATATATTATTTTTTTTATGCCATGTATTTATAGCAACATTTTATTATCAATTGATAGCACGAAAGTTTTTTAAGCTTTCTAATCCAGTGGCATTATTATATGCAGTATGTAGTATTGTTATTGTTATATATGAATCGTGGGCAACAGGGTTTTTCTTAGTTACAGTGTTGCTGGCTCCATTGCTATATTATATGTTACTTATTTTACAAAGGCAGACAGTGAGCATTAGTGATATTATATGTTATTCTTTTCCAAGTGTATTAATGCTTACAGCAGGTTATTTGCCAATGTCTGTGATGGCGATTTTGGTGTGCTTGATTTTCGCGTTTGCTTATGGAAAATATTATATGAATTTATCAACTAAATTGTGCCTTTCTTGGTTACTTTTGCCAATTATTGTTGCTGTTTTAGTTTGTGCGACATATTATTGGCAAGTAACGATGTATACTCTAAAGTATGTGCAAAATGGACATATTTCCTTGAATACTGCGGTTTCGTTATCCTTGAATATCGAAAATGTTATTAACATTTTTGATACAGCATTTAACGTTTCTCAACCAAGGGCATTAGAACAGTTTCGGCTCATTTCTTTTGGTATTGTTTGGTCATTTATAATGTATGCTATTATTAGATATGATGTTTATAAATATCTTTCAGCAGGAAATCGAAAATTACTCTATATAAGTGGATTAATAGTTAGTTTCTTTCTTGTTGATTCGTTTGGCATTGATTTCCCAATTGCAGCTTGGTTTTACTCAGTGTGTCCGATTATTGGGGCGATGCATTTACCTATACGATTTTTAATGATTTCTCTTCCATTATTGTATTTGATGTTATGTTGCTGTCTAAATCATGTGGATCCCAAAATGATTCATAACGATTTGATAAATTTATTAAAGTTATTAATCGTGGCGTTTTTCGTGATATTAGTAATTCCGGCTAAAGATTCATTATATATATTGGATAAAGGAGCAATGGAAAAAGCATTATTATTATCTATTCTTGTGATAATAAGTTTTATCAAATTGGGTTTTTTGCACAAATTATCGATATATATGTTCATTATAGCGATATTTGTTCCTGGACTTATGTATTTCTATGATAGTAACGAGATATATCGCCCTATTGGTGATTTTGTTTCTAGGAGTATAGTTTTTAATAAGCCAGTGATATTTTCATTAGATCAAAGCATACTTGCGAATCTGGGAAATAAAGACAAAATTAGATTTGTGAATTATGATGATACAACAGTGGCACGTACCTATGTACCGGATAATTTTGCATGGTATCGATTATCAAAGCTTAATTTGGTAGGTTATAGTGGATATGAGCCGCATTTATCAAGACCTAGAGTATATGAAAATCTTTCTCCATATATTGTACCTGAAATTAAGATTGATGAAAATAGTATAGGCTATCTTCTTGATACGCGTGCTGATATACTTGTGGTCGAGAATGGTGTATATAACAGAACAGATATCTTGAGAACATATATCGATAATACAAGACCAACTATTGCTTTGAATTCAACGCATACTGTATATTTTTTGAAGAAGTATGTTCCGGAATTCATTGCTAAAGGGAAAAATGTTATAGATCAAACTGGATCATTTGACAATGGTGTTTTTTATGCTTATGGGTTGGGAAAAGAAAATATTGAACAATTTTATTCCAATGATGCGAATAACTTTTTATTGAAGACTAAGGCAAATAAATCTTCTATCGTTGAATTTTTATATTTTAGAAATCCAAATTTGAAATTTTATATTGATGGAATAGCAATTGAACCACAAATATATAAGGGGCAGGCATATCTTAATATTGATAGTGGTGAACATGTTATTGAGGTTATTTATGATAATAAGTTATGTAAGATTTCAATTGGTATTTTTGCTGCATATTATATTATTTTTATTGTAGTATGTTTTTATAAACAAAAGAGTTGGCTGTTTATGAAACATTAAGATATTTTTTGTATTGTATTAACTTTGATGAAATGTGAGGGATTATTATGAAGGTGGTTATTTTAGCGGGAGGATTTGGTACACGAATCAGTGAAGAGTCGCACCTGCGGCCTAAACCGATGATTGAGATTGGTGGGCAGCCTATTCTTTGGCACATCATGAAGATTTATTCTGCGTATGGTTTCAATGAGTTTGTGATTTGTGCTGGCTATAAACAGCATATCATTAAGGAGTATTTTGCAGATTATTTTTTGCATACTTCTGATGTCACCTTTGACTTTACAAATAATAATGAGATGATGATTCATCACAATACTGCAGAGCCGTGGAAGGTCACAGTGGTCGATACAGGGCTCAATACAATGACGGGTGGACGCATTAAAAGGGTTCAAAAATATGTGGGTAATAAAGCGTTTATGTTGACATATGGTGATGGTGTTGGTAATGTGGAAATCAGCAAACTTATGGAATTTCATAAGAGAAATAAAAAGCTTATAACGATGACAGCGGTTAATGTTGGCCAACGCTTTGGCGTATTGGATATAGCTAAGGAAGGTCTTATCAAGTCTTTTAGAGAAAAAAAAGATTTGGATGGTAGCATGATTAATGCAGGGTTTATGGTTGTTGAACCAGAGATTTTTGATTATATTGATGGGGATGAGACTGTATTTGAACAAAATCCATTAGAGCAAGTTGCAGCTGAAGGCCAGTTGATAGCTTATAAGCACGAAGGTTTCTGGAAATGTATGGATACTCAGCGGGATAAAATGCAGTTAGAGACTATGTGGGGAGAGGGAACGGCTCCGTGGAAAATATGGTAATGGATTTTGCGTTCTATAAAAGAAAAAAAGTATTTGTAACGGGCCATACTGGTTTTAAGGGTATGTGGCTTTGCAAGATTTTGCAGATGGCAGGCGCCGAAGTGACTGGTTATTCTCTACTACCTCCGACAGAGGAGGGGGGGGAGGTTTTCCGGCTTTCTGGCGTAGAGGCTGCCATGGACTCAGTCATTGGTGATATTAGAGATATGGCGGCTCTGCAGAAAGCTTTTATGGCGGCACAGCCCGAAATTGTGCTGCATTTGGCAGCGCAGCCGATTGTCATTCAAAGCTATCAAGATCCTGTGGGAACCTACTCAACAAATGTAATGGGGACGGTGAATCTCTTAGAATGTGTACGAAACAGTACCACAGCAAAATCTTTTTTGAATATCACGACGGACAAGGTCTATAAAAATAACGAATGGGTATGGGGCTATCGTGAAAATGAGCCTTTGGATGGATTTGATCCCTATTCTAATAGCAAAAGCTGCTCAGAACTTGTGACCCATAGCTATAAAAACAGTTTTTTTGCTGATGGGCAGGTGGCCGTTTCTACAGCTAGAGCGGGCAATGTTATCGGTGGAGGTGATTTTTCTGTGAACCGTATTATTCCCGATTCTATTAGGGCGGCGTATGAGGGCAGGGAAATCGAGGTTCGGAATCCTTGTTCTACACGTCCTTACCAACATGTATTAGAGCCGCTGTATGTGTATTTGATGATTTGTCAGGCACAGTATAAAGATGGGAAGTATGCAGGGTGCTACAACGTTGGACCGGATGACTGTGACTGTGTAACTACCAGTGGTCTTGTAGACATATTTTGCCAGGCTTGGGGCAATGGTCAGAAATGGAAGAATGTTAGTGTTGAAGGCCCGCATGAATCCAAGTTCTTGAAGTTGGATTGTTCAAAACTCAAGAGTGCATTTCAGTGGCAGCCTAAATGGCATATAGAAGAGGCAATTCAGAAAACTGTCGAATGGGCTAAGGTATATCAAAAAAATGAAGATATTGGGACTTGTATGGAAAAACAAATAAAAGAGTTTATGAATGTGAGGGAATGTCATAATGGGACAACAGGAAATGCATGACCAGATTTTAGCAATGGTCAAGAAGTATTGCGATATATATCACAATAAGGATGAGATTTATAAGGAGGGCGAACGTATCCCGTATGCATCACGTGTCTATAATCATGTGGAAATGGTAAATCTCGTAGATAGTGCTTTAGAATTTTGGCTTACGGCTGGACGTTATACGGATGAGTTTGAAAAGAACTTTGCTAGATATTTGAATGTGAAATATTGCGCATTAGTAAATTCTGGTTCATCGGCAAATCTCAATGCGTTTATGGCATTGACTTCACCACTTTTAGGAAATCGTGCTGTAAAACGTGGAGATGAGGTAATCACAGTGGCCGCTGGTTTTCCAACGACAGTAGCACCCATTATTCAATATGGGGCTGTGCCTGTATTTATCGATGTTACTATTCCTCAATACAATATTGATGTAACGAAGTTAGAAGAAGCCTATTCATCCAAAACAAAAGCGGTTATGATTGCTCATACACTGGGAAATCCATTTAATCTTTCTATAGTCAGAGCTTTTTGTGATAAGCACAAACTTTGGCTTGTAGAGGACAACTGCGATGCACTGGGATCACAATATACTATCCATGGTGAGAAAAAATTTACGGGTACAATCGGCGATATCGGTACGTCAAGCTTCTATCCGCCACATCATATGACAATGGGTGAAGGAGGAGCTGTCTATACGGATAGTCCATTGCTCAATAAAATTATCCGGTCTATTCGTGATTGGGGTCGAGATTGTGTATGTCCGTCTGGTCATGATAATCGTTGTGGACATCGCTTCGATCTCCAATATGGAGAGTTGCCGCTGGGTTATGATCACAAATATGTTTATTCACATTTTGGCTACAATCTCAAGGCTACAGATATGCAGGCAGCTATCGGTGTAGCACAACTTAAGAAATTTCCGTACTTTGTAGAACGAAGGAGACATAACTTTGATCGAATACGGCGCGGCTTGGACGGTCTCCGGGAAAAACTCATTTTGCCGGAACCGTGTGAGAATTCACGGCCAAGCTGGTTCGGTTTCTTGTTAACATGTCAAGAAGGGATAGACCGTGCAAAAATCGTTCGTTATATAGAGAATCATGGAGTTCAAACGCGTATGTTGTTCGCGGGTAATCTCACTAAGCATCCATGTTTTGATGAAATGCGTAGAACTGGTAAAGGTTATCGGGTAGTTGGTAATCTTAGTAATACAGATCGTATAATGAAGGATACCTTCTGGGTTGGGGTATATCCGGGTATGACAGATGAGAAAATTGATTACATGGTAAAAACAATAATAGAAGCTATTGAGCATAGTTGATACTGTGGAGGTCGGGTTATATAAATGCAGATGAAAAAAAGAGTATTGATAACAGGTATCACGGGTTTTACTGGAATGCATTTGGCAAAAGAACTTTTGAATGAAGGCTATGAGGTTCATGGAATTATAAGAGAGGCATCCCAGACAGAAATGCTGCGAAAATTTGTTGCTGATCGCACAGTATTGCATATATATAATGATGATCAGGACAATATGATGGATATTGTAGGAGAGGTACAACCAATGATAGTATATCATTTGGCAGCTTCTGTTTTAGTAAAGCATTCCTTTTCTGATTTAACAAATTTAATTAATAGTAATATAGCATTTGGAATGAAGCTTGTAGAGGCCATGGTAAAAAATGATATAAGGTTTTTAGTGAATACCTCTACGACTTGGACTCATTATCAGGATAAAGAGTATAATCCTGTTTGTCTGTATGCTGCTACTAAAAAAGCATTTGAGGATATTTTGGTATATTATCAGGAAGCGTATGGTTTACATGTAGTTACATTAGAATTGTTTGACAGTTATGGTAAGCATGATAATAGAAAGAAAGTCTTTAATTTGTTACGCGATGCAATTAAGAAAAAAATTCGGTTACAAATGACAAATGGTGAACAGAAGATGAACATTATTTATATAGATGACTTAGTAAAAGCCCTTATTATGGCTGGTAGAAAAATGTGTATAGACTGTAAATTTTCTGGACGTTATGTTGTCTCGGCAGATGAAGTATTATCATTACGTGAAGTAGTGGATATTTTTTATAGTATTATCGGGGAAGAAAAACTTCGGATCGAATGGGGTGCATTGCCTTATCGCTTTCGTGAAGTTATAGAGCCATGGTCTAAGGGGCGGTGTCTACCGGATTGGAGTCCAACCATTTCACTGTATGAAGGAATAAAGGCTTTTTTGTCTGATTAAATATGATAAGGGGACAGCGATAAGATGAAAAAAGTATCTATTGTAATTCCTACTTATAATGAAGAAGTGAATGTTCGTCTTATATACGAACGTTTGAAGAATATTTTTTATGGTATTGATTATAGTTATGAGTTGCTTTTTATCGATAATTATTCTAGTGATAAAACCAGAGAAAAAATTGAAATGATTTGCAAACAAGACCGGGATGTCAAGGCTATTTTTAATGCAAGAAATTTTGGTTTTACAAGGTCTGTTTTTTATGGAATAACACAAACGACAGGTGACTGCACGGTTTTGCTGTTTGCTGATATGCAGGATCCTCCAGAGTTAATACTGGAGTTTTTAAAAAAATGGGAACAGGGCTATAAAATAGTTATTGGTATAAAGAACAAAAGTAAAGAAAATAGGTTTATGTATTTTGTAAGAAAATGTTACTATAAGCTTATAAAAAAAATTTCTGATATTGATCATATCGAACAATTTACAGGCTTTGGCTTATATGATAATTCCTTCATGAAGGTGTTAAAAGAATTGGATGATCCAATGCCATATTTACGTGGCATTGTGGCTGAAATGGGTTTTAAAAGAATTAATGTTTATTATGAACAAGAGACTAGAAAATTCGGTCAGTCGAGTTTTAATTTTTTTCGTTTGTATGATATTGCGATGTTAGGAATAACGTCGTACTCTAAAGTGGTGATGCGGATGGCTACTATTTTAGGATCGTTTTTTTCTGCAGTTAGCTTGTTGGTGTCTATTATAACGTTGCTGATTAAGCTTGTTTATTGGGATTATTTTCAATTGGGAATTGCAGCTATTTTGATAGGCGTATTTTTCTTGGGGTCATTACAGTTGTTTTTTATTGGGCTAGTTGGTGAATATGTATTGAGTATTAATATTAGAGAAATGAGACGCCCTTTAGTGGTTGAAGAAAAACGAATTAATTTTGAAAAATAAAGTGTGGAATTAATATATTGAGAAAAGAGAAATTATCTTATCCGTTTGATTGTGCATTGTTGTTCAGAAAGCAAAAATCAATAAGAAGAAAAGAGGATGTGACAAAATGAGAAATGTACTGCCCCCCATAAGTTAGACCTAGAATTAGTCTAACTTATGGGGGTATC
>DCFU01000030.1:70802-72522 GCA_002319795.1 Megamonas sp. UBA1796
GTCTAACTTATGGGGGTATCTTTATGGCTAAATATAGTACGGAATGTAAGAAAAATATTATACTCTATCTGGACATTGATCCTATTCGCGAACAGATTTAGCTATAGATAGGGGAATTATGGTAAATTTCTGTATAAGTTATTACTTTGTGTATTTGAATTTTGGAAAACTTGTTATGAAATTATAGATAAGATATACTATAATTGCTTAATAAAGCGTCAAAACCGAATAGTTGTTTTATGTAATGTATCTTAGTTGTAAGATAAGGAGTAAAGATGGGTAAAAATAGAAAAATGTACATACTAGATAAAAAAATGCAATTAATAATTTTTTTTGTAATGTTTATAATGATTTTTAAAATTATTTCCATATACTTTTTGTTATCTGGGCATCAATGTGCAGAAACATTAGGGGCATATTATGATTATTTTAAAATAGGAAATTTTATAAAACATCTAGAAATGAAAGCAATTCCTTCTAGTTGGCCAGATATAGATATTCACTCATATGTATATGATTTTAGTGTTATGTATCATATGAATTCAAACTTAAATATTATAGAAGGTAAAACGAACATTATGCCTGATAATATTATGCCGTATGGGCCATTATCTTTTCTGCTTTTTTATCTAATTTCAAAAGTAAAAATCACACTAGCTTTGATTGTTTTTCGGATCATATCGACAGGACTATTTGTAGGCTCAATTGTGACAGCTCTTGTTAAGAAAAAAATACAAGGTATATACATTTTTTTTATGGTAATTATTTTTCTTTTTATAAGTACTCCATTTCAGATTTTTATTTTATCTGGAAATATTGAGATCTTTTTATTTTCGTTATGTCTTCTAGCACTTTCAATAAAAGAAAAATATCCTGTTATATCGGTTTCATTAATTGCTTTTTGTACTTCGATTAAATATTATCCAATTATATTTATGCTCGACCTTATAAAAGATCGGAAATATAAACTATTCATTTATACAGTTACACTAACAGCGTTCTTGTTTTTCATCCCATTTGGTTTTTTGCATGGTGGATTTTGGGAAAATATAAAATTTACCTTTAATCAAATTTTATTATCGTCTAAACTGGCTAGTAGTAATCCTGCTATTTTCTGTCATTATGGTGGATTGTCAATGGCTTTATTCTTTTATAATATAGATTTACCATTTTATCTACAAGATATGTTGTATAAAATATTTTCTATTCTTGTTTTGGTTTCCGGGCTTTATTCTTATATTCGTATAAAAGATAAAGTATTTGCGTTAACTGGATTAATTACAATGATATGTTTAATACCTCAGGTATCTGTTTTTTATAAATTATCATATTTTTTAATTCCAATACTTTTGTCAAATAAAGATAAAAGTTTAATAAAACTAGCTGTTGTTTTTATTACAGCACTTTGCTTAAGCCCTGTTCCTTTTTATCTCGCATTAAATTTTTCGGGAATGTTAGCTGATTTTTCTTTTTTAATTTTTATTATACATTTGCTGGTTTTTCTATATAGTCTAAAGCTAAATTTTCATAATGAAAATAGAAATTGTCTTTGTAGAAACCTACAACTATAGTTTGAAAAAAAATTATAGTTGTAGGTTTGACAAACATATGTTATGTAGTAGTCAAGCAAAATTGTAACACTTGGTGATAAAATTTTATGCTGCCATTCGAGCAGCATGAGGAGTCAAACCACCATTAGGTAGTGTAAAATAGTTTGTGC
>DCFU01000023.1 GCA_002319795.1 Megamonas sp. UBA1796
GCCGGGATATGCTATAAATTCAGAAAATGAGGGAGGAGGTGGGTTTTATGCGAAGAATTGTTCTATTATGTTCTGCCGGGGTTTCCACGAGTATGCTGGTCAGAAAAATGGAGGCGGAGGCTGCGCGTCTTGGATATGAATGCTCTGTCAATTTTTTCCCCGTGGCGGAAGCTGCACAGGCGGCTGATTTTGCCGATGCGTTTTTGCTGGCACCACAGGCGGGGCATTTATTGGCAGAACTGAAGGTAAAATATCCGAACGTTTCCTCAGCTGTAATTCCACAGGATTTGTATGGTTCGGCAGATGCTGAGAAAATTCTGGACCTGGCACAGAAGATTACAGGTGACTATTAAGGCTTTCCGGAGTTTATATGCGGATGTTCTCCTTTCTATCAGGCGGATGTCCGGTACATGTATAATGCATAAATGAGGAGGAGTATTAGGATGGGTAAAAAGTATGTAATGGCGTTAGATGCAGGTACGACAAGCAACAGAGCAATTGTATTCGATGAAAATTCAAAAATTATCGGTGTATCACAAAAAGAATTTACGCAGTATTTTCCAAATCCGGGTTGGGTTGAGCATGACGCAGACGAAATCTGGAGCACGATGTCGACTGTAATGAAAGAAGCTGTCGTGCAGGCAGGGATTACCGCCAATGACATTGCCGCGATTGGCATCACGAATCAGCGTGAGACCGCAGTTGTCTGGGACAGGCATACCGGACGGCCGGTTTACAATGCTATTGTTTGGCAATCCCGTCAGACCGCAGAGATCTGCGATGCTTTGAAGGCAAAAGGACTGGTGGATGAATTCAGGGATAAAACAGGCCTTGTCATTGATGCGTACTTCTCAGGAACGAAGGTAAAATGGATTCTCGATCATGTTGAGGGCGCGAGAGAGAAAGCGGAAAAAGGAGATTTGCTCTTTGGTACAATTGATAGCTGGCTTATTTGGAAACTTACAGGCGGCAAGGTACATGTAACAGACTATTCGAATGCATCCCGTACACTTATGTTCAATATTCGTGAGCTTAAATGGGATGATAAACTTCTTGAATATCTGACAGTTCCTAAGTCCATGTTGCCGGAAGTCCATTCCTCAAGTGAGGTGTATGGGGAAACGATTCCTTCCGTTATTGGCGCAGCTATCCCGATTGCCGGCGCAGCAGGCGACCAGCAGGCCGCACTTTTCGGACAGAATTGCTTTGAACCGGGCATGGCAAAAAATACCTATGGTACAGGGTGCTTCCTGCTCATGAACACGGGAGACAGGATTTATAAGTCGGAGAATGGGCTTGTAACCACGATTGCCTGGGGAATTGATGGGAAAGTTGAGTATGCTCTTGAGGGTTCAATTTTTGTAGCGGGTTCTGCTATCCAGTGGCTGCGTGATGGAATTCGTCTTGTGGATTCGGCTCCGGATTCCGAGTGGGTAGCCAAGAAGGTTCAGGATACGGGTGGTGTTTACGTAGTGCCGGCCTTTGTCGGACTCGGTGCTCCGTACTGGGATATGAATGCACGCGGCACGATTATCGGGATCACGCGCGGGACGAGCAAGGCACATATTGTTCGTGCGACACTCGATTCCATAGCGTATCAGACGAAGGATGTTCTTGATGCCATGGAAAAGGACTCTGATATCAAACTGGCGGCACTGAAGGTTGATGGCGGCGCTGTTGCCAATAATCTTCTCATGCAGTTCCAGGCAGATCTCCTGGGTGTTCCGGTAGATCGTCCACAGGTCATTGAAACTACAGCACTTGGTGCGGCTTACCTTGCCGGACTTGCTGTTGGTGTCTGGAAGTCCAAGGATGAACTTAAGAGCAGCTGGAAACTGGATAGACGTTTTGAGCCCTCGATGCCGAAGGCAGAGGCCGATAAGCTCTATAAGGGGTGGCGCAAAGCAGTCAAACATTCCATGCACTGGCTGGATGAAGATTAATCGTACAGGAGAAAATATCACTTAAAGTTTATCAGTATGCGGGTTCTGCATCCGCAAAGATAAGTAATGCAGAACCCGTATGAAAGTTTCCAGGGTAGTATGTAATTATATTATAAATAGAAAGAAGGATGGAAAATGGATAACTTACTGGGTGAATTTATGGGAACCTTAGTACTGGTTGTTTTCGGATGTGGCGTCTGCGCGAATCTTACTTTGAATAAATCCAAGGGTGTTGGCGGTGGCTGGATATGTATAGCTACCGGATGGGGATTTGCTGTTACGCTTGGTGTATTTACAGCAGTTGCACTTGGTGCTCCGCAGGGTGATATTAATCCTTCCGTTACACTTGCTAAAACGCTTGCTGGTGTTTATACGGTCCAGCAGTGTATTGCAACCTCGCTAATACAGATCCTTGGCGGCATCGTCGGAGGAGCTATCGTATGGCTCGCTTATTTGCCGCATTGGGCAGAAACGGAAAGCAAGGAAGCCAAGCTTGGTATTTTCTGCACAGCACCGGCTATTCGCAATACAGCAGCGAATTTCCTTTGCGAGTTTATAGCCACTTTCTTCCTGATGTTCTGCATCTGGACAATCTTCTCGAAACCAGTTGGCAGTCTTGTTCCGGGTTATGGTCCTTATATCGTCGGTGTATTAATCTGGGCACTTGGTTTAAGCCTGGGCGGTCCTACCGGATATGCAATGAACGCAGCTCGTGACCTTGGACCAAGAATTGCACATGCAATCCTTCCAATCGCCGGCAAAGGTGGTTCGGACTGGGGGTACGCCTGGATTCCGGTTTTTGCTCCACTTTGTGGTGGTGTTGCGGCTTTCGTAGTTGCCCGCATGGTTGGTATGATTTAATTGAAAAAATGATATAGTCTCCATGAGCCTCATTTCATTGACGGGAATGAGGCTCTTTGGGCATTTTACAAGAGGATTTATTGGCGTATGGTCGAATACTTAAGAAATCCATAACTGTCTAAATTTTAAAGGAGGGTTTCATGTTATGAAAAAAATAATCAATTCTGTGGAAAAGGTTGAGGAACAAATGATACGGGGCTTGGTCAAGGCCTTTCCACAGCAATTAAAAAAGCTTTCCTGTGGGAATGTTGTTGTGCGTGCAACGAAGAAGGAGGGAAAAGTTGCGCTTGTTTCCGGCGGTGGCAGTGGGCATGAGCCGGCACATGGCGGATTTGTAGGAGAGGGTATGCTTGACTGTGCAGTAGCTGGTCCGGTATTTACCTCACCAACACCAGATCAGATTTATGAGGGCATTAAGGCTGTAGCAACCGAGCCGGGTGTCCTTTGTATTGTCAAAAATTATACGGGCGATGTATTGAACTTTGAAATGGCGATTGATATGGCGAAAGATGAAGGCATTAAAGCAGATTATGTTGTTGTCAATGATGATGTCGCCGTGAAAGACAGTCTTTACACGACGGGCCGGCGCGGTGTGGCGGGTACAATTCTCGTGCATAAGATTGCTGGTGCCAGGGCGGAAGAAGGGGCAGACCTTTCGTCAGTTAAGGCTGTAGCGGAGAAGGTCATTGCGAATGTGCGTACAATGGGTATGGCGATAAAACCATGTACGGTTCCGGCAAATGGCAAACCAGGCTTTGAACTCGCTGAAGATGAGATGGAAATAGGCATCGGCATTCATGGCGAGCCGGGTACGCATCGGGAAAAGCTTGCACAGGCAAATAAAGTTGCTGAAACGTTATTGGAAAAAATTCTTGCAGATATAGATTATAAAGGGCGGGAAGTTACTGTCATCATCAATGGGATGGGGGCGACACCGCTGATGGAACTCTACATTGTAAATGATTTTGTCCAGGATTATCTTGCTGCACATGAGGTGAAGGTTTATAATACAATGGTAGGAAATTATATGACTTCCATTGAAATGGCGGGTTTTTCTATTACATTGCTGCGTCTTGACGATGAGCTTAAAAGACTCTATGATGCCAAGGCGGCTGCTCCGGCATTGGTGAAGTAAAATAATCTCAAACAGGGGGCAGAAAATGATGACGCTCGACAGCAAAAAAATGATTAAAATTTTCAATAATATTGCCAGTAAAGTCGAGGAAGAAAAAGCGTTTTTGACAGAACTTGATACGGCAATTGGTGATGGCGATCATGGCATTAATCTCGCAAGGGGATTCCATGCCGTGGCGGAAAAATTGTCACAAATGGAAGAAGACGATGATACTGGCAGTGTTTTAAAGACGGTAGGCATGCAACTCGTATCAACAGTCGGAGGAGCTTCCGGCCCTTTGTATGGTACGGCATTCATGAAAGCTGGCGCCGTAAGTAAGGGAAAAAGAGAACTGGATGCGGTGGGTTTTTTAGCTGCATTTGAAGCTGCTGTGGATGGTGTGAAAATGCGGGGCAAGGCCGTCCCCGGTGAAAAAACCATGCTGGATGCTCTTTGTCCGGCTTGTGATGCGCTGAAGATTTCTATTGCCGGAGGGGATGACCTGAAAACGGCTGTATGGAAGGCGGTGGAGGCTGCAGAAAAAGGTGTTGCCTTTACAAAGACAATTATTGCGACCAAGGGTCGGGCAAGTTATCTGGGTGAGCGCAGTCTCGGACATCAGGATCCGGGAGCAACATCGTCCCTGCTTATGTTGCGGGTAATAGCAGAGAGTTTGTAACAGGAGCAGTCAAAAGGCTGCTTTATATGTGGGGGAGGTGCAGGCGATATATGGTAGGTATAGTGGTGGTATCTCATAGCCAGAAACTTGCTGAAGGCGTTGTCGAAGTTTCCAGGATGATGGCATCCAATGCCAGGATTGTGGCGGCTGGCGGGCTGGATGACGGGTCCACTGGAACGAGCTTCGCCAAGATAAGTCGGGCAATAGATGCGGTATATTCTGAAGATGGAGTCGCAGTGCTCATGGATATGGGAAGCGCTGTCATGACAACAGAAATGGTCATTGAAAGTATGGAGGACCGCAGAATCCGGATGTTTGACTGTCCTCTCGTTGAAGGAGCGGTAGTCGCTGCTTTGGAGGCTGTGATGGGAAGTCCTTTGGAAGTAATTGAAGCCAAGGCATCAGAAGCTCGTCTTACAAAGAAAATTATGGAATAAAAGGTAAAGGAAAAGGGTCCGCGCAAAAAAATTGTGCGGACCCTTGTACTGTCTGTACCGTAGGCCTCTGTCTAAGAGACTTACGGACAATATAGAGATAGAGAAAGAAAAAAGTATTTAATTTATATATTAAGCATCAGCCGGCTAAAAGTGAGGTAAAAGCCAAAGCCAGATGCGTAACTTTCGTGCCGAAATAGTGGTCGGCGAGAAAAGCCAGTATAAAGAAGATAAGTGTTACAAAAGAGGCCCAGCCAAAGTTGGGAAAATCCACCAGGAGTTTGGCGAAAGAGGGGGGGGACTCTGCTTGTGCAGTCGGAGCTATGGCTGTGTTTTTTGCAGTGAGAGTTACAGGTAAATTTGTGTTTGCGGGTCTGTTTTCTGTGAGAGTGCTGCGCAAAGAAAGAAATTCACAGTCGGCGGCTTCAAGCAATGCGGCTGCCCGGCAGAAACGACGGCGGATTTCGTCTGAGGTACCAGCGGGATTTTTGTATTCAAGATCATGCTCAATCTCTGCCCACGCATGCTGAAGAATAGAGCGGATCTGCACTTCAACTTTGCAAATCTTCCCGTAAGCGCCCTGACAAATTCCCTTGGCGTTTACCGGAAGGTTTACAATAAGATGTAAGGAAGCGTAGCCAAATTCTCCGGGTGCGAGTTTTTTACGTTTATCAACGGAGTTTTTTTTATCAATAGAGAAATGCTGGCAGATAAAAGCGGCTATCTTGTCGACTTCATCCCCGTAGGAGGTTATGATGCGTATACCGCAGAGGTCAGTAATATCGTCAAGGAAATGATATTTATGGTGATTTTTTTCAATCTTATTAGCCAGGCTGGTTTGATTTTTGGTGCGTCCGCTAATGGACTGGATATGCAGGGACTGGTTTTGCAGAAGTAAGGTCAGCATGGACTGGAATTGTCGGGTGATTACCTCATAAGATGCGAGGTCACGATTGTATTGAGCTACTAAACTCGTCATTCATTCAACCCCTTTCCTAATATGTTTATAGTGTAACAATAAACTATGAAAAGAGTCTGATTATTTTATTAAAACAAGATTAAAAATAAATCCGAGGAAAATAGTAAAGATTATTGCCGGAACTTGACAGGATTGTTATAATGAAGGAGCAGCGGGAGATGTAGGAAAGAAGGGGAGAATCATCGAATTCAAGGAACTGCAAAAAGAAGATAAAGCCGTGCTGGATGCGTTTTTCCGCAGTAGATACTATGAGAACTCGCATTTTAATTTCACGAATTTTTATATGTGGCGCAAGCCATATCATATTATGTGGACGGTAGAGGACGAGGTACTCTATATGAAGGCAGAATGGAACGACAGGGTGTTTGCCATGCAGCCATTCGGTCCGGAGAATGCGATAGAGAAGGCTGTAGGAAAGCAGCTCTCCTGGTTCAGGGAAGCGGGGCGCCCGGTATTTTTTTCGGGAATAGAACGTTCCATGGCCGATTTTCTGCGGGCGTATCAGGGCGTAGAGTTTACAATCTGCGAGGATCGGGATAATTTTGATTATGTTTACAATAGTGATGATCTCATACAGCTTGCAGGCCGGAAATATCATTCCAAGAAAAATCATTTGAACAGCTTCCACAAAAATTATCATGAAGCTGAATACTTGCCGATTACGGAAGAAATTGTCATGCAGTGTAAGCTCAACATCAACGGATGGTATAAGCAGCGCGCACAGGAAACACCGGATGATCCCTTCATTGCCGCAGAACGGGAGGCTATTCTTGAGGTGCTCAATAATTTTGAGGATTTCGGGCTTAAGGGAGGGGCCATACTGGTTGGCAAGCGTGTAGTAGCGTTTACCTTTGGGGAACAGCTCAATGATGATACGGCGGTTATCCATGTAGAGAAGGCAGACCCTGAAGTACGGGGTGCCTACCCGGCAATCAATCAGGCCTTTATTGCGCATGAGTGGTCGCATATGACCTATATAAATCGTGAAGAAGATATGGGCATTGAGGGACTGCGCAAGGCGAAGGAGTCCTATAAGCCGGTCAAGCTTATAGAAAAATTCAATGCGGTGCTGAAAAAATAAGATGCCATATGTGGTGCGGTACTCCCTATAGTGAATTGTTATTGCTATAGGGAGTATTTTTTACAGAGCATTTTACGGACTTTCCGGGAGTGCAGCAACGTCCATATACATAAAATGTATGCTATAATCAAAGAAAAGAGTGTTTGTTTTGGAGATGATTGATTGAGGTTACGCGGGAATTTGCTATTAATGACAGCAGCGTTTATTTGGGGAACGACATTCGTGGCGCAGCAAGTGGGCATGGATTCTTTGGGACCGTTCAGCTACGCTGCTGCCCGGTATTTTTTGGGATTTTTGGCGCTTTTGATCATATGGTATGGTTATCGCAGGCAAAGAGTGGAGGCAAAAAGGGCAGGAACTTATTTTACCGGTTGGCGGGCAGGTGTGGGGGCAGGCTGTATCATGTTTGTGGCCTCGTCACTGCAGCAGGTGGCCATGCAGTATACAACAGCAGGTAAGACGGCATTCATAACGTGTTTGTATATCATATTTGTACCAATTTTTTCGGTGCTGCTGAAAAAGACACTACGGATAGAAAATTGGCTTGGAGCTATATTGGCACTTACGGGGCTTTATTTTCTTTGTATGAAGGAAGATATGGCTTTGGCATATGGAGATATGCTGGTACTTATAAGCTCGTTCTTTTGGACAGCCCATATTATGTTTATCGGTCGTTTTGCGAGCTGCGTGGACGCGATTGAAATGTCAACCATGCAGATATTCATCTGTTTTGCGGGCAGTGCGATTGTCGCGCTGGGGGTGGAGGAATTTACCTGGGCAGGAGCCTGCGCAGAAGCATTTCCAATTTTTTATGCTGGTGTCATGTCGGGCGGTATAGCTTTTACCTTACAGATCATAGGACAGAAATACGCAGAACCGGCGCATGCGGCTATCATCATGAGCCTGGAATCGGTGTTCGGAGCATTTTCGAGTTGGATCCTTTTAGGGGAAGTTATGCAGCCAATCGAACTTTTTGGCTGCATACTTATGATTTTAGGGATGGTCGTTACCCAGCTTGGTGGTTTTTTGCCTGGTTCAAGGGCAACTTAAAAAATATACAGGACGATTTTCCTCTAAATTGCGATATGAGATTTTTTATATTGAAATTCATAGAAAAAAAGTGTAAAATAAAACCATATTGAGTTATTTATATGATTTATGGGGAAGTGTTTTTCTTGAAGTTTGATGGTATCAAGATTATTCTTGTTTGTTTATCATTAATTTTCTTTGCGGCAATGTAGTTTTGAAATGATGATTGCTGGGGAATATGGGCAGGGCCGGGAATTCCTTGGCGTTGCCCTTTATTTTCTTTATTTTCAGAAGGAAAGCTATGGGAAACGGCGAATTATACAATATATATGATGAAGCTAGGGGAACAAGGAAGAGGGGAGCAGACTCTCATGGCAGCGAATGATTCGGCAATCAGGCAGGCGATTGTAAATATAAAAGTATTTGGTGTCGGCGGCGGCGGTAACAGTGTTTTGCTGCGTATGGCCAGGGATAATACTTTGGGTATAGAACTCATTGCGGTGAATACGGATGCGAAACAACTGGCTATCCTGGAACAAGCTGGCGTGACGCCATTGCAGATTGGAGAAAATCTTACGAGAGGCCGTGGTACAGGAGGAGATCTTGAAATCGGTGAGTCTGCGGCGCAGGGAGATGCGGAGAAGCTGCGCATGGCTATGAAGGGAGCAAACCTCATTTTTGTTACGGCAGGTATGGGGGGCGGTGCCGGTACGGGTGCAGCTCCTGTGGTTGCTAAGATAGCCAAGGAGCTGGGCATACTTACCATAGGTGTGGTCACAGTGCCGTTTTCCTTCGAGGGGGCCCGTAAGAAGCGTATGGCAGATGTAGGTGTTGTGCGGATGCAAGCCAATATGGATGCGCTTATTGCTGTGCATAATGATAATTTGATGAAGCTGGCGTCAAATCGTCGGATGTCCCTTGTGCAGGCTTTTGAGGCGGCTGATGGGATTTTACGTCAGGCGATCAACTGCATATCGGAGATGATTCTTACAACGGGAGTTATCAATGTGGATTTTGCCGATGTCACCTCTATTTTTCGTCAAAGTGAGAGCAGTGATGCTTTGCTGGGTATTGGCGAAAGTGAGGAGAGTGCGGTGAAAGCTGTGCAACTGGCGGTGGAAAGTCCTCTTGTGGAGAAATCGCTGGATGGTGCGCGCGGCATTATCCTGAATTTAACTGGTGGTGATGAACTCAGCCTTTATGAAGTGAATGAGGCAACAAAATATATTTATGAGCATACAGACCCGGAGGTAAATATTATTTTTGGAACGGTTATCAACAAGGCATTTGAAAAACGGGTGCGTGCTACCATTATTGCTACGGATTTTGCAGATGGCGTGGTTATCAAGACACCACATCAGGAAATAATGAAAAAGGAAATTGGCAGTTTTTCGCTGGAGGCACCAGGATTTATGACAAAGCATGCGGCTGCGGTGCCTAAGTTCAGAATGCCGGAGGGGCTTGATATACCATCTTTCCAGGCAAATCCAGATGGAAAGAAAAATAAATAGCAGCTATAGAGGGTGTTGCGGATTGTATGCGGCATCCTTTTTATTTGGCAGGTTGAGAGGGAGTACGGGCAGTACGAATTCTATTATATTAAGGAAGGATTTTATTATGCAGGGACAATTTTCGAGGACAGAACTTGTTTTAGGCCGGGCTGCTATGGATAAACTGGCGGCTAGTACGGTAGCTGTATTTGGCATTGGTGGTGTAGGCTCTTTTGTGGCGGAAGGGCTGGCCCGGAGTGGTATAGGGCATCTGGTGCTTATTGATCATGATGTTATCAGTGAATCGAATATCAATCGTCAGTTGCATGCGACAACTAAGACGGTAGGGCTGAAAAAAACGGAGGTCATGAAGCAGCGGATTATGGATATAAATCCGGAGGCTGTAGTGGATATGATAGAAGAATTTTATCTTCCGGACAAGGCGGAACATTTTTTTCGCGAACACTATGATTATGTCGTTGACGCCATTGACACGATCACGGGGAAAATTGATATTGCATCACAAACAAAGCAAATGGGCATACCTGTAATAAGTAGTATGGGCGCAGGTAATAAATTGGATCCGACGCGCTTTGAGGTTGCGGATATCTACGAAACGAGCGTATGCCCGATTGCGCGGGTTATGCGCAAAAAACTTAAGGAACGTGGAATACAGGCACTCAAGGTTGTATATTCAAAGGAAGTGCCCCAAAAGTGCAATGTGCAGGAGAGCGGTGAAGTACCGGCTCCCGGCAGGAACTCGGTTCCGGGCAGCGTGTCTTTTGTTCCATCTGTGGTGGGACTGATCATAGCAGGAGAAGTTGTCAAGGATTTAATTCGGGAGGTTACAGCGTGAAAATTGCGGTTTTGGGGTGCGGGCGATGGGGAACATTCCATGCGTGGTATGCTGATCATATTGGCCATGAGGTCAGGCTTTGGGGGCGTGAGGGCTCCCGGCATTTCGCCGGGTTGGCGGAAAAACGACAAAATGAATACCTTGTGCTGCCGGAGAGTGTGGAGCTTACGCAAGATCTGCGGGAGACTGTAGAGTGGGCGGATTTTTGTATAATTTCAGTGAGTTCGCAGCAACTCAGGTTCTTTGCCCGACGTCTGGCCAAAATTGAGAACGTAGGTAAAATACCGCTGTTGCTTTGTATGAAGGGTTTGGAGATTGGCAGTGGCAAGCGGCTGTCTGCCGTGCTCGAGGAGGAGCTTGGAGAAAAGCAGCCCGTGGCTGTGTGGGTTGGGCCGGGACATGTACAGGATTTTCTTAGGGGCATTCCCAATTGTATGATTCTTGCATCGACGGATGTTGATCTTACGAAGCAACTGGTGGATGCGATGTCGAGTACGTTGATTCGTTTTTATTATGGCGAGGACTTAGTGGGCATCGAAATTGGGGCAGCGGCTAAAAATGTTATCGGGTTGGCAGCCGGTATGCTTGACGGGTTTTCATATGGGAGCCTCAAAGGCGCGCTTATGGCGCGCGGAACCAAAGAGCTTTCGCGTCTCATAGAGGCTATGGGAGGCGATGCCATGACAGTCTATGGGCTTTCGCATCTTGGCGATTATGAGGCGACACTTTTTTCACCCTATAGCAATAATCGTCGTTTTGGTGAAAATCTTATCAGCGGGCGGCCCTTTACGAAGCTGGCCGAGGGCGTATACACTTCTGAAGCCTTGATGGACTTATCTGAACAGTATGGTGTAGAGCTGCCCATTTGTCGGACCGTCTATGAAATCATCCGATATCATAAGGATCCGCAGGAGCAACTGGTACAGCTTTTTTTACGTTCTACGAAACCTGAATGATCTGCGTGAAAGAACGGGATGGATGCCTGAAACTCTTATAAAATATATAAAAATACAAAACTGCTGTACAAAATTGACAATTTAAATTTTGTACAGCAGTTTTTTTCTTTAAAATCTTAAGGAAAACCTAAATATCTTGTCTGCAAATCTTCTAAAGGAAATGATAGAATTTTAACTGTAAGAACTTACATCCAAATAAGATGTTAGATAAGAGATAATTTCAAGAAAATTTGTATTCGCAGTTTATTTTAAAAAGAAGGTGGAAAAAGTGGGGCAGGAATTCAAATGGAATCAGGCACTTTATGACAATATTGTTGAAAGGGTCGAAGCCGTTGCGAAAGAACCTCGCGGAGATAAGGTATTCGACATTACAGAAGCATGCTATGCCAGGCTTGTGGTTGAAACAGAAGAAGAATATTTTACACATCCGGATGGACCTTACAAGGGCACGAAATCTGCGCTCAGGCAGGATGAAGCATATAGGGGGAAAAAACTTGTACGGCAGGTACAGCGGGTATGCTGCCATACGGCAGCAATTCAGCAAGCAATTGATGATGCGGCCTCATCCGGCGGTGGTATGGTCCGGATTCCAGATGGTATTTATTACACGGGAGCTATAGAGCTAAAATCCAAAGTGGAACTGCACCTTGAGGATAAGGCAGTTCTCAGGTTCATACGAAACAAGACGAACGCATTTTATCCTGTGCGCCTGAGCCGTTGGGAAGGTGTTGAATGCATGAACTTTTCGCCATTCATTTATGCCTATGGAGCACATGATATTGCTATTACAGGCAGGGGAACTTTGGATGGGGCGGCAGATGAGTTTAACTGGATGCCTTGGAAGTTTGGTTTTTTTGATGAGGAAAATCAACAGACACAAAGGGAACGTCTTTTTACTTTTGCTAAAGAAAAGACAGCGGTGGAGAAAAGGGTTTTTGATGATAGTTTATCAACATTACGTCCCCCGTTCATCCAGCTTTATTCATCCAGAAGGATTCATATAGAAGATATTCATATGGTGAATTCTCCATTCTGGGAAATCAATCCGGTGCTTTGCGAGGATGTTCTTATTCGCAGGGTGCATATTGAGACAAATCTTTATAATAATGATGGCATAGACCCGGAATCTTCGCGAAATGTGCTGGTGGAGGACTGCTATTTCCTTACGGGAGATGACTGCATAGCAATCAAATCCGGGAGGAATGAGGATGGCAGGCGTATCGGAGTTCCATCGGAGAATATCGTGATTCGCAGAAATCGTTTCGCTAATGGACATGGAGGCATTACAATCGGCAGTGAGATTTCTGGCGGTGTAAAAAATGTTTTTGCAGAAGAAAATTATTTTGATAGCCCGGATCTTGATTATCCGATTCGTTTTAAAACCAATGCACAGCGTGGTGGCCGGCTTGAAAATGTCTATGTGAGGAAAAGCTGCGTCAATAAATCCAGGGTCGCGGTTGTATATGCAGATTTCTTTTATGAAGAAGGCAGAAACGGCAGCTATTTGCCGCATTTGAGGAATATTGCCGTGGAAGACTTTAAGACCGTGGACGGCGGCAGCATTGATGCAAAGTATGCGTTTTATTTGAAGGGCTTTGAAGACGCACCTATTGAGAATATCACTTTCAAGGATATGGTGCTTGAAGGGGTCAGAGGGCATGCGGTATTGCAGAATGTACGGAATGTTACTTTCGATAATGTCATGATCAATGGGCGTATGCAAAAGAACCGCAGCTTTGATGTAGGAAATGAGCTTGATGAAAAAAGTATCTAAAATTTATTTGAAATCTTTATAAATCATTTATTTATGAAAATCTTAGGAGGAAAAAACAAAATGAAAACAAGAAAAGTAACTTGGTGGAATGTTCTTGGTTATGCTTGCCTGAACTTCCTCGGCGGCGGGACGCAGGCCTTGTCTTCCGCGTTTCTCATGCTGTTCTATACATCAGCATGCAGCATTCCGGCAGTACAGGCAGGACTTATTTTTACGATTGCGCGTCTTATTGATGCTGTCGGCAACCCAGTCATGGGATATATCAGTGATAACTTTGGAAGAAATGCGATAGGCAGGCGTTTCGGACGCAGGAAGTTCTTTATACTTCTCGGAGCACCCCTTGTGCTTGTGACTTATCCGGTGCTTTGGACTCCGGGACATAGCTTCGAGTTTTATGTAATCGCCAATGTACTTTATGAAATGGTGTTTACGATGGTTATGGTTCCAGGACCTACGCTTCCGGCAGAGATGACGCAGGTAGCTTCTGAGAAGACGAAGCTTGTATCGGCCAAGCAGTATTGCGGTACGTTCGCCAGTACTATTGCACTTCTTTTCCCGGCATTCTTTTTCCAGAAGGTTGGTGAAGGTAACTTAGATGCTTATTTCTATACGGGTCTTTCTTATGCCATAGTGACATCTATTTCCTTATTGGTTGTTTACTTCCTGGTATATGAGAGGGCTCCGGAGGATATTGTCTATACAGAAAAAATGGGATCGGTACACCATGTACTTGTTAAGCTTGTCAACGATGTATTTGCCAGTATGCGTATACGTGCCTTCCGCCTCCATTCAGGCATGATGCTTTTCATTGGTATTTATAAAAATCTTGCTGCTGGTGTGTTCACTTATTATGTTATTTATGCACTGATGCTTTCTAAGAGTGCAACATCCGTTATCACAAGCTTTGCGACATTGGTATCTTTCATCGCGCTGGCAATCTTTATCACGCTTTGTTACAAATATGGGGGACCATTTGCTTTCAAGGTTGTAGGCGTTATTGTGGTAGTTTCTCTTCTTGGGTACTATGCGCTTTTCCAAGGGAGAATCGGGATGGAAGAAAATATGGTCATCGTGTGGCTTACGGTTTTGGCTATCGTTAATAATGTAGGTAAAGCCGGTGCCGATTATATCCCGGTATTCCAGCTCCCGTTCATGGCTGATATTGATGAGGCTGTGACCATGGAACGCCGCGAGGGAATCTTCACAGGTGTTAATGGACTTCTTTCAAAATGTGCGTCTGCGGCTGAAGGGTTTTTGCTTGGTGTGGGGCTTGCGGCTTTTGGCTTTGAAAAAGGTGTTGGTGCGCAGAGTGAAACGGCAATTACCGGCGTTATCGTTATGACGATTGTTGTGCCAATCATCCTTTGTGCGGTTATTTATTTCATTTCCCGTAACCTCAAGCTTACGAAGGAAACACATAAGCTGCTGGTAGATGAAGTAAATCGTATCAAAGCTGGCGGCAGCATGGATGATGTTACACCGGAAGCGAAAAAAGCAGTGGAAGATCTTACAGGCTGGAAGTATGAGCAATGCTTTGGACATAATGATCTTATGTATCATGAGGGCAAGACTGCTACGGCAAAATAATTTTGTAAGGGAATTGATTGCAGTCAGAATCTGGGATTCTGGCTGCAATCTGGTGGATAAGCTTTGAGAAATGAGGAATATCAGACATGGGAACAGATTATGCAAAATGGATGGCGGATTCCGTCATTGCGCGAAATACAGATCTAACAAGCTACTGGGCTTATGAGTTCGGACTTACATTGGATGGCATTATTGAGGTGTGGCGCCAGACAGGTGAGCAGAAGTATTTTGATTATGTAAAGAGTTGTACGGATACCTTTGTACAAAAGGATGGATCTATCCGTGGCTATAATGTTGATGAATATAACATTGACCATTTGAATAATGGAAAAATACTTCTTACAATTTATCAGGAAACGAAAGATCCAGCCTATAAAAAGGCTTTGGAACTTCTGCGTACCCAGATTTCTCATCATCCACGAACCAAAGAGGGCGTGTTCTGGCATAAAGCCATTTATCCAGAGCAGATTTGGCTGGATGGCCTTTATATGGGAGCAACCTTTTATGCGAAATATGTAAGTGAATTTGGTGATAAAGCGGAATATGATGATATTGCACGTCAATTTATCATTGCCCGCAAGCATACGCTTGATACGAAGACTGGATTGCTTTATCATGCCTATGATGATAAACGCGAGCAGCCGTGGGCGGATAAGATAACGGGACTCTCCAGACATTTCTGGAGCCGTTCGATGGGCTGGTATTGTATGGCTCTGGTCGATACGCTTGAACAATTGCCGCAAGATAATGGGTATCGGCCGGAAATCCTTCAGATATTCAATGAAACGATGGAGGCTCTTTTAAAGGTCGCTGATAAGAAATCCCATGTATGGTATCAGGTACTTGATTGCGGCGACCGAAAAGGGAATTATGTCGAAGCATCCGGATCCTCTATGATTGCTTATGCATTTTTTAAAGGTGTACGTCTGGGGTATTTGCCAGAGAGTATGCGCAATTTTGCGAAACAGTCTTATCAGGGACTTTTGGATGAATTTATATTAGAAACACCAATGGGGACAATCACGCTGAACAAGATTTGTTTTGTTGCAGGTCTGGGGGGGACACCTACCAAGGCCTACGGAGAACGTGATGGTTCGTATGCGTACTATATCAGCGAACCAATTGTTTGCGATGAACCGAAAGGCCTAGGACCATTTATCCTTGCTGCAGCAGAATTTAATCGCCTAAAATAGCTTTTCCTTAGTTCCACTTTTATATAATTTCCCGCTGGATTTTATCTGGCGGGAAATTTTTTCATGCCTTTTTTCCCATAATTGCTCTGTAATACTTGAATAAGTCTATTTTTTTGTATATGATTAGGAAAGATAGTAAAATCCGGTTCGTCAGGAATTGATGTTGGGAAGGATGAGAATGAGGCAGAAGCGATATATTGCTCTGAGTCCGCTTTTGAAACGTATCAAGTTTTATTTCGACTTGTTTTCCAAAACAAATGACAACTATATTTGTGCAATTGATCTGCAGAATCCTATGATACTGTTGTCCCCAAATATGGTGACGGATTTTGCTTTGCCGGGGACTGTATTGGACAGCATGGAGAAGTACTGGGTGCCGCTCATACATCCTGAGGATCGGGGAATCTATGAGACGGCTATAAGGGAAATGCTTATAGAAAGAAAACGGAATGATTATGATATTGAGTATCGCGTAAGGGATTCCCGGGGAGAATATTGCTGGATTCGTTGCCGGGGCAGGCTGGCTACGAACCACGAGGGTAAGCCAACCTTGTTTGCAGGAGCCATGGCGCGTATGGGGCGGCGCAATCAGGCAGACAGTGTCACAGGCCTGCTGAATAAATATCAATTCGAGCATGGAGTGAGTCTGGCGCTCAGCGAGTATAGAGCTACAGGCAAAGGTGGGGCGCTGATCCTTCTGGGGTTGGATAATTTTAAAATTATCAATGAGACCTATAACCGTTTCTTTGGAGATGCGGTGCTTAAAACGATGGCCAGGGAAATAGATAATATTCTGCCATCGATGTTTATCCTGTATAAGCTTGATGGTGATGAATTTGGCATTATTTACCCGGAGGCTTCGGAAAGCGATGTGGAAGAGCTTTTTGCCAGTATACAGAAATGCCTTATGCGTCCGCATACAATGGACGGCAAGATGTATTTTTGTACGATATCTGCTGGTACAGTATTCTATCCTGCTTTTGGCAAGGACTACCTGGTTTTGCATAAGCATGCCGAAGCTGCACTTGATATGGCGAAGCGCAATGGGAAAAACCGGAATTGTATTTTTACAAAGGAACATTATAATCGCTGGGTGCGCTCGATTTCTATGCGGGATAATCTGCGGATTAGTGTGGAAGCCGGGTGCGAAGGCTTCAGTCTTTTCTATCAGCCGCAAATGCAGGCTAAAGGGACGCAGATTATGGGTGCGGAAGCTCTGCTGCGTTGGAAAAACCCTAAGGGACGTATGGTGGCGCCCATGGAGTTCATTCCTATTCTGGAGGAAACCAAGCTCATCATACCGGTAGGCAGGTGGATTCTTGAGGAAGCAGTGAAGACCTGTATGAAATGGCAGAAGATACTGCCGGATTTTACGATGAGCGTTAATGTCTCCTATGAACAGATTAAGGACAGCAGCTTCAAGGAGTTTATCCAGGAATGCCTGCCTAAATATGGTATTCGGCCCGATACATTGATTCTCGAGCTTACGGAAAGCAGCATCGTTTCAGACTGGGGATTTGTCAATAAACAGTTCGATTTTTATCGTTCAATTGGTATTAAAATTGCTATGGATGATTTTGGCACAGGATATTCCTCGTTGGTATATCTGAAGAATTTGTCATGCGATATTGTAAAGGTAGACAGGGCTTTTGTGAGTAATATATTAGAAAGCAAGTTTGACCTCCATTTGGTCGAATACACAGCAAACCTTTGCCATAGTGTTGGTATGGAGGTTTGTTGTGAGGGGGTTGAGAAGAATGAAGAATATCAGATGCTGCTGGATGTGTGTAATGTAGATATGGTACAGGGATATCTTTTTGGACACCCGGAAATAGAAGAGAATTTCGAAAAAAAATTTTTGGAGTCTTATAATGAGCAGAAATAAAACAGAAATACAGGATATTACCCTTTTGGGACAAAAACAGGTCAGATATGGCTATGATTATACACCGGAGATACTGGAGACCTTCGATAATAAGCATCCGGATAATGATTACTGGGTGAAGTTCAATTGCCCTGAATTTACCAGTTTGTGTCCGATTACCGGACAGCCGGATTTTGCGACGGTTTATATTTCTTATGTTCCAGACATCAAAATGGTAGAGAGCAAGTCACTTAAATTATATCTCGTAAGTTTTCGCAATCATGGAGATTTTCATGAGGACGTAGTGAATATTATCATGAAGGATCTCATACGGCTCATGGATCCACGTTATATTGAGGTTTGGGGCAAGTTCCTGCCGCGGGGCGGTATTTCAATAGATCCCTATACAAACTATGGAAAGAAGGGAACAAAGTTCGAGGCTCTGGCCTGGGAGCGCTTCAGGCAGCATGATCTTGTGGGTATGGAACGCGTAGATAACCGTTAATTTGTTTTATGGAGTGATGTTATGAATAGTCTTTTAAGAAATATGCTCATGAGACGGAGCATTCGTAAGTTTTCCCCCCGGCTTATACAAGATAAGGAACTTATTGAGATACTGGAAGAAGGTAAGCTGCTGTCCAATGCAGCAAACAATCAGGTATGGCATTTTACAGTTATTCAAAATTCATCAATATTGAAGAAAATAAATGATGCGAATAACCGACTGTTGGCCAGTGAGCATGAAAGCTTGTGCGGGGATGACTTTCGCCGGCAGGAGAATGGTCTGTTGTCCAATATTCCCATGTTGCTTATTATTTCAGGACAGGGTAATCTGAAATATGCGGAGGATGCAGCTAATACGGTTTTTGGCAGTATGATGCTCGTGGCGGAGAAATATGGGATAGGTGCTTGCTGGATCAACTCGATACCGCGGCTTTTTTCCACAGAAGATGGAAAGGCTATAACCGATGCGATCAGCATACCTATGGGGTATGTACCTCTCTGCGTGGGTGCTTTTGGTTATAAAAAAGATACAGGGGATCAGGTTTTGAGCTTTGGTGGGAATATCGTAAATATTATTAAATAATGTTTTAGAGAGAAAAGCTGTGAGAATGGCAAAGGAGGGGCAATATGCTGCAGGTTTATACAGGCTCAGGCAAGGGCAAGACGACTGCGGCTGTCGGGCTGGCGATACGAGCTCTGGGGGCAGGGATGCGTGTCTATATGATGCAGTTTATGAAAAGTCAGGCTTATAGCGAACAGAAAATCCTGCAGAAGTTTGCGCCGGCCCTGCTGCTGGATACGACGGGAAAACCTTTTTTTGTTGCCGAAGAGGGTATGCTTGATGCTGTGTCTCGTGCAAAATGGGGTGATGAGGTAGTAGTATTCCCGAAGGGGAAGCCTCCGGCGGACTATATCCGTCTTTTGGATGAGGGTCTGCAGAAGGTGAAGGATGCCGCTGTGGGCAAATATGATTTGATTATTTTGGATGAAATCAATGTGGCTCTTTTTTTCGGTTTGATAAAGCGCACAGCGCTGGAAGAACTGTTTGATGCTTTGCCAGGGAAGGCTGAGATTGTCTGTACGGGGCGCAATGCACCGGATTGGCTTCTGGAACGTGCAAATCTCGTGACCGATATGCAGGAGATCAAGCATTACTATGCAAAAGGCGTGGAGGCCAGGCGTGGTATAGAAAACTGAGTGTCTATATAAAAGTGTATACTTCGTGAACGAATGATGAAGTGAATATATTGTATTAAAATTCAAAAAGGCGGGTAAATTGCGTATGGAACGTATATTTACCGCCTTTTTTATTAAACATCATATGTATTTTCTGAATATACTGTAAAATTGGACGTATGTATACAGTATAATACTTGCATTTTTAACATCGTTTTTGTATAATTGTGTCTGTGATAGGAGGAGTGTTGTATGTATACAAAAACGATGTTTGTGTCTCGAATAAAAATCATAGCCTTGAGCCAGATTAGGCAAATCATAGAAAATGTCAGGCAGGATCCTGCGGAATACAAAAAAGATACTCTCGTATATTGTGAGGCTATGTATGGAATCATTTGCGAGATGAGCCCGGAACGTCTCAAAGAGATTGTGGAAACAGTCTATAAAGGCTATGAATCGATTGGTTTTTCGGATGATGCTGTTATCGCCGATAGTCTTATGACATTGGCTCTCGCCGAATATCAGAACGAAATTAGCGAGGAAAATGTGTATGATCTTCATTGGACAAAGTTTGTTGAGGACTTTTTCAAGAATGAGGCATCGGCAGGGGAATGTATGTTTTAGTTTTTTATGTAAAAAGGCAGGAGCATCAGATGGTGGATGCTCCTGCCTTTTTTTATTGACGAGAAATTCTGTGGCTCTTCCTATATTTGGCAGGAATTTTTGACTATTCTGTCGAATCCAGCAACATGGACAAGGAGGTGGAGGTGCTGGTTTTGCCAATTTATAAGCGTTCTATGATGATACTTTTGCTGCTGGCCATGGTGGCTGCGGCAGGAACTATGTATGGTTATTATGAAAAGGACAAAGCAGTGCCGCTTGATGCAGCGGTAAAGCAGGAGACTGCGACAGAGGAAAAGCTTACAGTCTATATTACCGGAGCCGTAAATCACCCGGGAGTGGTTTCGCTTGCTGCCGGTTCCCGTGTAGCGGATGCAGTCAATGCCTGTGGCGGGATTTTGCCGACAGCGGATGCGAGCGCGCTTAATATGGCACAAATATTAAAGGATGGTATACAGATCCGCGTACCGGAAAAGCCTGCAAATGCAGGCGATATGGCTCAGCCCGGGAATCCATCATCCCAGGGTGGTCTGGTGAATATCAATCTGGCAGATGAAAAGACACTGGATACATTGCCGGGCATCGGACCAGCTATGGCGAAACGCATTGTTGAATATCGGCAGATAAACGGACAATTCCAATCCATGGAGGACCTGAAGAAGGTAAGGGGGATTGGTGATGCGAAATATGATAAGCTTAAAGGGCGGATTACGCTATGAAGGAGGGGCAGGCACAGCTTGAGTTCCTCAACAGCTTGCTTGCGGCTTTTTGCGGGGGAATTGTTCTTGCTGGAATCGTTCCTTTGTCGGCATATGACTGGGGGATTTTGGCCGCAGGACTGCTTGTAGTATGCTTTTATTTATTTTTTCGCGACAGTATGGTACTAAAATATATGGTTGTATTGCTTTTTCTGAGTTTGGGAGCTTTAGGTTTTATATCGGCGGGGATGCTGCCAGCCACAGATATTTCACATATTTATGGACAAGAGGTTCGGCTTGGCGGTACGCTCCTGGAAGCACCGCGCGTTGTCG
The DNA here is from genome assembly GCA_002319795.1 of Megamonas sp. UBA1796. GTDB lineage: Bacteria > Bacillota > Negativicutes > Selenomonadales > Selenomonadaceae > UBA1796. The sequence goes on from DCFU01000023.1 coordinate 21,173, forward strand.
AGGACGACGATGGCAGCGTGAAGCTGCGCTATGTCATTGAAGCAAAACAGCTTTGGCGTGTGGGAGAGAAACTGGAAAAACCAGTAAGCGGGAAAGTCTATGTTTATGCGCGCGCGCAGCAGGGGACAAGACCACCGGAGGCACGCATTGGTGATTTTATACAGGCAGCAGGAACGGTGAAGCTGCTGCATGGTTATCAGAATCCGGGCCGGGTAGACACGGTGCAGGCAGCGAGAACAAAGGGCATTACCGCGCAGATTTCTGTAGGGAAGCGGGGGATAGATGTAAGGCAGCAGGATCGGATGCTTTTCCTGCGGCAGATGGAGAATGTTCGTGCCCAATACCTTGCTTCTATGCAGAGCATGATGCCGCATGCGGATGCGGCGGCTATTTTCGCGATGCTGTTCGGCGGCTACGAGGGAATACGACCAGAGCTTCTTGAAGCGTTTACGACAACGGGTATCGTGCATATTCTTTCCGTTTCAGGTTCTCATATCACACTTTTGGCTGCAAGCATTGCCTGGATGGGCGGATGGCTGCGCTTTCCCAGATGGCTTACAGCTTTTTTGGTGATACTGGCGATTGTCATTTATAGTGTGCTGTCGGGATGCGTACCACCGGTAATTCGGGCAGGAATTATGGGTGTGCTCACGTTTTTGGCACTCGTGCTGGAGCGCGGGAGAGATGCGAGGAGAATCCTTACGCTCACCGGTCTTTTTATGCTCTTGGTTTCACCACTTCTGCTGTTTGATATCAGCTTCCAGCTTTCCTTTTTGGCTACGGCCGGGCTGTTGTATATGGGGCCGGTAGTACACTCCCGTATGCACGGTTGGCCGGAGTTTGTTTCCGGCAGCATGGCGATTACTCTGAGTGCACAGCTTTTTACCCTGCCACTTTTGGCATGGTATTTTCATATGGTTTCACTGAGTTCACTGTTGGCGAATCTTGCAGTAGTGCCTGTTGTCGAGTTTATGATTGTAATAGGACTCTTCGCGGGGCTTATCGGCTTCTTCCTGCCAATTTTTGGAAAGATAGTATTTTTTGTGGACAGCCTTTTGCTGGGAGCAGTGTATGAGCTGACACGAATGATAGCCAGGCTGCCAGGCAGTCAGATTTATGTTCCGGTGCTGGGAGCAGGTACCAGTGCTGTTTATTATGTATTGTTGGGATTCTGGCTCCAGCCGCAGGAGCGGCGTATGCGTGTATATCGTTGGCTTATAGTGCATCGGCAGGGCATCATGGGGAGCGGGCTTTGCTTGGGCTTTTTTGTGGCAGGATATTATTTTACCCGTCCACCGGAGCTGGCAGTCCATTTTATAGACGTGGGGCAGGGCGACGCGGCGCTGGTGGTTACACCACATGGGCGCGCGTTTATGATTGATACGGGTGGTACGCGTGACCGGAATTTCGATGTGGGACGTCGTGTCGATGTGCCATATTTGCTGCATTATGGTGTGCGGCAGCTGGATGGTATATTTCTTACCCATGCGCATGAGGACCATGCAGCAGGCGTAGGAGGAATCCTCAAAAAACTTCCGGTGCAGCAGGTATTCATAGGCAGTGAGGACCGAACTGTATATGCCAAAAGTATGGGGTTGTCTATTGCGGCACCGGAACTGAGGAATTTTGTGCCTTTGCATACGGGTGCGCATATAGAGCTTGACGGGGTATCCATAGAAGTGCTGTATGCGCCCCAGCTTGCAAAAAGTACGACAGGAAGTCCGGCTGGCAATGAGATATCAAATGTAATCCGCGTGCGTTATGGCAGGGCCTCTTTCCTCTTTACCGGAGATCTGGTAAAAGAACAGGAGGCCGTGTTGCTGGCGGAGGCAATACCACTTGCCAGTACAGTTCTGAAGACAGGGCATCATGGCTCAAAGACCTCGACTTCACCGGAATTTCTGCAGGCAGTAGCACCCCGGTGGGCCGTTATCAGCGTGGGGGCGGACAATGGCTTTGGACACCCGCATGCCGAAATACTTGCGCGCCTTGTGGCTGGTGGTGTGAAAACCTACCGCACGGATGAGAACGGTGCAGTGGTATTCTATACAGATGGGAGCCGTATACGTACCGAAACTTATCGGCAATAGTCTGTTCAGAGCATACGGGCAGCAAGCCAGCCGAGCCAGGTGGCAGTGAGGCTCAGCAGCATATTAGCTGCAATGTTAGCGCCTGCATAAAAGAAGCTTTCCCCCTTTAGCAACAGCAATGTCTCCATACTAAAGGAGGAGAAGGTCGTAAAACCACCGAGAAATCCTATGGCGAGCAAGAGGCGCAGATGCTCAGGAATCAGAGAAGCAGTGATGCCCAGCATCATAATGAATCCCATGATAAAGCTGCCGGTGACATTGACAAACAATGTGCCGAAGGGAAAAAATGTACCGGCAACGCTGCCGATGAGTGTGGTGGCGATATAGCGGCTGATGGAGCCAATACCGCCGCCGATGAATACAAGTAAAAGATTGTTGAGTGAAAACATATATGCATCTCCTTGAAAAGAAATAAAAGACTCCTATCCTTGTAAAACAAGAACAGGAGTCATCATTACCGATATAAGGTACATTGTGGCGAACTCCATCGCCTATGGGATTTATTATGGATTCATTATAACAAGGAAAAATACAGATGGCAACTAATTTTTTTGTTTTGCTTGCCAAGTATGCAGGGACTGCCCTACAATAGATAAAAGATGTTTAAAAACCTTGGGGGATTAAGTAAATCATGGATTATAGAGAGTTTATGGCGCAACTGCGGCAGGGCGAACTGAAGCATGTGTACCTGCTTGCAGGTGAGGAAAGCTATTATATTGAAAAGGCGGAAGAGGAAATTCTGGCTCGTCTTTTGTCGGTCAAAGAGAGACAGGATGCCCTGCAGCGGTTGGACGGTGATATTGATACAGACGGACTTATCGGCATGGTAGAGTCTGCACCATTTTTTGCGGATAAAAATGTTGTATTGTTGAAGGGCACGCGGCTGTTCAAGGAAAGAAAGGGAAATGCCAAAGAGGATAAGGAAGAGAAGAAAGGAAAAAACTACGCAGAAAAACAGGAAGGGCGCCTGTTGACGGCCATTTCGGATATGCCGGATTACAGCTATGTGATTTTTGAAACGCATGAAAAAGCGGATAAGCGGCGCAAGCTTTATAAGGCTGTGACAGCTGCAGGTGCTGTGCTTGAGGCGGAGCCTGTACGCGCATGGAACATCAATGGCTGGCTGCAGGATAAGCTGCGGGAGGTCGGCAAAGAACTTGAACCTGAGGCGTATACATATTTTATGGGAGCTGTAGGTATGATGCAGCAGATATCGCTGGGCTATCTGGATAAGGAGTTTGAAAAACTTGCACTTTATACGAAGGAGCGCCGTCTTACCAAAAATGATTTACTGCAGGTGTTTTCCAGCATACCGGAGGTATCTGGCTTTGCCATGCTGGATGCTGTGAGTCTGCATGATGCGGGGAAAGCGCTCACGCTGCTGCGGCGGCAAATAAAAGATGGCGTGTACCTGCCGCTGCTGTTGGGATTGCTTGTGCGGCATGTGCGGCAGTTGTGGCAGGCAAAGACGCTCATAGCGAAAGGCGTCCGTGGACGTCAGCTTGGCGCTCCCATGGAGCTTAATCCGTTCATTGCCGAAAAAGTTGGCCGGGCAAGCCAGAGCTTTGATGAGAAGCAACTTCAAAATGCCATGTTTGCTCTTGCGGATGCAGATTATTATTTGAAAACAGGCCAGGCAGGGGCGGAACTGCTGGAAAATGTAGTTATTGGTCTTTGCCGGTAATAAAGAAAACACACATACAGCACGAAGAACTTTTATTTCGCTGCATATGTGTTTGATTCTGCTGCAAGTAAGAAAGCCTATCCTTTTTCAGGATAGGCTTTTATTTCATCATGTAAAATTACTTTGCAATCGCGTTGACTTTACGAGCCAGACGAGATTTCTTACGGCCGGCAGCATTCTTATGATATACATGATTTGCTGCTGCCTGATCAATCGTCTTGCATGCAAGAGTAAGGAGGGATTTCGCTTCGTCAGCGTTTCCGGCTGCAACAGCGTCAACAACCTTACGAGAAACCGTCTTTACGCGGGATTTCTCAGCAACGTTCTTTGCATGGCGCTTGGCGTCTGATTTTACACTCAAAATAGATGCTTTGATATTTGGCAAATAATTCACCCCCTTAACAGTTTACTACCTAAATATTCTAGCATGTGGGACTGAAAAAAGCAACACTTGATTTTGGGAGAATCCTTCCTTGCTAGGATAAGCTTGTGAATGCTATAATGAAGAATAGTATTTGTAAGCAGTTCGCAGGAGGAAGAGAAGAAGCTATGCAGACGAAATATATTCGCAATTTCTCGATTATCGCACATATAGACCATGGAAAATCTACCCTGGCAGACCGTCTCATTGAGTATACGGGAACTTTATCGAAACGTGAGATGGAGGCGCAGGTGCTTGACAATATGGACCTTGAGCGTGAGCGGGGCATAACTATTAAGGCACAGACGGTGCGCCTTTCCTATAAGGGGGAGGATGGAGAGTTTTATGAGCTTAACCTCATTGATACTCCGGGCCATGTGGATTTCCATTATGAAGTTTCACGAAGCCTTGCCGCCTGCGAGGGCGCATTGCTCGTCGTTGATGCAACGCAGGGTGTGGAAGCGCAGACACTGGCCAATGTATATATGGCATTGGAGCATGATTTGGAGATTATTCCTGTCATCAATAAAATTGATCTGCCCAGCGCAGACCCGGAAAGGGTAAGAAAGGAAATAGAAGATGTCATTGGACTTGATGCTTCTACTGCCATCATGGCTTCGGCTAAAACCGGAGAGGGCATAAAGGAAATTCTTGATGCGGTTGTCGCGCGTATTCCCGCACCGAAGGGAAGCGATGAAGAACCGTTGCAGGCACTTATTTTTGATTCGTATTTTGATTCCTATAAGGGAGCCATTGCACATATTCGTGTTATGGATGGCTATATAAAAAAAGGAATGCAGCTGAGAATGATGGCCACAGGTAAATTCTTTGAAGTCACAGATGTAGGCTGCTTCGGACCGGCTCCAATTAATGTAGAGCTTCTTGGCACGGGTGAGGTTGGCTTTGTGGCCGGCAGTCTCAAGAATGTCAAGGATGTACGTGTGGGGGATACGGTTACGACAGCAGAGAACCCGGCATTGCAGGCCTTGCCGGGCTATCGCGGCGTGACGCCGATGGTTTATTGCGGACTATATCCTGTAGACAGTGCTGACTATGAAAATCTGAAGGATGCTTTGGAAAAGCTGCAGCTCAACGATGCTTCACTCGTTTTTGAACCCGAGACTTCAATGGCTTTGGGCTTTGGCTGTCGTTGTGGATTTTTGGGGCTTTTGCATATGGATGTCATGCAGGAACGTTTGGAACGCGAGTACAATCTCAAGCTTATCACGACAGCTCCCAGTGTTATTTATCATGTGCACAAGACGGATGGTGAGATGCTTACAATCGATAATCCGTCTAAACTGCCGCCGGCTACGGAGATTGCCTCTATGGAGGAACCATTTGTCAAGGCCACGGTTATTGTACCGAATGACTATGTAGGTGCCGTGATGGAGATTTCGCAGAATAAGCGTGGTGAATTCAAGAGTATGGACTATCTTGATGTAAATCGTGTGATGATCATATACCATATACCGCTCAGCGAAATCATCTATGATTACTTTGACAAGCTTAAATCCGCAACACGCGGGTATGCGTCCCTTGATTACGAGCTTGCGGACTATCAGGAGGCGAAGCTTGTAAAGCTTGATATCCTGCTTAATGGAGAACCTGTCGATGCGCTTTCAACCATCGTGCATGCGGATAATGCGGCTGCACGCGGTCGCATGCTTGCAGCTAAGCTCAAGGAAATCATCCCGCAGCAAATGTTCGAGATACCTATCCAGGCTGCTATGGGAAATAAGATTGTCGCGCGCGAGAATGTACGCGCCATGCGCAAGGATGTGCTGGCTAAATGCTATGGTGGTGACATCACGCGTAAACGTAAGCTGCTCGAAAAACAAAAGGAAGGTAAGAAACGTATGAAGGCTGTAGGCAGTGTTGAAGTACCGCAGGAAGCATTTATGGCGATCCTGAAGGTCGATTGATGCGCTGGGGAATTTATATACATATCCCGTTTTGCCGCCAGAAATGCTTTTATTGTGACTTTCCTTCCTTTGCTGGCCGGGAAAACCGTATGGAAGCATATACTAACGCCCTGTGTCGCGAGATTTCGGCACAGGGCACTTTTATAGGGAGCAGACAGGAACCGGCCGCGACGGTTTATATCGGTGGTGGTACACCAACCATGCTGTCAATGTCGGAGCTCACGGCTATTGTATGCGCGCTGCGGAAGGCCTTTCCGATAGCGGTGGATGCTGAATTTACCATGGAGGCGAATCCGGGCACTGTTGGCGCAGGAGAGCTTAAAGAGCTCAGAGAGCTGGGAATCAACCGATTGAGCTTTGGTGTACAGAGTTTCGATGATGCTTTGCTCAGGCGTATCGGGCGCGTGCATACGGCTGCGCAGGCATTGGAGGCGGTAGAGAATGCCCAGATCGCTGGGTTTAAAAATCTGAGTCTTGACCTTATGTATGGTTTGCCGGGACAGACGCTGGGTCAGCTTGAAAATAGCGTGGAGACGGCGTTTTCACTCGGTATCCAGCATATTTCAATCTATGGTCTACAGCTTGAAGAAGGCACTGTATTTGCGAGGCAGCGCGATATGGGCAGGCTGGTGCTGCCGTCGGAAGAAACGGCCGAAGCTATGTATGATTATATGACAGTGTCCTTGCCACAACATGGCTATATGCGCTATGAAATTTCGAATTTTGCCCTGCCAGGTTTTGAAAGCCGCCATAACCTCGGTTATTGGCAGGATGTGCCATACCTCGGACTGGGCGCTGCGGCACATTCCTATACTGGCGAGCAGCGTCTGGCCAATATAACGGATATTGATTCATATATACAACTGCTTGCAGCCCAAAAATCTCCCGCGCTTGAAGAAGAGAAAATAACGCGGAAAATAGCGATGGAGGAATTCGCTTTTCTTGCTCTGCGAACAACGCAGGGGATTGACAAAAAAGCCTTTGAAACGAAATTTGGCTGTCCGCTTGCCAGCGTTTACCGTGAAGCCATCCATCGCATGCAGGAAAAAGGCTTGCTTGAAGAAAAGCAAAATCATGTGCATTTGACACGCCTTGGCATGAAGTACGGAAATATCGTGTTTGAAGAATTTATGCTATAAATAGATGGGGATTTTTCTGGCAGATTGGTTTAGAGGAATGGAATATTTACGGAATGCTTAAAAGAAAATAGCAGCTTTAACAGGATTTTAGAGTTTTTTTAGAGGACTCATTTGTTCAAAGAATTGTGCGGTTTTTAACAATTACGCATAAATTTACAGGAACTTATTGACAGTATGTAAAATTTGTCATATATTCGAAGCATGGCATTTAGGAAAGAACGATTCAATGAATACACTGGATTGGAATTGCTTTGACCTGGAATAGTCATTTGCTGAAGGGGGACGATTATGAATGGGTGATACCAAGCCGGCAGGAACAAGAAAAGTTTTGGAGCAGAGCGTAGAATATTTGGTGCCGGGGATGGAGCTTGCCTCGGATGTATGCAGTGCGGATAATTCTTCTATGTTGGCGAGTGCCGGTACGATTGTCAATAACGATCTTATTAAAAAATTTGAGAACTGGGAAATTGCAAAGGTAGATATCGTTGCTGAGATCACAGAAAATCCTATTGTGGATCCCAAGGTGCAAAAGTTTCTGAATCAATATAATCAGTCCGTCACTGTGATGCAGAAGGCCTTTGATGACATCCGGCAGACACAGGATGTGCCAGTGGAGGAATTCACAGAGACAGCAGATGGAATTGTGGATAATGTATCTGACAGCATGAATATCATTGATAAGATCTATGATCTGCCGGTTTGTGATGATTATACCTTTCGCCATAGTGTCAATGTCAGTGCCATTTCAGCACTCATTGCGACCTGGCTCAAATTCCCAGCGGAAAATGTCAGTGCCATTGCGCTTGCGGGTCTTCTGCATGATGTCGGTAAGTCCCAGTTGCCGCCAGCATTGCTGAATAAGCCCTATAAGCTTCCGCCGGCTGAATATGCCATATATCAGACCCATACCAAACTGGGATATGAACTGGCGAACAAAAAGCATACGATCGCACGCAGTGTATTGTATGCAATATTGGAGCATCATGAGAGAATGGATGGCTCGGGATATCCTGTACAGTTATGTGCGCCGGATATCCATCCTTATGCCAAGATTATTGCTGTGGCGGATATGTTTGATGAGTCCCTCACAATCAATTGTGATACGCCTGGAGCCGTCAGTCCGTATCTGAGCCTGGATAAACTGCGTGAGGAGATAGGCTGTCTTGATGCCAAAGCATGTATTACCTTTCGGGAAAACATGATGAACTTTCTTTCGGGAAATCGTGTCATGCTTACCAACAAGCAGGCCGGAAGAGTTGTTTTTCTGAATAAGGACAAGCCCTCCCGTTCCATGGTACAAATGGACGACGGCACAGTGCTTGATTTGTCGAAGATGAATGATGTTTGTATTCATTATGTAATAAAATAACTTTGCTATTAGAGAATGCGGAAGCGTATCGATGATGTGTGCGTTTATCCTATGTGGTTTATACAAGATTTCTTTCTGTTCAGGGAGAAATCTTTTTTTATTACCGAGACCAATTCAAGTGCATATTAGAGCAATGCGGCTGCTTAAAAAATTATGGAATCAAGCGGAACTCTTTCTGGTTTTAACATAGGCAAACTTCCTGGTTAAAAATAATTCTTACGTCCTACAAGGTAATCAATAGAGACATTGAAATAATCGGCAATCGCTATGAGCAAAGAGATATTGGGTTCCCGCTTGCCGGACTCGTAAAAACGCCAGGCGCGTGGCGTCATGCCAAAGTGTCCGGCGATTTCCTTCTGTCCGATATGCTTTGTCAGGCGAAGTTGTTTTAGTCGTTCTGCAAAATTCATAGACTCCTCCTTAAGCACTAATTACGATTGACAAAAATAAGACCATTCTGTACAATGTAAAAAGAGGAACAAAATGTTCCTCTTTGATATGAGATGTTGTTTGAAGATCATTTTGCATAAATCGTATCACCTTTCGTTATTAACGTCATCGGTATAATGTGCATGACGTTTTTATAAATTTATGTCAAGAGGAGCAGAGATATGGAAGGTTCAATTGAGTTTAGTGATTTAAAGCTGACGGACGTATTGGATGTCGAGGTGCTTCAGAAGTTTCAGGACAGCTTTGCGAAGGGAATGGGGCTAGCCAGTGTAACGGTGGATAAGGATGGGATACCAGTTACTAAACCGAGCTGCTATACGAAATTCTGTATGGATTATACGCATTCTACCGAATGCGGTGATAAGAGATGCGCGGAATCCCACCGGCGTGGTGGTGAAGAAGCGGCACGCCTTGGTAAGCCTGTGGTGTATGAATGTCATGCGGGGCTTATTGATTTTGCGGCGCCTATCATTATAGAAGGGCACCTTATGGGAACCATTCTGGGTGGACAGGTACTTCTTAACAAGCCAATTGAAGAAAGGTACCAAAATATTGCCAAAGAAATCGGCGTAGATTCGGTTGGCTATGTGGAAGCGGTAAAGCACGTTAATATATTGGATAAGGAACGTGTCGAGGAAGCTGCGAATGTCCTTTATCTGGTCACGAATAATATGTCCAATGCGGCATATCAGAAAATGAAGCTCAATACGGTAGCGGTTTCATTGAGTGACAGTCTCCATCAAATATCTGCGACTATGCAGGAATTGGCGGCTTCTGCAACTACGGTAAGTGGAAATCAGGATAGCCTGAATACGGAGATAAAGAACGTTGACAGCATGACAGAACAAATCAATGAGGTTATGGAGCTTATCAAGGAAATAGCCGATGAGACGAGACTTTTGGGGCTAAACGCCGCCATTGAAGCTGCCCGGGCTGGTGAAGCCGGAGCTGGCTTTGGTGTTGTTGCACAAGAAATACGGAATTTGTCGACAGATTCGAAGGAAACCGTGAGCAAGATTAAGGAATTTACGACGAAGATAAGAAAATCAGTTGATACAACGGTATCCATGGGAAATGAAACACTTTCAACAGTGCAGCAGCAGGCAGCTGCCATAGAAGAAGTAACCTCCAGCGTCGAAGAAATCACTGCAGTGGCTGAAGAATTACAAGCATTGGCAAGTGCAAAATAAAAAAGTGGGAAGGGAATCTTATGTCCGATATGCAATTGGTCGTTTTTGAACTGGATGGAAACGAATACGCGATTGATGCACTATCTGTAAACGGTATATTGCGTGCTAAAAAATTCGAGATAAAAACAATACCAGGACTGCCAGATTATATTACCGGTGCAATCCAGCTCAGAGGCAACGTGAATTATATATTTAATTTGAAGAAAAAATTGAATATCAAGAATCAGGATATTGTTTTGGAAAGCAAATTTATTATGATAAATATAGAGGACCAGGTTGTTGGCTGGATTGTTGACGAGGTTACGGATATCATCAAGTTTTCCACTGAAAATATAGAAATGCCGCCTGGTTTTGTCAAGAATGAGCGGATTTCCTATTTAAAGGGAATTGGAAAAATCGACGACAGAATCATTGTTTTACTGAATCCTGAAAATATCCTGAATGTCGAGGGACTTATGGATATTGATGAGGTAGCAGCCGTGCTTGAAGACACAAAGGAAGCTTTGAATTGAGAAACAGTGACAGAATTGCATAGTATAGAGAACGCTGCCACCGGTTGCTGTGCTTTTGTGTAGGAAATAGCATATAGACTCCGTGTGTGAAAAAGTCAATTTGGTTCTTACAAATTGGCTTTTTTCAATTGGTGTTTTGGCTGTGCACCTATCGGTTCTTTTTTGGTATCTCGCTGAAGATTTGCAAAGATGTTTCAGCTGAATATATTATATACTAACTTGATAATATTAAGTTGATAATATTTGCAAAAAAGAGTCTTTTCGCTTGTGACAGAGAAAGACGGAGTCTGCAGACATTGCGGAGCGTATTGGAAGATTTTACAAAAACGGTATAGTTGCTGCGATAAAAAAGCATACAGACTGTTTTAAAGGAAAACGAGAAAATTTTTTTAAATGCAAATTGACTTATTGACTTTTGGCCTAAAGCGCGGTATAGTCTTATTAGATGTTAGCACTCACTTATTCAGAGTGCTAACAATGAGGAGGTGTGAGAATGCTCGATGAACGTAAGCAGCGGATTTTGCAGGCAATAATTAATGATTATATTTCGTCTGCTGAACCGGTCGGCTCCCGTACTATTGCACGCAAGTACGATTTGGGAGTGAGTCCGGCAACGATTCGCAACGAAATGGCTGACTTGGAGATGCTTGGCTATTTGGAGCAGCTGCATACGTCTTCCGGACGCGTTCCCTCCTCAAAAGGATATCGCTTCTATGTCGATGGCCTGCTGCCGCATCAGGAGATGAGCGAGAATGAAAAAGCGCTTATCGATAAATGGTATAAGGCTAAGGTCAGACGCGTGGAGGAAGTGTTTCAGGAAACAGCTAAAATCATTTCACGGGTCACAAAAAACATTTCACTGGTGTTGGCGCCGCAGCTTTCTCAGGCGGCTTTTCGGTGTCTGCAGTTTTTGCCGCTCGATGGGAGACGTGTGATTGCTGTCATAATGACGGATGCAGGCTTTGTAGAGAATAAGATTGTGGAGATGCCGGATGGGGCCACATTTGAGGACTTTCGCCGAATGTCAAATGTTATCAATAAGGTGCTTGCCGGACATACCTTTGATATGATTTCTTCTGAGAGCTTGCAGCGTATACGTGATGAAATCATGGACTCTACACTTTATGATGCAGCTTTGGAGCTGATTCACCGTTCGCTGGATACAGAAAAGACAGAGCGCCTTTATCTGGGCGGGACGACGCAGCTGCTGAATCAGCCGGAGTTTCGCGATGTTGGGAAAATAAAGGATTTATTACTTATGCTGGAGGAAGAGCAGCTTCTGAAGGATATCCTGCACGCGCATCTTGGCGATGGGCTTTCTGTTACAATTGGCCATGAAAATAAGTATAGTGGCATTCAGGACTGCAGTATCGTAACGGCGACCTATCATCTTGATGGGGAACTGCTGGGGACGATTGCTGTGCTGGGGCCGACCCGCATGGAATATGGTAAAGCAATGTCACTGCTTAGTTATATGAACAATAATCTGGCAGAGATTATTAAGCAACTTCGTTGGTAGATCTACGGATCTTTTTATAGAAAAAGCAGAGAATAGAAGAGGTGGGGTTTTGAAAATGCCATTTATAAAAGAAGAAATGAAGAAAAAGGATGAAGTCATTTTAGAAGATATGAAACAGGCAATTGATGCAGCTGAAAGTGATGATAAGGAAGTTGCGGAGGAGGCGCCTGTTGGAGAAGAAAACATACAACAGGTATCCGCTGAAGAACTGCTGCAGCAGAAGGTAGAAGATCTTCAGGCCGCGGTACAGGAGAAAGATGAACGTGTCAAGCGTCTGCAGGCTGATTTTGAGAATTTCCGGCGTCGTACGCGTCAGGAAAAGGAAGAGCTTTCTGCTGTCGTTACCCAGACACTGCTTACAGATATGCTGCCTCTTTTAGATAATTTTGAGCGCGCTATGGCTGTGGAAGCTAAGGATATGGAAAGTTTCCAGACAGGCGTGGAGATGATTTACAAGCAACTTAAGGCAGCTTTGGAGAAAAATGGCCTGGAGACTATAGATACGACGGATACGAAATTTGATCCGAATTTCCATCAGGCAGTTATGCGTGTGCAGAATCCGGAAAAAGAGGATGATAGTATTGCCGCAGAGCTGCAGAAGGGTTATATGGTCAAGGGCCGTGTGATTCGTCCAAGCATGGTTCAGGTGGTTTCAAATTAAAAATTTTTATAGATTGATTTTTACAGTGAAAATTAGGAGGAAATAAAAATGTCAAAGGTAATTGGAATTGATTTAGGTACAACGAACTCGGTTGTGTCCGTTATGGAAGGCGGAGAACCTACGGTTATTACAAATCCGGAGGGAAGCCGTCTTACGCCGTCGGTTGTCGGTTTTACAAAGACAGGGGAGCGTCTGGTTGGTCAGCTGGCAAAACGTCAGGCTGTATCAAATCCGGACCGCACGATTGCGTCTATCAAGCGGCATATGGGGGAAAAAGATTATAAGGTCAGTATTGATGACAAGGATTATACGCCGCAGGAAATTTCTGCCATGATTCTGCAGAAGCTTAAAGCCGATGCGGAGGCATATCTTGGTGAAACTGTTACACAGGCTGTAGTTACGGTTCCGGCATATTTTAATGACAGCCAGCGTCAGGCGACGAAGGATGCCGGCAAGATAGCCGGACTTGATGTCCTGCGCATCATCAACGAGCCAACAGCAGCGGCTCTGGCCTATGGTATGGATAAAGGTGAGGAACATACAATTCTGGTTTTTGACCTTGGTGGAGGAACATTTGATGTTTCGATACTTGAGCTCGGTGACGGTGTGTTTGAGGTAAAAGCTACGAATGGCGATACGCGTCTTGGTGGTGATGACTTCGATAAACGTGTAATGGACTGGATGGTTGCGGAATTCAAGAAGGACAGTGGAATTGACCTTTCGGCGGATAAGATGAGTGCGCAGCGTCTTATCGAAGCGGCAGAGAAAGCCAAGGTTGAGCTTTCAAACATGCTTTCTACAAATATTAACCTGCCATTTATTACAGCAGATGCTTCTGGCCCGAAGCATCTCGATCTTACGCTTTCCCGCGCAAAGTTTGATGAACTTACGGCGGATCTTGTTGAGCGCACGATGGAGCCTACGCGTAAAGCTATGGCGGATGCCGGACTTTCAGCGAACGATATTGATAAGATCATTCTTGTTGGTGGTTCCAGCCGTATTCCGGCAGTCCAGGACGCTATCAAGAAATTCCTGGCGAAAGAGCCGCATCGCGGTGTAAATCCGGATGAATGTGTGTCTGTTGGTGCTGCTATCCAGGGTGGCGTGCTTGTTGGCGAGGTCAAGGATGTCCTGCTTTTGGATGTTACGCCGTTGTCTCTTGGCATTGAAACCCTTGGCGGCGTATGCACGAAGATTATTGAGCGTAACACGACGATTCCAACTTCTAAAAGCCAGGTTTTTTCCACGGCTGCTGACAATCAGCCATCTGTTGATATCCATGTACTTCAGGGTGAACGTGAAATGGCTGCGGGCAATAAGACGCTGGGACGTTTTGAGCTTTCTGATATTCCACCGGCTCCGAGAGGGGTTCCCCGTATTGAAGTTAAGTTTGATATCGATGCGAATGGTATTGTACATGTCTCGGCTAAAGATCTTGGCACGGGCAAGGAACAAAAAATCACCATCCAGTCGGATGGTGGGATGAGCAAGGACGATATTGATCGTATGGTTAAGGAAGCGGAAGCACATGCCGCTGAGGATAAGGCGCAAAAGGATTCCATCGAAGTCAGGAATAATGGGGATTCTCTCGTATATCAGGCCGAAAAGACCATTAAGGATCTTGGCGACAAAGCCGATAAGGGTCAGGTAGAGAAAGTCAAGGCTGGTATTGAGAAGGTTAAGGAAGCTTTAAAGGGCACAGATAATGAAGCCATCAAGAAAGCAACCGAAGAGCTGCAGAAACCGCTCTATGAGATGAGTGCGGCTGCATATCAGTCCGCGCAGGCGGCAGGCGGTGCACAGGGCGCTCCGGGAGCCGGCCCACAGCCAGGTGCGCAACCGGGCGAAGAAGCCAAAAAGAATGACGATAATGTTGTTGATGCCGAATATACAGAAGTCAAAGACGATAAGAAATAATCAAAGCCGGGGGCTGCTGCCAGTGGGCAGCAGCCTCTTGGATTAGGCTATGAATTTAGGTGGTGCGAAGTGAGCGAAAAACGCGATTATTATGAAGTTCTCGGGGTTGATAAAAGTGCCTCTGAGGCAGATATCAAGAAAGCCTTCAAAAAAATGGCCAGAAAGTATCATCCGGATCTTAACCGTGATGATCCGAAAGCAGCGGAAGTAAAATTTAAGGAAATCAATGAGGCTTATGAAGTCCTTTCAGATCCACAGAAGAAAGCGCAGTATGATCAGTTTGGACATGCGGCTTTTGAAAACGGAGGAGCCGGAGCCGGTGGCTTCGGTGGCGGTTTCGGTGGTGCTGGTTTCGGTGGTGCCGGAGCTGAAGGCGGATTTGGCGATATTTTTGATATGTTTTTTGGTGGTGGCGGGCGTTCGCGGCGTCCGGGGCCTGAACGCGGGAATGATTTGCGCTATGATTTGGAAGTTTCCTTTGAAGAAGCAGCTTTCGGCAAAGAGGTCGAACTCAATATACCGCGTACGGAAAATTGTTCGAGCTGTCATGGCACAGGAGCTGCTGCCGGTACGCAGCCAGAGGAATGTCCGCAATGTCATGGCTCAGGGCAGATGCAGTATGCGCAGAATACTCCGTTCGGCCGTATTGTCAATGCACGTACATGTGACCGTTGCGGCGGCACGGGAAAAATCATAAAAACACCGTGCGCGGACTGCAACGGAACCGGTAAGAAGCGTGTACGCCGTAAAATCAATGTCAAGATCCCGGCTGGTGTAGACCAGGGCTCACGCATTCGTGTGGGTGGCGGCGGCGAAGCGGGTGTGCGCGGCGGTGGAAATGGAGATCTTTATGTTTATATCTTTGTGAAGCCGCATAAGCTCTTTAAACGTGAAGGTACAGATGTGCTCTGCGAGGTGCCGGTTTCTTTCGTGCAGGCGGCTCTTGGAGATACGGTGGAGGTACCGACGCTGGATGGCAAGGTGGAGATGAAAATCCCGGCAGGCATACAGTCAGGGGCAGTACTGCGCCTTAAGGCGAGAGGAATCCCCTTACTGCGTGGCAATGGACGCGGCGACCAGCATGTACGTATTAAAGTGCTTACGCCGCAAAAGCTTTCTTCGAAGCAGAAGACCCTTTTACAGGAATTTGGCGAGCTTTGCGGGGAGAATGTAAATCCGGAACAAAAGAGCTGGAAGGATTCTGTCAAAAAGTTTTTCAGCTGAAGAAATTTCGTTTGTACAAAATTTACATATAGCATATAATGAAATCAAAGATAGAGGATAAGCCGAGGCGAACATTGCTCTCGGCCTTGTCTTTTTTACGCTATGTGCCGGAAAATGAAGGAGAGATGTTTTTTGAAGTGGGCCGAAGTCAGTATCAAAACGTCACATGAGGCAACGGAGCTTGTTGCAGAGATTTTTCATGACCTTGGTGCTTCGGGGGTCGTCATCGAGGATCCGGAACTTTTGAATGATTATATTCACTCCGGACTTTGGGATTATACGGATATTCCTGAGGCCAAGGATATTGAGGTCGTAACGGTCAAGGCATATTTGCCGGTAGATGATGAGCTCGACGATAAGATGCGTGTCTTCAAAAAAGAGGTTGATGCTTTGGTGGCTCGCAACGTCGACAGGGGGCCGGGAGATATCTCTTGCAATGAGATACAGGATGAAGATTGGTCGGAGAACTGGAAGCAGTATTTCCATACAGAGAAGGTCGGAGACATTATTGTGATCAAGCCGGCCTGGGAACAATATGAGGCCGGTCCGGATGATATTGTAGTTGAAATGGATCCAGGGGCTGCCTTTGGTACAGGTACACATCCTACAACATCTATGTGCATACGGGAACTTGAGGAGATTGTACGTGGCGGCATGGAGGTGTTCGATGTTGGGACTGGTTCCGGCATACTTGCTATAACTGCAGTCGTACTGGGGGCGGCGAAAGTTACGGCGGTAGATTATGACGAAACGGCGCTCAAGGCTGCCAGGAAGAATATTGTGCAGAATCAGGTGGAGGACAGGATTACAATCGGACGGAGTGACTTGCTTAAACAGGTCGACGGTAAAGCCGATCTTATCATCGCAAACATCATCGCGGATATTGTTATCCGTTTGTTTGACGAGCTGGAAGCACATCTCAAGCCCAACGGTATACTGCTCGCAAGCGGCATTATAGGCGATCGTATTGCCGATGTTACCGAGTCGGCTCTCGCGCACGGATTTGTCATTGAAAAAGTGACTGAAGAAAAGGACTGGGCGGCTATGCGCATCCGCCTTGCTGGTAAAAAATGAGACGGCTGTTCCTCACAGAAAGTCTTGCAGATGAGATTGCCATAACAGGTCCGGACGCGCATCATCTTATGCATGTCCTGCGTGCGAGGGCGGGACAGCATTTTCTTGTCGTCGATGCCGAAGGACATATGGCAGAAGCTGAGATTACAGCATTCTCGGAAAAACAGGTGCGCATGCGCCGTGTTGCGGACATCGAGGCAAACACGGATTCTCCTGTGGAACTTGTGCTTGCACAGTGCCTGCCAAAGGCGGATAAGATGGATTTCATCGTACAGAAGGCTGTGGAGCTTGGGGCTGTATCCGTACAGCCGCTCAGAAGCGCAAATTGTGTGGTGAAATATGATGAGGCGAAGGCTGCTGCGCGCGTCGGGAAGTGGCAAAAAATA
Organism: Megamonas sp. UBA1796; assembly: GCA_002319795.1. GTDB lineage: Bacteria > Bacillota > Negativicutes > Selenomonadales > Selenomonadaceae > UBA1796. The sequence goes on from DCFU01000023.1 coordinate 38,734, forward strand.
GCGGATGAAGCTGCTAAGCAGTGCGGGCGTACACGGCTTCTTACTGTAGAACCTGTAAGGAATTTAAAGGTGTGGCTGCAGGGTGCATTGGCTGAAGAGCGAAAGGCTGGAACTGCACTGCTGTTGTGTTATGAGAATGAGCAGCAGCAGGCGATCAAAGCATATTTGCGGCGATCTGGTGCTGTGCGTTTTATAATGATTATCGGACCGGAGGGCGGCTTTACCCCCCAGGAGGCGGCTTTTGCAGCCTCTTGCGGCGCTGTCAGCGTTGCCCTCGGGCCTCGTATACTGCGTGCTGAAACAGCAGCACTGGCAGCTCTGTCGGTTGTGCAGTATGAAAAAGGAGATTTAGGCGGCAGGTGCTTTAGCAAAGATGAAGCGGAGGAATAGCTTCCTTTTCAGGAAGTGAAGGAAACTGCGCCCTGGAAGGAGTAAATCATAATTTGCCAAAAGTTGCATTAACAACATTGGGATGTAAGGTCAATCAATTCGAGACGGAAACCATGGAGGGGTTGTTTAAGCAAAAAGGATATGAGATTGTTCACTTTGATGTGCCGGCAGACTTTTATATTATCAATACCTGCTCGGTTACAAGCCTTGGTGAGAAAAAATCCCGGCAGCTTATTCATAGGGCTGCACGGCTTAATAAGAATGCGGTTATTGCCGTTACTGGCTGCTATGCACAGCTTGCACCGGAGACATTGAAGGCAATCGATGGGGTACGTGTGGTAATTGGCACCAGAGAACGTGCGCATATTGTGGAACTTGTTGAACGGGCCGCTACGGAGCAGGGTATTGTGAGCAAGGTCACCAATATCATGGAGGCCAGCGAGTTTGAGGATATTCCTCTTTTTGGCGCGCCGGAGCGTACACGCGCATTTTTGAAAATTCAGGAAGGATGCACGAATTTTTGTTCCTATTGTATTATTCCTTATGCGCGGGGCCCTCTGCGTTCGCGTCGTCTGGAGCGGGTGCTTTCTGAGGCAGAGAAACTTGTCGCGGCAGGCTTTAAGGAAATTGTGCTCACAGGTATCCATTTGGGAGCTTACGGCCGTGACCTGGCGGCGAATGTTACGCTCACAGATGCGGCCCGTGCCGTGCTTTCAGTTGGAGGCCTAAGACGTTTGCGTCTGGGGTCTTTGGAGTCCATTGAACTTTCACCGGAGTTGTTTACGCTTATCTGCAATGACAAACGTTTTTGCCGGCACCTCCATCTGCCTTTGCAGGCAGGCTCAGATGAGATACTTCGGGCAATGAACCGCCACTACGATACAACAGAGTTTGCCAGACTTATTCATCATGTGGAGAATTCCGTACCGGGCATAGCGGTTTCTACAGATCTTATCGTGGGTTTTCCAGGCGAAACAGAAGAGCTGTTTCAAAAGAGTCTTGCTTTTGTTGATGGGATGGATTTTGCGCGTATGCATATATTCCCGTATTCGCCTCGTGCGGGAACACCCGCAGCGGTTATGCCATCGCAGGTGCCGGAGCCGATAAAGAAGGAACGCGTGCACCGCATGCAGCAGCTGGCTGACAGGAAAGCGGCCGCATTTCATGCGGGCTTTATCGGCCGTACGGTTGAAGTGTTATTTGAAACAAACCATACGGGGATTGCCGATGGTCTTACGGGAAACTATATCCGTGTTTATACGGATGCACCTGTTACGGACGGCGAGATGTATGAGGTCCGTTTGGAGCGCATTTATAGGGACGGCGTCTGGGGAAATCCGGTAGGATGCGTTTCCCTATCATAAAAGTTTTATTTTTTGCAGGGATTTTTGCTGGAAGGCACGAATTGAATAATTAGCGTTATGCATAGAGGGGAGGTGCACAAAATGGCAGATTGTATTTTTTGCAAGATAGCCCAGAAGGAGATTACGTCGGCTTTGCTTTATGAAGATAATGGTGTAGTTGCCTTTAAGGATCTTGAACCGCAAGCCCCTGTGCATGTTCTGATAATTCCGAAGAAACATATCGCGAGCCTGCTCGTTGCTTGCCCGGAGGACAGGGCACTTATCGCGCATATCACCTGTGAAGTCATCCCGAAGCTTGCCCGTGAGCTTGGTGTGGCAGAGAAAGGTTTTCGTGTTGTGGTGAATACGGGTGAGGAAGGCGGGCAGAGCGTAAAACATCTACATTTCCATCTCTTGGGAGGGCGTTCTATGCAGTGGCCGCCAGGCTGATATTTGTTGACACATAACGAGCCTTTCATGTATAATGTTAAGGTGTAGTCGTGTAATACACTCCCAAGTCAATTGGAGGGGGGGAAGAATAGATGGCAAACGAAGTAAAAGTTGGTAAAAATGAGACAATCGATAGTGCTCTCCGCAGATTTAAGCGTACTTGCCAGAAGGCGGGTACATTAGCTGAGGTCAGGAAACGTGAACATTATGAGAAACCGAGTGTTAAACGCAAGAAGAAGTCTGAGGCGGCGCGTAAGCGTAAATTCAGAGCATAATTCTTAATTTAACGGAGGTAAGGCAGCATGTCGCTAAAAGAACAACTTACAGAAGACATGAAAACGGCTATGAAGGCAAAGGAAGCAGGGAAGCAGCGACTTGCTGTGATTCGCATGGTACGCTCGGCTATACGCCAACAGGAAATCGACGGTACAAAAAAGGCGCTTGAGGACGATGATGTTATTGCTATTATAGGCAAAGAGGTCAAGATGCGCCGTGATTCTATCGAAGAATTTAAAAAAGGCGGCCGTGAGGATCTGGTGACGCAGACCGAGGCTGAAATTGCTGTATTGATGCCGTATTTGCCGCAGCAGCTTTCGGAGGGTGAAGTCCGTGTGCTTGTAAAAGAAGCTATGGAAAAGAGCGGAGCAAGTTCACCGAAAGATATGGGCAAGGTCATGGGTCAGTTGATGCCGAAGGTAAAAGGTCGTGCAGATGGCAAGCTTGTCAATACCATCGTTCGTGAAATGTTGAATGCATAAAGATTTAAAATGGTTAGCAGCTTTAGAAGAGTTGCTGACCATTTTTTATTTAAATCCTTGTATTATAAAATAAGCATCGGACATCGGAAAATGCACGGAAGATTAAAGAGCCCTTGAATAATATTCCCAGTGGTTTGCAGGGATTTTTCAGCAGGATATGGAATTCTATAAGTGGAGAGTGAATCGGGAAGGAGGGTATTTATGGATTTTGTGGGAGTACCAATTTTACAGATGCTTTTACTGGTCATCATTTTCCTGTCAATCCTTGTAGAAGTCAAAACAGGCGGTATGGGCGGCGGAGCGCTCTTAGGCCTGGTTGCTGCAGGTGTTTTTTTTGGCAGTCAGTATGTAAAGGGACTGGTGAGTTTTTATCAGATTGCGATTTTTCTTGCAGGTATACTCTGCGTCGTAATTGAGGTGCTCATGCCTACAATCGGTTTGTTTGCAGGCATTGGCGTGGCTGCGATGCTATATAGTGTCGTACTGGCGCTCGGTGGCGATATCAACGCGATTTATGCAATGCTGGCGTCTTTTGTACTGTCTGCCATACTGTTTGCGCTTATGGTGAAGAAACTTCCGTCGAGCCGTTTGTGGAAAAAAATTGTGCTGAGTGATCAGTCTACGACAGCGCGCGGCTATGTAAGTGCCGAGGCAAGGAATGAGCTTATCGGCCGTGAAGGGGAAGTCGTTACAGAGCTTCGTCCATCCGGTTCGATTTTGCTGGATGGTTCACCCGTAGATGTTGTATCTGAAGGAGCTTTCCTGAAAAAAGGGGAACGTGTACGTGTGGTTTCGGTAAATGGGAGCCGTGTTGTGGTCAGAAAAATTGAAGAATAATACAGAGGGGTGTTTTTATGGGAACATTGATTGGTTCCGGATTTATTTTGGTACTCGTCATTGCGGGTAGTATGATATTCCTGCATTTTGTACCGTTGGGACTTTGGATTTCTGCTATGGCAGCGAATGTGTCCGTGGGTATTTTTACTCTTGTGGGTATGCGGATGCGCCGTGTACCGCCAGTAAAGATTGTTATGCCGTTGATCAAGGCAAATAAGGCAGGTCTCGATGTGAATGTCAATCAGCTGGAAGCGCATTATCTTGCGGGAGGCAATGTGGATAAGGTAATTGATGCGTTGATTGCCGCACATCGTGCAGAGATTCCATTGCCGTTTGAGCGTTCGGCAGCTATTGACCTGGCTGGACGTGATGTGCTTGAGGCTGTGCAGATGAGCGTAAATCCAAAGGTCATTGAGACGCCGGTTGTTTCTGCTGTGGCGAAAAATGGCATTGAACTTAAAATCAAAGCCCGTGTGACTGTACGTGCCAATATTGATCGTCTGGTAGGCGGTGCCGGGGAACCGACGATTATTGCACGTGTTGGTGAGGGCATTGTTACCACGGTGGGTTCGTCAGAAAAGCATACAGATGTGCTTGAGAGCCCGGATGATATTTCAAAGACGGTTCTTGGCAAGGGACTTGATGCGGGAACGGCGTTTGAAATCCTTTCTATTGATATCGCTGATGTCGATGTGGGACGTAATATCGGGGCGGAGCTTCTTACAGACCAGGCAGAGGCTGATAAACGTATTGCGCAGGCCAGAGCCGAGGAACGCCGGGCTATGGCTGTGGCGAAGGAGCAGGAGATGAAAGCCTATACGCAGGAAATGGAGGCAAAGGTGGTTGAAGCACAGGCCGAGGTGCCACATGCTTTTGCTGCGGCACTCAGGGAAGGCAAACTGGGTGTTATGGACTACTATAACCTTAACAATATCAAGGCAGATACCGATATGCGCGATGCTATCAGCCGTTCGGGCAGTGGAGAGTCTTTAAAGGCTACACCTCCGGTGAAATGATATGGAAACGTTATTGACGGTTTTACTGATTATACTGTTCATTTTTGTTACGAATGTGCTGGATAACAAAAAACAAAAGGTTAAGCGGCCACCGCAGCGTACGGAGTTTCCAGGGGTACCGCCGATACCGCCTAAAATGCCGGCGCCTATGCCTAAGCCGTGGTCACGTGTGCCGGATAAGCAGGAAACATCGAAGCCGGTGGGGTTTGAGATACCAGAGCTTAAGACGCAAACACGGGCAGAGGATGAGGAAGCTCGCCGCGCAACCGGAACACTTTTCAATGATCAGACGGAGAAGTATGCGCGGGAACAGGTAGCAAAAAATAAATATCAGGCGTATCTGGAGGAAAGAAAGCATATAAGGCATATCAAGCAGCAGGAGCAGGAAGATGAACAGGTTGCCTATGAGCGCGAGGTCAGGCTTTCGGGCTGGAAGACAGTCGAAGGCATACATGTAGATGTGCGCCCCAGGGCGATGATGGATGCAGTTGCTTATGCTATGCTGCTGGGCAAGCCCAAGGCTTATGAAAACATTATGAGATATGGAGGCTTTCGAAAAACATGATGGAAAAAATCGGCTTCATTGGCACGGGAGTCATGGGAAACAGCATGGCGGAACATCTGTTGGCTGCGGGGTATGAACTTACAGTATACACGCGTACGAAGGAAAAGGCCGCAGCGCTTATTCAAAAAGGTGCTTTGTGGGCGGCATCGCCGGCGGAGCTTGCTACAGACGTCGATGTGGTGATTTCTATGGTGGGATATCCCAAAGATGTCGAGGAAATTTATCTCGGTGAAAGAGGCGTGCTGAAGACCAAGAAGGGCGGATATATCGTTGATATGACGACCTCAAGCCCCGCACTGGCTAAAAAGATTTTTGCAGCAGCGGAAAAGATAGGGGTTTGTTCACTTGATGCACCGGTATCGGGCGGCGATGTAGGGGCTAAAAATGCTACACTGGCTATTATGGTGGGCGGTGAACGCGAAGCTTTTACTGCACTTTTGCCGATGTTTGAAAAAATGGGCAAGGTCATCCGGCATTTCGGAACCGCAGGTTCCGGACAATATACGAAAATGAGCAATCAGATTGCGATTGCCTCCAATATGATGGGGGTATGCGAGGCAATCGCTTATGCGAAGAAATGCGGCCTTGATGCGCAGGCCGTGCTGGAGACTATTTCGACCGGTGCTGCGGCTTCCTTTTCACTTTCGAATCTTGCGCCGCGGATGCTGCGAGGGGATGATGCACCGGGCTTTTATATCAAGCATTTTATCAAAGACATGCGCATAGCTCTTGAATCAGCCGATGAAATGCATCTTGAACTGCCAGGACTCAGACTCGCGAAAAGACTCTATGATGAGCTTGCAAAGCATGGTATGGAAAACTGTGGGACACAGGCGCTTATCCGCTGGTATATGAAATGAATTTACTATAAATACATAAACAGCCGGTTTCTTTGTCATGAAGACAAGGAAGCCGGCTGTTTTCAGGTCTGTTTGAAGGCGAAGAGCTTTACAGCGAGGAAGGTTACTGGAATTCCCAGGATGGCAGCGATAATATAGCTTAGGATAGCGGGAAATCCCAGAAAATTGTAAAATATGAGGACAATCATGTTTTGAATGAGGTAGTTGGGAATATAAGAAATCGCAAATTTGATATAACGCTGCCAAAGCAGTGGTTTATGAAAAATGAAATGGCTGTTCATCCAGTACGCCAGAAAATTGCTGGTAATATAGCCGAGGTTAAAGGCAATATTACTGTCTGTTATAAGAAAGGAACAGAGCCAGGCCAGAAAGGTTCCGTTGAAGGTATTAATACAGCCGATTATGAGGAACAGAACGAATTCGCGGGTAAAGAAGTGGTATCTTATCTTTTCAAATATTTGCAAATGAAGTGCTCCTTTCAGACAAGTACTGTTAGTATTATGGCTGGGATTTTTTTCTTTGTCAACTTTTGCGATATATATTTTCGAGGAATAGAAGCATTGTGCATTTTCCGGGGAGAGATTATAATAATATAAGTGTTTGTATATATAATTGAGAAATGAAGTGGATAGAAAAAGATGAGACTTATATCTATAGTTGTTCCAGTGTTCAATGAAGAAGACAATATCCGTCATTTTTACGCTGCCATCTGTGAAACAATGGCGCCGCTCGCATATGATTTTGAGCTTATATTTGTAGATGATGGCTCCCGGGATAAAAGCCGTGCTATTTTGCGTGAGTTGGAAGACATGGACAGCCGTGTGCAGCCTATTTTTCTTGCACGGAATTTTGGGCATCAGCTGGCACTTACCTGTGGCCTGGACCATGCAGACGGAGATGCTGTAGTCACAATGGATGGAGATATGCAGCATCCGCCGGAGCTTATTCCGGTGCTCATCAGGAATTGGGAGCAGGGATTTGAGGTCGTGCAGACCATCCGTAAGACAACCGAGGGAGTATCGGTTGTGAAAAAGCTCACGTCCTATTATTATTATAAAGTGCTAAATCTTATTTCCAGTGTATATATTCAGGAAGGTGGCTCGGATTTTCGTCTTATGGACCATATTGTGGTGAAGGCATTCCGGCGGTACCGCGAGCATGCGCGTTTTATTCGTGGCATGGTCGGGGCGATGGGCTATCGGCAGACACAGATTGAGTTTGTAGCACCGCCGCGTTTTGCCGGTGTGTCAAAGTTCTCACCGCGCAAGATGGTGAATTTTGCGTTGGATGGCATTCTGGCATATTCGACGCTGCCGTTGCGGTTTGGGCTTTATGGCGGTATGTTTTGCGGCCTTTTGAGCTTTATACTGTTGCTGCATGTGCTTTTCACCAAATATATTGCCAATGACGCGGTACCAGGCTGGGCTACGATTACAGGCTGCATATTGTTTTTTGGTGGGATTCAGCTCATTATTCTGGGGATTATCGGAGAGTATATTGGTCGTATATTTGAGGAAGTCAAGAATCGTCCGCTCTATCTTATCGCGCGTGGCAAACCTAAGGACGAAACCAGGGAACGGCACGGTTGAAACCTATCTCGACAAATAAACAGCACCCCTGCATACCGGAATGGATGTGCAGGGGTGCTGTTTATTCATATATCGCTGTGTTCCACGGAGTCGAAGGTATCCGTGATGGCTTTATCGGGTTCCTGCCCAAGTTTGCTCACCACGTAGATGGCAAGGAGTGAAAAGGCGAATCCAGGGATAATTTCATAGAGACCGAAAAAGGCAAATTGTTTCCAGACCAGCACGGTTACGCCCCCAACAATGATGCCGGCAAGGATGCCGTTACGTGTCGCGCGCCGCCAGAAAAGCGAGGCTAACAGGGCAGGCCCAAAGGCCGCGCCGAAGCCGGCCCAGGCGTAGGCAACCATGTCGAGAATGAGATTGTCAGGGTTGAGTCCCAGACAGACAGCGATGATCGCTATTGTGAGTACGGAAAGACGGCTGACCCAGACGAGCTCATGCTGCCCGGCATCTCTGCGAATGAGGATGCGATAGAAATCCTGGGCGAAGGCCGAGGCGGCTACCAGAAGTTGTGAAGAGGCAGTGCTCATGATGGCTGCAAGCACTGCAGAGAGCACGAGGCCGGCACAAAATGGCGTGAAGAGCTTATCTGTCATGACGAGGAATACGGTTTCGGTAGCGGTGCCTGTGAGTGCTGTTGTAAGATAAACCTTGCCGACCATACCGACAACGACTGCGGCAGCGAGACTCAGGACTACCCAGGTCATGGCGATGTGCGTGGCCTGCCGGAGTTCTGATGAGGAACGGATGGCCATGAAGCGTACGAGAATGTGCGGCTGCCCGAAGTAACCGAGTCCCCAGCCCATGAGTGAGATGAATTCAATAAAAGAAATCATTGAACCGTCAGGCTTCGTGAATGGATGGAAAAAGGAAGGGTTAACGGCGTAGATGGCGGAGGCCGTGGTTGAAAAACCACCGAGTGCCCAGGCACCTATGACTGGAACGATGATGATGGCAAAGAACATCATGACGCCCTGAATGAAGTCTGTCCAGCAGACGGCGAGAAAGCCGCCTACGAGAGTATAGAATACAACAACAAAAGCACCAAGCAGCAGGGCGTAGATATAAGGCAGCCCGAAGACGGTCTCAAAAAGCTTTCCGCCAGCTACAAAGCCGGATGAGGTATAGATGATAAAGAAGATAAGAATAAAGACTGCGGGGATGATACGCAACAGGTTTGTTTTATCATGGAAACGGTTTTGTAGAAAATTCGGCAGCGTGAGAGCGTTGTCGGCAAGCTCTGTATATTTGCGGAGTCGAATTGCCACGAACTTCCAGTTGGCATAGGTGCCAAGTGCAAGCCCGAGTGCAATCCAGCTGGCGTTGAGCCCGGCCACATAGGCATAACCGGGAAGCCCCATGAGCATCCAGCCGCTCATATCCGAGGCTTCTGCGCTCATCGAAGTGACCCAGGCACCAAGCTTGCGGCTGCCGAGGATATAGTCTGCCATATTTCGTGTGCGACGGTAATAGAAGACACCTATAAGCATCATAAGTGCAAGATATAAAATAAATGCTGTGATAATGTAAAGATTATTAGCCAAAACAATTCCTCCCAAAAACAGTATGATACAATTATAATTGCAAAAGAGGGTAAAATGCAATGTGTTTTCAAGGTTAACAGAATCAGGAATAAAAAATGTTTTACAGCAGAGGGGATATTCCTATATAATAGAGAGGCAATATGAATTGTCACTATTGATCTGGCAGGCGTGCTCTGCTGGCTGAATGGCGGCAATATTTTTCTGATGAGGCAAAATAAGGAGAGTGTATATATATGAAAAAATATGATGTGGCTATTGTTGGTGCCGGACCTGCAGGTGCTATGGCCGCTTATGAGCTTATTGAAAAGAAGCCGGGGCTGCGGGTTGTCATAATTGAAAGCGGCAAGGACATCTATCATCGGGTATGTCCTATTTCGGCAGGGAAGGTTGAAAGCTGCATCAATTGCAAGCCTTGCAGTATCATGCGCGGATTCGGCGGTGCGGGGGCGTTTTCCGACGGCAAATATAATTTCACCACAAAATTTGGCGGCTGGCTCAATGAATTTTTGCCGGATAAGAAGGTTATGGAGCTCATTCGCTATGTCGATGATATCAATATGAAGCATGGTGCGCCAGTCAAGGTGTTCAGCACGGAAAACAGTACGCTGGGAAAACAGGCGCTGGAGCATGATTTGCATCTGCTGGATGCGAGCGTACGTCACCTGGGTACAGAAAATAATCTGCGTATGCTGGAAAAAACTTATGAATATTTACGCGATAAGGTTATCTTTCATTTTGAATGTTTTGTGAAGCATATTGAAACGGATGGTAAGGGAACGAATGCCCTGCTGCTTGATAACGGTGAGCGTATCGAGGCAGAGTATCTGGTAATTGCTCCGGGGCGTGCTGGTGCGGAATGGTTCACGACAGAATGCCGTAACCTGGGGCTGGAACTTTTGAATAACCAGGTGGATGTGGGCGTTCGCATAGAGGTTCCGGATGAGGTATTCAATCATATTACCGATGATGTGTATGAGGCCAAGCTCGTTTATCGTACGAAGCGCTATGGGGATCTTGTGCGTACTTTCTGCATGAATCCGCATGGACATGTCGTCATGGAGAATACAGATGGGATTGTGACCGTAAATGGACATTCCTACAGCGATCCGAAGCTGCAGAGCCACAATACGAATTTTGCGCTTTTGGTAAGCAACCGTTTTACAGAGCCTTTCAATGAACCACACCAGTACGGCAAGCGTATTGCGTCGTTTTCCAATATGCTGGGGGGGGGAATCATCTTGCAGCGTTTCGGGGATCTCCTTAAAGGACGGCGTACGAATGCACATCGTCTGGGCAAGAGCTTCACGAAGCCGACACTCGCGGCGACTCCGGGCGATCTGAGTCTTGTGCTGCCAAAGCGGCATCTGGATAATATTATCGAAATGATTCAGGCGCTTAATACGATTGCACCAGGTATGACCAATGATGATACGCTGCTCTATGGCGTTGAGGTGAAATTCTACAGCTCACGTCTGGTACTTTCCAAGCAGCTTGAGACGAAGCTGCAGAATATCTTTGCCGTGGGAGATGGTGCCGGTGTTACACGGGGACTCTCACAGGCGGGAGCAAGCGGCGTGTATGTAGCACGCACAATCCTGTCCCGCCTGCAGGCTTGAGGAAGCGGGAGGTCCGGTCATGAACCTGATGGCGGTTTTCGATATCATTGGTACGATGGCATTTGCTATTTTGGGTGCTTTGGCTGGTGTGGAGAAAAAACTCGACATTTTTGGCATCCTGATTTTGGCACTGGCAACGGCTGTAGGTGGTGGCATCATTCGCGATGTGGTGATTGCCAATACGCCGCCCACGGCTTTTCGTGACCCGTTGTATGTCGAAGTAAGTATTATAGGTGCGGTGCTGGCAATGCTTTTGAATGGTTTTTGCAGGCGGTTCAGCATGCCTATACAGGTCTGCGATGCCATAGGCCTTGGGTCTTTTGCTGCGGCTGGAGCCAATATGGCTATGAATTGTGGTTACTATAATGTGATTACGGTTTCGTTTCTGGCGGTGGTAACCGCTGTGGGCGGCGGGGTGATACGGGATGTTTTCATCCAGCAGCTGCCGGGAGTATTTTATAAAGAGATTTATGCCACGGCTGCTTTGGCGGGCGCACTGGCATTTTATTTCGTTTACCCTTATGTTACAAAGGATATAGCCATGTATCTTTGCTTTACAGTCACCACAGGTCTCCGCCTGTTGGCACTGCGGTATCACTGGGATCTGCCTGTCATACGCTGAACTCAGTTTATACAATATGAACGGATTTTTATTGCATAAACAGTATACCTGAATACATAGGTGGATTTGTTGACAATCCTGGATGCACCCGCTATAATAAAAGCATCAATAAGGCGAGGCAATGAAGCCCCTGCGAATCCGGTACCGGATTCGCAGGGGCTTTTCTGTTTTTACTTGTTGCAGCAATTATTAATCGAAACACAAAAGACAATGCTGTTTTGCCTAGGGATGGTTCGGCCGCTTTCCGGCAGACAGGGCGTTTTTCTTTTGCTCGTTCTATGAAGGGATGGATTAACATGAAAAAGACGTGGTCAATTCTTTGCTTGACATTACTTTGCATGCTGTTTGCCATACCGGCGGCTCTCGCAGCGGATCCGGCGGAGGCGGCGAAAATCGATACAGGTGATACGGCCTGGGTACTTATGAGTGCGGCACTCGTATTTATCATGACGCCTGGTTTAGGGTTCTTTTATGGTGGTATGGTCCGCAGCAAGAATGTGCTTACTACGATTATGCAGAGTTTCTTTATCGTGGCTATGATTTCCGTGGAGTGGGTCATTTTAGGCTATGCCATGACCTTCGGGACAGATATCAACGGTTTTATCGGCAGTCTCGCGAAGGTAGGCCTGACTGGCGTAGGCATGAATATACTGGATAACGGTACCATCCCGGAACTCGCCTTCGTAGCTTTTCAGTGCATGTTTGCGGTCATAACGCCGGCACTGATTACCGGTGCTTTTGCCGAACGCATGCGATTTGCGGCTTTTACGGTCTTTATCCTGCTTTGGGCAATCTTCATCTACAATCCGATGGCACATTGGGTATGGGGCGGTGGTTTCCTTGCACAGCTTGGGGCACTTGATTTTGCCGGAGGGCTGGTTATCCATATCCTTTCAGGCGTTTCTGGCCTTACCATCTGTATTCTTCTTGGTAAACGGCATGGCTATGGCAAGCTGCCGATGCTGCCGCATCATTTGCCGATGACTGTACTTGGGGCAACGCTTCTCTGGTTCGGCTGGTTTGGATTCAACGCTGGCAGTGCACTTGGTGCTAATGCCCTGGCAGCAAATGCTTTCGTGACTTCACAGTCTGCGGCAGCTTCGGCAACAGTAGCATGGGTACTCATTGAATGGATTCACAATGGAAAGCCGACAATTCTTGGGGCAGCTTCTGGTTGTATTGCAGGTCTGGTGGCCATCACTCCGGCAGCAGGCTTTGTAGCGCCAATGCCATCTGTCATCATTGGCCTTGTAGCCGGGGTCGTATGCTATACAGCAGTTGCTGTGGTCAAAGCAAAGTTAAGTTATGATGATTCGCTTGATGCGTTTGGCGTACATGGTATAGGTGGTACCTGGGGTGCCATCGCTACTGGTCTTTGGGCTACCAAGGAAGTTAACCCCGCCGGTGCGGATGGACTTTTCTATGGCAGTTCAGACTTGATTGTGGCACAGCTCATATCGATTGTTGTTGCCTATGCGCTCGCTATTATCGGTTCGTTCGTCTTGTTCAAACTTGTCAGTGCTTTTATGCAGGTAAGGGTCGACGAGAGCGAGGAAGTATCGGGACTCGATATTGTGGAGCATGGTGAACGTGGCTATGCGCAGTCTATTATGACAGGCAGCCCGGTCATTGGCTCGGCAGAGGACGCGGCGATGGCAATGCAGGCGTTTTCTATAGACAGCGATCCTGTTAGCAAATAGGGGGGGATCCATATATGCGTAAAATCACGAAAATAGATATCGTCACGCGTCCGAATAAGCTTGAGGAGCTAAAAGAAGCGATGAATCATATTGGTGTGCAGGGCATGACAGTAAGCCAGGTCTATGGTTGCGGTTTACAGAAGGGACATACGGAGGTTTATCGTGGCCGTGAATATAATATCAATTTGTTGCCAGGCGTAAAGTTGGAAATTGTGGTATGTGAGGTTCCGGTAGAGCTTGTAGTGGAGACCGCACAGAAAGTTCTTAAGACGGGTAAGGTAGGCGATGGTAAGATTTTCCTCTATAATGTGGAGAATGCCGTGCGCATCCGTACAGGCGTTGAGGGCTCAGAAGCTATTATGGACGAAAAATGATTCTGTAAGAAGGACTTTGGAGGGAGCAGTTTTCAGGCAGGAATGCCGGAACTGCTCCTATTTTTTTACATATAATCGAGCAGTAAGCAGGGATTTTCCGGAGAATATAGAACATATTTAAATAGTGTGACAATAGTATGGATTTTGGGCAGATTTGGGTATATTATGGATGGAGGAGCAGGTGATTATGTGTGGAAAAAGTTAAAGTTATGGTAGTCGATGATTCCAAGGTCAGCTGTATGATACTGGAAGATATTATTTCCAGGACGAATTTTGAGATCTGTGCTTTTGCCGCAAATACTACGGAGGCTATAGAGAAGTATCGTGAGATGCGGCCGACGGTTGTGACGATGGATATGAATCTGCCAGATCATGATGGCATAGAATGCAGCCGACGGATTCATGCCATGGATCCGGATGCCAAAATTGTTATGATCAGTGCGATGAGGGATGCCAGCCTCATGGCAAAAGGGCAGGAAGCTGGCATCAGCGCATTTTTGCAGAAGCCAATCAATGAGAATGAGCTTATAGACACACTGATGCTTCTTTGCCAGAATAAGGTCGGGACAATTGTAGTGTTGCGGGAGTCCTATGCGAAACCCTTCAGCAGGGCGTTTCAGCAGGGACTGTTTAGTTTGTCCGGCGTTCACAGTGAGGCGGAGCTTACACAGGAGGAAGGGCGTTACCTGGAGGTTAATGGCATAGCGGTGATTCTGGGAATTACGGGCAAACCACGCGGGAGAGCTATTTTGTATATGGATGCATCTACCATGCAAAAATTTTCGCGTGTAGTGCTTGGCAGGAAATCGGATGCTGAGGTCTCGAAGAAGGAAATCGGTGAGGCTGTTGAAGAGGCGGCGAATATCATTGTAGGACATGGCGTATCCACAATTAATGATATTTTCCAGGACAGAGAGATGCGTGTGACGCCGCCGGGAACACTTTATGGGGAAAATATCCGCATTGCGAATCCAAAGCTTATTTCCTTTAAAATCAGTGCGGCAACGAGATTGGGAACGATTTATATGAATATTGGATTCGCGGGAGGAGAATGATACCATGGATGTTAAATTAGTCAATCCCTTTATCGATGCATTCATAACTGTTTTGCCACAGATGGGATTTCAGGAGCCCAAGCGTACAAACATGTATGTCAAGCAAAATATCGTGGTGGGATTAGGGGTAACGGTCATCGTGGGGTTTACCAAGGAAATACGTGGGAATATTGCGTATAATATGACAGAAAATACGGCAAAATATATTGCTTCGACCATGATGATGGGCATGCCAGTGGACTCTTTTGATGAAATGGCGCAAAGTGCTATTTCGGAGATATCGAACATGCTTACGGCAAATGCGGCAACAAATTTATCTGCTATGGGGCATGAGGTAGATATTTCAACGCCGAGCCTGTCTATGGGTGAACACTGCCAGATAAAGCTGGGTAATGATTCTTATCTGGTCGTTGAAATGGATATCGGCGGTCATGCCATGGAAATTAATATAGCAGTTTCACACCAATGATTGCGTATACATTATGAGGTTGTCAGAGAGGATGGAGTTATTCAGGAACATGTATTATATGTAGGAGGATGCAGAAGATGAAATTTAATACGTTGCGGACGAAATTCCTGGCGGTATTATTGCCGCTTTTTATAGGGAGTTTCCTGGTGTTTTTTGCTATCAGCTTTTATATGTGCAGGAATACCCTTTTTGAGGATGCGGACAAGATTGCAGAAGGGGTAGGCAGCCAGGCCGCCCTGCAGGTTGAGAAGAAGAGCCAGGAAAAGCTGTTGCGGTTGGAGGAACTTACACATAATCCGAGTATTATCCATGGGGACAGGAATACGCGAATTTATGCTTTAATGGAAGCGAAGCAGCGGGCAAAGGGATTTGATATGCTGGCATTTTCAGATATCAATGGCAAGGCTGTGAGTGATAAGGGTCTGGATATGGATCGGAGCTCGCGCGACTATATCAATAAGGTTCGTGAAACCAGGGCACCTTATGTTACAGGGCCGATGACCTCAGGTTCCAGCGGGAAGCTCATTACGGTTATGGCCTTGCCGGTGGTTGATCGCGGTGATATCGTCGGGATTGTTTACGGTACCATCGATCTGGATTCAATTTCGGTGTTGGCAGGAAGCTTTAAGTATATGGATACAGGGCATATCTTTATCGCGGACCAGGAAGGTATAGTAATTGCCTATGAGCAAGAGCCCGATGATGTGGGTCAGTTGGATCTTTCCCGGACAGAATCCAGTAAAAAAATTGATGAACGGCTGGTACAGGGGTTTCAGACTGCGATAGACAATCATCAACAGGTATCGACGGACTATACGACTGCGGCAGGTGAACAGGCAAGGGCTGTTCTTACGCCAATCGCAGTGGGACCACATACCTGGATTGCTGTAGCAACGGCGCCGGTTTCTGAGATTGGCAAAGACGCAACTGCTTTGTTGAAGATCATGGGGGCGGCAGGCATAGCAATCATATTGCTGGTCGTTTTTGTTGTTTCGTTTGCCGTGAAGCGGTTTTCCAGTCCCATACTGCAATTGCGCGGGGATTGTGAGATTATTAATACAGGGGACTTGAGCCACCAGGAAGAAGCAGGACATGCCGATGATGAGATTGGCGATTTGGCAAAGGGCTTTGCGAAGATGCGTGCTACCATGCGCCGCTTGCTGCAGGGAATCCAGAAAGATGCTGACCAGATAGCGGACTCGTCTGCAGCCCTCACGGCAGCGTCCCACCAGTCGGCAGAGGCCGCCAATAATGTGACTTCATCCATTAACGAGATAGCTGCGGGGATTGTGCAGCAGTCACAGTCCGTAGAAAATCTGGAGCAAACATCTGTACAAATGGCGGAGCATGCCGTGGATGTTGCACAAAAGGCGGATGCAATTTCTATGGTGACAAAGGTAACGGTGGATCGCGTGACGGAAGGCAGAGGTTCTGTCGCAGAGGTTGTTACACATATGAATAAGATCCATGAGGGAACTGATACGGTACAGAATTCTATTGATGAACTGGCTAAGAGCTCGGATGAAATCAAGAATGTTGTGGGGATTATTTCTAGCATCGCGGGGCAGACAAACCTTTTGGCACTCAATGCGGCCATTGAGGCAGCCCGTGCCGGCGAATATGGTCGTGGCTTTGCAGTTGTAGCGGAGGAAGTTCGAAAACTTGCGGAGGAGTCTGGAAATTCTTCACAGCAAATCGCAGAGCTTGTATTAAAAATTCAGCATGATATGGAACGCGCAGTGACAGCCAGTAAGGAAGGCAACGAAAACGTCATTCAGGGCATGCAGTCCGTAAAGGCAACCGATGGTGCTTTTGAGTCCATAGTCGTATCGATTCAGGCACTCGCCGGAGGCATCGAGGACGTGTCAAAGGATATACAGGGGATTGCCGAAGGCACGCAGGCGATGCGCGATACAATGGAAAATATCAAATCTGTAAGTCTAAAGAATGCTACGGAATCTCAGACGGTATCGGCTTCTACACAGGAACAATCGGCTTCTATGGAGGAAATTGCCTCAGCTACGCAGAAATTGTCTGAATTGGCTGATAAGCTCAAGACGGAGGCAGCGAAATTCAAAGTATAAATTAAAATATGACTTTCTTGCAAAACCTTATATGAAAAACCACTTGCTTCGGTTCAATTTATTCATTTATTTGGAGAGGGCAGGTGGTTTTTTGTTTTTATAATACCCGGAATAAATATATTTTCTGTGAAAGCCCTTCAAAAAAGTTGCGATATTTGGTATGATGGAGAACGAATATTGCTGTTCTGTATCGATTATTAGGGGTAGAAAAAGATATGGCAAGAGGCTATAATAGTCATAGTGTATTTTAAGGAGCGGTAGAATGGATAAAGTCATTGTAAAGGTCATAAGCCGGCAGATGGATGCCGCAGGCGAGGTAAATCATATTGAAATGATGGCTGAGGGCAGACATTATTACCGGAATGGCAAGCATTATATCCTTTATGATGATCGTACGCTGGGAGATCATGAAAAAACTTCGACAGTCCTGAAAATTGCAGCCGATTCCTTGTTGCTCATGCGCAAGGGAGAGGTCGTACATGAGCAGTTTTTCGCGCAGAAGCAGGAAAGCTCCAGTGTCTATCACACGCCTTACGGGGAGATGGACATGTTGGTCAGGACGAACAAATTGGAAATCGTATATGGCAATGTGTCTGGTAATATCGATGTGGATTATACGTTGGCAATCAATGGGGTATTGCAGGGAAACAATGAGCTGCATATAGCGGTTTGTGCGGCAGCAAGTGAAAAACATAAGTTAAATTAAGCATAGGAGGATTTTTTTTGGATATTAAAGTAACGTTGACAGAAGCAATTGAACAAGCAGCTGAAAAGGCGATAGCAGATGGCGTCTTTGCGAAAGCTGAGCTGCCTCTTGTTGTATTGGAGATACCGCCGCAAAGAGAATTTGGGGATTTTGCCACGAATTTTGCTATGCAGTCCGCACGCGTTTTCCATATGGCACCGCGCAGGATTGCAGAAGCGCTGGCCGAGCGGATACAGGGCGATTGGCTCGATCATGTACAGATTGCGGGGCCGGGTTTTATCAATTTTTATTTGAAATCCAATGTGCTCTATGATACGTTTGCCAGGATACTGGAGCAGGGGGAGAACTATGGAATCTTGCCGGCCAAGGATGTACCACGCATTCAGGTAGAATATGTGAGCGCAAATCCAACGGGGCCTCTGCATGTAGGACATGGACGCGGGGCTGCAACAGGCAGTGCGTTGGTCAATCTCCTGCGTGCGGCGGGATATTCGGTTCAGAGCGAATATTATATCAACGATGCGGGCAATCAGATTGACAATCTGGCGGCTTCGGTAAATGCACGTTATATGGAGCTTTTGGGCAAGGAGAGTGATTTCCCGGAAAATGGTTATCATGGTGCGGATATTGTAGATACTGCCAGACGCATTATCAAAAAAGATGGGGAAAAATATCTTGCTATGCCCGAACAGGAGCGCCTCGCGGTCTTTAAGGAACGCGCTTTGCAGGAAAAGCTTGCCGCGCTGCGGGAGGACCTGGAGGCCTTCAATGTGACCTATGATGTATGGTTTAGTGAGCGTACACTCCATCCGGATGCTGTGCACGAGGCCTGTGACATATTGAAGAAAAATGGCAATATGTATGAAAAAGACGGAGCGTTTTGGCTGAAGTCTACGGCTTATGGCGATGATAAGGACCGGGTCGTCATTCGGGATAATGGTGTACCAACTTACCTTGCGGCGGATATTGCTTACCATCGCAATAAATTCGAGCGGGGCTTCGGCAAGGTCATCAATATCTGGGGGGCGGATCATCATGGCTATGTCTGCCGTGTGAAAGCCGCGATGGCAGCCCTTGGCTATAATCCGGATAATCTTGAGGTGCTGCTTTTGCAGATGGTCAGCCTTTACCGTGGTGGTGAACTGGTCAAGATGTCCAAGCGTACAGGGCAGAGTGTGACGCTCGCGGAGCTTATCGAAGAGGTCGGTACCGATGCAGCTCGTTATTTCTTTATCATGCGCTCGCTCGACAGTCAGCTCGATTTTGATCTCGACCTGGCAAAATCGCAGTCAAACGACAATCCGGTCTATTATATACAGTATGCGCATGCGCGTATTGCCAGCATCTTCCGTCAGGCCAGGGAAACCGGGCTGGCGGTTGGTCCGTCGCCAAAGCTTTCTCTGCTTACGGATGCAATGGAAATTTCGCTTATCAAAAAAATCGGCGAGTATGCGGAGGAAGTAGATAAAGCGGCTGCTGAATATGCACCACAGCGTATTGCGCGGTATGCTTATGAGCTTGCGGGTGAATTTCACAGCTTTTATAATAAATGCCGTATCATGGGCGTGGGGCAGGAGCTGGCGGAAGCCAGGCTGGCTCTTGTGGGTTCGACGGCACAGGTCATTCGTCACGCACTGGGCATACTTGGTGTTTCTGCACCGGAAAAAATGTAAGGCATTATCTATAAGAATAAGAGGGGAGTTTTAATATTGGATTTTTTGAACAGCTCAGAAGTAGATGTCGCATATCATATTTTATCGAAGGCCGGTGAGCCGATGAATTATAAGGATCTTATACTGGAGGTTATTGAAAAAAAATGCAAGCCGGCGCAGTCTCTTTCCGCAGCAATTGCTGAGGTATATACGCTTATCAATATGGACAGCCGTTTTCATTATACGGGGAAGAGCATGTGGGGCCTTACAGAATGGAATCCGCCTGAGGTCAAGCGTTCACATGCCTCCAGCAGCAGCGAGACCAGGGCATCATCTTCCAAGACAAGCCGCCGCCGTGAGAAGCTCCTTGAAGGTATACAGGAAGACGCATAAAGAAGAAAAATATTTGACTTGCAAAGTCAAAAAAGATACAATAGAGCACATGTGTTTAAGTATAAGGCATCACTTGCAGGAGGAGAAAGAAGCATGGCAAAGTATATTTTTGTTACCGGTGGAGTCGTATCTTCCCTGGGTAAGGGAATCACGGCAGCATCTCTGGGTCGCCTTTTGAAAAGCCGCGGAATCAAGGTCACTATCCAGAAATTTGATCCGTATATCAATATCGATCCGGGAACCATGAGTCCGTATCAGCATGGCGAGGTATTTGTCACGGACGATGGTGCGGAAACGGATTTGGACCTTGGGCATTACGAGCGTTTTATCGACATCAATCTCACAAAGGGGTCCAATATTACCGCTGGTAAGGTATACTGGTCGGTACTCAATAAGGAACGCAAGGGAGATTATCTGGGAAGCACTGTGCAGGTAATTCCGCATATCACGAATGAGATCAAGCAGCGTGTCTACGATGTGGCTGCGGCAAATAATGCGGATGTAGTCATTACGGAAATCGGCGGTACAGTTGGTGATATCGAGAGTCTGCCGTTCATGGAGGCTATTCGTCAGGTAAAGAAGGAAGTCGGAAAGAACGATGTGCTTTACATCCATGTTACATTGGTTCCTTATATCCTGGCTGCCGGGGAGCTTAAGACGAAGCCGACGCAGCACAGTGTTAAAGAACTTCGTGGTATTGGTATTCAGCCGGATATTCTTGTTTGCCGTGCTGAAAAGCCGCTGTCCAAGGAAATGAAGGAGAAACTTGCCCTTTTCTGTGACGTAGATGTAAATGCTGTCATTGAGAACCGTACGGCGTCGACAATTTATGAGGTGCCGCTCATGATGCAGAAGGAAGGACTTGACCGTATTGTGCTGGACAAGCTCAAGATGGATTATAGCCCGGCAAATATGGCGGATTGGGAAAAGATGGTTTACAAGATACAACATCCGTCACAAAAGGTGAAGGTCGCAGTGGTTGGCAAGTATGTTGAGCTTCCGGATGCATATATGTCGGTGACGGAGGCGCTGCACCATGCGGGTATTGTCAATGATACAGAGGTTAAGATACATTGGGTGAATTCTGAGAACATAGAAGATCCATCAATCGATCTTTCGGAGATTTTTGTGGGCTGCAAGGGAATTTTAGTACCAGGGGGATTCGGCGACCGCGGTGTGGAAGGCAAAATCAAGGCGATTCAATATGCACGTGAAAACAACATCCCATTTTTAGGGCTTTGTCTGGGTATGCAGTGTGCAGTTATAGAGTTTGCGCGTCATGTCTGCGGTATGGCGGATGCCAATAGCACGGAATTCAATATGGAAACGCCGCATCCTGTTATAGCGCTTATGGATTCGCAGGTCAACATAGAGAAAAAAGGTGGTACGATGCGTTTGGGATCTTACCCCTGCAAAGTTTTGCCAGACACGCATACGATGGAGGCTTATGGGCAGGAGCTTATCCATGAGCGTCATCGCCATCGTTTCGAATTCAATAATGAATACAGGGAAAAGTTCCAACAGGCCGGTATGGTCATAGCGGGTACCTTGCCGGATGATAGCTTGGTGGAAATCATTGAGGTTAAGGATCATCCATGGTTTGTCGGTTCGCAGTTTCATCCGGAACTGAAATCGCGTCCGAATAATCCGCATCCGCTTTTCCGGGGGTTTGTCAAGGCGGCATTGCAGGTAAAGTAAATAAAGGCAGGGTATCGGGAGGGGGCAGCAGCGGCTGTCTCCTCTTTTTTGCGATTCTTTCGTTGTTTTTGCAGGACTTTGTTTATTTTTAGCGAAATATTTATTATTAATAAAAAGAAAAAAGCGATAAGGAGGAGACCGATGGTTATTCAGGACATTTGTTCACTGGCGTTTTATTGTCAGCGATGCGGGAAAATTCATATACATGATATACCATATTTTTCCGGTGAACGACGTGTCATGCTGCACTGCGACAGCTGCTCTTATGTGCAGGCTGTGATTTTGCGCCGTAGCTGCAATTGGCTGGAGATATCGGTCACCTGCGTCGGCTGCCATACAGTGAATACGGTAGCTTATTCGCTGAAGCAGCTTCGCCGTTTGCAGTTGGAAAAGGTATACTGTGTGCAGGATCACTTTGAACTGGGCTATATTGGTCGTCGTCGCTGTATTGAGGAGTTGCTGGCATTCAATCAGGCTGAATTTGAAGCGCTGCATCCCAGCGATGGTAAGAACTTTATTGAGAAGCAGCAGATTTTGCTGGAGGCTGTGAATCGTGTGCATGATATCGCAGCACATGGTGCGATTGCCTGTCCCTGCGGCTGCAAGGAAATAGCCGTGGATATTCAGGGAAGCTCTATTGTGCTTGAGTGTTACCGTTGCGGCAGCTACTATGTACTGCCTGCAGCCAACGCTGCAGATCTGATGCGGCTGGAAAAAAATCTTGATATTGATCTCATTGCACCGGATATCATGAGAAAAAAATGAAATGGTTTTGGTATACCAGTGATTGCAGTATTGCAGCCACTGGTATTTTTATGCGAAAAATATGTCTGTAGGAAAAATTCCTACAGAAAATCAGAAGTTTTCCGCTATTTTTTCTGCTCGAAATATGGGAAAATAAATAAGAAATAAGAATGAATAAGGAGTGAACAAAATGAAAGAATTGTTATGGAAATTCTTCAGGACGGGACCTGATGCTGCGCCTATCACCGACGCACAGGAGGTCAAGCAGAAATTTAATCATCTGCGATGGCGCGTATTTGCCTCTATCACGATCGGGTATGCATTTTATTACATTATCCGGCAGAGTTATTCCGTCATTAAGAAACCTCTTTTGTCGTCCGGCATTGTGACGCCTACAGAGGTCGGTATTATTGGTTCTATTTTTTTCATTACCTACGGACTTGGTAAGTTTGCAAACAGTTTCATGGCGGATCGTGTAAATAACAAACGCTTCTTCGCGTTTGGTCTTTTTATGTCATCGTTGACGATGACAGCTATGGGACTTGTGAATTCCTTTGTGCCGCTGGCAGTCATCTGGGGCCTTAACGGTTGGTTCCAGTCCTATGGGGCGGGCCCTTCTATCGTAGCATTGAACCAGTGGTTCAGTGACCGTGAACGTGGGACGCTTTATGGTGTATGGTTCACAAGCCACAATGTGGGTTCTTCGTTTGCTTATTTTGCGATTGCGGCTATCGTGACGAGTTATAATTGGTCCATGGGCTTCGTTGCCGCAGGCGTTATTGGACTCATTGGCTCTGTACTTATTTTCTTTGGCATGAGCGATCGTCCGGAAACACAGGGATTGCCAAATGCTTCGGTGTATTATGGAGAACGTACGCAGGAAGAGGTTGAGGCTACAAAGAAAAAGAAGCTTGGCTCTATGCAGTGGGATTATGTTATAAAGAATCCGGCTGTCTGGATTTTGGGCTTGTCATCGCTTTGCTGCTATATTGCGCGTTATGCAGTAGAGAGCTGGGGCGTTGTATACCTTACTTCGCAAAAGGGATATGATATGATGGGGGCCGCAGGTGTCATGGCCTACATGCAGGTTGCGGGCATTTTTGGTGCCTTGCTTTGCGGCTGGTTTTCGGATAGATTCTTCAACCATAAGCGCAATGCGCCGGCACTTATTTATGGCGTGCTTTATTCACTTTCTATTGCGGGATTCCTCTGGGCGCCGCAATCCTTCACTACAGATATGCTGTGTATGACCTTTTATGGATTCACCATGGGAGCTTTGGTATGTTATCTCGGCGGACTGATGGCAGTCGATATTGTTCCAAAACGCGTTACGGGTGCGGCTATGGGTATGATTGGCCTGCTGAGCTACGCAGGTGCTGCTCTGCAGGAGTTCGTAACTGGTAAACTCATGACGATTACGGTAGTCAATGGAGAGAAGGTCTATGACTTTACCTATGCGGGTGATTTCTGGGTAGGTGCGGCGATTGTTTCCTGTATACTCGCGACATTTGTCTGGAACGCAAAACCAAAAGAATAAGCAGATTATGAGAGAAGGGCTGTTTCCTGTGAGACAGCCCTTTTTTGCTATGAGTTCATTCAAGCATCTTACAAGACCGGTATAGCAGAATGTATTTTCTTTCCAGGCAACCAGGCAATATTTATATACTGCATGGTTGTTTTGTTGTTCCCATGGAGGATTTATGCTATGATAGAAAATAGTATGATTTTTATACATATGGGGAAAACGGAGAAATATGCAAAAAATTCAGTGCAATCTAAAATATACGGTGTTGTTGGGGATACTGCTCTGCCTGTTTTGTGCCGGTTGTGAAAAGACAGCGGGGACAATTGATTTTTCAGCCAAACAGCCGGATACATCGTTCGAGGAAACAGACGATTCCAAGGATATGGAGAATCGTCCGCTTCGTATTGCCTTCGCCTCGGTCATATCACCGGAAAAGACACGGCAATCTTACCGCATACTGGTGGATTACCTTTCAAAAAAGTTGGGGCGGCCCGCGGTGCTTATTCAGCGCAAGACTTATGAAGACCTCAACATTTTATTGTCAAACGGCGGAGCAGATATCGCCTTTGTATCAACCGGGGCATATTCTTCTTATCGGGGCATGCAGCCTATTGAACTCTTGGCTATGATACAAACGGATGGTACGATATGGTATCAGACTTATTTGATCGTACCGCGTGACAGTGAGGCAGAAAGCTTTTCACAGCTTCGCGGCAAGGTATTCGCCTTTACGGATCCGGCAAGCTATTCCGGTCGTCTGGCGATAGACTATTTGCTGCTTCGGCAGAAGGTGTCGCCAGAACAGTATTTTAAGCGATGCTTTTATACCTATAATCACGATAAATCCATATGGGCTGTGGCAAACCATCTGGCGGATGCTGCCAGCGTAGACAGCCAGATTTATGATTATGCGGAAAAGCACAATCCGCAGCTTACGGCAAGGGTCCGCGTCATAGATGCGCTCCCAAATGCACCGTCCGGCCCGGTAGCGGTGCGCAGCGATATGCCGGAGGATATGAAGGAACGTTTGCGGGAGATTTTTTATCATATGGATGAAGATCCGGAAATGAAGGCAGCACTCGGACAGGCCCTCATTGACCGTTTTTTGCCGCCAGAGCCGGGTCTTTATGAAGAACTCCGGAAAAAATATGATATGCGGCGTTCGTTGCCAGGGGAGTAAAAATGAGTAGTCGCAGTTTGTATTTGAAATTCAATTTATTGATTGTAGGTACGATTTTCTTTTGCGGTCTTATTATCGGAGGCATCATGCTCCATACGATTACAAGCTCTATGGAGAAAGGCCTGGATACCTCAGGGCAGGAAATCGCGGCATCATTGGGAGCGGTCATCTCAAATGACGTATTGCTGGATGATCGGTTTGCCGTGTCGGAGCAGCTTACGAAGACACTGGAAACGAATGGACAGGTTCGTTATATTATTGCTGCGGCTCCTGACGGCAGGATACTGGCGACTACGTTTCCCGGCGGGCTGCCGGCCGGGCTGCCCGCTGTTCGTAAATATCGCGAAGATATGTCCATTGATACGCTGTCTTTTGACAGCAATGAGGGACATATACGGGAAGTCCTTTATCCTATAGATGAAGGTGTCATTGGTTCTTTGCGTGTTGGCATGACGGAGCAGCGCATGGACATGCTCATCCAGAAAAGATGTCTGCAGATTGGACTTATGGTGTTTTTTATCTGTGTGGTGGCTTCTTTGCTGGCAACGCGTTATGCACATCACTTTCTGAAGCCTATACGCACGATGTCGGAAGCTGTTCATGAGATTGGCGGCGGCAACTACGATGTGATGGTACGCGTGCAGTCAGGGGATGAAATCGGACAATTGGGGAAAGCCTTTAATGACATGATAGGCAAGCTCAGTGCAAAGGAAAAGGAAAATTCTACTTTGCTCAAAAAACTGCAGGCGAAGGAGCGTGCACGCGTATGGCTCATCAATCAACTTTTTTCTGCCCGCGAAGATGAACGGCACCGCATTTCCCGGGAGCTGCATGACGAGACAGGGCAATCCATGGCATCTATCCTTGCTTATCTGCGTATATTGCATGATCATCTGCAAACGGATGATCAGCGTGAATTGTTGCTTGAGGTACGGGATCTTACCGCCAATACACTGGATGGCCTGCGGCAGCTGGCGGTGGATTTACATCCTCCGATGCTCGAAGACCTTGGGCTTATCATTGCTATAGAGAAATATCTGGAGACCTTCCGGCGCACGCAGCCACAGATTTTGGTGCAAATGAAGACAAGCGGCGATTTTACCCGGCTTTCACGTGCGATAGCCCTTATCTGTTATCGTACATTGCAGGAGGCACTGACAAATATCATCCGGCATGCACAAGCCAGCAGGGTGGATATTGGTATATCCTGTACACCGCAGGAGATCCGGCTGTCAATTTTCGATAATGGTGTGGGATTCAATAAGAAGGATGCCGAACAGGCCCGGCGCAATCGACATCTGGGACTTGTGAGCATGCGGGAACGTGTCGAACTGTTGAATGGGCATTTTTCCATTGTATCCAAACCACAGGGCGGTACACATATACAGGTACTGCTGCCAGCGGATGCTATGGAAGCGAGGGAGGACAATAATGGAACGAAAAAAACTTAAGATATTGCTCGCAGATGATCATCGCGTGCTCCGTACGGGACTGAAGCTGCTGCTTTCATCACAAAAGGATTTCCAGGTCGTGGCAGAGGCCTCCGATGGGCAGGAGGTATTTGACGAGTTGGCGAATATCAGGGTAGATATAGTACTGCTGGATCTTTCTATGCCGGGTATGGGGGGCATGGAATGCCTGCAGAGGATACGTGAAGGCAAGGTACCGGTAAAGGTGTTGGTGCTTACGATGCATAGTGAACAGCAGTACCTGCGTGAAGTTATGCTGCATGGTGCAGATGGTTATTTGTGCAAAGATACGCTGGATACGGAGCTCTTCCAGGCATTGCGCACAGTTGCCGCCGGCAGGCGTTATCTGGGAGAAAAGGATGCGCATGCGTTGCTGAACAGTCTTATCGACGAACCCCAGGAGGGAGCGGAGCTCTCAGGACGTGAACAGGAGGTACTGGCATTTCTGGTGCGTGGATATTCGCTTTCGGTTATTGCTGAAAAGCTTTATTTATCGGTAAAGACTGTATCCACATATAAAACGAGACTCATGGTCAAGCTTGGCTGCACACAGAAGTCAGAACTTGTGGAATATGCCTTGAAGCATAATTTGCTGGGCTAGGCAGGAAAACATATCTTTCTTGACGTATTCCTTTTTCCGGCGCTATAATGATAAAGGTTGAAAATAGAAAAGCATATGGAGGGACTATCGGCGAGGTATATCCTGGCTGACAGTCCCCTTTTGGTGTTGATTGGACAGGTGAAGACATGGAAGCACTTTTTGCAGCGATGCGGGAGGACAGTCAGATAGGGAGAGCCCATGGCTGTTTTGCACGCAAGCAGGCACAAAGCTTTGTATACGGACTGGCGGGCTCGCAGAAGCATGCGGTCTTTGCGGCATGCTGTGCGAAAACGCCGCGTACAATGGTAATTATTACATATAGTCATGAGGCTTTGGAGGATTGGCGGCAGGATCTGGCGGCGCTGCTGCCGCAGGTACCGATTATCGAATTGCCGGAAACAGATCTTATGACGATTTCGGCTGCGGCAAGGAGTATCGAACTTGCGGCACGGCGTATGGATGTATTGGGCCGTCTGATACGCCATGAACGTATTATTGTACTCGCGAATGCAGCAGCCGCTGTGCAGAAGAGTATGTCGAAGCAGGAATTTGAACGCTTGAGCCTGCATATGAAGCTGGGTGACAAATTGCCGCGCGGCGAGCTCATGGAACGTTTGGTGCAGCTTGGCTATGAGCACGCTGGAGAAATAGAGCATACGGGGCAGTTCAGTACACGCGGAGGCATTGTTGATGTTTTTCCTATTAATGCGCTGGTGCCTGTACGCCTTGAATTCTTTGATGATGAGATCGATTCGCTCCGGGAGTTCGATCTGGACACGAAACGTTCACTCAGGAATATAGGCATGGTCTCTGTATTGCCCTTTGCGCAGACGGACAAAACGGGTAAGCCGGAGATGGTGTTGTCTTACCTTGAGGGTGATGGTGTCGTTATTTTCGATGAACCTACACGTATACGCGAACAGATATTTAAGCTCGTAAAAGAAAATCCGGAATTAAAGAAAAGCATTTTTGGCTGGGAAGATATCGTGATTGCTGCGCAGGAAAATAATGTTATTTATACCGCGCTTATGCTCCAGAAGATACACAACGCGGAACCGGAGACTTTTGTGAGTATCGTGGTAAAGTCCGTAGCTCCTTTTCAGCGACAGATGGATATGATGGCGTCCGAGCTGCGCGGCTGGATTGAACAGAAGGCACGTGTGCTTGTGCTCATGGGAGATGATACCAAGGCGGATTCGATGCGGGAACTTTTGGCACGTTACCGCATTCCGTCTGTTCACGAGAAGCAAACGGAAGCGCTGCGTGAGCAACTCGTGACGGTTACGAAGGGTACACTGCTGAATGGTTTCGAACTGCCACAGGCGAGGCTTGCCGTGCTTGCTGAAAAGGATATTTTGGGACGTCAGAAGAAAAAGCAGGTGGTAAAGGCTGCAAAGGGTGAAAAAATCTCGCATTTTCGTGATATCAATGTAGGCGATTATGTAGTACATGTCAATCATGGTATCGGTAAATATCTTGGCGTCAAAACGCTTGAAGTCGCCGGTGTGCATAAGGATTACCTGCATATTAAATATGGCGGGGATGATAAACTGTTTGTACCGACGGATCAGGTGCATCTCCTGCAGAAATATATTGGTTCAGAGGGCGAGGTTCCGCGCTTGCACCGTATGGGCGGAACCGAATGGATTAAGGCCAAGGCTAAGGCCCGGGCGGCGGTTGAGGATATAGCCAGAGAACTTATTGAAATTTATGCAAAACGCAGGAATGCCCAGGGATATCCTTTTCTTACCGATACGCCGTGGCAGCAGGAGTTTGAAGATGCGTTCCCGTATGAGGAGACGCCGGACCAGCTTGCTGCTGTGCGTGATATCAAAACGGATATGGAAAAAGCAGAGCCTATGGACCGTCTGCTTTGCGGCGATGTTGGCTTCGGCAAGACGGAGGTGGCAATTCGTGCGGCGTTTAAGGCTGTAATGAGCGGCAAGCAGGTTGCTGTGCTTGTGCCGACGACTGTCCTTGCGCAGCAGCATTACCAGACCTTTACGGCACGTTTCATGGATTTTGGACCGGAAATCGATGTGATCTGCCGTTTCCGTACGGCCAAAGAGCAGAAGGAGACACTCAAAAAGGTTATTGACGGACAGGTTGATATCCTCATTGGTACGCATGCGATACTGAATCAGAGGAAAGTGCGTTTTAAGGATTTGGGGCTGCTTATTGTTGATGAGGAACAGCGTTTCGGTGTAAAGCAGAAGGAAAAAATAAAGAAGCTGGCGGCCGGCATTGATGTGCTGACGCTGAGTGCAACGCCGATACCGCGTACACTGCATATGTCACTTGTGGGCGCGCGGGATATGAGCATCATCGAGACACCACCGGCGGAGCGCTTTCCAATTCAGACCTATGTCGTTGAGAACAACGATGGGATTCTCGCAAGCGCTATACGCCGTGAAATCAAGCGTGGCGGGCAGATTTATTTTGTTTATAATCGGGTTGAGACAATCGACCGCATGCGCCAGCATATTGAGGAGCTTGTGCCGGAAGCACGCATTCAGACTGCACATGGACAGATGCCGGAAGAAATCCTGGAACGGGTTATGGAGGATTTCTATGAGGGGAAATATGATATACTGCTCGCGACCAGTATTGTCGAAAATGGACTGGATGTTGCAAATGCCAATACGATTATTGTCTATAATGCAGATTACTTCGGGTTATCACAGCTTTATCAGATGCGTGGGCGTGTAGGACGTTCGAGTCATATGGCCTTTGCATATTTTGTCTATCAGGCGGATAAGGTGCTTACCGAAACTGCAGAAAAACGCTTGCAGGCCATTAAAGAATTTGCTGAGCTTGGCTCCGGCTTTAAGATTGCCATGCGGGATCTTGAAATACGCGGCGCCGGAAATTTATTGGGTTCGCAGCAGCATGGACATATTGCCAGTGTCGGCTTTGAGATGTATTGTCGGCTGCTTGAGGAAGCTGTGCAGTCGATGAAGACAGGCAAGCCGGTTGAAGAGATACCGGAACCAGTCATTGAAATGCAGGTGGAGGCGTATCTGGACGGAGAATATATCCAGGATGCCATGCATAAGATTGAAATCTACCAGCGTATTGCCGCTGTGCGGAAAAATGAGCAGCTGAAGGAACTTCTCGATGAGCTGATTGATCGTTTCGGCGAGCCCACAGAGCCTGTTATGCGGCTCTTAGAAATCGCACGGATTCGAAATTATGCGCGTGACATGGGTGTGAAATCCATTGTGGAAAAGCCAATGCTTTTAGAAATCAGTTTTTTGCCGAAACCTAAATTTGAGATAGGAAATTTCCTGAAGCTTAAAGAGTTTTTTGGCATGAATATGAAAATTTTACCGCCGCCGCAGCAGCTTGTGCGGTTAAAAATCGGAGCGCCGCAAAAGAGAAGCATCGTGGGGCTCGTTACGCGATTCCTTATGATGCTTGCAGGTGAAAACATCGAAGTGAAAAGGCCTGCTGCCCGCAAATCGGCGATGGCTGCAACGGGAGGAAGATAAGATATGGGAAGTATTACGATTGTTGGTCTGGGACCTGGAAGATTCGGTCTTATTACTCTTGAGGCATGGCAGCTCATGCAGGATGCGGAACAGCTGCTGCTTCGTACGGCTGTACATCCTACGGTGGAGGAAATCAAGAAACGTGGGGTAAAATTCCACGCTTATGATGGTTTCTATGAGCAGGCTGAAAGCTTTGAAAAGCTTTATCAGGCCATAGCTGCAGATGTTCTGCAGCGTGCACAGGAAGGGCAGGATATCGTCTATGCTGTGCCGGGAAGCCCGCTGGTAGCAGAGCGCACGGTTGTGCTGCTGCGCAGCCTTGCAGCGGAGCGTGGAGTGCAGCTTACGATATTGCCGGGAATGAGCTTTGTAGAAGTATTATATGTGCGGCTGGGCATTGATCCTATCGATGGTCTTACAATTTTGGACGCAGAGGAACTTGACACACTGCCCTGTGACTGGCCGATGGGGCTTGTAGTCACACAAGTTTACAATCAGGAGCTGGCGTCCGGGGTAAAGCTCTCACTCATGGAGGTGCTGCCGGATGACTTTACGGTTACTTTCATCCATGATTTAGGACTGCCAGATGAGGAGCTGCGTCAGATCCCATTGTTTGCGCTGGACCGCCAGCCGGATATTGACCATCTGACGAGCCTCTATGTGCCGCCGCAGCCAAAGGCGGAGCGTTTTGAGCTTGCTCCTGTCATCGATGTTATGCATACGCTGCGCGCGCCCGGTGGCTGCCCGTGGGATGTATTGCAGACACATAAGAGTCTGCGCCGTAATATCATCGAGGAAGTATACGAAGTGCTGGAAGCTATAGAGCTTGAGGATGAAAAGCTTCTCTGCGAGGAACTTGGGGATCTTCTGCTGCAAATTGTCTTCCATGCACGTATGGCAGAGGAAGCTGGAAGCTTCTCCATGCAGGACGTCATCGACGGTATAACGGACAAGCTCATTCGGAGACATCCGCATATCTTTGGAGATGTACAGGCAGCGGATGCGGGAGCTGTTGTATTGAACTGGGAAAAAATCAAACAAAAAGAGAAACCAGAGCGACAATCTGTGCTGGATGGCGTGCCTGCAGGATTGCCCGCACTTATGAGTGCAGAGAAGCTTCAGAAGAAGGCATCGAGAGTCGGCTTTGACTGGCCGGAGCCTGCACCTGTATGGGAAAAAATAGATGAAGAGATTGGTGAGCTGCAGGAGGCTGTGGAAACTGGAGATGCTGCACATATAGCGGAAGAACTTGGTGATGTGCTTTTTTCTGTCGTGAATCTTTCACGCTTTTTGCAGACAGATGCCGAGTTGTCACTTATGCAGGCAAACCGTAAGTTCAGCAAGCGATTTGCCTATGTCGAGTCCTGTGTGAAAAAGTCGGGCAGGACGTGGCAGAGTTTTACGCTTGAGGAGCTTGATGCCCTATGGGATGACGCCAAAACATCCTTTTAGGGGCAAAATATCCGCAGAATTGAAAAAGATTGAAAAAAAACGGGGTTTTTTAAATAAATTTTCAAAAATAAAGAGGAATCTTGCGAGTTATAGCGAATTAAAATCAACGTAATAATATCAAAGGAGGCTACACTCATGAATAAAACTGAATTGGTGGCTAAGGTTGCTGAAAAAGCCGGGCTGACAAAAAAAGATGCCGAAAAGGCTGTTAACGCATTGTTTACAAGTGTTGAAGAAGCTCTTGTAAGCGGAGATAAGGTACAGATGATTGGCTTTGGTACTTTTGAAGTCAAGGCACGTGCTGCAAGACCTGGCCGCAATCCTCAGACAGGCGAGCCTATCAAGATTCCGGCTTCTAAGAATCCGGTATTCAAAGCAGGCAAAGCTCTCAAAGAGGCTGTGAATGTAAGCAAGAAAAAGAAAAAATAATCCTTAAGGTTATCAAAGAGATAGCTGGTCTCCTGTGAAGGTGACTTGGGGCGGTTGTTGATTAGCGTTGTAGTTAATCGATAGCCGCTTTTATTTCTTTTGTGGCAGAACAGCGGGAAAAATATTGTATGGAGAGGTGCCATATGAAAAATAAGGTGGTACTCCTTACGGGAGGTACTTCGGGTATAGGACTGGAGGCAGCACGCCTGTTTCTGGAGCGCGGTGCGAAAGTTGTGTTAGCGGGACGTTCAGCCGGTCGGGGCAGGAAGGCTCTGCAAATATTATCTGCCGGGGCATCCACAGACTATATGGCCTTTGTTGCAGGAGATGTGCGCCAGACAAAGGATTGTGAACATATCGTGCAGGAAACTGTGAAATGCTTTGGTGGTATAGATATCCTTGTAAATTCTGCCGGGATTTATATGGAACGGTCCTTGGAGGATACGACGGAGGAAGAATTTATATCTATTATGGACACGAACGTGAAGGGAACGTACTTCATGGCAAAATATGCCGCTGCCGAACTAAAAAAAAGGGCCGGATGTATTGTTAATGTGGCATCGGACGCCGGTCTGCAGGGAAATTATCTTTGTACGGCGTATTGTGCTTCCAAGGGGGCTGTGGTACTTTTTACCAAAGCCCTGGCGCTGGAGTTTGCTCCGAAGGTAAGGGTAAATTGTATATGTCCAGGAGATATTGCCACACCGCTCACCGAAACCCAGCTTGCGGCAGAACCTTCGAGGGAGGCGGCATTACGCGAAATGAGTTCAGTATATCCGTTAGGACGTATCGGTACGGTCTATGAGGCGGCTTCAGTGATTGTCTTTCTGGCTTCAAGGGAGGCGGGTTTTGTTACGGGAGCTGCCTGGAATGTCGATGGAGGTATTACCGCTTCCTGACAAAAGCTGCTATGCAGTTGGCCTCTCCTTTGTTATAATAGTATAAGTCTGCATTATTGATAAGATTTATGAAAGATTAACTCTGGGAGGTTTAATTTGTTAATGGAGAGCAAATGGAATATTTCCCGCCGAGGCTTTTTGAAGCTGTGCACAGCTGTCGGTGGTAGTCTGGCTATATTTGGTTCAGCAAAAATTGGCTTGCAGAAGCTTCAGGCCGGGGCTGCGGCAAAGGAAAGTGAAATGGAAATTATCCCTACGGTCGGTAGGAATAATTGCGGCGGACGCTGCGTAATCAAGTCCTATGTACAGGATGGAACGGTCGTGAGACTGGGGACGGATGATGAACCCGAATCCTTGTACCATTTTCCGCAGGTACGTGCATGCTTGCGCGGACGTTCCTATCGTAAGACATTTTTGAGTCCGGATCGTCTTAAATATCCGATGAAACGGGTTGGTGAGCGCGGTGAAGGAAAATTTGAACGAATCAGTTGGGAGGAAGCCGTTGCTACCATCGCGAAGGAAACAAAACGTATCAAGGAGCAGTATGGCCCCTCCGCACGTTATGTACAATATGCAAGCGGTAATCAGGGCGTATTCCGCGGAGACGCCTGCATGCGCCGGCTTTTGGCGCTGGATGGCGGTTATCTGAATTTTTATGGCAGCTATAGCACAATCTGTACCTCGGTGGCTACTCCGTACACCTATGGTGTAAGTAATACGGGAAACTCTCCGGACTGCTTTATGGATTCCAAGCTCATTCTCATGTTCAGCTTCAATCCGGCAGAGATGATTCACGGCTCCCTGACAACCTATCATTTCAAGGAAGCAAAAAATAATGGTGCCAGAATCATTGTGATAGATCCGCGCTGTTCCGATACGGTGACGGCGCTTGCTGATGAATGGATAGCCATCCGGCCGACAACCGATGGCGCGATGCTGGCAGCTATGGCCTATGTTATCCTTACGCAGAATCTTTTAGACCGTGGGTTTCTCGATACGTATTGCATAGGATTTGACCGTGCACATATGCCGGCAGGCTTTGATAATGATGAGACGGTAGAGGAATATTTGCTTGGCACATATGACGGGATACCTAAAACACCAGAATGGGCAGAGAAGATTTGTGGCGTGCCACATAGCCGTATCCGGCAGCTCGCGGTTGAATATGCGACTGCAAAGCCTGCAGCAATGATCCAGGGCTGGGGCATGCAGCGACAGGCTAATGCCGAGCAGGCTGTCCGTATGGGGACGCTGCTCCCTGCCATGACAGGCAATATTGGCATGAGTGGCGGCTGGGCCGCAGGCCAGGGCACATCGTCAC
Source organism: Megamonas sp. UBA1796 (assembly GCA_002319795.1). Taxonomy (GTDB): domain Bacteria; phylum Bacillota; class Negativicutes; order Selenomonadales; family Selenomonadaceae; genus UBA1796. The sequence goes on from DCFU01000023.1 coordinate 73,566, forward strand.
GCCACGCGGGTGCGTCTTTCCCCCTGCCTAAAAATCCGGTCAAGGATACGATATCCGTATTTCTTTGGACCGATGCTATCGTGCGCGGCAAGCAAATGACAAAGCAGGCGGATCATATTCGTGGTGTGGATAAGCTGAGCCAGGATATAAAAATTATTTACAATATTGCTGGCAACACACTTATCAACCAACATTCCGATTGCAATCGTACAGCGGAAATCCTCAGAGATACGGACAAGGTGGAATTTATTGTCGTATCGGATTTCTTTATGACACCGAGTGCTAAGTTTGCGGATATCCTGTTGCCATCGACTACCATGTTTGAAAGTGAGGATATTGTAAACTGCGGTAACTGGAGTGACTATATTACCTACTGCAACAAGTCTATAGAGCCGATGTTTGAGAGCCGTCCGGATTATGACTGGATTCTTGATGTCGCAGATCAGCTTGGATTGAAGACTGCATTCTCGGAGGGGCATGATAGTATCGGAGAATGGACACCTATAGTCTATGAAAAGCTGCGGCAGAAGGAAAAGGAACTGCCGCCGTTTGACGAGTTCAAAAAGCGAGGCATCTTTAAATATCCAATCAAGAAAAAACTCATCGCATTTGAACAGGAGATAAAAGATCCGGCAGGACATCCCTTTAAAACCCCATCTGGCAAGATAGAGCTTTTTTCATCGAGGCTCAGAGACTTCAATGAGCCGGTCGAGATACCGGCAATTCCTAAATATGTGCCTGCATTCGAAGGGCCGGAAGATCCGCTTATCGAGAAATATCCCCTGCAGTGTATGGGCTGGCATTATAAGCGGCGCTGTCATTCAATGCATGATAATAATCCATGGATGGAAGAAGCAGCACGGCAGGAGATGTGGATGAATCCTGTGGACGCACAGAAACGTGGCATTGGAAATGACGATGTTGTCGAGGTATTCAATGATCGGGGCAAAGTACATATACCGGTTCATGTCACGCAGCGTGTAATTCCGGGAGTTGTGGCTATTCCGCAGGGTGCGTGGTACACGCCGGACAAGGACGGCGTGGATACCCGCGGTAATATCAATACGCTGACGACGCAGCGTCCGACAGCGTTGGCCAAGGGGAATCCGCAACATACAAATCTTGTGGAAGTCCGGAAAGTATAGGGGGATATTTTGATTATGCAGATGGGATTTGTCCATGAAAGTAATTTTTGCACAGGCTGCAAGACGTGCGTGATAGCCTGTAAGGATAAACATGAAAGTGCGGTTGGTGAGAATTTTCGCCGTGTATCGCAGTTTGAGGGAGGCGGGTTTGCTAAAGCAGGCGATGCCTATGTACAGAATGTTTACACGTACAGTATCAGCATCAGCTGTAATCATTGTGCGGAGCCGAAATGCGTACAGAATTGTCCGACAGGGGCGATGCATAAGGACGCGGATACAGGCATTGTATCTGTTAATCAGGATATTTGCATCGGCTGCGGCTATTGTGCATGGTCATGCCCTTATGGCGCACCGCAGATGAATAAGAAAAAGGGTGTTATGGGAAAATGTGATATGTGCAGGGATCTCCTGGATGAGGGAAAAGATCCTGCCTGTGTTGCCGCCTGCCCGTTGCACCTGCTGCATTGCGGGGATATTGAAAAGTTACGCGAGGAATTCCAGGGAACGGCTACATGTAAGGTGATGCCGGATCCAGAGCTCACACATCCGTCCGTTATTGTTGTTCCACATAAAAATGCGCTGTAAGGAGGCAGAAAAAATGAATTCACCCTTGTTGGTCAGTTTTACGATATTATCCCAGGCAGCTATAGGTATCGTGATTTTTGTCTGCCTGTCAAGTTTTATTTTTATCCGGGATGAAATACAAACGCGGCGCAGTGGCAGGGCTTTCCTGGCTGCTGCGGTACTTTCGGCGCTGGCGATGGCGCTGTCAGGGCTTGATCTTGGCAGCCCGTTTCGTGCGCCGAATGCTATTTTACATATTACATCTTCCTGGCTCAGCCGTGAAATCCTGTTGACTTCACTTTTCTTTGCGGCAGCGGCAGCAGGATTCTTTCTGGCCCGCAAGGGCAGAGAAATATCTGCGGTAGCGGTGGTAGGTGCGATTCTGGGTATCTTCTGTGTTTTAGCCCAGGCAGCTGTGTATAGTGCGACGGTTATTCCAGCTTGGGGATTTGGGCAGGGATATCTTTCGTTTGTTGCTACAACGCTAATATTTGGAGCATTCTTTGGTGCACTGTTCATGTTGGGCGGCAAGGAAGGAATGCAGCGTCCGGGGGCAAAAAAATACTTTTTTGTTTGTTTGGCGTTTGCTGTAATTGCGATACTTGCAACTGCGGGTTATTATCCTGTATTTACAGGCATGCTTGTTTCTGCGGGTCCGGCTGGTGAAAAATCCATGCGGCTGCTGGGCGGGTTCGGCTCGCTACTGCTTTTTCGCTGGCTTTGTGCGATAGCGGCATTGCTTATTATGGGAGCTGCTGCACATAAACAGGAGGTCTGTAAGATTCTTACGCTGGGGCTTTGTTTTGCGGCTGTTGGTGAAATTATCGGACGTGTTGTTTTTTATGGTATTGGGGCAGCAATAGGAATTTACTGATGGATTTCAAAAGGGCAGCTGTTGAGCTGTCCTTTTGAGTGGAATTTGCAGGCATGACAGGATCAAAACTTTGCAAATATCGAAAAGTCGATGGGGATGCATGGGGGAGAACATTTATATGCAACAGAAGGAAATAGACGGAGTATTGCAGGGACGTGTGTGGTGGTACAGATTTTTGGGACATGTTCTCTATGATGGACCATCACGGGAATTTATGCTTCGATTATCGGAAATGGGTCTGGCAGAGCTTATTGCTTCGCAGAATGAAGGCAGGCAGAAATCGCTTTTGTCAGCTGCTATAATGAAATTTGAACAATATGAGGAGTGTGACTGGCAATCACTTAAGGAGGATCATGCGCGGCTTTTTACGAATTCGGGGCGGATACTGGCGTACCCGTGGGAGTCGGTATACCGGAATCGTGAACATGTGCTTTATGATGAACATACGCTGGCAGTACAGCAATTTTATGCCGCCTGGGGCATGCAGCTTGCAAGTCAGAACCGCGGGCCTGCAGACCATATAGGTCTGGCCTGTATGTTTTTATCGGAGCTTTCTCAGCGGATGATAGAAGAAGCGGATCGGGAAAAAAGAAACAAGTGTCTTGCAGCACAGCAGGAATTTTTGCAGGAACATATCCTTACCTATGCTGAAAAATTCTGCGATCTTCTGGAGAAAGAGGCGCGGACAGATTTTTATCGGGGATTGGCAGGATTTATGCATGTTTATTTTCAATGTGATGAAAAGGTATTGGCGGAAATTCTGTCGGCGGAAAAGTAGCTGGGCGGGCAATGTGAATCTGTGGAATCTTATGCCGGTGGAAGGCTGTGGCGGGTCATGAACTGCCTTTTGGGAGGAGTTGGTGCTCCACCCAACATTGCACCCCCCTGGTGAATATGCTACAATAAAGCAATACGAGCGATGTATGCGGATGTTGGAGGAGCAAACGGATGGAAAGAGTTCTGGTTGTCACGGCTTCAATAGGGTCAGGGCATGTAAGAGCGGCTGAAGCTATCAGTCATGAGGTGATAAGACAGTATCCGGATGCGGACGTCCGGGTTGTGGATTTTATGTCATCGGAAACGGCATATCTCAATGCGTTTTTGAAGGCTTTTTATTTAAAAATGCTGGACTTCGTACCAAATTTGTATGCATTCCTGTACCATACGACATCAGGGCCGGCAGGGAGATTCTCCGCACAGAATCTTATTGCCTGGCAAATGAAGCATAATATGGAATCACTTGTACGCCGGTATGCTCCGGATGTAGTCATCTGTACGCATCCATTTCCAGCTGCGGCGGCTTCCTGTCTGAAAAAGAGCAAGGATATGCGCTTTCTGTTTGTTACGGTTATGACGGATTATTCGGTGCATCAGATGTGGGTATATAATAATGTTGATTCCTATTTCGTGGCTACGGAAAAGATGAGACAAGATCTCATACAATATGGTTTTGCGGAAAAGAAGGTAAAAGTATCTGGTATTCCTATTGAAGCAGACTTCCAGCTTCTGCCAGAACAGTCTGAGGCACTAGCGGGGTTGGGACTGTCAGATGAAAAGCCGGTCGTGCTCATTATGGGGGGCGGACTGGGCTTAGGCGGCGAGAATTTTGCTTTGGAGGCTTTAGAGGCACTGGACATGCCGCTGCAGATTTTGGTGGCAGCCGGACAGAATTTATCGCTTTTGCGGGAGGTGCAGCGTTTTGCGGAGCGCTCACACAACACGGTCATGGTATTCGGCTACACGGATCAAGTACGGGAGCTTATGGCTGCTTCCAATTTATTGATCAGCAAACCCGGGGCGCTTACAATCAGTGAGGCGTTGGCCATGCAATTGCCGATGGTGCTGCATGAACCGATTCCTGGTCCTGAGACAGAAAATGCGGTTTATCAGTCACAGCAGGGAACGGCGGTTTGGCTCAAATCGGACCAGGGGCTTGCAGCAGCTGTGCGGGAATTGCTGCTACAGCCGGAGCGGCTGGACAGGATGAAGCAATGTGCCAAAATTTGCTGCAAGCCTTTTGCTGCCAGGGACATAGTTTTACATATTGCCGGGCAGATGGAGGAATCAGGGGAAAAAGAAAAGTAAATTTTATCAGACCCTTTAAATCTGGCAGGAATTTAGCAATTTATGGGGAAATAGTCTATTTAAGTATTAGTTTGTCCAAGCAAATTTGAAGATATCTGGTGAATTGACATGGTATTGAGAAAGTTAGAGAAGAAAGGCACAAGCCGGTATGTCTGCCCCGTTTGCGGTGAGGCACTTCATTTCATAAGTGGTGGGGCCGTGCAGGTCGTCGATGGTAAGCTGGATATGGACAATATCCATCCCAAGTACGAATGTGAATCTTGCGGCGTCTTTTACCGGGAGGTTATGGGCACCGGCTACTATGATACTTTTCCTTTGCTCAAGGAGCCAAAGCAGGTAAAGAAAAATACACCGAGCGCAACGGGCGATCTCATGCCAATGCAATTGAAAAGGGATGAGAATGGCGATTGCTCGTGTCCCCGCTGTGGTGCAGGCATGGAGTTCGTGGAAGGACAGCCTGTTCGCCTGGTGGAGGGAAAACCGGATATGGAAAATGTATGGGACCATTTTGTTTGTGAACACTGCCAATCGGTGTATCGGCGTATTGCGGGTACAGATTATTTCCAGTGGACGGAAAAATAAGATTTTTATTAGTGTAGCTTGCAAAGGATTGTAGAAAATCCGGGATTCTTGTATGATAAAGAGTAAAAGCTTACAGGATTATATTTGGGTTGAGAGGGCCGGGATTTAGGATGGAGCGTGGGGATAAGACGGTAGAGCCAAAGCGGCGGGTGGATTGGTTTATTTTTGTTATGATAGGTATTATAGGATATTTTTCATGGACCTTCGTTATGCAGCAATCACATTTGAATGCGGTGGAAGATAGCTATGGAACGGCGCAGGCCCGGCTGGAAACAGCAAAACAGGCGCATGAGGAGCTTCAGCAGGAGAAGGCACAGCTGGAGGATCCAGTCTATATTGAAAAGGTTGCCAGGGAAGATCTGGGTATGGTCCGTAAGGGCGAACTGCCCTATATTTCAGCGAATTCCCGGAAGTGACAGAGTTTGGCTTGACACTGGAGAATCTGCGAGAGTATAATAGGCGTGTAATGTAATTTTAAGGAGGAAGTAATTTGTCCATTGAAGTTGGCAGTGTAGTGGAAGGCGTTGTAACCGGCATCACGAATTTTGGTGCCTTTATTGAACTGCCTGGTGGTAAGGTGGGGCTTGTCCACATATCTGAAGTTGCAGATGTCTACGTAAAGGATGTACATGATTTTTTGAAAGAAAAGGAAAAAATCAAGGTCAAGGTTCTGACTGTAGATGAACGCGGTAAGATAGGGCTTTCTATCAAGCAACTGCAGGAAAAGAAACCCGAGGTGCAGGAAAGCAGACCCGCTTATCGTCAGGCACCGCACAAATCCTATAACAATGATTCCAGAAAACCGAATCGTTTCAACAACAATACTGCTACCTTTGAAGATAAGCTGTCGAAGTTTTTGAAGGACAGCGATGAAAGACTTACGGATTTGCGTAAGAAAACAGATGCAAAGCGCGGGGGCCGTGGAGGAGTCCGCAAATCTGAATAATTGATTGCTGAAAGCACTCTGCGAAGGGTGCTTTTTTGTGGTTATGGATGGGATGGGTCATGATAAGGCACATTGAAGCTTTTTGTCAACAGAATAAGCTTTTTTCCAAGGGGAGCCGCATTGTGATTGCCTGTTCAGGCGGGCCGGATTCTTTGGCTTTGGCTGATGTATTCGGACGGTTGCGGGACAAGTGGAAGCTCCAGCTCTGCATTGCACATTTTGAACATGGCATACGTGGTGAAGAATCCAAGGCAGATGCAGCTTTTGTCAGGAACTTTGCCATAGAACAGAAGGTTCCTTTCTATATGGAAGCAGCAGATGTTCCCGCATGGGCGATGCAAAAAAAAATATCGCTTGAAACGGCTGCACGTGATTTGCGATATGCGTTTTTACGCCGTGTAAGTCATGCCTTTGGCAACGCCTGTATAGCTACAGCGCATCATGCGGATGATCAGGCTGAGACCGTGCTTATGCATATTTTGCGTGGTACGGGGACAGAGGGACTAGCGGCCATGCAGCCGCATACGGGAGATGTTATTCGCCCGTTTCTTTGCGTGACGCGTCGGGAAATCGAAGAATACTGCAACAACTGCGGGCTGGAACCACGGCATGATGCAACGAATGATGAGCTGGACTGCCAGCGCAACCGGCTGCGGCTTGGATTGTTGCCCCAATTGCGGCGCGAGTACAACCCGGAAATCACTGCGGCACTTTGTCGGCTTTCAGCGATAGCAGCGGATGAGGGCGATTTTTTGCAGAGGGAAGCAGAGCGGCTTTGGCCGCAGGTCGCTTTGTATACAGAAGGAATACTGGAATTGCGGACAGAGGCCTTTGCTGCATTGCATCCGGCATTGCAGCGTGTGATGCTGCGCAAAGCCGTGAACCGTGTCAGGGGAAACAATAAGGGAATCAGCTTTTTTCATTTTGAGGAACTGCGCCGACTGCTGCTGGCAGGAAGAACAGGTGCTGCTCTTCAGCTTCCGCAGGGACTTTGTGCAGAAATCGTTTACGGCAGCTTGAAATTATTTACAAAAAAAACGGTGGCAAAAACAGTCGGGGAATTTGCTCAGCAAAAGCTCATTGTGCCCGGACATACAAAACTTTTATCCCTGGGGATGGTCGTTGAGGCTGTAGTTTTGGAGCAACAGCCAGAAGTACATGGCACATGGGAAATGTTTTGTGATTTTGATGTACTTGAAGGAACACTGCTGGTAAGGCCGCGACAGCCAGGGGACCATTTCTGTATTGCAAACGGGACAAAGAAGGTTAAGGATTTTTTCATAGACCAAAAAATTCCCCGCGGTGAACGTACCCGTGTACCAATTTTTTGTGACGCCAGGGGCATTTTTTGGCTGGGAGGCCTCAGGCAGCCTGCATTTGCCAGAGCTGGCTGCCATACGAAACGTTTTCTGTATCTGAAAGTAAGGCAGGAGAGAGTATAGTATCCTATCGATAATTTGCGAAAGAGGGATTATTTGCTATGATGATGGATGATATTGAGAGAGTTATGTTCACAAAAGAAAATATTGCAGGCATGATTGCTAAGCTTGGTAAAGAAATCAGTCGGGATTATGCCGGAAAGGAAATCTTTGCTGTAGGTATATTGAAGGGGGCAGTAGTGTTTTTTTCTGATGTGGTGCGTGCGATCGATGTGCCTGTCCAGATGGATTTCATGATAGCTTCGAGTTATGGTAACAGTGCTGAAACAAGCGGCACTGTAAAAATTTTAAAAGACTTGGACTATGATATAGCAGGAAAACATGTGATGATTATTGAAGATATAATAGATTCAGGACTCACAATGGAATATCTTATGGAAATCCTGCGCGCGAGAAAGCCGGCAAGCATTCGGCTGTGTGCACTGCTTTCGAAGCCTTCGAGACGTCAGACGGATGTAACGATTGATTACTGTGGTGCGGAGGTGCCGGATGAATTCCTCGTGGGCTATGGCTTGGATTTTGCGGAGAAATATCGTAATTTGCCTTGTATTGGCATTTTAAAGAAGGAAATTTATGCTTAAAGGATTTGTGAAAACCTGTGTTTAATGATATAATTAATTCCCATGGAGCCATCTATCATGTGCTCTATGATGTAAGGAGGTTGAATGATTGAATAAGTTCTTACGGAATGTAGGATTCTATTTGTTGATTATATTGGTTGCTATTTCAATCATTGATTATTTTTCGACAAAGAATACTACAAAACAAGAAGTGAATTATACAGATTTCTTGAGCCAGGTGGAGCAGGGTTCTGTTAGCAAGGTGACTATCGTGGACAATATCATCAAGGGAACGCTGCAGGATGGCACAGAATTCACGACGGTTACACCAAATTCACCAAATGCGGATGCAAATCTCGTAAAGACGCTGCAGGATAAGGGCGTGATGATTAAGGCTGAAAATCCGCCGGAACCACCGTGGTGGACAACGATGTTTTCGTCGATTCTTCCTATGGTGCTCCTCATCGGCGTCTGGTTCTTTCTCATGCAGCAGACACAGGGCGGCGGTGGCCGCGTGATGTCGTTTGGCAAGAGTCGGGCACGTATGACAGGCAGCGATAAGATGAAGGTGAACTTCAGTGATGTCGCTGGTGCCGATGAGGCTAAGCAGGAGCTCGAGGAAGTTGTAGAGTTCCTCAAGCATCCCAAGAAGTTCAATGATCTTGGGGCCCGTATTCCGAAGGGCGTTTTGCTCTTTGGCCCTCCGGGCACAGGTAAGACGCTGCTTGCGCGTGCTGTTGCCGGTGAGGCAGGGGTACCGTTCTTTACAATCAGCGGCTCTGATTTTGTTGAGATGTTTGTTGGTGTTGGTGCTTCACGTGTGCGTGACCTTTTTGAACAGGCGAAGAAAAATGCGCCTTGTATTGTGTTTATTGACGAAATTGATGCGGTAGGACGCCAGCGTGGCGCAGGTGTGGGCGGCGGTCATGATGAACGTGAGCAGACGCTTAACCAGCTGCTTGTTGAAATGGATGGCTTTGCTGCCAATGAGGGCATCATTATTATTGCAGCAACCAATCGTCCGGATATTCTCGACCCCGCACTTCTGCGCCCAGGCCGTTTTGACCGCCAGATTGTTGTGGATAAGCCGGATGTTAAGGGACGCATGGCTATTCTCAAGGTACATACGAAAGGAAAGCCTGTGGCGACAGATGCAGATCTTGATGTGCTGGCCCGTCGTACACCTGGTTTTACCGGAGCGGATCTAAGTAATCTTGTAAATGAAGCGGCGTTGCTTTCTGCACGCCGTAATAGGAAAAAAATTGGCATGCCGGAACTTGAGGAATCCATCGAGCGTGTTATGGCAGGACCGGAACGGAAATCCAAGGTCATCAGTGATCGGGAGAAGCGCCTGACAGCTTATCACGAAGGCGGGCATACGCTTGTAGGCATGTTGCTGCCAAATGCGGATCCGGTTCATAAGGTGACAATTATTCCCCGTGGCAGAGCCGGTGGTTATACTCTTATGCTTCCAAAAGAGGATCGGTCCTATGCAACGCGCGGTGAGCTTATGGATAAGCTTAAAACATTGCTGGCGGGACGTGTCGCTGAAGAAGTCGTACTCAAGGAAATCAGCACTGGTGCCCAGAGCGATATACAGCGTGCTTCGCAGATTGTGCGCAGCATGATTACCCAGTATGGTATGAGTGATGTACTTGGCCCTATCTCTTTCGGTGAGGGACAGGATCATCAGGTGTTTTTGGGACGGGATTTCAATAACCAGCGTAATTATTCGGAAGAAGTTGCCTGCGAGATTGATAAGGAAGTCCGTAAGTACATCGAAGATGCTTATGAGGAGTGCCGTACCATCCTTACGGAGAATGTGGATAAGCTTCATTTGCTGGCGAAGAACCTTATGGAGCGTGAAACTCTTGAGGCCGCTGAGCTTGAAGAGCTTATGACGAAGGGATATATTACGGATAAAGCAGAGGAGAGCGGAGAAGAGGAGAAGAAGGATGATGCAGTTGTCATGCAGCCTGTAGAAAATCCGGAAGCTTCCTCTGAAAGCACTGCAATCAAGCAGGAAGAAACAGCTGAAGAGAAGTCAGCTGAGCCAAAGCTCAATATTACAAGACACGAATAGAAATCATATGATAAATGGCGGGGCAGGCAGAGTATTTTTGCTTACTCCGCCATTTGTTGTATAATCAGTTTTGTGGTTGGTTGACACTGCTGGAATTTTGGCTTATCATAAAAATTGATTTTAATTTTACGTTGTTGTCAATGGCTAAAGAAAGATTTATCCCGGCAGCATGTCAGGGTAACAGAAGCCTATATTGATATTATATGCGAGAGGCGGTTCAGTAATATGAGTGAAGTATTGTTGCATTATACGCGTGGCGGGCATGTAGAAGATATTAATCGCGGAGATGTTGTTGCAGTGAACAGCGCCGGGAAGATTATAGATTCTGTGGGGGATGCACAGCTGCCAATGTTTTGGCGCAGTGCAGCCAAACCGTTCCAGGCTTTGCCTTTTGTTAAAAATGGCGGGCTTAGTAAATATGGGATTACAGATAAGGAGCTTGCCTTACTTGTATCTTCACACAGTGGAGAACCGATTCATGTGGAACTTGTGCAGGGTATTCTGGCGAAAATCGGGCTTACGGTGGATGCGCTGGATTGTGGTCCGGCGCGTCCGATGAGCGGCAAAGCTGCCAGAACGCTGGTGGAAAAACATGAAAAGCCCCAGGCTGTGCATAATCCCTGTTCAGGGAAACATTCGCAAATCCTTGCCCTTTGCCGTATGATGGGGCTGCCGGTTGAAGGATATACAAAGCCGGAACATGCAGTAGAAAAGGTGATTTTTCAGCATGTTGCTATGGCATCCCGCATGCCGGAGGATAAGCTTGAAATTGGTATTGATGGTTGTGGTGTGCCGGTATTTTACCTGCCGCTTGATCACATGGCGCTGGCATATGCGCGGCTGTCTACGCCGGAAAAAGGCGCATGGGGAGAATATGAGGTTGCTGCGCGTACGATTCGTGATGCGATGAGCGCTCACCCTGAGGTACTGGCGGGCACAGGGCGCATCGATACCATTGTGTCGCAGATTACCAAGGGGCGTATCATTGCCAAGATTGGGGCGGATGCGGTTTACTGTATTGCTGTCAGGGATGAGGATCTTGGGATTGCGTTTAAAATAGAGGACGGCAGCTATCGTGCAATTAATCCTGCCGTCATTGGCGTCTTGAAGCGTATGGGACTGCTTACCAGGGAAGAGTATGATGCCTTGATAGAAAAATTCCCGCCGGTTTTGAAAAACCATCGTGGCGATATCATCGGGACTGTGGAAACCATGTTTTGAGATTCTGTATGGCTCATGGGGCGATGCCGGCGAGGTAAGACGCAATTGGAAAATCGTGGCGCAGAGTATGATAAAGGTAGGGAAAAACTCTATAGCGCAGGCGTTGTATATAGTTCAAATATATGCAATGCCTGCGTTTTTGCATATGTACAAAAAAAATCGATGACAGCCGGGACTTGCGATATTTTTTAAAGTAATTTATGATATAAAAGAATGTGGTTGTATAAAAGAATTTGATACGCTATTATTATAGGGGTTAGTTTGTATTTTGAAATAAAGGGGATAATAGGATGCGATCCAGTATATTAAAACTTCTGCGCGAAGCGGGGAAAGGATATGTTTCTGGTGAAGAAATAGCGGGACAGCTGGGGGTTTCACGTACGGCAGTTTGGAAACATATCCAGGAACTGCGTGAGGCAGGTTATGATATAGCCAGCCACTCCCGCAGCGGGTATTCGCTCAGGGAAGCACCGGATCTTTTGCTGCCGAATGAGATACAGCATGGTTTGACGACAAGATTCATTGGTAAGAATATCGTGCATTATGAAGAAGTAAGTTCGACCAATATTGAGGCAAAGCGGCTGGCAGCAGATGGAGCACCGGAGGGTACTGTTGTTGTGAGTGAGGCGCAGAATACAGGACGCGGCCGTATGGAACGGGGTTTTTTCTCACCTAAAGGTAAGGGAATCTGGTTCTCGGTCATTCTGCGGCCACATTTTTTGCCGCAGGAAGCCCCAAAATGTACTTTGCTGGCAGCAGTTTCTGTGGCCAGGGCGATGGAAAAGTTCGGTCTTAAGGCAGATATCAAATGGCCAAATGATATTCTTTATGAAGGTAAAAAGCTCGTGGGCATACTTACGGAGATGAATGCAGAAATGGACCGCATCAATTATGTAGTCATCGGTACGGGTATCAATGTGAATATTATGCCGGAAGATTTTCCTGAGGATATCAGATCCGTGGCAACGTCGCTCGCTATCATGAAGGGTGAAAAGCTGCCTCGCGTGGCGTTCTTCCGTGAAGTCCTGACTGCGCTGGAGGAACTTTATGATTTAGCGCGCAGCAAGGGATTTGCTCCCGTTCTCGATGAATGGAGGCGTTATACGATTACATTGGGACAGGAAGTAGATGTTATCGGTATAAATGAAAGATTTTTTGGCGTGGCGGCCGATATTGACACAGAGGGTGCGTTGCTCGTGGATACACCCGAGGGGCGTCGCCGTGTGCTTGCGGGTGATGTTTCTATCCGGACGAAGAAACGGACTTGAAAATTCAGCTCATAGAGCGATTGGCTTTATGCTATTGGAGGAAATGTAATGCTTTTAGTGTTTGATATTGGCAATAGCAATATCGTATTGGGAACCTATGAGGGCAAGAAATTGCTGAAGCACTGGCGTATTTCTACGGACCGCCAGAAAACCGGCGATGAGTATGGGATGCTGATAAATAATTTATTCCACTTTCAGGGTATACGCATGACAGACATTGATGCAATCATTATTTCATCGGTTGTTCCGCCGCTCATTGTACCGATGATTAAGATGTGTGAGAGATATTTTCATCTGCATCCGCTTATCGTGGGGCCGGGTATTAAAACGGGTATTCGTCTGAAATATGAAAACCCGCGTGAAATAGGTGCTGACCGTATCGTAAACGCAGTCGGGGCTTTTGAGCAGTATGGTGGACCGCTTATTGTAATTGATATCGGTACGGCCACAACCTTTGATGTTGTGGCGAATAACGGAGATTTCCTGGGAGGTGTCATTGCCCCAGGGATTGGTATTTCGACGGAGGCGCTCTTTATGCGTGCAGCCAAGCTGCCGCGCATCGAACTTGTCACACCTAAGAATGTTGTGAACCGCAACACAATAGGGGGCATGCAGTCCGGCATTATTTTCGGCTGCGTCGGGCAAATTGATGAGATTGTACGTCGTATCAAGGATGAGATGCGGATGGAGATGACGGTCATTGCGACTGGTGGTTATGCACGCATGATTCAGCGCGAATCGACGACCATAGATAAGATAGATCATTTCCTTACGCTTACGGGTCTCAGGGTTTTGTACGAGAGGAATATGTAATGCATATTGGTAACTTGGATTTTCCTGTTCCGGTATTTTTAGCACCTATGGCAGGGGTAACGGATACGGCTTATCGCATACTCGCCCGTGAGATGGGGTGCTCGCTGGTGTATTCTGAAATGGTCAGTGATAAGGGCATCAATTACCGTAATTCACATACTTTGGAAATGCTGCATACGGAGCGAAGGGAACGGCCTTTGGCTATGCAGCTTTTTGGTGCGGAACCGGAAAGTGTGGCACGGGCAGCGGCATATGTTGAAAATCTGGGATGTGCGGATATCATTGATTTTAATATGGGATGTCCGGCACCCAAGGTTGTAAAGAATGGCGAAGGGTCTGCACTTATGCTTGATCCGGACCGTGCTTTTCGTGTACTGCAGGCCCTGCGCGCTGCGGTGAGCCTGCCGGTTACGGTAAAAATGCGCAAGGGCTGGGATGAAACGCGCGTGAATGTCATTGAACTAGCTAAGCTTGCCGAACAGGCAGGTATGGATGCTATTGCTGTGCATGGACGTACCAGAGAGCAGTTTTATAGTGGGCGGGCAGATTGGAAAATTATTGCCAGGGTCAAGCAAGCGGTGCATATTCCTGTGATTGCGAATGGTGATATCCGTACCTGCAAAGATTTGGCTGACATCTTTCGGGAGACACACTGTGACGCGGTGATGATTGGACGTGCGGCACAGGGGAATCCCTGGATTTTTCGGCGATTTCGTGAATTTCTTATGACAGGCAGCGAGGCTGGGGAGCCGACGATTGAGGAGCGGGCGTCGGTTATCCTGCGCCATCTTGATATGCTGCTTGCATGCAAGGGGGATTACATCGGGCCCCGTGAGATGCGCAAGCATGCAACCTGGTACACGAAGGGGCTGCCACATGGTGCAGAGCTGCGTGAACAGTTTAACCGGGCGGAAAAAAGAGCGGATTTCGTAGAGATCCTGCGCAGGATGCAGGATACGGCAATAGAAGCTTTGTCTTGAACAAAAATGGAGGAGAGAAGAATGTCAGATAAAAAGGATAAGAAGCAGGAGGCTGTATGGAACACGTATACGGCAAAAGAGAAGCAGGCGATGGAAACACTTTGTGCGGGTTACCGTGCGTTTCTGACGAAGTGCAAGACGGAGCGCGAGAGTACGGCAGACGCTGTGCGTGAGGCTGAGGCTGCGGGCTATGTGGATGTAGCGGAGGTTATGGCACAGGGCAGGAAGCTGCAGCCTGGTGATAAGGTCTATGCTGTTTGCATGAAAAAAACCATTGCGCTTTTTAATATAGGTACGGAGCCATTAGAAAATGGGATGGCAATACTCGGGGCACACGTGGATACCTGCAGGCTGGATCTCAAGCAGAACCCTCTGTATGAGGATGGCGGACTGGCTTATTTCGATACGCATTATTATGGTGGCATAAAAAAATATCAATGGGTTACACTGCCACTTGCTTTGCATGGCGTTATAGCGAAAAAAGATGGTACAGTGCTGGATATTGTTATTGGCGAGGATGAGTCCGAACCGGCTTTTTGCGTAACCGATTTGCTGATCCACCTATCACAGGAACAGATGGAAAAGAAGGCCTCCAAGGTCATCGAGGGTGAAAAACTGGATGTACTTGTAGGGACACTGCCTTTGAAGGGTGAGGACAAGGATGCTGTCAAGGCAGGTGTGCTTAAGCTTTTGGCAGATAAATATGATATTTGTGAAGAGGACTTTATTTCGGCTGAGCTCACACTTGTTCCGGCAGGCCGGGCGCGTGAGATGGGGCTTGACCGCAGCATGATTCTGGCCTATGGGCAGGATGACCGCGTTTGTGCGTATACCTCGCTGGTGGCTATGCTGGAGACAGGCAGAGTCCGGAAAACAGCCTGCTGTCTGCTCGTTGATAAAGAAGAAATCGGCAGTATGGGAGCTACGGGTATGCAGTCTCGTTTCTTTGAAAATGCGCTTGCCGAGGTACTGAATCTTTTGGGACAGTACAGCGAGCTTATCCTGCGTCGCTGCCTGGCAAATTCCAAAATGCTTTCTTCAGATGTTTCCTCTGGCTATGATGCACTGTATGCCAGTGCCTATGATAAAAAGAATGTTGCCTATCTTGGTAAGGGTATGGTATTCAATAAGTTTACCGGAGCACGCGGCAAATCGGGCTCGAATGATGCCAATGCGGAATATCTCGGTGAAATACGATGCATGCTTGAAAAGCACAAGGTGCATTTCCAGACCGCAGAGCTTGGCCGGGTCGATCTTGGCGGTGGCGGGACGATTGCCTATATCATGTCACTTTATGGTATGCAGGTCATAGACAGCGGCGTAGCCGTGTTGTCGATGCATGCACCATGGGAGGTCACCAGCAAGGTTGATATTTATGAGGCGAAGAAGGGCTATACGGCTTTTCTGCAGGAAGCCTGAAGACAGGATAAATATATGGGGATGGAAAAATGTCAGAGCTGCTGATTCAAAAATTTATACGCAATTATGCAGATACGGATAATCCTGCTGTACGTCTGCAATATGGAACGTTTAGTGGGATCGTCGGCATAATCGTGAACTTTGCGCTTTTTGCCGTAAAACTGACCATCGGTATTTTGAGTGGTGCCATATCTATTATAGCGGATGCTCTGCATAACCTTTCGGATGCAGCCTCGGCTGTTGTGACCTTGCTGGGCTTCAAGCTCGCGGCAAAACCGGCGGATACGGAGCACCCTTTTGGTCATGGAAGGATAGAATACCTGACAGGGCTCTTGATTTCCTTTATAATCCTTATGGTTGGCATAGAGCTTTTAGAGACCTCGGTGGATAAGATTCTGCATCCAGCTGCGATTTCAATCGGTGGTGCAATGATTGTATTTTTGCTTATATCTATAGCACTTCAACTTTGGCTGGGGCGGTTCAACCGGACGATTGGCTGCAGGATAAATTCCGCGGCCATCGAAGCGGCAGCAGCGGACAGCCTTAATGATTGTGTGGCTACGGGCGTAGTGCTGTTCAGTCTGGGGGTCAACTACTTTGCTGGATATAATGTCGATGGCATTGCGGGGATTTTTGTAGCCTGTTTTGTGCTCCACAGTGGCTGGGGAGCGGCGAAAGCAACGATACAGCCACTCTTGGGGCGGGCACCAGAGCCAGCGTTTGTCAAGGCGCTGGAGGAGGCTGTGCTTGCGGAAAAAGCAATCCGTGGCATGCATGACCTTATCATACACGATTATGGACCTGGCAGGATCTTTGTTTCGCTGCATGTGGAGATTCCGGCAGACATGGATATCATGAAGGCACATGAGCTTATAGACGGACTGGAGATGCGTCTTCACGGAAAATTTCGTTTGGAGGTCACGGTGCATATGGATCCTGTGGTAGTGAATAATCCTGAGATTGACAGGCTGCGCAGGCTCATGGAAAAGGCTGTAGCGGAAACGGACAGCAACCTTTCCATGCATGATTTTCGAATGACGACGACCTACGATTCCGGGCGTAACCTTATTTTTGATGTAGTGGTGCCAGCAGACTGCCAGCTGACAGACCGCGAGGTGCGCCAGACTCTTTGTAACAAGGCAGCAGCCTTGGATAAGGGCTATCATGCGGTTGTGCGAATTGACCATTTATATTCATGAAGAGACGGAAGAAGACGTTTATGACGTCAGGACAAAAAAAGGATTGTATTCTCAGAGAAAGACCTTCTGTGAGAATACAATCCTTATATTTATGTCCGTATTTTATTTTATAGCTGTATCAAGTGCCAGGCTGATCATATCATTGAAGGAAGTCTGACGTTCCTCTGCCGTGGTTTCTTCTCCTGTGAGAATATGGTTGCTGACCGTGAATATAGCCAGTGCCTGTACCTGATATTTGGCGGCTAAAAGGTAAAGCGCAGCGGCCTCCATTTCGGCTGCCAGAATTCCGTAAGAAGCCAGCTTTTGAAAATCAATCTCATCATCATAGAAACGATCCTGAGAAAGCACATTGCCAACCTTGACGGAAAGCTTTAGCTTACAGGCGGTATTTACGGCAGTTGCCAGCAGCTCATAGTCGGCAATCGGAGCAAAATTGACCGAGGGTCCAAAAATATTATGAACCATGGAGGAATCGGTGGTCGCTGCCTGCGCAATCACAACGTCGCGCACATGGATGTCTTTTTGTATGGCACCGCAGGTACCGACACGGAAGAGCTTCTTTACACCGTATTTGCTGATGAGCTCGTTTACATAAATCGAAATAGAAGGCATACCCATGCCGGTTCCCTGTACCGAAACGCGTTTGTCCTTATAGAATCCGGTATAGCCGAGTATGTTGCGGATGTTCGTATATTCATGTGCATTCTCTAAAAAGTTCTCGGCAATGTACTTCGCACGCAGAGGATCACCGGGCAACAAGATGCAATCAGCGATTTCTCCGGCTTTAGCAGCGATGTGTATACTCATATGAAAGACCTCTTTCTGTAATTTCTATAATTTTATTATATCTTTTCAGA
This sequence comes from Megamonas sp. UBA1796, assembly GCA_002319795.1. Taxonomy (GTDB): domain Bacteria; phylum Bacillota; class Negativicutes; order Selenomonadales; family Selenomonadaceae; genus UBA1796. Next base: position 91,601 of record DCFU01000023.1, read on the forward strand.
AGTTCTTTGAAAAGGGCTTATTGTATCGGAAAGAGAAAATTTATTTGTGCGGTAGTCTTTTTTGTTTTGTAATCAAGAAAATTCCATGTATGTCACAGCAAAAAAATACATATAATGGAAATTTTGTAGGTCTGGAGCTATATTTTTTATTTTTTAGAAGGACAATTTAGGGGAATGTCGAATAAAAAATTTTGATGATAGTTTCGTAAAGGTGGGAGTTATTTAAATGAGGAAAAGAATATTTGGATTATCCATGCTTGCTGGTTTGCTGCTCATGTTAACCAGTGTGGCCAATGCATCACCCGTAAATTTTGATTTAACCATTCATTGTAAAGAAACTTTGCGTAATGATGAGCAGTTTGTAGTTATCGTTGATAATAAAACAATTGGTGCAATAAATGCTGGTTTTGAGTCTGATACAGCGAAGAGTAAAAAAAACTATGAAGCATGTTATAATATAAGCACAGATATTGAATCGCAGGATGCATATAAATCTGCGCATGATATAACAATATTATATATGAAAGATAAAAATTTATCTAATACGTACGACTTTCTTTTAAAGGAGCATAAAGATAAAAATTTAAAATTGCAATGTTATTTTAATGGAGTGAAAATGCGGGCAAAATAATATTTATTTTGTACGGACTTTGCTCATCTGGTAAAGTAAAATGAAATCGTTGTGCAGCCACTCTATACAATGGCGGTTTTTCTTCCTTATACATAGTGACTGAAGGGCATCGGACGGGATAAATATTTAATTTATAAAAAACTTCATGGGGGGATAGAGATGAATAAAGCTGATTTTGACGATAGCATCGAAGAATTCGTCCGTGATTCGGAAGATAATTTGATTGATGAAAAGAAGGCAATATCTCCTGCAGTGATTGGTTTAAGGATATTCGAGAGTCCGATTGTATTTGTTGGAGCGGCTGATGATGAAATGTTCAGGGAATTTGCCAGCAAGGATGGTATAGGAAAATCTTTGCAGGGACCGTTTGCATGGCTGCCTACAGCTAAATCTGTCATTTCTGTTTTTTTCCCTTTTACGGATGCTGTTAAAGTGAGCAACAGGGCTGATAAGCTTGAACCATCAAGCGAATGGCTGCATGCGCGCATTGAAGGACAGATGTTTATTGATAAAGCAACAAAATATTTGCTTGCATATCTTGAAAAAAGTGGATATAAGACAGTTGCTCCTTCCATTGACCAGCGGTTTTGGTCAAAGACAGCTTTTAATCCGGCAACTCCGCATCCGGAGGTTTCATTCACCAGTAACTGGTCAGAACGGCATATAGCTTTTTTATGCGGCATGGGAACGTTTGGATTATCTAAAGGGCTGATTACAGAAAAGGGAATGGCAGGGCGCTTTACCAGCCTTATAACGGAATTGGAATTGCCGCCCAATCCGCGTTCCTATGAGGAACCATATGAATACTGTATAAAATGCGGAGCCTGTGTGAGAAGATGCCCCGCGAATGCTATATCCTTGGAAAAGGGAAAGAACCATATGATATGTTTTGCATATCTGAATGAAACTGGAAAAAAATATTCGCCAAGGTACGGTTGTGGGAAATGTCAGGTCGGTGTACCATGCGAGCGTAAAATACCTAAGAGAATCTGAGCAAAAAGCAGCGTAAAGCTGCTTTTTGTTATTTAAGAGTCCGTTCATTGCTTCTTAGGTGCCGGAAGTTTTAAGTGTTCCTGGAAAATGAGGAAAGACGCTTACGGGCTATACTGGTTTTAGTGCTATTACTATAAATCGAGAAGTAGTAAGGCTTGCAAGATTTCTTAAAATACTATATGATACAATAAAATGTCTATTACTGAATAGGGATAGTATGTTTAAGAATAAGAGGGGTACGAAGTATGAAGATATCGACCAGAGGAAGGTATGCACTGCGTCTTATGCTGGATGTTGCTATAAATGGCAATGAGATGCCGGTACGCATCAAGGATATTGCACAGCGACAGGAAATTTCTGAGAAATATCTGGAGCAGATTGTATCGGTGCTTAATAAGGCCGGTCTTGTACGCAGCAGTCGCGGCCCGCAGGGTGGGTACAGGCTCATGAGGAAGCCCGGGGAATATACAGCAGGAATGATTTTGCGATTTATTGAAGGAAGTCTGGCTCCGGTAGCCTGTATGGATGCGGATGTCAATGATTGCCCCAGGCATGAGCATTGTGCAACGTTAAAGCTTTGGGAAATGCTGGATGAGGCAATTGAAAATGTAGTCGATCATGTGACCTTGGCAGATCTGGTAGCCTGGCAGCAGAAGATGGACGGCAACGAAATACAATGACAAAAATGCAGGGATGTAGTACACTTAATTGAGTCAGATATTTTTACGTAGGTGATGGATTTGTCAAATGACATATTTGGTGTGATAAAAAAGGACTTGGCTTTGTTAGAGACGGAACTGCTGGCATCTATGGTGTCGCCGGTAGAACTCATTACGGAAATTGGCACGCATCTGGTAAAGTCGGGGGGGAAGCGTCTTCGACCGGCTCTTTATTTACTATCGGCACGCAGTGGCCCGGTTTTTGATGCGAAAAGGGTTATGCCTTTGGCGGCGGCCCTTGAGCTTATACATATGGCTTCGCTGGTACATGATGATGTTATTGATCATGCGGATATGCGGCGCGGTACGCTTACGGCGAATGCCAAATGGGGCAATCAGGTTTCCATACTTAGTGGTGACTATATTTTTGCCAAAGCGTTTTCGCTTGTGGCGGGAAATTCATATGACAGTCGTATAACAACACGTCTTTCCGAGTTGGTATGTGACCTGAGTTCCGGTGAAATTATACAAAATCGCGGGATATATGTAGCTGCACGGGATATAGAGGCATATTATGGACGTATAGCAAAAAAAACAGCGAACTTTTTGGCTGTTTGTTGCGAAATGGGAGCTATTGTGAGCGAGATGGATGAAGATACAATGCATCGGCTTTATACGTATGGATATTCTATTGGAATGGCTTTCCAGATTACGGATGATTTGCTCGATATAACTTCAAGTAAGAAAAAAATTGGTAAGCCGGCTGGTAATGATATTTTGCAGGGCATTGTGACACTTCCGGTTATCCGCGCACTGGAAACCAGTCCGGATAAACAGGAACTGGAGGCTATCATAACGAATCGCGGCATGACAGAGGAAATGCTACAAAGAGCATTGGAAATCGTCAAGGAATCCGATGGAATTACTTTCGCGCAGGGCAGGGCAGACAGCTTTTTGGAGACCGCCAGGAAGTCTTTGCCAGGGACATTGCCGGAGAAGATTCGTCAGGCTTATTGCAAGGCTGCTGATTTTATTGGACATCGGGATTTTTAATATCGTATGTTTACGATATTATAATATATTGTAACTATTTTAATATGCCTAAAGGAGGTTTTTTTATGTTTGGAATAGGTATACCGGAGCTGGTGCTCATATTGATTATAGGGCTGGTTGTCTTTGGCCCGGGAAAACTGCCGGAAATTGGCAAGGCTGTGGGAAAGAGCCTCAATGAGTTTAAGAAAGCAACGTCGAGCCTGACCGCAGAGGTTGAGGAAACGAAGACGGTAGTACAATCTTCCGTACAGCCGCCACAGAGTCCGGCGCAGCAGACTGTGGTCCAGGAACCAGCAGCTGTGCAGGCGAATGCAACCGTACAGCCACAGGGTACATCGCAGCCAGTGGAGCCTAAACCGGTGCAGAGCACTGAGGAGAAAAAATAAGATCAAGCTTTATCGGACACCCTTGCGTGGATATATGCAAGGGTGTTTTTATATCCTGCGAAAATAATTTGTTGAAATTTTTTTTCATATAGTAAAAATTATCAGGGTATATAAAATTTATGGAGCATACGATAAACATTAATTATATAAATTGTGAAAGGCGTATCATTTAATTATATTGTTTCGTTGAGATTTTTAGATGCGGAATGTATAATAGATGCAGAGTCTATTTCGCAAGAGTTTTAGGAGGATGAAATATGTTTGGATTAGGTGTACCGGAACTGGTGCTTATTTTGGTCATTGGCTTGGTCGTATTCGGCCCAGGCAAGCTGCCGGAAATTGGCAAGGCTTTGGGCAAGAGCATCCATGAGTTCAAGGATGCAACGGAAGAAAATGAGAAACCGAAGATGATCAATGTGACACAGCAGCCGGCACAGATGGAAGAAAAAAAAGATGAACCGGTAAAGAAATGAAGCAGAGTAAGGAGTCTTCCATGACAGAAGAGAAAACTTATGAAGAAATTGCGGGTACGGAAACGGCTGGTGCGCTTCCGGGAGGCGCGAGTACTGCAGCGGAGGATGTCGGGGGAAATATGTCCCTTATCCACCATTTGGAAGAACTCAGGAAGCGTCTTATTTATTCCCTGGCGGCTATTGGTATTGGAAGTTGTATATGCTACTTTTTCATTGATGAAATCATGCATTATCTGACGCTTCCTGCGGGCAAGCTCTATTATATGCAACCTGCTGAGGCCTTTTTTACTTATTTGAAGGTGGCCGTTTTCGGTGGTTTCCTGCTGGCCATCCCCATTGTTTTTTATCATTTTTGGCGTTTTTTGCTGCCGGCGCTTACTGTCAGGGAAAGAACTACGATGACGGTAGTGGTTCCATCTTCCGTAGTGCTTTTTTTTACGGGATTGCTATTTTCCTTTCTGTTCGTATTGCCGGCAGGCATCCGTTTCTTTCTGGGCTTTGGCACAGATGAGCTGCAGCCGCTTTTTTCTATTGATAAATATATGGATTTTGTCATTGCCTTTGTGCTGCCCTTTGGCGTAATCTTCGAGTTGCCGCTTGTTATAGTGATATTAGCGAAGCTGGGATTCGTGACATCGGCGTTTCTCAAGAAAAAGCGTCGTATTGTTATTTTTATGACATTTGTCATCGGTGCGGTTATTTCTCCGACACCGGATGTGTTTTCGCAATCGATGATTGCTGTGCCGATGATTTTGCTGTATGAGGTCAGTCTGTTCATTGTAAAGTATATACTCAGAAAATAGGGAGTGTTATTTTGGCTTTTAAGGATTTACGGGAATTTATTGCCGAGCTAGAAAGCCGCGGCCTTTTGAAGCGTATTAAGGCCGAGGTCGATTGCGAGCTTGAAATTACTGAGATTACGGATCGTGTTTCCAAGCTGGAGGGCGCGGGCAATGTGGCACTGCTTTTTGAGAATGTCAGGGGCTATGATGTGCCCGTGCTCATGAATGCTTTTGGCAGCATGGAACGAATGGCAATCGCGTTTGGGGTTGAGAAGGTTGATGATATCGCTGGTGAGATTCGTGAGATTATGAAGCTGCCGTATATTTCCCTGCAGCATAAAATGGATCTTTTGCACATCATCCCTACGGCGCGCAAGGCGATTCATTTTCCAAAGTATGTAAAGGATGCACCTTGTAAGGAGGTTATCATCCGGGATGCGCCTTCGCTGGATAAGTTTCCTATACTCAAATGCTGGCCGCAGGACGGCGGCCGTTTTATAACGCTGCCGCTTGTCTTTACGAAGAATCCGGTGAATGGCAAGCGCAATGTGGGCATGTATCGCCTGCAGAAGTATGACGGCCAAACGACGGGCATGCACTGGCATATCCACAAAAACGGCGCGGAAAATTACCGTGCGAATGCCGAACTGGGCGAGGGAAAAATCGAGGCGGCGGTGGCCATCGGCACGGATCCGGTGCTTACCTATGCGGCAACGGCTCCGTTGCCGCGCGACATCGACGAGATGGTGTTTGCGGGTTTTCTGCGCCATAAGTCGGTGGAGCTTGTGAAATGCGAAACCGTCGATCTTGAGGTACCGGCTTCAAGTGAAATCGTGCTTGAGGGATATGTGAATATCGGCGAGACGCGCCGCGAGGGTCCGTTTGGGGACCATACAGGCTATTATTCGCTGGCGGATGAATATCCGGTTTTCCATATTACCTGTATCACGCATCGCAGGAATCCAATTTATCCGGCTACGGTTGTGGGCAAGCCTCCTATGGAGGACTGCTATCTAGCGCGCGCGACAGAGCGCATTTTTCTGCCGCTTTTGCAGCAGATGCTGCCGGAAATCGTTGATATTCATATGCCGCTGGAGGGTGTTTTCCATGATTGCGTGATGGTATCTATCAAAAAAACCTATCCGCAGCAGGCCAAACGCGTTATGCATGCACTTTGGGGTATGGGGCAGATGATGTTTGTGAAGATGATTATTGTTGTTGATGCGCATGTCGATGTGCAAAATGAAAAAGAGGTCTGGTGGCGGGTGTATAACAATATTGATGCACGTCAGGATCTGGTAATGGTAGACGGGCCGCTCGATGTGCTGGATCATTCCTCACCAATGCCAAAGTGGGGGACAAAGCTTGGCATTGATGCAACAAAAAGCTGGCCGGAGGAGGGCCATACGCGCGAATGGCCGGATGAAATCACGATGACAGAGGATATAAAAAAGCGTGTCGATGAAAAATGGAAGGAGCTTGGCCTTGGGTAAGCTTCGTGCACATGCAAACAATATAGCAATCCATCATATGGTCTTCGCTTTGCCGTTTGCCTATACGAGCGCTTTTATTGCAGCTGGCGGGCTGCCTCCGTTATGGGATCTTTTCTGGATTACGGTTGCCATTGCGGGGGCACGCAGTTCGGCGATGGCACTTGACAATCTTGCGGATCTCAAATATGACCGCCTGCAGCCGCGCCTTTCTTATCGTGCAATGGTGCGCGGCGAGATTACGCCGCGTGAGGCGAAGCTGCTTATTATCCTCTGTATTGCAGTATTTGTTATGGCTGTACTGCAGCTCAAGCCTATTTGTATCCGGTTGTTGCCGATAGCTGCAGTTCCTTTCCTTATTTATCCCTATATGAAGCGCGTCACCTTTCTTTGTCATGGCGTGCTTGGTCTGGCTATAGCCATGGCGCCTGCGGGCGGATGGGTGGCCATCAGCGGTGAAATCAGCTGGCCTATGGTTGTTTTTTGTGCGGGTGTAGGTTTATGGATTGGTTCTTTTGATGCCGTGTATGGCTGTCAGGATGAGGCGTTTGACAAGGCGCATGGCCTGCACTCGCTGGCCACCCGTTTTACGGCTGCCGGTGCCCTGCTACTTACGCGCTGCCTGCATGCGCTTTCAATTCTCTGCTTCGTGCTGGTGGGCATTTTGCTCGAGCTCCATGCACTGTATTTTTTTGGTGTAGGCATAGCTGCACTTACGCTGGTCTATCAGCACAGTATTGTGCATGCGGGCGATTATCGACAGGTCACGCAGGCTTATTTTATGCGCAACGGTATTGTATCCGTAGGCATTTTTCTGTTTACCTGGATGAGTTTCTATATTTATTAATACAAATTCTAGCGAGGTGGCTTTATGACAGCAAAAATTTTGGAGGGCAAGGCCTTTGCGGCACAGATAAAAGCAGAGGCAGGCAAGCAGGTGGAGGCACTGAAGACACAGGGGGTACTGCCTGGCCTGGCCGTTGTCATTGTAGGAGAGAATCCGGCTTCGAAGGTTTATGTACGCAATAAGCACAAGGCCTGTGAGACGCTCGGCATTTATTCGGAGGTCATTGAGATGCCTGCGGATACCACGAAGGAAGTGCTTATGGCGAAGATAGATGCACTGAATGTGAACAAGCGTATTCACGGCATCCTTGTGCAACTGCCGCTGCCGCAGCAGATTGCTGCCTATGAATCCGAGATTCTTGACCGTATAGATCCCAGGAAAGATGTCGACGGTTTCCATCCGGTTAATGTAGGCCGTCTGGTAACAGGACAGCCCGCACTTGTACCGTGTACACCGGCGGGCTGTATACGCATGCTTGAGCTGGCAGGGATTCCTATGGATGGTGCACATGCCGTAATCATCGGACGCAGTAATATCGTAGGCAAGCCGATGCTGCATTTGCTGCTCAAAAAGAATGCTACGGTCACACTTTGCCATTCGCATACGAAAAATCTGCAGGAGATCACACGGCAGGCCGACATTCTTGTGGCGGCCATTGGCAAGCCGTATTTTGTGACGGCAGATATGGTCAAGCCCGGTGCGACAGTTATTGATGTAGGCATCAATCGTATTGCACCGAAAAAGCTCGCAGGAGATGTCGATTTCGAGAATGTCAAAGAAGTTGCCGGAGCTATTACCCCGGTACCCGGAGGGGTAGGCCTTTTGACGATCGCCATGCTCATGCAGAATACCGTGGCTGCAGCAAAAATGCAGTTGAAACAGGAGGAATATGGAAAATATGAAAGCTGATGTAGAAATAGCACAAGAGGCTGTTATGCAGCCAATCCGCAAGATTGCCGAAAAGCTCGGTATTACCGAGGATGAGTTGGAGCTTTACGGCAAGTATAAGGCCAAGGTATCGCTCGATGCCTGGAAACGGGTGAAATCGCGTCCGAATGGCAAACTGATACTTGTCACGGCAATTAATCCGACGCCGGCGGGCGAAGGTAAGACGACGACGAGTGTCGGACTTGCGGATGCACTGCAGAAGCAAGGGAAAAAAGTTGCTGTGGCTCTGCGCGAGCCGTCGCTGGGGCCATGTTTCGGACTCAAGGGCGGGGCTGCAGGCGGTGGTTATGCGCAGGTCGTTCCTATGGAGGATATCAATCTGCATTTTACGGGAGATTTTCATGCGATTACGACGGCGCATAATCTGTTGGCGGCTGTGCTCGATAATCATATCCAGCAGGGCAACGAGCTGGATATTGATGTGCGCCGCGTTGTCTGGAAACGTGTGCTTGATCTCAATGACCGCGCGCTGCGCCACGTTGTCATTGGCATGGGGGGTAAGGCACACGGCGTGCCGCGCGAGACGGGCTTTGATATCACGGTGGCTTCGGAAATGATGGCCATCCTCTGCCTGGCGAGCGATCTTGAGGATATGAAAAAACGCCTTGGGCAGATTGTGGTGGCTTATACGCGCGGCGGGCGGGCTGTGCGCGCCGATGAACTGCATGTCACGGGTGCGTTGACATTGCTGTTCAAAGATGCCATTAAGCCAAACCTTGTGCAGACACTCGAGGGGACACCAGCCTTTATCCATGGAGGACCATTCGCCAATATCGCACATGGCTGCAACAGTATAATGGCTACGAAATTCGCCTTAAAATTTGCCGACTACGTAGTGACGGAGGCAGGTTTCGGCGCCGATCTCGGCGCCGAGA
>DCFU01000005.1 GCA_002319795.1 Megamonas sp. UBA1796
ATAAAGATTAACGAACACTTGTACGAAAATAGCAGCTTAGTTTTTACCGTCCAGTAAACCTTCTCTCTGCTGTTTTCGCGCCAGTTCGCCGGCAGGTGCCAAAAACACCTGTCTTTTTGCGTTTATGAGAGCTTCATTGCCTTCTGGCCTGTGTAAGCTTCCCAACGGTTGATAATGACGTCAGTATAAATAGGATCCAATTCCATGGTGTAGCATATCCGATTCGTCTGCTCCGCCGCCATAAGTGTCGAGCCACTGCCGCCAAAGCTGTCCAATACAATCTCCTGCGGACGGCTGCTGTTTTGTATTGCCCTCGCACAGAGCGGTATAGGCTTCATCGTCGGATGCTCGCCATTGCGGACAGGCTTCTCAAAGCGCCACGTCGTCATAAGCGCATCGTCTGCCTGCGATATGACCTCTGCCTCCTTTGCGCGGATAACAACTTGCTCCATGCCAATAGCGATACAAATAAGTTTGCTATCACCATCCTCCTGAATGGTGACTGGCAAGTCTTCTAATACAGTTGCCTGTTTACGGCCACCAAAAAATTGATGTGAACCATCCGGACGCCATCCATAGAGAATTGGCTCATGCTGCCACTGATAGTCCTGACGGCCAAGCACAAACTGATTCTTAACCCAAATCAGGCACTGCTTGAGCACCCATCCAGAGTCAGACATAGCCATGCGAAATTCATTACCAACGCTATCCGCATGACAAATATAAATAGCAGCACCAGGCCGAGCAGCCGAAAACAGACATGAAAAAGCCGACGTGAGGAATTCCCTGAACTCCGCCGCCGGCATATTGTCGTTTTTTATTTTTAACTTATCTTTTGTCGCGCCATGATAATCTACGTTATATGGTGGATCTGTAAATATCATGGCTGCCTGCTTCCCGTCCATTAGCTGCGATACATCTGCTTTGCAGGTGCTGTCACCACACATGAGCCGATGCCTGCCAAGCTGCCATATATCTCCACGTTTTGATACTGGCTCTATGATTTTCTCAGCTGCAGCCGCGGCATCGAAGTGATCATCCTCGACTTTTTCGGTGCGGACATCCACCAGCAGATTATCCAGCTGCTTATTCGAAAAACCCGTCAGGTCCATATCGATATTCAAGCCATCCAGCTCATGGAGCAGCTTGACCAGCACATCATCATCAATCTCGGCCAGTTCAGCGATGCGGTTGTCTGCGATAAGATCGGCCCATTCCTCAGCCTCGGTCGCATAGTCTTGCTTATCAACTGGAACCTGACAACCAATCAACAGTGCTGCCTGTAAACGCCCATGGCCGCGGACGACAAAGCCAGAGCGGTTGGACACTGTCACTGGTGCCCGCCAGCCCTGGCTTTGAATGATTTTTGCTAGAAGCTCTATTTGCTTTTTCGGATGCTGATTTGGGTTCCGTGGATTCGGTACCAACAGCGCCGGATCCGCAAGCTCAGTATAAGAGCAATGTATTTGTGGTTCCATGTTGTTCACCTTCCTTGATATAAAGACTAAAAAAGCGCCCAGCAACAGGCGCTTTTTAATCTTAAATGATATTATGAATATGATTTTTTTCATTCAATTTCTTAATTTGTTCACGCTCTGAATCCAATATCAATATCATAATCAGAAACGATCCTATACTAAACGATATCACAACCAACATGAATGCTAAGCCGTTGATCAATATAGATGTCATACCAATTACACCAAATATCCAGTTAAGAAATTGCAAAACATAAGCTAGTAGCAACATACATATTCCCCAAACCGTATATGCTCTCGTTTTCAAGAAAGTAATCGTATTATTTTCAGTACTATAAAATTCCCTGTTATCCTCCGCATTATTATATGCGCCTATAAACTTTAAACGAATCAATTTATAGGAAACAATTGCCGTTCCCATTATCCCATATAATATACTCGCTAAATTTAATCCTTGCGATAAAACCACGCTGCCACCTTCTATATTCTTATTCGTAAATAATCATCTAATGGCATTTTATATTGAATAACCGTACAAATCACTGGTACAACTGGCATAAGCAGGCTGTTAACTACATAGTCGACCTTTACTGTACATCTGCAGGAACCGTTTACGTAAAGTTTTAACAAAATTCCCCCATAAAACGGATATTGTTCCCGCGACCATGCGTGCCAATAAGATCCAGTGGTCAACCACACTCAATACATCAGCAATAAATGATATTACTAGTTGATAATAAAATTCATTTATGAATTTTGTATGAAATAACATCATAGAAGTTTCATAATCACGAACACATAACGACATTTCGATTCAACCTTCGACTCTATCAGTATAGCACCTTATTTGACGAAAAAGCGTAATGGAACAGGAACAAAAATACGGCTATTCTATACAATCAATATTAGTGATACTTATCCACAATATTCAATGCTTTTTCCTGATAGTAACCAAATAATTTTTTTCTCCATCTTTTATATCAATCTGTTCTTTTACATCCGGCATTGTATTTTTAAGGTTTTGTTTCTCCAATAGACCATGTAGTGTATTCCATCGGTCTTCCCACATATCATAATTTTTCTGCGCTTTTACTGCCTCAACATTCGTTAATACTGCTGCACGATATTTTACATCAGCATATAAAAAAACCATTTCAGTAAAAACAAATGACAATGTGACACATAATAATAAATCACTTGCATCAAGTTTAATATCTAATACTTTGAGTTCCTGAGCCGACCTAGCCAATAAAATTCCTACTAATCCTGATAATGCAGATAATACTATACCTATAATGCCATTTAATTCTTTTTCTATTTTAAAAGTCAATAGGCTTATGTTGGCCAACTCCTTATCCCACAAATCGGCACATTGTTCAATATAATCATCTATTTTTTTGCTTATATATACATGACATAAATCCACCACCAATAATATAATTACTGTAGCACCAAACTGCCCCATTAAAAGCTTCTCAGACTCATCGCTGAACACGTTAATCACGTCTCCCAAATATCTGGACACGAAAAAATATATCATAACAATAATGATTGAAGCTCCCGTCATTGCACCTACCCGTTGAAAAGAATAATATTTCTTGTCTCGTGCTAAAATTATAGATAATACCTTTCCCATATGCGGAAGTCCGTTATGATGAACGTCCATTCCAATCGCCTCCCTGACTAAGATATTTACATTGTATCATAATACCAATCAAGCTTTACATGAAAGACTCGGTCTTAGCACATAAAAAGAGCCGATCCCCAAAAGGACCGGCTCTTTCCATCACTCAACCACTCATCATTTGCGACAACACATCCACGGTAATGCACCGGAGTCTTTCATCCAAATCATAGCGCTCTGGATTAATCCTCAATAAGTCAATCATGGATTCCAAAGTGTCTCGCTCAACAGCCTCCTCCCCTGAAGCCGTTTCCGTAGTCATGCTGCCACCCCGCGCAACAGCTTATCAGCTACCAACAAAGCATCATCAATGTATCCAGCCTGCGTGAGATACGCCGGTAACGACAAATTTTTGATGTTATATTTTTCTGCATAACGCTTCTTCGACAGATTTACATTCGTATGATATGCAAGATTATATGCCTGTTTAAAATGCCTCCATGCTTCACTGTATTGCAGTCCAGCTTTAACCGCATACAAGCGAATCATCGAATTAAGTTTTTGCTGCTTATCGCCAGTCGTACATACACCATTCAGAGTATCTAGGCGCGAATCAAGAACATCCATCTTCTCATCACGCTTTTCGTTCTCAAGCTCCAACCGATGAATCCGGTGATCTTGCTCTACAAGCTGATTGATAGTTCCCTGCAGGACCTCTAGGTGGCTCATAGTAGGCAATGCCTTTGGATTAAAATAATTTTCCTCCAACTGGTCGAACATATCCCATGCCTGATCAGTACCAAGCATTTTGCAATGCCGAGAAGCTCCGCGACGGGTCCAAAGAATAAGCGATGGAGCAAACTTTAAAGCTTCCCGGAAATTTTCCGGTAACCTTAATTTAAACTCCTTAAGGGTCTCCCCATTCAATTTAAAAAAATGCTGTCCTTCCTGAAAACGTTCCGTATTTTTGCGATAATTATCCTGGATATTACTTCCTTCGCATCCATATACCTGCGCAAGTTGCTCCGTTGTGAGAACTCTTTCCTCTTTGTACTCAATCACAGCCAAATTTTCCACAAAAATAACCCTCTTTCATAATTTTTTGCACGTTAAATGCCGTAATGCAGCACATTTATGCATTGAATTTTTCTTGAAATCGGGTTACAATAACAATCGTGGTGAGGTTGCTATTGTAACCGCTTAGGCCGTCAGTTCTTGCTGGAACTGGCGGTCTTTTAATTTTTTATAACGTTTTTCATAAGGTCCGGCTGTTTTGCAAGTAAATCATTGCGTATCAGTGCTGCAATATACTCTTTCATCGTGCGACCTTCCAATGCGCACTGAAAACGCAAAACAGCTCGTAATTCGCTAGAAATAGTAATTAGTGTATTCATATACTCACCCCTTTACTTAATAGTATTTAATACTAAATTTATAATAAGATAATACTACTAGATATTATTAATGTCAATACTATTTTATAATGGAAATATTTCTTATTATAGTATATAATACTTATAGTTTTATATAGTTTGGAGGAACTTCTATGAGCTTTCAACATAATCTCAAGCAATACCGAGAACTGGCTGGTTACAAATCAGCTAAAGATTTCGCTACTACAGCAAAAATACCATACACTTCATACATGAACTATGAAAATAAAGGAAGTTGGCCAAACGAAGAAAATCTCATAAAAATAGCTATAAACCTTGATATATCTATTGATAAACTATTAGGACTAGACAAAGATAGTGAGTTGGAACGATGTAAAAGATTAATTGGCGGTAAATTCAAATTTAGTGAAACCAAAAATAAGATTGAAGTTTTCATCCCTCCAACAGCATCCGTAAAAGGATCTATAAAATTTTCTAAGGAACGCTTTATCGATATAGTTCATAAATATGAATTACAATCTAAAGAGAATATCCCAAAATCTTTTTTTCTCGATTATGTATATAACTTCCCCGGATATCCCAAAACTTAACTGTATCAGCACTTACCAATAGTGTCGATTTTTTGCATAAAAAGAAGCACCCCAAAAGGTGCTTCTTTTTATGCTTTAGATATTTTCAATACTCCATTTCCACATTCAATATGACATCTTGTCGCACAATGAGTGCAAGTCACGTTTGTTGACTGTTTTACATCCACCCTCCGATTTCCCAGGGATTTACCACACTTAGGACATTTTGCTTCCTTGTTTACCATACAAACACCTCCAAGTTTTATAAAACAATATTCAAGACAATTAAATTAAACCCTGCTGTAAATTTACTATTATTTCGACAGTTCCCTTCATGTTGAGCTCTTTAATGAATTCCCAAATTTATTCTTTCGTTAATAGTTCCATACTTTTGACCTCCATATCTTCATGCTACGGATTTTTCTCAAAAGCACAAACTATTTTACACTACCCACTTATATGGCTGTGATGACGAGGTTCATGATTTTGCGAAAGAATATTGACATTCCCTTCTATAAAAACTCAAAAAGTTCTTTTTTAATTTCTTTATAAAATAAAACATTCATCGTCATAAAAATGAGCTCGCAGTTAGTATCTGCGAGCTCTAAGGTGGTTTCTTGTTGATTCCCAATTATCGACAACACTATTATCTCACATTTTACACCGAAAAACCGGAAGTGTTTCGAAGGGGTCAGTGATTAGCAAAATTATTTTCTTCCAAATAATCAGCAACTCCCTTATACCCGGGAAACAGCCTAGCCGTATTGTAACCTTCTATTTGCAATTGTTTTTTTAAATCACAAGAAATGGAATTAGGAAATATTATTTTATAAAATAAATAGTCTATATGCGCACTCTGAGGAGTACTTAAATATTGTTCATATTTCTTTTCTTCATTATGATTATCAGAGAAATATTTCGTAAATAGCGAAGTAAGCTCGCTAGTATCAGCAGGTCCCCCTAAAAACTTTTGAAATTGCCTAGATACTTCTGTATTAAACTTTATTCTATCATTGAGAATCTCGGGGTCTTTTTCACTAATTCCACTAAGCATGTTATATTGCCAAGCAGATAAGATTCCTTTTTGTGCATTGAGATTAGGGTTGTCACAATAGGCTGGTACACAAAACTTCAATGGTATCCTCTCATCATAAATTTCATCCATAAGTTTCCGTTCAACAACACATTTCGGTTCTGTTTCTAACCCACCAACAAGCCGAATGGCCTGTGAAGCTTGTTCCTCTTGCCTTTTTTGAATATAACCCATATTTATAGCCCAAATAGAACAATAATCTACGGATTTATCTGTAGCTTTACCACACGAAAAATATAATGCTACACGTATATCTTGTGTCCAATCTAGAAATCTCGTTTTCAATCCATAATGTTGTGCTAATGCCTCTAATTCAAATATGCTATTATTGGGCCAATAGTAATCATCATTCATACCATAACCTAGATCAAAATAATCTGACATATAAGTGGCACGAAATTTTTTTATATCTGGTACTTTTAGGCCTTGATTATTGCATTCCCTAAAAAATTTAATCAATAATTTTATTTCTCTCAAAAAGATATCATGATTAGGCATATTTGCAGGAATTTCCCTCAAAAGGACAGGTAAAAGACGATATTTATCATCAGCATGCCCTCTAAAAACATATCTTTTATAAAACGTACTATTCATATCATAAATTACATCATTTAATTGTTTTCGGGTATCAACTTTTATTTCCCTTACTAAGTCCATGATAACCATCCCTAAAAATTATATTTTTTTTATTATACTACTCCTACCCCGCAAATACAAACCGCAGTTGCCGCGGCTTCACCACAATTCCAAACACCATAAACGCCACTTCCTTGAGTGCCTTGTTCCCCTTGTCCCTCGCCCATTTCTCGGAGCAGAATTGCTGCTGCCCCAGCTGGCGCCATGAATACCCATCGATATAGTATCCCTTAACCAAATCACAGTCCGCATCACTGAGTCCTTCGAGAGCGCGATCCACCTTCCGGATGATGCGCTCAATCTCAGCCTTGTTGCTCTGCAACTCTATAATCTCCTGCTCACACTTAACGCGTTTGGCGGCAGCAGCCTCAGCCTGTGTGAGTTCCGAAAAGCCGCCCCCTGGCTGCATACCATAGCGAGAGATTGCCACAGACTCGTCCCTCAATAGCTCTTTGCGCGCATTGATATCCTCATCGAGATTCTCAATTGCAATCCGCAGCTGGTTATAGTTCTTCAAATATCTTCTCGTCATTCCCACATAGTCATTGTATTCCTTCAATGCTGCCACCTCCAAAAATGGTAAATCGTAAACATGCCGAAAGAGCGGTGATTGGCCGCTCTTTTTTCTTGCACAGAAACTGGTAAGATTTAACTTCTAAGCAATAAATTCCAAATTGCTGCCTTCCGCCATTCGCTGCAGCACCATCTTCGTAGTCTTCAAATCCTCAAGCTGCTGTGCTGCGCTAACAATTGCCTCGTCAAGATTATCCAACGTAATTTTGCGTGGTTTCCCTTCCTCTGATTTCGCTGTAATTTTCTCTGAGGCTTCGCTGGTGCGATTTTTATCCTTTAGTGCATATGCTTGTGTGGAGGATTGCTTTTTAGGTTCCTCTGCGCGATTTTGAGGAATGGGTGTGATAGTTTCCTGCTGCTTTGGCTTATCGTTCAGCAGCATCGCTGTCAAAAGGCCATATCGTTTAGCCTTCCCCTTGATGGTTCCAACCGTCAGCCCTGTGGTGTTTGCTATCTCATCACAGCTTAAGCCTTCATCCAAATACTTCTCCAAATCCTCTTTGATCAATGTATTCTGCATCATAGTGTTCTCTCCCTTAATTCCTAATTTTGCAAGCTCCTGCGCAATCTCCTCGGGCGTGCATCGCTTCGTTTTGCATGCCATTGGCTTTGTATCACGCCGTCCTGCATTGGACCGTGGCACTGGCGTCAGGCCTCCCATTTTCGATGATCGCATGCGGCACCACCTCTGCTTTCTTACGATATGTCCTTTTTGCATGATATGATTCCACCTTGCGGACCTCTCCTAGCATCCGCTCAAACGCCTTGACAGCAACAGCAATCTCCTGCCTGGCCATACACATCTTGATTTTCTCGGCTATCTCAAAAGCATCTTTATCAATGCGGCGCTCTCTCCGGACAGCCGCCAATTCCTGCGTCAGGGCCAGCAGCTCCTCATCTGTATGCTCATTAAGCTCAATATCATGTAGAATATCCTGCGTGCGAGCATCCTGCTGCTTGATACGCTCTATACTGCCCGCATATGTGTTGGCATTGTCCCGCAATAGGGCAAGAAACTGCGCTATTATTTCCGATACATCCATGTCATATCAGCTCCCTTTCATCCAAACAAGTCCATTTCGCGAGTACACGCTGGATTAAGATATATTATCTCAGTCGCGGTACCTGCGCAATTGGTCTGTGTCTTCATGCTATGTTTACTCCATCCGACCAATATATCGTTGTACAACTCGTTTTCATAGCTGCTTACGATGCATGGCCCCGTATGCTTCTGGCAAAGCTGCAGCAGTTGTTCATGTTGGTCCGACGTCGAAAATTCACACTCATAATGCAATTGTGTGCGTGTACTCTTGAGATACGGCGGATCAACATATAGCAGCGTATTCGTCCTGTTATACATCGGGATAAGCTCCAGCGCGTCCATACACTCAATCTGCGCCATCTTAAGCCGCTCCACGATAGCAATCAGCCTTGCCGGAAGCTGACACCAATACTTTGGACGGAACACTGTATTTGTGCGGTCATGCGCCCATGATGATTTACAGTATGTCTTTCCGCCAAATGCCTGCCATACCCTAACAAGAAATCGCCGGGCTTGCTCAATTTCATTTCCTTTAATTTCATGACAACCGAGGTATTCTGCACGACTATATGGTGTCATTTCAAGAACCTCAGCCAGTTCGTCTGCAGAATCCCTAACCACCCGAAACAAATTGACAATGTTACTGTCAATATCATTGATTGTCTCGGTACCCGATGGAGCCTTTCGGAAAAATACGGCTCCACTACCAAAGAATGGCTCCACGTATACATCATGGCGTGGGAACTGCCGTATTATCCAGTCAGCTATTCTCCATTTTGCTCCGGGCCATCGTAAGATTGTCTGCATGTTCCGCCTCCTCAAGTTTATAAGCGTCACTCACAACATCCGCTATGCTCTGTATTACAAAATCGGCACATGGCTGTGCCATGCCATTGCCCAATGCTTTATATCTTGCAGAGTCACTGCCACCAGCGGTATACCCATCAGGTAAGCCCTGTAATCTCTCACACTCTACAGGTGTAAGCCGCCGTACCACATAAGCAACACGTACTGGATTGATATAGTTTAAACTATAGCCACCATTTCCCTTGGCCTGTAATGTACCACTAATATTGCCTTCATTGATGTTACGGCAATCCACGGCTACCACAACATTATCAACATCTTTACGGTAACTCAGATTCCCTTTTGCAAGCAATGTGTTCGCTATGTTCTGATTTTCTGCGCTGCCATAGGGAACCATTACAGTTTGCTGATCATGCATACAGTTCAATGCGCCAACTTTGTCCTGCAAATATGTTTGGCATAATTGCCCATTTCCCACGCAATAAGCCACGGCATGTCTATCGCCTACTGTCATCGTTGGCATTGGGTCACCAGATTTCCCTATACCAAGGCCATTTCCCGCACCATCATTCTGTCTAGTATCGCCACCACCCTTATATCTTGTGGCTTTATCATTTATCGGAATGGGTTCTTGTACAAGGGGAACCTGATTACCGCCCGTCCCCATCCTAGCATTTAGCGTTGGTACTATCCCATCTTTCACAAGCCGCATGACTTCATCTGCATGGGTCATATCCCAAATCTTAGGTTTTAGTACGCTTGGTCCACTTGTTCCTGCACTACGCATATTACAAGTCAATGTACAGGCAATGTCTCCTGTTATTGTGAAATTATACAGGTCTGAACCCACTATAACGGGCTCAAACAGTACCTGATCGTTGGTATTCGCCGCTAATGTCAAGGATTTCTCAATACTGACTAAAGCTCCTTTTCCTCCACCTTCACACCCACCTCGCATCCTAACGATTGCTGCTGCAATGCTATATGTAGCATTGCAGGTAGCGCCTTTCCTCTTGCCGCTGCCCGTCGCAATATTCCTTGACACGCTTTCGGACTTAAATAATATTTCTGCGGCACATCCACCTGTAAAATCTGCGACAAGGAAGATTCTCTTGCGACGCTGGGGCACTCCCCAATATTGGGCATCCATGACTCGCCAAGCGACTTCACAGCCATTGCTTCTGACCACCCCTGCGGGTGCCCAATCAATGCACCACTCTTTGCTTTTGTTGTAGTGTCCAGACTTAGGAATTGGAATTTCGGCCTCTGTGATTTCTTCAAGCACGGCTCGAAAATCGGCTCCTTTGTTGCTACTGAAGGCTCCTGGCACGTTTTCCCAAACAAAAAATCTGGGATATCTCCCTCCTGCGGTATCCCGCATACTTCGAACAATGTCAATTGCTGTTCGGAATAAACCACTCCGTTTTCCATCTAATCCCTCCCGTTTGCCTGCAATACTCAAATCCTGACAAGGAGAGCCGGCACATATAATATCTACTGGTTCTATTTCTGCTCCATCGATCTTTGTGATATCGCCTAGCTGTGTTGTAAGCGGGAAGTGTCTCCGCGTCACTTCGCATGGGAAAGGTTCTATTTCGCTACTCCATACAGGGATAATTCCTGCATGAACCGCCGCAAGCTGCCATCCTCCAATTCCATCAAACAGACTACCTAGTTTTAACATTGCCTGCCACCTCCCCTAGCATATCCTCAAAACGCTGCTCCTCAGCCTCCCGCTTACGCCTGTGTCGCTTAGCAATGTGCTGCAAAGGCTGTATACGCCACCACAAACGCTTTAGCGGGGCTATGCGACGAAGCATGTCCCTTATTTGTGTTGTTCTGACACGCAATACCATCAATTCTTCCGTACCTGCCCATTCCAGGCCTCAATCCCATACTTCACAAGTGTCGCACGGCTCATAAGTACTCCCCTCTGTACGCATCCTGTAGACACGAGTGCCTTCTTGTACCCGCATCGTTGGCACCGTGCCGCTGCAACCCCCACACGAGAGCCAACCACGTAGGTCTCGATGCGAATCTCTCTTCCACACTTGGGGCAAGGCTCCAAGTGATAATCCACTTCCGCCATATTCACTCCGCATGTACCTCCTCCAGCGCCTGTTCCCAGCACAAGGCATAGCCTTCATTTGCTCCCATATTGCAAAACGCCGTAGAGTCCCGCAGCCCATATTTCGATGGACAGCCCTCTATGCTCTCACCCGCGCACTTTCTCATATTCTCCGGTAAAGGTTCCACCAATGTCCTCATCCTCCCTAAAACAGGCATTGTGCCTGCTGTTCTTTCAGCTGCTTGATAACATATGGATCCAAAGCTTCTTCGGGTACCACCGCAAACGGCTGGATGATTATTTCCACACGTGGATTGTATTTATCGATTCCGGCAATCTTTGTTCCATCCCACGACGTTATGATCCGGTCATCCGATAGCAGCCATCGGCATGTAACAATTCTTTTGCCGTCTATTTTCTTGCGCTCGTCTGAGATGATATCTGCTGTGGCCTGCATAAGCCCGACTAAATCCGGCCAATGCGCCCGGTCTTGCAGCCAATAGTGGCAGGTGAGCTGCACTGGTAGCGAGTAATGCGGCAGCTTTGCTTTATAACGCAGCATATTAATTTTCTCTCTGCATGCAGTCTCGTATTTCCTGTATGCCACACTTGGCAAGAGTGTCGCACGATTCCGGACCATCGTTGCGCTGTTCTTCTTCGTGGCCGGTTGCCCTGGAATAACAATGCCGAACGGATTCATACCGCTACGCCCTTCATCCGGCAGTCGACACCCCGAAGCTCTATCCGCTCACACATGCCATAGAGCCGGCTCATAATCCGCTGCCCTTGCATATCGTCGATAATCCTTCCTGCGCGGTCCACGGTTGCCATGCGCCCAATGATGTCATCTGGGCTGTAGTTCGATGTCACGATTGTCTGCAGCTTCTCGTTATAGCGATGATTGAGTATGCAGAAAAGCTGTTCGCCGACCCATTCCGTCATGCGCTCAGCCCCGAAATCATCGAGTACCAGGCAATGCGCTTCACAAACCACACGCATAGTCTCAGCTGTAGTATTGCTGCCGAAGGTCGAACGGATGTCTGCCAAAAGATCCGGAACCGACGAAAATAGCACCGGATGCCCGCAGCGAGCCTTCTCGTTTGCTATAATCGCCACGAGTTTCGTCTTTCCCGTTCCACGGGGCCCATAGAGAAACATCCCGCGATCCTCGCAGTTGACCATCCAATGCGCCGCTTTCACAGCCTCTGCGTTCTCCCTGCCAACGATATAATCCGCAAAAGAATCATCCGCGTACTTGGCAGGAATCCGCGCTGACCTTAGCAGGCGGTCAATCCTGGCCTGCATCCGTCTCGTCTTCTCATGTCGGCACATGCGCATGGCGGCATAGAATCTCCCATCACAGCACTCCACAACCCTTACCATGCCTTGTACGCTCTGGCGGCAAACACTGCCATCACACCCTCGGCAAGTCGCCTGGTCCTCCTCGATGCTCAGAATCTCCTCCCGGTTTTTCTCCAGCTCCTCCGGGAGAAGATGATATGTCCCACGGATGGACCTGACTTCTATCGGCCTCTCTGAAATCTGCATACCTGTCGTCTTCGCCCGCAGGCGCTCTAATATCCCTTTTAGCTGCTCCAATTCTTGATTCTCCTTTCGGCTGTTGCCTTTCCCCATCATCGTCATATCCGTTTTCCTGCCAACTGCGAAGTATACCCTCGACATAGCCTATACTCCGTTTGCCCCTCTTCACCGCTCGCATAATCGCCCGAAGAATGACGTCGCTTGAGAATATGTCTAGAAAGCCTCCCAGAATCTCTGCCTCCATCGGTGTAACGGGATGGATATTGTCTGAGTAAGCCGATATGACTTTTCCAAACTCCGCATCTGTCCCACAGGGGGGATATAGGGGGGTAGTAGTAGTAGTAGATATATACTTTACTTTACTTTGTGTAGTTTCTGCTGACATATCGTCGACAGAAATATCATTTGAATCATGGTTATTGTCAACATTAACTCCCTCTGAACCAGTGTTATTGTCCGCATTAACGTTTTTAGCTAGGTTTTGGTAGGAAATACGTCCTTCTTTGATGCCATCCTCATTTGTGAGCAGTGAAAACTCCTTAATCATGCGAACGCTGCGACGGCGCTCAACCGCCCGTAAATAGCGGGTTTGGATACCATGCGACGTTAAAATTTTGTACGTATTGTAGACATTTTTGTCGAATACGCCCTCATTAATGCATACATTAACTATCTCTGAAAGGTGGTTTATGTCGACATTAACCTTTTTTGAAAATACATATTGCTGACGCTCTGTCCACATCATGTAGTAACCTTGTCGGTAGATTGCCATCATCAAGCGAACAATAATACCGAAAGCAACGAGGCCGTATTTGGCCTCGATATATTCGATTTTGTCATCTGAATCCATATCCACATCGAGTGGAAAATAATCTAAGCCCTCACTTTGCGGCCTCGCCATAACTTATCACCTCACTGTGCCGCGTTTTGCGGAAAATCAATTATCTGAGCAGCTGCAGCTACCCCACCGGTCAGCGGAACATCGCCTGTAAGAAGCTCACTTGTATCTTCTTCGTTGCTTGGCGCAGCCTCCGCCACATTCCCTGTTTCATCAAAGAGTGTTGTCTGCGCACGCTTACCAGCGATATACTTACGAGCTTCTATTTCGGCTTTCCAAATAAGCTTTGTAGCGGTTTCGGATAAACACGGCCCGGCCTCCTCCATATCTTCATAGGATTTCAGCATAGGTGTATTAATTGCCACCTGCATCCCTGTTTCCGGCATTTCGAGTTTTACCGAAATAATGGCACTCATCGCATCATCTTTGTTGTAGTGGAAGGTAATCCCATAGGGCTTGATACGCTGCTTAAATTTCGCAGAATCAAATTCCAGGATACTGCACACCGGAAGGATAAGTGCTTCCAGTGCCGCATAGAACTCGGGCGCCGCTGCTTCATCCGAGAGAAGTGATAATTCATCATAATGCTCATCACGAATACGGGAATAATCGATGGAAATCTTTCCCGCACCCTCACTGTATTTAATTTTCTTTACCTTGATGCTGCTCTTACTCATGTCTCTTCCCTCCCGCAAAATCTACCCCCATAAAGGTTACGTGAAACGGATCTGACAGATTCTGTGGTTTCGTACACTTCTCTATCACAAGATTCACCAGCTCCATAATCAATTTGATTTCCTCCGGGCTGCGATTCACCCGTGTCCGCGTGGAATATTGCTTATCCTCCACAGTCATGATCGTCGTCAATATATCCTGCGTCGCAGGTACAATCCGCATTGCCTCTTTTATGCTCAACATAGAATCATCCATCTCCTTTTATTTATAGGCTGTCAAAATAGCTTTCCCAACCGAAGGCAGCCACACTCAATAGACATAAACCTCAGCGCCCGTCTGTTTCTGTACCAAATCCTTAAATTTAGCTGCATCACTATTGCCATCACTCAAATGCAGCAGATAAATCTGCCGCACACGATGCATGTCGTTCGCTTTCAAAAGCTGCAGCGTGGTTTCAATACTCATATGCGTCTGTATAATCCGTTCGGCCAGGAAAGCGGGTATGCGATTGCCGCGGGCGTTATCCATAATAATTTCCTGACTATAATTTGCCTCCACCATAAGATGGGTAAGTCCTTCAAACTTGTATTTTATATATGCACTATCGGTAACATATAAGAGCCGTTCCCTGGTCTCTTTCGAATTGATCTGATACCCATAGCATTCAACATCGTGCTGCGTTTCAAAGGGAAGGACACGCAAGGTCCCGATTGTGTGGCTTTCCAGTGCTTTCAGGTAGTTCACTTTTGGATATAAAGCTTTGAGCTCTGCTGGCCCATATATGGGAATTCCTCGTTCAAGCATTTTCGGTATAGCCTTTGCATGGTCTCCATGCCGATGTGTCACCAAGCACCCACAAATATCACTTGTACGAAAATCACATCCAACCTGAATGCTCTTGAAAGGAATGCCCGCGTCCAGGAGCAATGTGGTTGTACCATCATCAATGCGATAGCAATTTCCTGTGCTCCCAGACGCGATTACCTTGATATTCAAAAGGTAGGTCCTTCCTCAGCCATGGCCGCCTGTGGGTGCTGTATGGCTGCCTGTGCAAACATATCCTGACTATAAGAGGATGTGCCTGCCGGGTGCTTTTCCTGCGAATAGGGAGGTGCTCCAGCATCCATGCTCTTTTTTGCTACCGGCTGGGCCTGTACTGCTGCGGCTGTGTCTGTCGGATATACCGCAGGAATCGGGCTTACGATTGGTGCTGCAGCTTCTTTGATTTCTTTGAGCGGTACCGTATTGGCAGTCACATTGATTTCTTCCCGCAACTCTTCCTGAACTGCCTGCAGGCGAGCCTCCTGCTGTTTCATATACTGGTAATTCTCATCCACTTTACGCGGATCGCGCGGGATGTGCTTTGCACTATATACCTCACGAATCAGGGTTTTGCGGCACATTTCGTCGAGCCAGCCTGCTTTTTCAACAGTTTCCTTTTTGCCGCCTTTCTTCCACTCTGTTGCGGTACCACCCCAGAAATTTGCGCTCGCATATTCCGGTTTACGCTTTTCAATGTCCCGCATCGTCATGATGACCAGCTCATTACGCACCGCGTCATCGTACTCGATATAGCCAAAGCCTCCGACGATATTGCCGCGGTCAAATGCATTCTCAATATCAAATTCATAGGTCTCAATAGGATGGGAGAAACTCTTTTTTATAGGCTTGAAATGATCATTGCTATATACGAGGTCGATGGTGACACTCTTAGGCCGAATCAATGCATACTTTTCAGCAACGTAGCGGATGCCGTTATAGCCAGGCATCAGATTGACATCGTACTTATTCGTTTTTTTGTTGCGATACGGAATCGGGCTGATGTGGTTTGGCTGCATCATATCAAGTCCTAGCCGTGCGTAATGGACCACATCGAGAGCCAAATCATTCATGTTCACATTGTTCCATTGGACAGCCAGCGGATTATCCCATTTATGTTCGCTATTGCTCTCATTCTTTCTCACCCGGTCTTCCTCAGCCGTCTTTAAGGCCCGATCAATCCCGATAAAATATCCTTGAATGAGCGAGCGCTGATAATCGGTGATCTGCAAGGCGCCAGTTGCACTCACGCCAAACTCTGCAAGCACCTTATGGGCGAACCGCTCGCTCATATTAAGCTGGATTTCCGCTTCCTGAACATTTTTTACTTCTTTTCCATTTGCCATTTTTAATTCTCTCCTTTAATTTTTATTCTGAGTGCTCCCTTATCCGGGGCAGATACGATAAACCGTATAAGTTGCTCCTCTATACGATTGACCTCACACACGCTCTCTGCACGATCCATGAGAACAGGCATGCTGGTTCCATAATGTTGGTTAAGCACATCGATAATCTCAAGCCCGGCATTGAACTGCGCTGCCGTATTGGCCGACTTGTATTCCACCCATTCACCAGCGGCGTTCTGCAGCATCGGATCACAAGTCTCTCGGAGGCCACCATTGATCTGGTCCTTGAAGAGCTGAAAGTGTATGGTCTTGAAATGTCCATTGATTCTATCTGTAACCATCTGGACTTTGGCACGTGTAAAAACATCGCAAAGGTATATGCCGCGTTCAAGTTTTTCAAGCTCTGCCGCTTTATCCCGCTTCTCCTTTTCAAGTTCGGCGATACGTGCCTGACTTTCAGCTGCTGCCTGTACACGTGCGATTCGCATATGGAGATTCTGGATTTCCGCAGCAATCTTATGAATTTTTTCTGCCTGGATTTTCTTTACTTCATCCATGGATCCATCCAGATTCATTTCTTTGGCTCGCAGGGCGTCGATACGCTGCTGCAAATTTGTGTATTCATCACTTGCCTCAAAGACTGGCTGCTCGGTTACGCTCTGCTGCAGGTTATTGATGCGCTCAACCGTATCATTGATAACAGCTGTTGCCTCTGTAAGCTTGTTTTGAGCCTCACAAATCTTATAATCAAGTCCTTGGAGAATGGTTTGGCTACAGGCTTGTCCCCGACGGTTGATATTTTCTTTCTTTTGCGATTTACTCTGATTGAATGCCTCGCGCAGTGCCTGTACGCGCTCTGTGGGAAGAGACTGTCCGCAAGTTGGACAAAGCTCCTGTCCCTCATCCCATTGCTCCGCTTGCGCCTCAGCATAGTCAGTGAGGAGTTTTTCGCGCATTGCATTGATGCGTTCATGTTCCTCTTTCAGCCGCTTCTCTTCGGCTTTAAACCCTGCAATTTGGCTGGTGAGCGCAAGTTTTTTACTGTTCATCTCGTTAATGGCTGCATAAATTTCCTGATTTGCATCATTGCCTTTTTTGATCCAGGCAGCGCGCTTCGTCTCAATCTCGGTATTGAGTCCCGCGATGGCCGCCTGCAAAGCCTGCTTCTTGCCATCCTGCGTTTCAAGCTGCCGCCCTTCCTCCATGATTGCGGCCTTTTGCTGTTCCTGCTCCTCTATCGCGCCTTTCAGTACAGCCTCATCTTCTATTTGTTCCGGAATACTTTTCGTGACTTCATCAATTCGTTCTGGCAAGATATCCAAGTCCCGGTTCAGCTTACGGCGCTGCTCATTGGCAATCTTCTTATATTGCTCTGTACTGTAATACTGGCCGTTCGTGCCCGGAATCAGCAGGTATGCCGTTAAATCTGAGAGTTTATTCTCGAGGATGACCTCGCCATCCGTAACATCACCGCAAATCTCGAAAAGTACTTTGCGTCGGTCTTCTACACTCATTTCCTCTGTAAAATATCCGAGCATCATGAGCATCCGAATTTGTTCTGTTCTGCAGACGCAAGCACTCTCCATGGCAGCTTCATAGGCTTTCTTTTTAACCGGCAGCCCATTGATGCTGTGATCCGTAGTATTGTTGCTAAATTCCTTAGTCGCCGAGCCCTTCTTCTGTTTCCATACCTCATAAAAATCCTTGCGAAATGTTATTTGCTCTCCGCTGGTAAGTGCAACCGTAAGAGCAGCTATATGATGCAGATTGTGTGCACCCGTGGTCTTTGGGTCGAAATCCTTCTCCCCCGTCACTGCCTGATCTGTTATAAGCCAACATATTGCATTGGCTACTGTCGTCTTCCCAGTTCCATTCGCCCCGAAAATATCCGTGTCATCCCCATTGAACCTGATTTCTAAATCTTTGATGCCTCGAAAATTCTCCAACTTAAGCATCAAAATTTTCATTTTCATCCCTCCCGAAGTGTGCTAAACTAGAACTGTGTTAAACTTATAATGTCATCCTTTGGATGACCTCCACTCATCCGTATCAGTTCCCGCTGATGCGGATTTTTCTTTTGCCCATGCATCGGCCATTTCTAAAGTAGGCGCTAACGCGGCAATGTTTTCCTTGCCATATCTCGGATAGAGCACTGTCTCGCGATGCCCTGCATCACAAAGCCCCTGTATGACGCGGCCCATTTCCCAATCCAAAGTCTTCACCTCCCTCCTAAAAAATAACCAACCGTAAAACACGCGATAAATAAGATTACTGTCCAAACATGATCCTGGAAATATGGGAGTTTCAAAGCTCTGCATCCCCTCTCTGAACCCAGTAGTTTACCCTAAGTTCGTCTCCAATCTGAAGCTGCCCATGCGATTCCAGTAACCACGGATTCAGCTCTTCGATTCCGGACTTAAATTCCAATATGTATCGCCTGCCACCCGTATTCTTTGCCATATAGGCCTCAGCAATATCCCAAAGCGTGTCGCCTGGCTGAACAATATAGACCGTCTCGACAAGTTCCTGATTGCCACTATAAAATCCAGTGGCCAGAAAACCAGATGCTACGAAGACTGCACATACAGCAACTTTCTTCAACGTCTTTATGCCTCCAAATCTCTGCTTCATAATGCTGTTCCAACCCCTTTCTTCTTGTCGTCTTTCGTGAATTTCACATCAATTCCCAGCGCTACTTTAGCAAGCTGGCTGAAAATCTCTGTGTCCGGCGTATCCCCAAACTTCCGCGTCACTTCTGCCACATATTTTGGCCGCTTAATCTCCTCCATGTGCATCCCCATCCTTTGCGACATATTTTTCCATCCAAATTTGTAGCTCCGAAGATACCGACGATACTTTCTGCATAGCCTGAAGAATCTTCTGCAGCTGTGGCACCTCATCCGGTGTAACCTGTCCATCTGCATCAATGGCCAATATAGCCTTACCGATATCCGAGATACCATTGACCGCATTTAGGATGTTGATCGTCATCCGGTCAAGCTGTCGCAGTTCTGCAGGCGGAACCATCCGCTTACCAATCGGGCATTCATTGGTGCAATAATGGTTCATGATTTCCGGTGCGTTATAGGCATCTGCCATCATGACCACTTCCTCTGGATAAAGTGATATCATTCCCAGCTCAATCCTCGCCAAACGCGTGCGATCGATTCCAATCCTTACGGCAGCCCCTTCCCGGCTATTCATATGCTCGTTGTGTTCTGCAGCCGCCATGCGTGCTTTATAAAATACGCTGTCCGCTGCTTTTGTTGCTAATCTAGTCACTTTTGCATTACCTCCTTGCGGTAAAATATACATATAGGATTTTGCATGATGTTACTCAAATCTTTATGCGTTACGTTATGCCTCCTTTAGTTATTTTAAATCACGTAAAAGAGCATAATAAATCATCTATACTACAGTGCAAAACCTTAGACAGCTTTATAAGCATAGTAACACGAGGCTTATTTTTTCCTCGTTCCCACAAAGTTACAGTCGTTCTTCCCACAGAAAGCTTGCTAGCTAACTCTTTTTGCGTTAAATTTTGCTTTTCTCGCAGTTCTTTTAATTTATTCATCGTAGCCCTCCTTTCAATTCATACGTTATGTTTCATAACATCTACATTTATAGTATATGTTATATTACATAACTTGTCAATATAAAAAGTAATGTTTAATCACGGCTTTAAATGTTATGTATAATAACCTATAATATGTACAAGGAGTGATTCTAATGAACACAGGTGCGCGTTTAAAGAAATTGCGCGAAGCCAAGGGTCTGTCCCAAGAAGAAGTAGCCAAAATTATAGGTGTTGGCAGAACCACCTATCTAAAATATGAAACTGGTGAAAACAAGCCCACACGTAAACTAAAAGAGTTGTCCGCTTTTTTTAATGTGAGTACAGACTATATTCTTGGTAATGATACCCCATCTACTCCGAGGGAAAAAGATCCGGCTGATCTCACAAAATTTCTTAATCAGGCTGAGATTATGTTTGACGGTGACCTGTATAAACTCACAGAATCTGATCGTGAAAAAATTCGTGCCGCTCTTAAACTAGCTTTTTGGGATGCCAAGGAACGAAACAAACGCAAGAAAGGCTGATTCATTATAGAGAACGTACTACAATCAAAGGAATGATACTTTATGCTGAACATCAAATTGCGCGTCAGAAATCTCGTAAAAAAATATGGTACTTCCAATCCTTTCCATCTTTCAAAGGATCTGAATATCAAAATAATACACGCACCATTGCCGCATAATATTCGCGGCTTTTTGGTGCGTGTATTGCGATGTAAATATATTATTCTAAATGACGAACTTTGTTATGAGGCTCAAAAAATAACGGTATGTCATGAAATTGGTCATGCCCGGATGCATGAAGGATATGGGTATTACCTACATGCAGACCGCACCTATTACGTGCCATGTCGTCGAGAGCGCGAAGCAAACGAATATGCGCTACATCTTCTCTCCTACTCCTCCGATATGGATTGTGATGCTATATCTCGAGTTATTGCAGAGAAGCAACCTGAGCCGCATGAAGTGCATCGAATATTAGGTATGATGATGGCTACATGATAGAAGATTGAATGATTAAAATTTTTTTACCAAGGCTATTGTATCGAAAACACCCAGACAATACTGTTGCAAATTCTAAAAACCAGAATCAATAAGAACCATACACGCATTGCTATACTCATATCATATAAAGAAAGGGTTATGTAAAATGGAAAATAACACCACCTATACAAAAACAACTTTGCCCACAGATAGAATCATTATTAATCCTGATAACGCTAGATTCTATGACCGTGATGTAGAATCGTTAGACGACATTGTTGGCATGAATAATATTATCGAACTAGATCATGCACACGTAATTAATTTAGCAAAAGATATTGCCAAAAATGGCCTATTACCAAATCAGTCCCCAATTGTTATGCCACTAAAAAGCAAATCCGGCTACTATCTTACTTACGACGGAAATCGACGTCTAACTAGTTTGAAACTCATTACAACTTATAAAAACGATTTAAATAAATTTTCACTAACAACATCAGAAAAAGAGATATTATCCCAATTAGAATCTACAATTTCTAGGATTGAATGTATCGTTTCTGAAGACGAAAGTTATGTTAATCAATTATTACTGAAAATTCATGGTGAGACAACGCCTGGTCTTAGGCAAGTTAATTGGTTAATACAGGCTAAAGCAAAGCACATGAGAAAAACCTCAGGAGAAATATTACCGGACCTGGCCTTCTTACATTTATTAGAAAATATTTCTGCAGGAGACACAACTCTACTAGATATTATACATTCTGGCAAATGGGTTTCAAAAATGAAACGTTTTTTAAACAATAAAAAAAATATGCTTCTTCTCGGATTAGAATTCACTACAAACAGTAGAATCATATGTTATTTCCAAAAAGACTCATCTAATGCTCTGCTAATTAAGTTCCTAAAAAAAGTGAACAATGAACCTGCTAGTAAAATTGCACAAACAGTACAAGAGCGCAATAATTTTCTGGCAGCATTTATTACTGAAAATAAACTAGACAAATTACATTTAAATAATATGCAATATATATATGATCCATATACAAATACTTTCTCACTTTCTAATATCCCTTTAAACAAAGATAATTTTAATAAAAATTTGATTGCATTCAAAAAGAAACACATAGTTTCTACGGATTCTACGGGCTCTACAGATTCTACAGATTCTACGGGCTCTACAGATTCTACGGACTCTACAGATTCAGAAAATACGATACCCCACTCAGAAAAAGGCCCTTCTACAGCACCTGCCTCCAGCGATCAATCAGCTCATACTCCATCACAATCAATACCAGCAGCAACTCCTACTCCATCTAAGCGGAAAAAATATCCAACATTTTTTTCACAATTAAAATATAATAATATTAATGCGACAGATACAAAAACTCTACCATTATTAAAGATTTGTAAAGAAATACAATCTTTCTCCAAAGGCCCCTATCATGCTTATCAAAAATATCCAATAGCAGCAACAGTTTTATTTCGCAGTCTAGTTGAACAATGTTTCAAATATTTATTACGAAAATCATTTCCAACAATTTTTAATGATTTAAAAAACAAAAATGCTGGGCAAGATCCCTTATTAGGAGACTTAATTAAAAAAATATCTTTTAAAAAAAAGGATATCTTTACAGATCCAGCAACTCTCAGAAATTATAATGCTCTATTCGATGGGACAGGTTTTAAAGATGGCCTAGATTTAGCCGCTCATCATAGCCGTACAGATGTTGATTTTTTAGAGGAAAAAGCTCAAAACTTCATTCTTATTGCAGACCACATCCTAAATACCGAACTCAAAAACTTAGAACCTTGACATCTATGTACCGTCCATGGGATAATAAACGTGGATAAATTTAAGGAGAATATTATACATGGACATACTTTTAATTGAGCCTGCATATAAAAATAAATACCCACCTATGAGTCTAATGAAAATAAGTACTTATCATAAAAATCGCGGGGACAAGGTCTTCTTCATAAAAGGAATCAAAAAGCTCACAAAATCATGGGATAGAATTTACATCACTACATTATTTACTTTTCATTATTCAGATGTAATTAAAACCATCAACTATTATAAGCCGTACGTATCTAACCAAAACAATATATTCGTCGGAGGAATTTTAGCTACTCTTTTACATGATGATTTATTAAGAGACAGCGGGGTATCGAATATTATCAAAGGACGTTTATTGGATTCGGCTTTACTAGGTTTCAATGATCACATTAATATTGACTTATTACCTTTAGATTATGATATTTTATCCGATACAGATTATCAATATCCATCTGGAGACAACTTCTTTGCTTATACTACACGCGGATGTATAAACCATTGCCCCTTTTGTGCCGTCCCTGAACTTGAAGGGAATTTGCAAATTACTAATAATATCGTTGAACAAATTATGTCTGCGCAAGAACTTTATGGAGATAAACGCAATTTATTACTAATGGACAATAACGTTCTAGCTCTTCCAGCCAACTCATTAAAAAAAATAGTAAACGACTTAAACGAATTAGGCTTTGTAAATACGCCTACATTCCAACATCCATCTGCTTTTTTAAAATATTTTGATATGTATCATCGTTATATATCCGAAAAAAAATGCACCACAAATATAGAAAAAAAGCTTTCTATGGCATTTGAAAAATTAACTACAAAACATATTTCTAAAATATACAGAGAGCAGATTAATGATTTATTATCTAATATAGGTGCAATGTATGCAAATCGTACACAAATGATTCTTGACAATATTGACTTTTTCATTAAAATAGAAAAAAAATATTCTTATAAAAAACCAATGCAACGTTTTGTCGATTTTAATCAAGGCATGGATGCTCGGCTCTTAACGCCAGAAAAAATGGGCATTTTGAGTCAACTGCCCATTCGACCTTTTCGAATCGCATATGATAAAATAAAATTAACTGACATATACACAAATGCCATACGTTTAGCCGCTCAGTATGGAACGACTATTTTTTCTAACTATTTATTGTACAATTTCAATGACACGCCTATCGATTTATATAAACGCTTAGAAATAAATATTAGCTTAGCTGAAGAATTAAATGTGCATATTTATTCTTTTCCTATGAAATTTGAACCTATAGAGAATAAAAAACGCGGGCACATTGATTCAAATTGGAACTATCACTATTTAAGAAGTATAAAGGCTATTTTAAATGTATCTAATGGCGTTTTTGGCGGAGATCGTAGTTTTTTTGAAAAAGCTTTTGGTCATAATGAAGTAGAATTTTATGAGATACTGTCAATGCCAAAAGATCTTTTGACTTATAGAACATACTATGAATCATTAGGCATTACGACTAAATGGCTCACAGAATTCAGAGACCTACCTCATTCGAGCCAAGCTCTTTTATTAAACCTTATATCAAAAGATATTTATCATAGTGACGAAGCCAGAGTGAATGATGTTTTACGATACTATAACCCTCAGCACATAAACAAAAAAAAAGGAATCCTTAACATATAGGATTCCTTAAAGCAGTTGCCCACAACAAACATTCCATCATTTAGAGAAACCCTTATTGTGCATATGAGTCGTGCTACTTTTTGTCTGAGTCTGTTTAGCTTGATTTTGTGCATTAGCTATTACCAATCTCAACATTTCAATATCTTTATGTGTCCCAATATTGACTAATTGAATCTTCCCCATAGCATCTTTTAACTCATGATCTAAAAAAATTTTTCCTATTGCTTCATTCAAAAATGCAGTTGTTAATAATTTCACACCATTAAAATCAACTTTTATATCTGTTGCATTCTCTTTTTTAACTTCTTCCTTGATTTTCACAAAAATCTTTTTCCCTTGCGCATTATCAATTGCAGCAGGATTCTTCAAAAGATCACTAATGGATATTTTTGATATTCTTTTTCCTTGAGATTTCTCAAATTTCATATTAACTCACACTCCTTTTCAGTCATACTTGATTCCTTTTTTCATATAATAAATAATAGACCAAATACAGCTGAAACTTGCCTATCTGACTCGTAAAATACTCATCTTTTTTTATTTGCAAACCCGCAAAGGCATTCTTCTGTTCCAAACCCACATTATAATATTTTTCAAAATCACCCCCGGTATCCATGTCTTTAAGACTATCACAAATTGCAATCAGCTTCTCTATCGTTAAAGACTCATCTATTTTTGAATATGCAATTGGCGTAGAAATTTTTACTTCATGAAATAATTTGTCATCGTAAATATGTTCTCTGTCAAAGTGAGTAAAAATGGCAATATTATCTTTGTAAGAAAAGTTCACTACCTTCCTAAGCGTATCTTGTTCAAGACATTTTTTTGTTGAAGAATAGACCAAGCCATTTTTTCCCGTTTCTTTTAAATACTGTGCTACCATTTGGGGTAATACGTATTCTTCATAAAAATAGTAAGTTGAATGTTCTTTCTTCCTTTCAAAGCTACAACATTCTATTAAAATAAATTCAAAAAACCATTTTTTAAATTTATCAAGCGTAATTTCCTCACTATATTCAGGAATTAGACTGTCTGTCATTTTGCGCTTTAAGAAAAAATCTATTTTATTACGAAAATCTATGACATCAAAACTGTTTTTAAATTCTATTGTAGATACCTTATATTCATCACATGAGTCTCCCCCTAGTTCGTTAATAATATCATAGACAGAAAGCCCTAAGTAGAAGAGGGGTTGCCCTGTTAAACTATATCGTTGATTGGATATTAAATAACGTTTATTAAAGGGAATATGAAACATATCCAATTTTGTTAATATATCTTGTGATTTTCTCGCTCTGAATAATATATATTTTTGTATATCAATTTCTTCATTTAGAATTTGCTTGGATTCGATAAATTTTTCTAAAAGACTAATTGCCTCTTTGCTTTTGAAATCTATCCATTTGACATATATATTTTCAAGTTCTATAAACGCATCCTGTATGGTTGTAATATCTATTTCTTTTAAAAATTGATAAACAATTTTTTCGTATTCTGTCATCTGGGATATTATAGTACCATCTGTACTTATTTGATTTTCAATCAATTTCAATTCAGTTAAAAACGCTAACTTGTAGTTCTGTAAAACATCTTCATAACGCTCGCTTTCTACTTGGCACAATCGCCTTAGTTTAAACTGATATTGATGTGTAAAAAAATCTGCTATTTCACTCATACTAATTATCCCCCAAAAAATCTGCTAATGAATATATTTCCTGAATCTCTGCCACATTTTCTTCATTTTTAAATTCACGAATATTAAATCTTAAAACTATATAGGTTCCTGGAAAAGTCTTTCGCATATCCTTAATAATTTGCCCACTATATTGATTCTCTGCTCTAAAAAAACACTTACCAGATATAATTTCCATACTTCCTCTATTATTTCTCACAGTTTTATCTACAAAATATAAGCCCACTCCTCCTATTTCTAAATTAGTTTTTGTCGTATTACCCAGTTTCAAAGCCCACAAAATAGCTTCTGAGTCTTTATCAAATTGCATTTGTCGTTCTCTTTTTATAACATAACGCATGGTTTCTCCAAAATTTCCAATAATGAATTCCAAATCACTGTTATCGTACTTCCAAGAAATTGTTACAAAAAAGGATTCTGCATGTTGTGTATTAATAAAGACTTCCATCAAACATTGTGATATCGTTTTATATGCATCAAATTTCCCTTCAAAATCAAAATAACGAAATATATGCTTTAAGTATTTGTTAAAATCATCTAACCTATTTGCCAAAAAAAACTTAAAAGAAGCATTTCTTAGTATGTTATCTTCTTCTATTCTCAGCAATTTTCCTTCAAAAAATAAATATTCTTTTTCTGTTTCATCTTCACCAAAAAAATTCCGAAAGAAGACCTTATTTCTTTCTGCTAATTTGTATAATACCATCGTCAAAGGTGTAAACATTAGTATATCTATATAGCGTGTATGACAAAAATCTAATATTATTTTATCCCCACTATGTTTTTTAAATGAAAACCATAAATTTGATATATAATTAATAGTTTTTTCCGCATCTTCAATATTTCTTGGCATATTTATTTCTATACATTTATCCATTGCTATCCTCATTTCTTATTTGAAAATATAAAAACCGCCAAATAGATTATGACGCAGTATAAAACAATGGAGTATCTTGTATTTCATTATATCAAGCCGATATATTCTGTCAATCATCATATAATAAAAAGGAAGATGACGACAAAAATCATCTGTAAATGCATACATCGCATCAAAGACCACTACCTTGGAAATAAGATTCATACGATTAGTTTTAGGAGGATTATCATGAAAAAAACATTTCTACTTATGCTAACACTATTGCTACTGGCAACATCTGCTGTATCTGCTGCACCAGCCTGGCAACAAACTGGGGACAATGCGGCGCAGACAAACTCTATAGATACAAGCAGCATCCGATACTATAAGGGAGACACTGGCATCAACCGAAACATTATTATCTTCCATGAAAAATCACAATATAAGAAGGCTGTACTCTCGAAATACCAACCAGGCGGGCAAATGGTAGCCGTCTGTAGCATGGATATCAAACAAAAAGTACAGCTCACTTATTCCTATTCGTATTCTGATCCGAGCACGTCCATGTCTGGAATGGATAGTACTGGTGGAACGCCCGTAGCAATTGATAAAGATCTCCTAGTAAAAGCTGACTATGATTTTTTAGTCAAATATTGCAAAAAACATGATGCTGCTATCACGAAAGCTACGCTTGCTGACAAGAACTCCGCAATATCGCTTCCTTCCGTTGATAATAAATCTTCTCAAACACCCGCAGATTCTGAACTTAGCGGCGAAGAAATGATATAAAGATTTCCTTACTTGCAAACCAATTTGAGCGAGCTTTTTCCCTTTATCAAGTTTGTAGCGCGCGAAACAAAGGAGCGATTAAATATGGATGAAGCTTTCATCGGCAGTATCATGTTATTCCCTTATGATTTCAGTCCTAGAGGCTGGTTACCTTGTGAGGGACAAATCTTACCAATTGGTAATTATCAGGCACTTTTTTCTCTACTCGGTACTAAGTTCGGCGGCGATGGACGATCCTCTTTTGCATTACCCGATCTAAAAGACAAATCCCCTGCACCATCAATGAAATACTATATGGCAATAGAGGGACTCTACCCTACTAGAGATTAATATTCAATGATTCTCTAAATTAAATATCGCGCGCTATAACATGTTGATTCGTATAAACTCCACTATTGTT
Source organism: Megamonas sp. UBA1796 (assembly GCA_002319795.1). Taxonomy (GTDB): domain Bacteria; phylum Bacillota; class Negativicutes; order Selenomonadales; family Selenomonadaceae; genus UBA1796. Next base: position 28,300 of record DCFU01000005.1, read on the forward strand.
TCTATATAGGTTGGGTCCTCAATATAAGCAACTCAAAAGCAAAACATTTTATACGGAAGGAATCTATTATTAAAATGGTGAAGCAAAGCCTTAACTCGAAAAAAAACGAAACGGACTCTCTTTTCTATATACGGCCTACTATCCCCTGCGAAAACAAGTTCTTCGCACAACGTGTCCGCAAATGGGTTCTGCACCCAGAATGTGATCCGGAGCTAACTGCAGATATCGAAGCCGGGAAATATCCTGATCTAACGATACTGCTTAAAAATAGCTTACTTTAAGGAGGAACGAAACCATGAAAAAAGAAATCAATGTGTTCGATTACGCAAAAGAAATCATGCAGTCTGTACATGAGGGTGTCCTAGTGACAACGAAAGCCAACGACCGAGTGAATTCTATGACAATATCTTGGGGCATGTTCGGCATCGAATGGAGCAAGCCAGTCTTCATCACATTTGTTCGAGAAGGACGCTTTACTCGGAAACAACTGGATGCAAATGGAGAATTCACAGTCAATATTCCCTATGGCGACTATGACAAGAAAATTCTTGGTTTATGCGGGATAAAAAGTGGTCACACAACAGATAAAATCAAGGAATTGGGCCTCACACTGGAATCTCCCCTCTCTATCTCTGTCCCAGGCATCAAAGAACTTCCATTAACACTAGAATGCAAAGTTGTCTATAAGCAAAAGCAAGATTTAAAGGCTATGACACCAGAGAACCAAGCTAACTGTTACCCGCAAGATGTTGATGGTTCATTCCATGGTGCCAACAAAGACGTCCATATCGCATATTATGGAGAGATTGTACGTGCATATATCATCGAATAAAATCTTATAAAATAAATTCGATAAGGGAGCTGGTTTCATGTTTACCAAACGTAGAGTATTGATTGTCTTAACCGCATTGGTACTGGTCATTGCAGCTGCAGCCAACGCATTTGCATCTACCTATGTTGGAAACGCGCACACACACAAATTCCATTATGAATGGTGCCGCTACGTAGACCGAATGAACGATTCGAACAAGGTATATTTTGAAGACCGTGAAGATGCCATCGATCAAGGCTATGTACCTTGCAAAGTTTGTCAGCCATAAATCCACTCTAACAATTTAAGTCAGGAGATGAATCCATGGAAAACAAAATTTGTCAAAGCTGCGGCATGCCTCTCAACGATGAGAAATTAATTGCTACTAAAAAGGATGGTCGCCCCAATCAGGACTATTGTATTTACTGCTACAAGGATGGTGGTTTCACCGAACCAGATATCACCATGCAGGAAATGGAAGATGTATGTGTCCACTACATGTCATCTACGGAAGGTGGCTTCCGTGAGACAGATGCCAGGAAAATGATGCACGTGCTCTTACCTACCCTGGACCGTTGGAAGAAATGAGTTCCTTCTACTACTATAATTTATTTATCAATTAAACATGATATAAGTAATTTTACTGTATACTTCCTCAACAACTATAAAAAAGGTGGAATATTAGTATGACAATAGAAGAACAATTCAATTTGATTGCTCGTGAATATGATGACAATCGACGGAAGTTTATTCCTTGTTTTGATGGTTATTATGTAGAAACTACGGATTTTTTAGCAGGAAATATTGCAGCACCAAAACACATTCTGGATTTAGGGGCTGGAACTGGTTTATTGTCGGCATTTTGGTATCACCAGTTTCCTCATGCGGAATTTGTATTAGTTGATATTGCCGATGCAATGTTGGATATTGCAAAAAAACGCTTTGCCAATCTACCGAATATTTCCTGTCAGGTAAAGGATTACACACGAGATTTTCCCGCAGGTAATTTTGATGTAATTCTTTCGGCGTTGTCTATTCATCATCTTGAAACCGAACAAAAAGAAAAGGTATTTGCCAAGATTCATAACAGACTCCCTGCAGATGGTGTGTTTGTGAATTATGACCAATTTTGTGCTGAAACGTCGTGTATGAATAACTGGTATAATGCTTACTGGGAAAAGATGCTTCTGAAAAGTGGTCTTACTGAGCATGATCTACAATGCTGGCAAGAACGTAAAAAGCTTGATCGTGAGTGCTCGGTTCATGAGGAAATGGTGATGCTGCAAGCAGCTGGATTCCGGGAAGTGAATTGCGTCTTTGCACAGCAAAAGTTTGCCGTAATTTGTGCTGTAAAATGAATTGTTACATCAACGAGAGGGCACATCGTTTGGCTGGCGGTGAATGGTTGTACTCATTCCTGAATGTGTTATGAAGAATGGCTGAGATAGGATGATGGATGGAAATAATAAACGGATGGGAGAATTCTGTTATATTGAAACAGTTAGTAATAATGAAATGATTTAAACCTTCATATGGGAGATACACACTCTGCCCAATCCCTTCAAACTGTTATTATTATGTCTTCATGGGACCCAGCATCACCATGGAATCATCATATACATCCATGGCCAGGCTTCTTCGAATCATAAAGTTACAATTAGCTTAAAACATTTCCCTCCCTTATATATCAATCAAAATGCCGCCTCGAGTTTTTCGAGGCGGCAAAAAAAGAAGCCAAATGCAAACATATGTGCTAAAATATACAGTATAGATTATCATATCGTATCAAATAACTCACGAGAGGAAGTATTATCATGAAAAGAGCCGCACTTTACATTGGAAAACACACAGAGGAAAGCCTCATCATTGCCGATTTTGCAGAAAAACTAGGGTTCAACGACTACTCCCTGTTTTTAGATTACGATGCCATGATCCGAATGCTCAATGATGGATACACAGACGTAATTGTCATGAAACCTGACCGAATTAGCAAACAACTGGATGAATTTATGAACCGCATCGCAGAAATAAATGCCAAAGGATTGAAAATCACATCACCTGACGGCGAAGTTTCCACAGCTGCTATCGCGAAAATAATGAAGCACCTAATTCATAGGGAGGAATGATTATGCTTGATTTTCCATCCGCTCCAAAAGCTGCTGCTTGTTACGTCCGTGTCTCAACGGATGACCAAGCCGATCGCGGGACTATCGAATCCCAAATTGAATATGCTCATAAATACTGTGACCTAAACAATATAGCCATCACACAAATCTATAAAGATGATGGCATTACAGGCACTATCCCACTTCAAGAACGCCCAGCAGGCTTTGAGCTCCTCCAAGACGCTCAAAACAAATTATTTGATACTTTACTCGTGTTTAAACTTGATCGCCTTGGCAGGGCCACCCGAGTGATTCTAAACGCTATCTACGATTTAGAGCAATTCGGTGTGAAGCTAAAATCCATGACCGAACCATTCGATACCGGTGATGCATCCGGACGTTTTCTCCTCACGATACTCGCAGGTGTTGCCGATCTCGAACGCAGCAATATACTCGACCGTATGTGGTTAGGTGCCAACCGTGCTGCAGCTGCCGGAAAATGGCTAGGTGGTATTGTTCCCTATGGCTATTTTAAGAATGATGACGGATATCTCGAAATCAATGACACAGAAATTCCTGGCACTAGCATAAGCGAAGCCGATGTTGTCCGTCTCATCTATAAGATGCTTACCGAAAATCATTCTTCTTGCAATGAGATTGCCAATCATCTTAACGCACTTGGAATACCGCCCGCTTATGTCCTGCATGGCATTGGCGGAAAACGCCAAAACAAGACGCGCGGCATATGGCTCATGGGGCGCATCTATAATATGGCACGCAGCACCACCTATATGGGCATCCATCAATATGGGAAACGTGCCAATCGGCAACGCGAGATAACCGAACGCCAAGTTCCTGCTATCGTGTCAAACGAAGTCTGGGCTACTGCTCAAAAAACGCTGCACAACAACCAGCTCTATGCAGCTCGAAACACAAAGCACCTATATTTGCTACGCAGCCTCATAAAATGTGGGAACTGCGGCCTCAATTATCGAGGAGCTGTCAGCAAGGGTGCTGCCTATTATACCTGCGGTGGCCGGAGTCATGCAACTGAGCTTGGCCGTAAAAGATGTCTGTCCCGTTCCATCAACATGCAATGGCTGGACAATGCTGTCTGGGAAGACTGCTTGCGATATATTAATGATCCTTCGCTTGCCTTGCAAGCCATTGAAAACAACCGCCCTAGAATAGATGCTGAAGAAAACGAACGAACCTTGATGCAACAGCAGCTGACCGACTGCGACAAGGAACGCGAACGCATTCTTGATTTATATCGTACAAAGCTCATCTCAATGAACGACATCACCAACCAGCTTGATAAGATTGCAAAGAAAAAACTTACTCTGCAGAAGCAAATGCATAACCTGCAGGCGAAAACATCTGCAGCAGAACTTTTTGCCGCTCAGGATTCTGCCCGTGAGTTACTCGAAATTTTGCGAAAAAAAATAAGCTCCCAAGAGCTTTCTATCGAGCTGAAGCAAAACATCATCCGAACACTCATCGAACAAATCACCGCCACTACTGAAGGCGAAGGACGCTTTTCCGAAGTAAAGATTCAAATCTGCTATAAGTTCCATTCAAATTCATTTTTTTCGAAATCTACCACCGTTATTAGTCACACGGACAAGGATTCATTGCACATATAAGAATCATCCGCGAAGGAAAAGTCAGAGATGCATGTACACGTGACACAGTAATCGCTCCATCTTCAAGTGGCTGCCGTAATACCTCCAACGTAGATTTTCCAAACTCAGGCAGTTCATCCAAAAAAAGCACACCATTGTGACTCAGGGTAACTTCCCCCGGACGTGGAATGCTCCCACCACCTATCATTGCTGTAGAAGAAGTTGTATGATGCGGACTGCGAAATGGCCGTTGCGTAATGAGTCCCCCATTATTTTGCAGTAAACCCGCTATACTATATATCTTAGTCACTTCTAACGCTTCCTGCGGAATCATTTCCGGCAATATCGAACTCATTCTTCTAGCCAGCATTGTTTTGCCTGCGCCAGGCACACCAACCATAACTACATTATGGCCACCCGCAGCAGCAATTTCCAAAGCTCTTTTAGCCATAAACTGCCCCTGTACATCGACAAAATCATCAGAACCAAAATCTATCAATGGCGACTTCACGGTACCATGCTGTGCCGGGCTGCACTCTTTGCGGCCCAAAAGAAAATCTATAATCCCGGCCAAATCCTGTATTGCATATACAGTTAGTTCTTCCACCAACAAAGCTTCATTTACGTTTTCTTCCGCAACAAACAACGTAGTAAATCCTTTTTCCTTTGCATGGATTGCCATCGGCAGTATTCCCCGGACCCCCCTGAGCCTTCCTTCCAGAGAAAGCTCTGCTGAAAACAGGCATTTTTCAATACGAGTCTGCGGCAGTATTCCATAAGCCGTCAACAAACCTATGGCAATAGGCAAATCCAATCCTGAGCTGTCTTTGCGTATATCCGCCGGAGCCAGATTGATTGTGATTTTCTCCTGCTTTAACTTTATACCTGAGTTCTTGATGGCAGTACGCACACGCTCCTTCGACTCTTTGACGGCTGCATCCGGCAAACCGACAATCTCAAAGCTGGGAAATCCAAAAGCTGCGTCTATTTCTACATCGATAAGAACACCATCCACGCCCATTGTAGTAGCGCCATAGGTTTTTGCAAACAAAAAAATCCCCTCCTGGTATTAATCTTTTCCTCCTTGCCAACGTTCAAATAAATGGTGCTCTATATGCAATGAATCGCAAATTTTTCCCACAAGCATGTCCACGATATCGGCAATATCTTTAGGATGATGATAAAAAGCCGGACAAGCCGGCAGGATCTTCACTCCAATACGCGAGAGTTTTAGCAGATTTTCCAGATGAATAGCATGCACCGGCGTCTCACGCGGCACAATAAGCAGCGGCCTCCCTTCCTTAAGACATACATCGGCCGCCCTTGTCAGCAGATTATCAGAAATTGCATTTGCTATACTTCCTACGGTTTTCATTGAACAAGGGACAACAATCATACCATCTATCAGGAAAGAGCCACTTGCTATGGCAGCTCCTATATCTTCAACATCGTATAGTACAGTAACCCTGTGGCTGAAACTGCGTTTATCCATGCCACATTCATAGGCCAGAACTTTCCAGCCACTCTGTGTCACGACCGCATGAACCTCGTGTCCTGCCTTTTGCAGCACCTCAATAAAGCGCAATCCATAAATACTGCCGCTGGCTCCCGTAATACCAACCACAAATCGCATCGTTTATTCCCTCCTAGCCATGTACCTCGAAAGCATTTTTTAAGTGGTGGACCGGCCAACTGTTTCCCCTGGCATAAACCTCTATAACATCAAAACGACACAGCCGGCCCTCCAAATGTTCCTGTTGTATATAAGAGTATGCAGTTAAAATAATTTTTCTTTGCTTACGCACATGTACAGCCTGTGCCGGAGTCCCAAAACGCATGCTCCGGCGTGTCTTTACTTCAACGAAGATTATCGTATCGCATTCTTCAGCTATCAGGTCTATTTCACCCATAAGCGCACGAAAATTGCGTGCGATAATCCGACACCCATGTGCTTCAAGATAGGCTGCCGCAATGGATTCTCCCTGTGCGCCTAGCGCCTTGGTATCCATACTGTACCCCCTACAAATGGATTGTTGGCTGTTGGACAGCCTTTTTATCCATGCGATAAATATAAGCTAGTACCTCAGCCACCACCGTATACAGTTCTGGTGGTATTTCCCGATCAAGCTCCAACGCCATAAGCATATTAACCAAAGATTTATTCTGATATACAGGTATTGCATTTTTTTGCGCGATCAGTAAGATATTTTCTGCTACATAGCCGCGCCCCTTAGCAACAACCTTTGGTGCAATATTCTTTTCCGGTTCATATTTAAGTACAACTGCTTTTTTCTCTACTGTTTCATCGGTTTCAGGCTCTATGTTAGGCACAGCTTTGTTTTTTATCATAATTTATTACCTATAACGCCATATTTCAAATCTGTCAATATCAATGAAGAATCCTTCAACGTATCCTTTATCACAGGAGCATATTCCTTAAAAGAATCTGCCACTGAGGTATTTGAGAATACCAGACGCATATCAAGTTTCTGTTTTTCATAAACGCGGCATATAAGCTCTACGGCCCCGATATTATCTGTTAGCACACATAAGCGGAGCCACGTCTCTTTCTCCTGCGATCCATTCTGCTCTTCTGCCTGCTTTTTTTGATCATAAACATGTATATATGCGGGATATCTCTTGTCATTCTCACCCAGATAAAGCGGCATCATAAAGTTCATAGAACGCTGCCCTTCAACATTAGAGTTACTTTCCCCCGCTAACGAATGCTTCATAGCCGCTGCAAAATCAGAAATATCCTTACTTGCAGTTCTTAACTCCCGGGCATTCATTTCCTTCAAGGAGGTCAATTCACAGAGCTGCATAAACGCCCATATTTTTGGCAAATCCGGCATATTCTGTTGCTTAGCTGCCTGCTGCACTACTGCGGGCATATTATTTTGGCAAAGCTTCAAAAGTAATTGCAGCTGTTTGGCATCCTTCTCGCTCAAAGTCGTTTGTTTGCCATTGACAAAATTTTGCAAGAGCTGTGCATCCTGTTCCGTCAAATTTGCATCCTTCAGCAAAAGTGCTCCCAAATCTTTCATGACATCCATCATTTGTGGCGTATTCTCAAGTAACTCCTGCGTATTTTGCAGCAATGGCGCATTCATTCCCGCTGCATCGGTCGGCTGTGACAGGCTTTTAGCGGCACTATTAGCAGTTTCTGCCATTGCCGCCCTTCCTGGCGATGTTTCACCTGTAGTTCCCTGTTCCTTGCCAGCCTGCTGTGGCGTCTCAGTATCTTGTGCCTGCTGCCCGAGTAACGTCTGCCCTGCTGAAGAAGCCTTCGTTGCTGCCTGACTGAGCATATTTGAAGAAAGCGCATTGCTGGTTCGCGCTGATACTTGTGTGTTTCCATCTTCCTTCGTCGGCAACGAAGCCCCATTATCCGTCCTGTTTCCTGCATTTTTTACTGTACCGGCAGATTCCTGTCCTTTTTCTTGCAGTTGCGTAGTATTGCCTGTCGGCAATGAATTATTTCCTGACGATTGCCGTACTAGATTCTGAGCAGCATTTCCACGTACCGTCTGCCGCATATTTTGTGGCAGTAATGCTTCACTTTCCTGCTGCGCAGCTGTCCCTTGGGGGCTCGCTGCATCCGGAGTTTTCCCTTTTTCCGCAGCTGATGTACCCGCAAAACCAGATGATGCAGGCATGAAATAGCGAATCAGTTGCTTTAAAAAAGCCATTCCTTCTGACTGCCCCTGTACCTGCTGCCCCATAGCGCCACCTGCCATTGCCTGGCCTAACAACTGCTGAAGATTCATTGGCAAATCTTTTAAGGATTTTGCATTCAAAAGCTGAAATGCTGTTTTATCGATTAAAACCGGTTCTAAAGACATATCTCCGGTTGAAACAAACATCTTTAAGTTCTGTAAAAATGACTGGATTCCATCACTGAGTTGGCCCATACTTCCTTGTTCCGACAAAGACCCCATCTGCGAAAGTATCCGCGACACAACCAAGAGCTGTTCCACAGAAAAACGCTGGCTCTCCATCGTGCTTCCCAATCCATTAGCCAATGTAGCATCTAAAGAAAACGATTTTTGTAAAAGATTTTGAATAAGCTTTTGTATTTGTTGCGGCATTGCAGTCGTATCCTCACTTTGTTGTGCTGCAAGCTTCGTCAATATTTGGGCCATATCCGTAACCGAATTTTGGATATTCACATTCGTCTGCGGACTGAATGCAGAGGAGTCCCCTCCGTCACGCCTTGATACAATTCCAACCTGACCTGCTGCCTGTGGGGATTGTACCGGTTGAACATTGTTCGGCAGCGCAGAGGCTGCGGGTTCCATAGCCATGATTCATTTCATCTCCATATTCATTAAATCATCAGGGAACGAATCGGTTCAAAAGTGCGGCGATGTATAGGACAAGGCCCATATTTCTTGATAGCATTCATATGCTGTGCTGTTCCATAGCCTTTATGCTGCGCAAACCCATATGCAGGATACAACTTATCATATGCATCCATTAAACGGTCACGTTCAACCTTAGCAATGATAGATGCTGCCGCAATAGATGCAGATTTGGCATCTCCCTTGATAATAGACAAAGACGGCATCGGCAACTTATCCAAATGGACAGCGTCTATCAAAACTTCCTGTGGCTCCGGAGTTAAAGAAAAAATTGCATCATACATGCCATTGATTGTCGCCTGATAAATATTAATCCGGTCGATTGTCTTCTCATCAATAACAGCATGGCGAACCGCTACTGCCTTTTCTAAAATCAAATCATGCAAACTCTCCCTGACCTTAGGGGAGAGTTTCTTGGAATCATTGATTTTTGGAATAAACAATCCCAAGGGCAAAATTACTGCCGCGACCACAACCGGTCCTGCCAAAGGGCCCCTGCCTGCTTCATCAACACCTGCGATATACTCGGCCCCTCTTGCCCTTGCTTCATATTCATACTGATATAGTGCTGCTACACGCTCACGCTCTCTTTCTTCCCGTTCCCAGCGAAGCGGAAAACGCCGTACTGCTGCTCTGGCATCACTCCGACAAGCTTCGATCAACTCTGCTTTCGGCCTTTCTCCGGCAAATAAACTTTCTATTTCTTTTATCGTCATTTCATCAATGTTCATTAACCACACCACCTGTTATCAGCAAAAAGTCCCCATAACAAAAGCAAATATTCGTTATGGAGACCTTGTTTTCAACCCTGTGAAGATTCTTTCTCCGGACGTTCAAGACTAATCTTCCCCATCCTGCCCGCCCGAAATTCTGTCAGAAGTATCCTCTGCACTTTTTCCATGTCTATGGTACCACCCTTTAAAAGACAACCTCTTTTTTTACCGATGCTCTCAAGTATCTCAGATGGTTCCTCCGGCATATCCTGTGCAATATCAAATCTTTGCTGCAGGCAGCCTGGGTAACTGCTTTGCAACTTCTCAACCAATAAGCGAACTACTTGTTCCCGATCGTATATCTCATCATTAATTGCTCCCGTAAAAGCCAGATGCAAACCTACAGACGGATCTTCAAATTTAGGCCATAATATACCCGGCATATCCAGTAAATCAAGGCCTTTAGCAATCTTAATCCATTGTTTTGCACGCGTAACTCCTGGTTTATCTGCCGTTTTTGTCTTGGCAGCTCCCGCCAAACGATTAATAAGCGAAGACTTCCCCACATTCGGTATCCCCAAAATCATTGCCCGGGCAGAACGTGCTACTGCCCCCTTACCTACAAAGCGTTGGGTTTTCGCCCGTGCGAGATCTTCCGACAACTTGACGACTTGTTTCGTCCCTCTCCCTGTCAAAGAATCAATTGCCACCGTACCAATGCCCTTTGTCTTAAAGTAAGCAATCCATTGTGCGGTAACCACAGCATCTGCCAAATCCGCCTTATTGAGTACAACCAGATGTGGTTTCTCCGCTATAATCTCCCGCAGCATCGGATTGGCACTACTATAAGGGATACGCGCATCCAAAAGCTCAATAACTACATCTACAAGCTTTATATTATCTACTACCATGCGTTTAGCCTTGGACATATGCCCTGGAAACCATTGAATGCTCGGCAACTCATTTTCATGCATAATCATAATAAGCTATCCCTCCGTATAATATGTACTCATTATACTGGATATTATAGAAAAACGCAAAAACTGCTGCATCAAAGTAAATATTTGACACAGCAGCCAAAAGACTGAAAACTTTTTACCCCCAAAATACTGCAATCACAACAAGCGAATTATGTAGTCTTCTTTACGCGGTGCTGCCTTGGGATACTCACAATCCCCGTAGCCCAGCACACAATGCCCAATACCTGCATAATCGCCTTCAATACCCCACTCTTTTAAAAGCTGTTTTCCTTCAGGGCTCTCAAATTCCTCGCGGGCACGATTTATCCAACAGGAATCCACACCTATGGCATGTGCCGCATTCATAAGGTTCCCTATAACAAGGCTCCCATCCTCAATATACGTTGGCCGCCCCTTATCTCCCAATACAAGAATCAACGTAGGCGCACCATAAAACGGATCTATAGACACACCTAAAATCCTGGCATTCATCTGTGATAACTTGCGGATAATTTCCGGTTTTTGGATAGCCACGATACGTGCGGACTGCCAACCATGGGCACTTGGAGCATAAATACCCGCTTTTAATATGGCTTCAAGCTCATCTTCACGGATCTGTTCCGGTTTGAATTTCCTGACACTTCTTCTTTCGGTAAGATTTTTAATGGACTCATTCATATGAATCATCCTTTCTCTTCTACGACAATTCTGTATAACATTTTTCGACATCTCTCAAAAGACTTCCTGCAAGAATAAGCTAAACGCACATAAGGATTCAATAAATCACACAGGAAAAATAAAATATGTTATAATAAAAATATATATATTTTTAGAAGGATGTGGATATCGATTGGATAATCCCGACGCGGGCTTATGGCTCCTATTGATTTTATTGTTTATTTTAGCTAATGGTTTTTTTGTCTTTTCTGAAACTGCTATTACGGAAAGCCATAAAAGCAGGCTGGAAAAACTGGCTGATGATGGAAACATGGATGCCAGACAAACATTGAAAATTCTCGACAAACCGGAAAACATTCTTTCCGTTGTCCAAATCGGAATTACCTTTATAAGTATCCTGATTGGCAGTCTGACTGGAGCTCTTATTGCACCGTGCACAGCACAGCTTATAGACTTTCTTCCGTATTCATCAACAATCGCCTTGGTTGGCAGTATTCTCTTCATTACTTATATTAATTTACTGTTTGGCGAATTTCTGCCTAAAAAAATTGCACTGGAAAATCCAGAAGCATTTCTGATGCATCGGTATATGACTCTCATGCATTTAGAAAAGCTTACACGTCCATGTGTTTCCTTTTTATCAGCTTCAGCAAATGCCATCCTTTTGCTTTTTGGAATCAGTCCACATGTACCTGATTCTGTAACAGAAGACGAGGTAAAGGATTTAATTGAACAAGGTACAGAAGAAGGAACTTTTGAAAAAACTGAGCAGGATATGGTTGACCGGATATTTCACATGAGTGATCAGACTGCATACTCCCTCATGACTCCCCGCACACAAATGCTTTGGCTAGATTTAGAGGATTCATTAGCACATAATTTAAAGCTTATTCAGGAAAATGCAGATACGATTTTTCCTGTAGGAAAAGATAATTTAGATGATTTTTGTGGTGTACTCTATACAAAAGACTTACTGAATGCAGCCATTGGGAAAACCCCTCTTGAGCTGTCCCAATATATTCGTAAACCAATGTTTATTCCACGTTCCATGGAAACCTTCCGCGTATTGGAAAAGTTTCAGGCGACCGGCATCCATGAAGCTGTTGTGCTCGATGAATACGGTGGTGTCATCGGCTTTATCACACTCAGCGACATCATACAAGAAATCATTGGTGATACCGTAACAAGCAGTGAACCTGAGCCAATCCAGATCACCCTGCGTGATGAAAATTCATGGTATGTCGATGGTTTGTATTCCATAGATGATTTTAAAGAAAAATTCTCTATCGATGATCTTCCCGATGAAGCACGCGCCCAATATCAGACAATGGGTGGATTTCTCACTTCTTATTTTGGTTATATACCAAAGGTAGCGGAAAAATGTCAATGGGGCGACTTTTCCTTTGAAATCGTCGATATGGATCGTGCCCGTATTGATAAAATACTAATAACAAGAAGAAATGCAGACGAAAAAAATGCTTCTTTTGTCCAAGAACAGACAAAAGAAGATACTCCTTAACTGATATATCAAAATTATACCTGAAACCAAATAGGGGCTGTATCCTATATAGGATACAGCCCCTATTACATTATTCTAAAATCAAAAACCATATCTTTCCTGAAGATCTTCCAATACCTCTACCAGTCGATTCACCTGCGCTTCCGTATGATGCGCATTCAGCATAATACGAATGAGCGCATGCCCTGGCTTCACAGCAGGATAACGAAACATTGGCACAACCATATGCTGCCGCAGGAACTCCTCGTACACACGCACAGCCGTATCATCCTGCCCAATAAGTACGGAAATGATGTACGACGGAACATCATTCAAACGAAATCCTTTATCTTCCAATCTTTTCCTTAGTGCCTGTGAACGCAACAAGTATCTATCCATGATTTCAGGATGTTCCATAAGCTTTTTCATTATATAATATATCGTACTGGCTGTCGGTGGCTGTATCGCCGCAGTGAATAAGGAGGTTCCTGATAAAACTTCAAAAGAATGAACCATATTCTCTGGCCCGGCAATTGCCCCGCCCTCCATCCCAACAGCCTTGGAAAATGAAACCATTTCAAAGGTCGCACGATGTATTTCTGCAAAATCATCCGCAAACAATCGCTGCTCAGGCCCATAAATCATAAAGCCATTCGCATTATCCACATAACTCAGCGCATGATAATGCTCACACAAGTCCAAGATTTCCTTCATTGGCGCAATCGAACCATCCGCCGAATAAACACTCTCAAATACAACAATAATTTTTTCATGTTTCACAGATAATTTTTTAAGTTTTTTTTCAAGATCTTTAGCATCATTATGGCGAAACGCAAAAAGCTGACGTCCAAAGGGCAAATGTGAAGCTGCTTTCCAAAGGCTCCAATGACAATCCCGATCCAAAATAAATATTGCATCGCTGTTATTGATACCGCAATCCACACTAAAATTGAACTTACTTGTCATCGCATTAATAAATCCAATATTTGCCAAAAGACCGCTGGCAAAGGAAATTGCACGTTCTTTTCCTGTTACACAGGCTAGCATATTTTCAAGATCCTTATGCGCCTGTCCGACACCCTGCGTCACACGCGAACCACCCGTTACAAGGCCATATTGCTCAGCTGCTGCGTAAAAGTGCTCTTTGATATCTGGTTCTTCATGCTGATCCAATATATTGATGCTCGCAAAGTTCACAAGTTCCCTATCCTCATAAACAATGGTAGGACCTACCGGCTTTGTGGTGGTTAGCACATCATGATAAAACCCATCATCCCGTATACCCTGTATAAAATCATCAAATCCCCACAACGCCTTCATTGCTTCGTCCATCCTGACACCTCATATCTTGAATTTACTGCCATATTTTATTCCATAAAATTATATTTCAGCCCGATAACACCTGCGATAATAAGAAAAATACAAAAAAACCGACTTGCCTCACGGGGCTCTCCCAACCAAAACATACCTATCAATGCCGTCCCCGCTGCACCAATTCCTGTCCAAACCGCATAGGCCGTACCAATGGGTATCGTACGAATTGCCATATCAAGCAAAATGACACTTGCCAACATCGCTATGCCGGTAAGTACAGATGGCCAAAAGCATGTAAAGCCTTCCGTATATTTCAAAGCCACCGCCCAAATAATTTCCATACAGCCTGCAACTAGCAAATAAATCCATTCCATGCCATTTTCTCCTGCCCGCCCCTACGCTCGCTCCACTGCCTGACAGAAGGGCAGCTTCTGCTTACAACAAAATTGGGCTATTGCATATAAATACATTCTCAATCCTTTTAATTCTAAACCAAAACGCAAAGAATTTCAATATATTTCAGCCTAACTTCATAAACTCAATTTTATATTTTTACACTCCCATGTATTTTCTCAAACAGCCGTTCCCTCTATTCCTTCCTGCACAAACTGACTATAATAGAGTTTTGCATACGCTCCCCGCTTCGCCAACAAAGCTTCGTGTATGCCACATTCCACTACATGCCCTTGGTCCATAACAATAATCTCATCCGCATGACGGATTGTCGACAAACGATGCGCAATAACAAAACTCGTACGTCCTTCCATCATCCTGAGAAATGCTGCCTGTATACGGATTTCCGTACGTGTATCAATACTGCTTGTAGCCTCATCGAGGATGAGTATCGGCGGATCTACAAGCATTACACGTGCAATCGTAAGAAGCTGCTTCTGTCCCTGCGACAAATTACCGCCTGAATCCGCTATATCTGTATCATACCCCTGTGGCAGCCGGCGAATAAAGCTATGTGCATCAGAAGCCTTTGCCGCTGCTACGATTTGCTCATCTGACGCATCTGGCATCCCATATGCAATATTTTCACGAATGGTTCCCGCAAAAAGCCAGGTATCCTGCAGTACCATACCAAAATTACGCCGTAAATTCTCCCGCGGCAAATCCCGTATATCCTGCCCATCAATAAATATATGTCCTTCATCGATCTCGTAGAAACGCATAAGAAGATTAACCAAGGTTGTCTTACCTGCCCCTGTATGCCCTACAATAGCGATTTTTTTGCCCGATTCGACCTGCAAATTAAAATTTGCAATAAGCGGTCGTTTTAGGTCATAAGCAAAACTTACATTTTCAAACAGGACGTTTCCCTGGCTGCGCACAAGATCCCCGGGCAACCATTTATTTTCTTCCTCCGGCAAATCAAGTACATGAAAAATCCTTTGCGCAGAAGCCGCCGCGCTCTGCAGTTGTGTAAATACAGCCGTAATATCATTGAATGGCTTACCAAACAATGTTGAGTATATAAGAAAACTCGCAATATCGCCAACTGTAATCTGTCCCATGATCGTAAGTACACTCCCTATGACACCGATAATACCATAAGTTATATTATTTACCAAACGCGTAGTCGGATTTGTCAGAGACCCAAAAAACTGGGCACGTACCCCCTTTTCATACAACTCCTGATTCAACTTACTAAACCCTGCAAAAGATTTTTCTTCATAGGTAAATGCCTTAATAACATTTTGCCCCGTTATACTTTCCTCTGCATAGCCATTCAGTAGTCCCAGACATTTTGCCTGTGCCCGGAATAAGTTTTGTGTCTTTCGCGTAATAAAGCGAGCCATAAAGTATGTGCCCAGAGCTGACAAAATTACCACGCCTGTCATCTTACCACTAATCGCCAGCATAAAGCCAAAAGCACCAAAAATCGTCACAACACCTGTAAGGAGATTTGCCATACCTTGTACCATACCATCCGAAATTGTATCTACGTCATTGACAAAACGGCTCACAATATCTCCATGTGAATTGCGGTCAAAAAAACTTAAAGCCAATTTATTGAGCTTTCCAAACAATTCATATCTGAGACGATTTGCTGTTTGATAAGAAATCTCATTTGTGAAGTATGTAAGTGTCCAGTTGAAAAAACTATTCAAAACATAAATAACCACCAAAATCTTCAATATGTCAAATACCGCAGTAAAATTCACCTGCGACGGACCTACCATTGCATCGACTGCACGGCCGATGTACATTGGCCCTGAAAGACTGGCCACTACGCTTATTACCGCTGATACCAAAGAAATTGCAAAATATCTGGGATCCCGCCCAATGTAACCTATGCAGCGTTTCAATATAGTTTTCTTTTCCATTATGCATAAGCCTCCTCTGTTGAAAGCTGCGACAAACAAATTTCCCGATACACAACAGATTTCTCCATAAGCTCCTCATGTGTACCATAGCCTGCAAGTATACCATCATCAAACACCAGTATTTTATCCGCACTCTTAATAGAACTCGCGCGCTGTGATACGATAAGTACAGTCATATCCGCACAATATTTTTGAAGTGAACGCCGCAGAGCCGCATCTGTTGCAAAATCCAAGGCACTGGATGAATCATCCAGCACAAGAACTTCCGGATGCGCTACAAGTGCCCGTGCAATCGTCAGCCGCTGTTTCTGTCCTCCGGAAAAATTCAAGCCGCCGCGCTCCACTTTTGTTTTACAACCAGTCGGCAAATCCTGAATAAACTCTTCCGCCTGCGCAATTTCAATCGCCTGCTGCAGGTCATGCGGCTGCACGTCGGCTTTGCCCCAACGTAAATTGTCCTCAATCGTTCCTGAAAAAAGCAAGGCCTTCTGTGGTACAACACCAAACTTTCGGCGCAACGACTTCACTTCCCAATCACGCAAATCCTTCCCTTCCAGTAAAATCTTTCCCTCAGTTACATCATAAAAACGTGGCAAAAGATTTACAAAAGTCGACTTTCCTGAACCAGTGCTGCCAATAATGCCAATGGTTTCTCCCTTTTCAATATCAACTGTAATATGCGACAGAGCCATATCACCCGTCGAACTATATCGAAAAGATACATCTCTAAGAGCAATAAAAGGTGCTTTCTCTATCTGCGTTTTCTCCAAATTCCTGTCAATCGCATTATCCGGCAAAGACGAAACTGTCTCCAAAACCTGATTAACACGTCTTGCCGACGCAAAAGCTTTCGTAAAGATTACTACAAGATTGGAAATAACAATAAGTGCCAGCAAGATCTGGGTAATATAATTCGCATACGCTATAATTTCACCTTTCGCCAGCAGCCCTGCATCAACATGCTGACTGCCAATCCAAAGAATTAAGATTATGACCGTATTCATAACAAATGTCGTGAGGGGATTGAGCAAAGCGGATACATGTCCAATGGCAACTGCATTTTCAGTAAGATCATCATTTGCCATATAGAAACGTTTCTTTTCTCTCTTTACCGTAGCAAATGCTCGAATAACGCGCACACCTGATAAATTTTCCCGAAGTATTGCCGCAAGACAATCCAATTTTTGCTGATAAATACGATAAAGCACAGAAGACCGCCGTACAACTAAATATAAAATCAAAATAAATACGGGTGCTGAACCCCAAAGTACGATTGAGAGTTTAATATCAAGCATCATCGCCATACCGAGCGCTCCCAGGCATATAAAAGGTGTACGTACAACAAGACGAATAAGCATTGCAACCGCAAGCTGCAATTGGTTCACATCATTCGTGAGACGATTAATGAGCGATGCGGTTCCAAACGTATCGAGCTCCGCATGCGACAGAGACTGTATATGCCGAAATACTACATTTCGCAGTGTCGTCCCAAACCCCTGTGAAGCACGCGCCGCGAAATACTGACAGATCATCGAACAGCCAAACCCCAGGATTGACATACACAACATCCAGCCTCCCATATGCAATACATAATCCATATCATGCTTGGCCACACCATTATTGATTACATAGACCATCATCGTGGGTAGCAATAACTCTAGTATCGCTTCAAACAACTTAAAAATTGGCCCAACAATACATTCTTTTTTATAGGTTTGTAAAAATCTGGCTAGTTTTAGCAAAACCATCATTCTCCTCTCTAATTTTTCTGCTTCTTTATCTACGCATATGATTATAACATCCAGATACTCATATGAAAAATATCTTGTTCATTTATTTAGCATACGATATACATATGGTTTATAAAAAGCTTTTCTGCTAAATGAACTATAGCTATGATAAAATCTATATTGGGTATGGTTTTTTTACTTACCTATTTGGTTTGGCCATTCCTATTTTATCAAAAATTTTCATGTCTTTTGGTATGCAAAAAAATAAATGCTGCAGTCTTGAAATTTTTCAAAACCACAACATTTATTACAGCGCTATTATAAAGCTAAACAAAGCCGCTAACACCTTAAATATAAGGGTTAACGGCTTCTTTCTTTTTATATTAATTCAAGGATAACCATCGGAGCAGCATCGCCGCGACGAGGTCCAATTTTAAGGATACGTGTATAACCACCTTGACGGTCACTATATTTCTTAGCAACTTCGTCGAACAACTTTCTTACAACTTCTTCATCAGCAAGACGCGCAATAGCCTGGCGACGCGCAGCAAGATCACCGCGCTTAGCTAAGGTGATAAGCTGGTCAGCAAGACCACTAATCTCCTTGGCTTTTGCTTCTGTCGTCTCAATGCGTTCATGCTTAAAGAAGGAAGTCAGAATGCTGCTGAACAGTGCCTTACGCGCACTGGAATTACGACCCAATTTCCTGTAGCTCATTTATTTCCCTCTCCTATTCTTCAGATTCTACGAGCGATAAATCAAGTTCCTGCAATTTTTTCTTGACTTCTTCCAGAGATTTACGCCCAAGATTTCTGACCTTCATCATGTCTTCTTCCGTTTTCGACACCAAGTCGGCTACAGTATTGATGTTAGCACGCTTGAGACAATTATAAGAACGGACGGATAAATCAAGGTCTTCAATCGTCATTTCCAAAACCTTAGAAGCATCATTTTCCTCAGCTTCTGTAAAGGTCCCTTCTTCTTCTTCTTCTTCTTCAGGAAGACCGGCCATATTTTGGAATAGCTTCAAATGCGCAACAAGAATGCTTGCGGACTTGCTTACCGCTTCCTCCGGACGAATAGAACCATCCGTCCATACTTCCAAAGTCAGTTTGTCATAGTCAGTCACATTACCTACACGCGTGTCCTTGACTGCATAATTGACTCTCTGTATTGGCGAGAAGATAGAATCGATAGGAATAATACCGATGACATGGTCCGGCTTTTTGTTCTTATCCGCCGGTACATATCCACGGCCACGTTCTACTGTCATTTCCATCTTAAGCGAACCTGTTTCATTGACCGTCGCAATATGAAGCTCCGGATTAAGGATTTCCACATCGGCATCTGTAATAATATCCGCCGCAGTAACTTCCTTCTCCCCTTCTACATCAATACGAATGACGCGCGGTTCCTCGCAGTACATCTTCAAGCACAGCGACTTCAGGTTCAAGATGATATTTGTAACGTCGTCCCGAACACCAGGAATCGTGGAAAACTCATGGAGTACTCCCTCGATCCGGATAGAGGTTATCGCAGCTCCCTGCAGCGAAGACAAAAGTATCCGGCGCAGACTATTCCCCAGCGTAGTGCCATAACCACGCTCCAACGGTTCGCAGATAAACTTGCCATAACGATTATCCTCACTGATTTCCACTATCTCAATCTTCGGTTTTTCGATTTCGATCATCTGGAATAACCCTCCTCAATAATTCTATGCACCCTGACATATAGTCCATATACACATAAAGAAATTATCTGGAGTACAATTCGACAATCGCCTGCTCATTGACAGGTACGTCAATTTCATCGCGATTAGGGAATCTCGTTACTGTGCCACCCATATTCGCTGCATCAGCCGTAAGCCATGCAGGTACACTCAACGCATTGTAGTTCTCAGACAAAGCCTTGAAAAATTCATTGGAACGGCTCTTTTCCTTGACTGCAATAACATCATTTATTCCAACAAGTGCGGATGGGATATCAAGGCGCTTGCCGTTAATAGTAATATGCCCGTGACGAACAATCTGGCGGGCCTGTTTACGCGTAGCCGCAATGCCAAGACGAAAAACTACATTATCAATTCTTCTCTCAAGGAGATTCAATAAATTCTCACCTGTTACACCCTGCATTTTCTTAGCCTTGTCATAGTAGCCACGAAATTGCTTCTCCAAAACTCCATATATGAATTTTGCTTTCTGCTTTTCCTTGAGCTGGGTTCCGTACTCACTTACCTTACGGTTTGTACGCTTAGGCTGGCGTTTTGACTGCTTCCCTAAACCGATTACAGCCGACTCTATTCCCAAGGAACGACATCTCTTCAAAGCCGGTACTCTATCTATTGCCATCTATTTCTGCACCTCCTAATTAAACTCTTCTACGTTTCGGCGGACGGCATCCATTATGCGGAATTGGAGTAACATCCTTAATCATGTTAACTTCCAGACCAGTTGCCTGTAAAGACCGGATAGCTGCCTCACGACCGGCACCAGGTCCCTTTACATATACTTCCACCTGCTTTAAACCATGCTCCATTGCTGCCTTGGCAGCGACCTCAGCCGCCATCTGCGCCGCAAATGGCGTGCTTTTTCTGGAACCACGAAATCCAAGTCCACCAGCACTTGCCCATGAAAGCGCATTTCCATTCTTATCTGTAAGTGTAACGATAGTGTTATTGAACGTGGAGCTGATATGAGCAACACCAAACTCTATATTTTTGCGATCCTTTTTCTTAGGACGAGCTGCTTTCTTAACTGCCACTCTGTAAACCCTCCTTTATACCTTTTTCTTGCCTGCAATGGACTTTCTTGGTCCCTTGCGTGTACGTGCATTGTTTTTCGTATTCTGTCCGCGAACTGGAAGCCCGAGACGATGACGACGGCCACGATAGCAGCCAATTTCTACAAGACGCTTGATGTTCAGGGAACGTTCACGACGAAGATCTCCTTCAACTGCAACACCTTTGTCGATAGCATCACGAAGTTTAATTACCTCGTCTTCCGTCAAATCACGTGTACGCGTATCAGGATTGATAGCCATATCTGCTAAAAGTTTTTTAGAAGTCGTCAGACCTATACCATAGATATATGTTAAAGCAATCTCAATTCTTTTATCACGCGGTAAATCTACTCCGGCAATACGTGCCATATAGTAAGCACCTCCTCTTATCCTTGTTTTTGTTTATGTTTCGGGTTCTCGCAAATAACCATTACGTGCCCTTTACGTTTGATGACCTTGCATTTTTCACAAATTGGTTTAACCGACGGCTTAACCTTCATTGTTCTATTCCCCCTTTTCCCTTCTTGTTCTTTGAACACCTGATACCTGCTCAAATCAGGCATCAAATAACTATTTGAAACGGTAGGTTATACGACCTCGCGTCAAATCATATGGCGTAAGTTCAATGGTGACTTTATCACCAGGCAGAATACGGATGAAATTCATGCGAATTTTGCCTGATACATGCGCCAATACAACATGACCATTTTCTAATTCTACCTGAAACATCGCATTAGGCAATGCCTCAAGCACTTTACCCTCAACTTCAATTACATCTTGTTTAGACATGAGCTTCTCCTTCTTTGCAATTAGGTTGGGCCAAAGCTATTCCAGATTTTAATCTATCCAGCCCTGCCGAACCCACATTCGGAATCAGAGTAGCCTTTCGCATCCTAAACAACGCCATGCCCAACATATCATTTATCAGCTTTAAGGAACAAGCAGCAGCCGAAGCTGCCGGAATGTTCCTTCGGACTCCTTGAGCCCGAAATATATCGATCAGTGATTTCATACAGATTTCATTTAATCCTTCAAGCATTGAACAACATCTGCAAAAACTTTGTCAATAGCCTGTCTGCCGTCAACTTCTACATACAAGCCTGCTTTTTTATAATAATCGACAAGGGGCTTCGTCTGTGCATCGTAGACAGAAAGGCGACTCGTCATCGTTGCCTCACTATCATCTGCCCGTTGATAAAGCACACCACCACATGTATCACAAATTCCATCCTTTTGTGAAGGATTAAACCTCACATGATACGTAGCACCGCACTTCTTGCAGATTCTGCGGCCAACAGCCCTCGCTATAAGGTCTGCTGCCGGTACATTGATATTCAAGACGCTTGTGAGTTTAATTTGGAGATCCGCCAAAATCTTCTCCAAGGCATCTGCCTGGTCGACTGTACGCGGAAAGCCATCCAAAATAAACCCTTTTGCACAATCGGGCTTCGCAAGTCTTTCTTTCACGATACCAATTGTCACTTCGTCCGGTACAAGCTTCCCAGCATCCATACATGCCTTAGCCTGCTTTCCAAGTTCAGTTCCTTCTTTCACAGCCGCACGAAATATATCGCCCGTGGAAATATGAGGAATGGCGAACTCTTTTACCAGATTTGCCGCCTGGGTGCCTTTACCAGCACCCGGTGGCCCCATTAACAGAATATGCATCTTTTCATCCTCCCTATTTCATGAACCCCTGGTAATGGCGCATAACAACCATGGCTTCAATCTGCTTCATCGTATCAAGTGCAACACCCACAACAATGAGGAGTGCCGTGCCACCGAAGTACACACCCTGTATATTGGTCGCACCAGCAATCATGTTTGGCAATATAGCGATGAAAGCCAGGAAAAATGCACCCGCAAGTGTGATACGAGTCATGACATGATCTAAATATTCTGCCGTTGGCTTGCCAGGACGAATTCCTGGTATAAAACCACCGTATTTTTTCAGATTCTCTGCCATATCCGATATCTTTACAGTAACCGCGGTGTAAAAATACGTGAAGAAGATAATGAGCAATGCATAAATGCTCGTCTGTAGCGGTGTACCCCACGCAAAATAACCGGCAAGAGTCTTTACCCAGGGGATATCAATAAACTGGGCAATGGTTACTGGAAACATCAGCACGGATGACGCAAAGATTATTGGAATAACGCCAGCCGTATTAACCTTCAGCGGTATGTGACTGGAATGTCCGCCATAGGTTTTTTGACCGACGACCCGTTTCGCATAGGAAATCGGGATCCTGCGATAACCTTGATGGATTATAATTACAAATACCACCATGGCCATGGCAATAATCACAAACAAGAAAACGTTAAAATAACTAACAGTCCCTGCCTGCAGATATCTATAAATTGTACCCAGATTTTTTGGTAATGCAGCTACGATACCAGCAAAGATAATAAGTGATATACCATTACCTACGCCTTGCGTCGTAATTTGCTCACCAATCCACATGAGAAACACAGTACCAGCAGTCAGCGTAATAGCAATAATAATAATTGAAGCAAACCCTGGATTCAGGATTGCCGCCTTAAGGCCAATTGACATACCAATTGCCTGAAGGAACGCCAAAGCTACAGTAAGATAACGCGTAACCTGCGTGGTTTTCTTATGGCCTTCCTCGCCCTCCTTCGACCACTGCTCCAATGTCGGAATTACAACTGTCAAAAGCTGTATGATAATGGCAGCATTGATATAAGGAGTGATGCTCATAGCAAATATTGAGAACTTACTCAAAGCACCACCAGAGAACAAATCCAGCAAACCAAACAGATTACCATTATTGAATAGTTGTTCAATAACTGCCGGATTGACTCCCGGAACAGGAATATGAGTTCCCATTCTAAACACGGCAAACATAATCAAAGTGAAGATAATTTTTTGCCGAAGTTCTGGAATCCTAAAGATGTTCGCAAGGGCTGAAAGCACCTCAGATCACCTCTACTTTTCCGCCTGCTGCCGTAATTTTACTTTCTGCTGCTTTTGTAAATCCATTGGCTCTCACTGTCAGCTTTTTTGTAAGCTCACCATTGCCAAGAATACGAATACCATCACGAACATTCTTGATGATTCCTTCTTCTACAAGAGCAACCGGATCTACCGTCACACCATCATCAAAACGATTCAGTGTGGATATATTGATCTCTGCATATTCTTTTGCAAAGACATTCTTAAAACCACGCTTAGGAAGCCTGCGGTAAATAGGCATCTGCCCGCCTTCAAAGCCAGTACGGACACCACCACCGCTGCGGGACTTCTGTCCTTTCATACCTCTGCCAGCTGTTTTACCAAGACCGCTGCCGATACCACGTCCCACACGAGTCCGAGTCTTTTTAGAGCCTGGTGCCGGAGATAATTCATGTAATTTCATTTGCTTATTGCACCTCCTTGAACTTAGTCTTGAATTTCTTCTACAGTAACGAGATGTTCTACTTTGTGAATCTGACCACGAATTGCTTCATTATCAGGAAGTTCTACTAAAGAATTGAGCTTTCTGAGACCCATAGCCTTGACTGTATCCCGCTGTGTCTGCGGTCTGCCTATCAGGCTTCTGGTAAGAGTAACTTTCAGTTTTGCCATTGAAATACCTCCTTAACCCAAAAGTTCCTGAACCGTCTTGCCACGGAGTTCTGCTACAGCTTCGGCCTTCTTTAACTGTTCAAGGCCTTTCAGCGTAGCACGCACCATGTTATTCGGGTTAGACGAACCAAGAGATTTTGTCAGGATATCATGAATACCCGCAAGTTCAAGTACAGCACGTGCCGGACCTCCGGCAATAACACCAGTACCTTTTGCAGCCGGTTTAAGTAAAACACGCCCTGCGCCGAATATACCGATGATTTGATGAGGAATCGTCTTATCTCTCAATGAAACTTCAATGAGATTTTTCTTGGCATCTTCAATACCTTTGCGAATAGCTTCCGGTACTTCACCTGCTTTGCCCAGTCCAGCGCCTACTTTACCGTTACTGTTGCCAACAACGACCAGTGCACTGAATGAAAAGCGGCGACCACCTTTAACAACTTTCGCGACTCTGTTAATATATACAACCTTCTCCTGAAATTCAGGAGTTTCGTTGTCTATTCTAGCCATTCATTTACCTCCTTACAATCTTAGAATTTCAAACCAGCTTCACGAGCTGCTTCAGCAAGCGCTGCTACACGGCCATGATAAAGGTAACCACCACGATCGAAAACAACTTCTTTAATACCCTTTTCCAAAGTACGCTTAGCTATTTCCGTCCCGACTGCCTTTGCCGCTTCGACATTGCCGCCATAGTTCTCGAAACCCTTATCCTTTGAACTTGCAGAAACTAGTGTTACGCCATTAACATCATCAATGACCTGAGCATAAATATTGCTCAAGCTGCGGTATACATTCAGACGAGGTCTTTCAGCTACACCGGAGATATGATTACGAACTCTCAGATGACGTTTCTGACGAGCCTTGTTCTTGTCTGTTTTAAGAAGCACAATTGCCACTCCTTTCCCTTAAAGATAATTTATTTTTTACCCTTAGCGCCGGCTTTACCAACCTTGCGACGGATATGTTCACCTTCATATTTAATACCCTTACCCTTATACGGTTCAGGACCTCTATAGCCCCGAATTTGTGCAGCCATAGCTCCTACAGCTTCCTTGTCAATACCAGAAACAACAACCTTATTCGCAGCCGGAGCATCCAGTGTAATACCTGTTGGTGGTTCTACAATGACCGGATGGGAAAAGCCTAGTGAAAGATTGAGGTTCTTGCCCTGCTTTACAGCCCTGTAACCGACACCATTAATCTCAAGACTCTTGGAAAAGCCTTCCGTTACACCCAAAACCATGTTATTAATGAGCGTACGGGTCAGACCATGCAGAGACTTATGAAGTTTATCCTCAGAGGGACGTGCTACTGTAAGTATATCTCCCTCTATCGTAATTTTCATATCTTTATGACAGAGACGAACCAGTTCGCCTTTTGGACCTTTAACCATTACCTTATTTTCATCCCCAAGCGTAACTTTTACGCCTGCCGGAATAGTAATCGGTTCTCTACCAATTCTTGACATCTGTACACCTCCTGACTTTATAAAATATTACCATACATAAGCGAGAATTTCGCCGCCAAGACCAGCTTTGCGAGCCTGCTTATCACTCATGATACCTTGCGAAGTGGAAATAATCGCTATACCAAGACCACCAAGCACACGCGGGATTTCAGTACTCTTCGCATAAGTGCGCAGACCCGGTTTAGAAATACGCTTGATACCTGTAATTACCTTTTCACGCTGAGAACCATATTTGAGCGTAAGTGTAAGAACACCCTGCTTATTATCTTCAGCAAAAGAAAAATCTTTTATGAAGCCTTCTTCCTTCAAGACAGCCGCAATAGCCTTCTTGATTTTGGACCCAGGTATTTCAACTTTTTCATGGAAAACAGAATTTGCATTGCGCAAACGTGTTAACATATCTGCAATAGGATCAGTCATTACCATATAAATCGATATCCTCCTTTCATTCTACGTTCAATTTACCAACTAGCTTTAGTTATACCAGGAATAGCACCATTGTAGCTTTGCTCTCTGAAACAAATACGGCACATATCAAACTTTCTCATATAACCATGCGGACGACCGCAAATTTTGCATCTATTGTACTTACGAACCTTGAATTTTGGTTCACGGCTCCATTTTTCAATCATTGACTTTTTAGCCACAGTCAGTACCCTCCTTCTTAAGCACTAAACGGCATGCCCATGAGCTTCAGAAGCTCTCTGGCTTCTTCATCGGTCTTAGCCGTCGTAACAACTACGATATTCATTCCGCGAAGTTTATCAATCTTATCATACTCAATTTCCGGGAAAATGAGTTGCTCCTTGAGACCTACGGAATAATTACCACGACCATCAAAAGCCTTGGCACTTACACCACGAAAGTCACGAACACGCGGAAGAGCAGCATTCATGAATTTATCGAGGAACTGATACATACGTACACCACGAAGAGTAACCTTCGCACCAATCGGCATACCCGCACGAAGCTTCCATGCAGCTAATGACTTCTTGGCACGTGTAAGAATTGGTTTCTGGCCTGCAATGATTGTAAGATCACTGACGGCAGAGTCAAGAGCTTTCGGATTACCAACAGCTTCTCCAACACCCATATTTATAATAACCTTGTCGACTTTAGGAAGTTCCATTACATTTTTGTAACCAAACTTTTCCGTCATAGCCGGAACAACTTCCTTAAGATACTTTTCTTGTAATCTGTCCACCAATTATGCCTCCCTTCTTTATTACTTTGTCTGATCGATGATTTCGCCGCACTTTTTGCAAGCACGAACCATCTTTCCATTGACTTCTTTTTTTGCAATACGCGTAGGCTTCGAACAAGCCGGACAAACAAGCATAACCTTCGAAACATGCATTGGAGCTTCCTTCGAAATGATACCGCCCTTTGGAGCCTGCTGACTCGGCTTCGTATGACGCTTCACCTTATTTACGCCCTCAACAATAATTTTGTCCTTCTTTGGCAGAGCCTGAAGAATCTTTCCTTGTTTCCCTTTATCTTTACCAGATAATATAATGACCATATCATCTTTTTTTACATGCAATTTGCTGAATGACAAAATAGCACCTCCTCACTATTACAGTACTTCCGGAGCTAATGAGACAATTTTCATGAAATCTTTGTCACGCAACTCTCTGGCTACTGGTCCAAAAATACGAGTTCCTCTCGGAGTCTTATCATCTTTAATCAATACGGCAGCGTTCTCATCAAAACGGATGTAAGAACCATCACTGCGACGCAGGCCCTTCACAGTACGAACGACTACGGCCTTGACAACCTCGCCTTTTTTGACCATGCCGCCAGGGGAAGCAGATTTAACTGCAGCCACAATTACATCACCAATGTTGGCATATTTGCGATAAGAACCACCCAAGACACGAATGCACATGATTTCCTTTGCGCCCGTATTATCACCAACACTCATCATCGTTTGTTGTTGAATCATTTGTTAACCTCCTTCTTAGGATTCGCTTCAGTTCTTAAAATTAATTATTTTGCTCTCTCGATAACTTCAACGACTCTCCAACGCTTATCCTTGGATAAGGGTCTTGTTTCCATCAAAGAAACCGTATCACCGATGTGAGCATCATTGTTCTCGTCATGAGCCTTGAATTTAACGGTCTTTTTTACTGCTTTTTTATAAAGTGCATGCTGCTCGATATCTACAACAGATACGACAACAGTCTTATCCATTTTATCACTTACAACCTTGCCAATCTTAGTCTTACGTTCATTTCTCTCGCTCATCAAGGAGCCTCCTTCCTCTGCATATCATTTCGCGCAGGCCGTCAAGCCTTTAATTCTTGTTCACGCTGGATTGTCTTTATGCGAGCAATCGTCTTCTTAATTTCCTTGATACGCATTGGGTTCTCAAGTTGCCCTGTAGCAAGTTGAAATCTGAGGTTGAATAGTTCCTCTTTAAGCGAAGCAATTTTCTGGTTAAGCTCTCCAGCACTCATATCACGTATCTCATTAACCTTCATTTACTTCACCGCCCTCTGCCTGCTTTATATCTGCACGTTCAACAAATTTCGTACGGATTGGAAGCTTATGGCCTGCAAGACGCATTGCCTCTTTAGCAATCTCTTCAGTAACTCCGTCCATCTCAAACAGGATACGCCCTGGTTTTACGACTGCAACCCAATATTCTGGTGATCCCTTACCACTACCCATACGAGTTTCAGCAGGTTTTGCAGTTACAGGCTTATCCGGGAAAATCTTAATCCATACTTGCCCGCCACGCTTAATATAACGAGTCATAGCAATACGGGCAGCTTCAATCTGCCTGTTTGTAATCCATGCTGGTTCAAGTGCCTGTAACCCATAATTACCATGGCTTAGCGTATTGCCCTTATGAGCTTGTCCCTTCATGCGTCCACGGAACTGTTTACGATATTTCACTCTTTTTGGTAATAACATTAAGCTTCGCTCCCTTCAACAGCAGCTGCAGCTACAGGCTGTTTTTTCTCAGGAAGAACCTCGCCCTTGAAGATCCATACTTTTACACCGATGCGGCCGTAAGTTGTATGAGCTTCCGCTGTACCGTAGTCAATATCAGCACGTAATGTATGTAGCGGAATACTGCCTTCACGGTAAGCCTCACGTCTGGCAATTTCAGCGCCACCAAGACGACCAGCCACCATGACCTTGATTCCTTTTGCGCCCATGCGCATCGTGCGACTAACAGACTGCTTCATAGCACGGCGGAACGCAATACGACGCTCCAGCTGAGCTGCAATATTTTCTGCTACCAATGTTGCATCCATATCCGGCTGCTTAATTTCAGCAATATTGATGTCAACATGTTTTGTAGTATATTTCACGAGTCCCTGCTTAATCTGTTCGATTCCAGAACCACCACGACCAATAACCATACCTGGTTTTGCCGTATGAATCGTAATCTTTAAACGATTCTTTGAACGCTCTGTTTCGATTCTCGATACACCAGCAATCTTCAGGCTATCCTTCAGATAAGCACGAATCTTTATATCTTCATGCAAATTGACAGCAAAATCTTTATCTGCATACCACTTTGCATCCCAAGTCTTGACAATACCAAGACGTATCCCATGCGGATTAACTTTCTGACCCAATCTGTATCCCTCCCTCTTATCTTTCTTCTACAATAATAGTAATATGGGATGTACGCTTCAAAATCTTAAACGCCTGCCCACGAGAACGCGGGTGGATACGCTTGAGCGTCGGTCCCTGATCAACAAAGGCCGAGGATACATAAAGCTTATCAACATTCATATCAAAATTATTCTCAGCATTTGCTACTGCTGATTTGAGTACTTTTTCTATAACTTCAGCACCAACTTTCGGCGTGAATTTCAATATTGCAAACGCATCAGCAATATTCTTTCCACGGAGAAGGTCCATGACTACACGTACCTTACGTGGTGCAATACGAACATACTTAGCTACTGCTTTAGCTTCCACAGAAGATCCTCCTTTCAGAAATTACTTGAGCTCCGTTTTTTTCTCAGCTCCGGAATGCCCTTTAAATGTACGCGTTGGAGCAAACTCACCGAGCTTATGACCAACCATATCTTCTGTAATATATACAGGCACATGTTTGCGGCCATCATGTACTGCAATCGTATGACTTACAAATGAAGGCAGGATAGTCGAGCTACGTGACCAAGTTTTTACAACCTTTTTTTCATTTGCAACATTCAATGCCTCTACCTTTTTAAGTAAGCTTTCGAGAACATATGGTCCTTTTTTAACAGATCTTGACAAAATATACCCTCCTTTCACGCAGGCAGCCTTAAAATCAGCCGCCTGTCTTCATGCACTATTTCGTACGTCCACTGACGATAAGCTTATCAGAAGCCTTCTTACGACGAGTCTTCGCTCCCATGGCACATTTACCCCATTTAGTAACAGGATGCTTGCGTCCAACCGGGCTGCGCCCTTCACCACCGCCATGCGGATGATCGTTCGGGTTCATTGCTACACCACGATTTGCTGGACGAATACCCATCCAACGGGAACGGCCTGCTTTACCAATGGTGATATTCTCATGTTCAAGATTCCCCACCTGACCGATGGTTGCCCGACAGTTTACATGAATTTTGCGTATTTCACCTGATGGCATTCTCAAAAGAGCATATGCGCCTTCTTTAGCCATCAGCTGTGCAGATGTACCAGCCGAACGGACAAGCTGACCGCCTTTGCCAATTTTAATTTCAATATTATGTATCATAGTACCAACCGGAATATTTTTTAATGGAAGTGTATTACCCGGCTTAATATCAGCATCCGGTCCAGAAACGACTTGGTCACCAACTTTCAGATCATTTGGTGCCAAAATATAACGCTTCTCACCATCAACATAATTCAAAAGTGCAATGCGTGCACTGCGGTTTGGATCATATTCAATCGTTGCTACACGTGCCGGAACTCCATCTTTATTACGCTTAAAATCAATCACACGATAAAGCCGCTTATGTCCGCCGCCTTGATGTCTGACCGTTAAACGACCCTGTTGATTTCGTCCACCATGTTGTTTCAGGCTCTCAACTAGGGATTTCTCAGGCTTATCCGTAGTAATTTCTTCAAAAGAAGCTACGGTCATGAATCTTCTGCCTGCAGAATATGGTTTAAAACTTTTTATTGCCACTTAATTAACCTCCTTTGCTCAAATCTCAGGCTTCGAAGAACTCAATCGTTTCTCCAGCTGCGAGCTTGACAATTGCTTTCTTATAATCGGAACGCTTGCCGACACTACGACCCATACGCTTTATCTTACCGGTTACATTAACTGTATTTACCGAAACAACTTTTACTTTAAAAACTTCAGCAACGGCCTTGGCAATCTCAATCTTATTCGCTGCTTTAGCAACTACAAAGACATATTTGCCATTTTCCATAAGGGCTGTTGTTTTTTCCGTAATAAGAGGACGGATCAGGATATCACGTGCTTCCATCATGCAAGTACCTCCTCAATACGTGAAATGGCATCCTTGGTAATGAAGAGCTTATTGTGATTCAGTATATCATAAACATTCAGTCCACAAGTATTAATAGCTTTCACACCCAGAATATTACGCGAAGATTTCTCTACATTCTCCGCTTCCTCGGCCGTGATAATAAGTGCTTTAGTTTCAACGCCAAAGTCACTGAGCATCTTAACAACATTTTTTGTTTTCGGCGCTGCAAAATCCAGGCTTTCAAGAACAACAAAATCACCGCTCTGTACCTTGTCGGACAATGCACATTTAATTGCAAGACGACGCTGCTTGCGAGGCATGCTGAACGCATAGGATCTCGGAGTCGGACCGAAAACCGTACCGCCGCCTACCCAGACTGGCGAACGGCGCGAACCGCTTCTTGCATGACCAGTGCCCTTTTGTTTCCAAGGCTTACGGCCACCGCCATTAACCAAACCTCTGGTTTTGGTGGCATGCGTACCAAGACGCTGTGCTGCGAGCTGCATTACGACGGCCTGATGAATAAGTGCTCCATTCATTTCAACGCCGAAAATGCTTTCATTTAATTCAATATCGCCAATCTGCTTATTAGCGATGTCATAAACTGCTACTTTAGGCATAATATAGCATATCCTCCTTCCAATTAGTTTTTACCCGGCTTAACCGTGTTTTTAATAACGACAAAGCTTTTTTTCGGTCCTGGAATAGCCCCCTTGATAAGAAGCAGATTACGTTCTGCATCCACCTTTACAACACTGAGGCGCTGCACAGTAACCTGTTCACTTCCCATGTGACCTGGCAACTTCTTACCCTTGAGGACGCGTCCGCCATGACCACTGATCATTGCACCCGTAGAACCAGGCTCACGATGTGATTTAGAACCATGTCCCATTGGACCGCAGGCAAAATTATGACGCTTGATACTACCAGCAAAGCCTTTACCCTTTGACGTACCCGTAACATCAACTAATTCTCCAGCACTAAATATATCAACGCCAATCGTATCACCGGCTTTATATTCAGAAGCATCCGCCAAACGCATTTCACGAATAAACTTTACCGGCGCAATGCCAGCTTTCGCAAAATGACCTTTCATCGGTTTTGTTACTTTTATTTCTTTAATATCACCAAAGCCAAGTTGTACAGCATTATAACCATCATTCTCGATTGTTTTGTTCTGAATAACGACATTTTTGCTGGACTCAACAACCGTAACAGGAACTACCTGACCATCTTCAGTGAAAATCTGAGTCATACCAAGTTTTCTACCTAAAATTGCTTTAGACATTCATTCCACCTCCTCTTACAATTTAATTTCGATATCCACGCCAGCCGGCAGATCCAAACGCATCAAAGCATCCACTGTCTTTGAGGTTGGCTCTAAAATGTCAATAAGGCGCTTATGAGTCCTCATTTCGAATTGCTCACGCGAATCCTTATTTACATGCGGGGAACGTAAAATCGTAAAAATGTTTCTCTCTGTAGGAAGTGGGATTGGACCAGACACCATAGCACCTGTCCGTTTTGCAGTATCAACAATTTTCACTGCACTCTGATCCAGGGCTTTATGATCATACGCCTTCAAACGAATTCTGATTTTCTGCTGTTTAGACAATTTATTTTCCTCCTTATCGCCCAAGCTCCAGGCCCGGACATTTCTCCGCACTAGTTCCCTCGCTCACGCGAGCAATCTAATGCGTCATCGCATTGGGGGTACCAAAAAAACCTTTATATAAGGGCGGCGAAAACGCCGCCCTTATAAGACTATCTTTTAAATTCAACCAAGGAATTAAGACTCAATTTCCGTTACACGGCCAGCGCCAACTGTATGGCCGCCTTCACGAATAGCGAAACGCAAGCCCTTCTCGATAGCGATTGGAGTGATAAGCTCAACATCCATCTCAATATTATCACCAGGCATAACCATCTCAGTGCCTTCTGGCAGTCTGACTACGCCGGTAACATCTGTCGTACGGAAGTAAAACTGCGGACGATAGTTTGTGAAGAACGGAGTATGACGACCGCCTTCTTCCTTCGTGAGTACATAAACCTGCGCCT
Organism: Megamonas sp. UBA1796; assembly: GCA_002319795.1. Classification (GTDB taxonomy): domain Bacteria; phylum Bacillota; class Negativicutes; order Selenomonadales; family Selenomonadaceae; genus UBA1796. The sequence continues at coordinate 61,764 of DCFU01000005.1, forward strand.
TGAACTTCGTATGCGGATGAATAGAACCTGGCTTAGCCAATACCTGACCACGCTGGATTTCTTTACGATCAATACCACGGAGCAATGCCCCAATATTATCACCGGCAACGGCACTGTCAAGAAGCTTACGGAACATCTCAATACCAGTAATGGTCGTTGATTTTGCTGCTTCTTCCATCCCAACGATTTCAACAACATCACCCATCTTGAGTTCACCACGTTCTACACGACCGGTAGCAACTGTACCACGGCCTGTAATCGTGAATACATCTTCGATTGGCATAAGGAACGGCTTATCCGTATCACGTACTGGCGTAGGGATGTAGCTGTCGACCTCATCCATCAGCTTAAGGATGTTCTTTTTCTGCTCTTCATCGCCTTCAAGGGCTTTAAGCGCAGAACCTGCAACAACCGGAATGTCATCCCCAGGGAACTCATATTGTGTAAGAAGTTCACGGACTTCCATCTCAACAAGTTCAAGCAGTTCAGGATCATCAACCATATCAACTTTATTGAGGAACACCACAATTGCCGGAACACCGACCTGACGAGCGAGCAGGATATGCTCACGAGTCTGCGGCATAGGGCCATCAGCGGCACTTACAACCAGAATTGCACCATCCATTTGGGCTGCACCTGTAATCATGTTCTTTACATAGTCAGCATGGCCCGGGCAGTCAACATGTGCATAATGACGCTTTTCCGTTTCATACTCAACATGTGCTGTATTAATCGTAATACCGCGTTCTCTTTCCTCAGGAGCTTTGTCAATCATGGAATAGTCCATGAAATCAGCGCCGCCCTGTTCAGCAAGAACCTTCGTAATTGCCGCAGTAAGTGTTGTCTTGCCATGGTCAACGTGACCAATCGTTCCAATATTTACATGCGGTTTTGTTCTTTCAAACTTCTGTTTAGCCATCTTTGAATTTTCCTCCCTTATTCGCCTTTATTCTTAGCGACAATAGTATCTGATATATTTCTAGGAACCTCATCATAGTAAGAAACTTCCATGGAGTAGTTCCCACGACCCTGAGTCTTGGAACGCAAATCCGTCGAATAACCGAACATCTCGGAAAGTGGAACGCATCCGTTGATGACCTGTGCACCATTACGTGATTCCATGCCATCAATACGACCGCGGCGAGAGTTCAAGTCACCGATAACATCACCCATATATTCCTCTGGAACAATGACTTCTACCTTGACATAAGGTTCAAGAAGCACCGGTGATGCCTTTCCAGCACCATTTTTGAAAGCCATAGCACCTGCTATTTTAAAAGCCATTTCCGAAGAGTCGACTTCATGGAACGAACCGTCATAAACGATTACCTTGATATCGACCATTGGATAACCCGCAACAACACCATTTTCCATAGCTTCCTTGACGCCAGCTTCGATTGGATTAATGAATTCCTTAGGAATTGCACCACCAACGACCTTGTTCTCAAAACTGAATCCGACTCCCGGATCCTGTGGAACAAGCTCAAGCCAGCAATGACCATACTGGCCATGTCCACCGGACTGACGAACGAACTTACCCTCTGCCTTAACAGACTTGCGGATAGTTTCGCGATAAGCAACCTGTGGATTACCAACTGTACAATCAACTTTAAATTCGCGTAACATACGGTCAACAATAATTTCCAAATGAAGCTCACCCATCCCGGAAATAATTGTCTGGCCAGTCTCCTGATCGGTTCTTACACGGAAGGTTGGGTCTTCCTCAGCAAGTTTCTGCAGAGCAACGCCCATTTTTTCCTGATCATTTTTGGTTTTTGGCTCAACAGCTACCGAAATTACCGGATCCGGGAACACCATAGACTCAAGAACAATGGGATGATCCTCATCACACAGCGTATCACCTGTCGTCGTATCTTTAAGTCCTACAGCTGCAGCAATATCGCCGCTATAGACTACATCAAGTTCCTGACGATGATTGGCATGCATTTGAAGAATGCGTCCTATACGTTCTTTTTTACCTTTTGTTGAATTATATACATACGAACCTGCGCTTAATGTACCGGAATATACCCGGAAAAAAGCGAGTTTCCCAACAAACGGGTCTGCCATAATCTTAAACGCAAGTGCCGAAAACGGCTCTTCGTCGCTTGACGGACGATGTTCTTCCTCGCCACTATCCGGGTTAACACCCTTAATCGGAGGAATATCCGTTGGTGCCGGCATAAAAGCAACGATTGCATCAAGCATTGGCTGAACACCCTTGTTCCTGTACGAAGTACCACAGGTAACAGGGCACATCTTGCAGGCAATCGTAGCTTTACGGATAGCCTTCTTGATTTCTTCTTCGGTGATATTTTCACCGCCAAGATATTTCTCCATGAGACTATCATCAACCTCGGCAACCGCTTCCAGCAGCTTCTCGCGATATTCCTCAGCCTTTTCCCTTAAATCATCAGGGATAGCAACCTCATCGCTAACCTTGCCAAGGTCGTCTTCGTAAATAATAGCATCCATTTTCACAAGATCAATGACGCCTTGGAAATCATCCTCAGCACCAATTGGAAGCTGGATAGCAACTGCATTTGCATGCAGACGTTCATCCATCATTTTCAGGACATTATAAAAATCCGCACCCGTCGTATCCATCTTATTCACATAAGCCATACGAGGTACATTATATTTTTCAGCCTGACGCCATACCGTCTCCGTCTGTGGCTCAACGCCGCCTCTTGCTGTAAGAACAGCAACTGCACCGTCAAGTACCCTCAGGGAACGTTCCACTTCAACTGTAAAGTCCACGTGGCCTGGTGTGTCGATGATATTGATACGATGTTCTTTCCAGTGGCACGTCGTCGCAGCCGAAGTAATTGTAATACCACGTTCCTGCTC